>JAFRLY010000041.1 GCA_017431005.1 Clostridia bacterium
ACCGGGTCAATTTCTAACGAAAATCGGGGGTTTTTGGTGCTTGCGCACCCGGTTGGTTCCGAACTCTGCTCCGCGCGCTTCTGTTAGAATTTTCAGCGCCCTCGGCTGGGATCGAACTCCGCACCCTTTTCGGATTATAGCCCATTTGCGAGCGTTCGTCTATTTCTTAGGAGGCGACCGCTCTATCCTACTGAGCTACGGAACCACATCTCGAGGTGCAAAGGTTTTCCCATGCGGGAAAACTCAGTTATTATAGCTTTTATTTGATGGAATGTCAATTTGAGAGATGCTCTTATTCAAAAACATTTGAATACAGATGACCGGGGGCAGGGGAGATCCTGTTCTCACGGAAAAGCTGTGAGCAGGTTACAAAACGGAAGCCCCTGCGGCGGAGCTCCGGAACCAGGAAACGAAGCGCTTTGACTGTATTGATATTGCCTTCCGAATCGTGCAGGAGGATGATTTCACCGTCCCGGGCGTGGGAGAGAACCATCTGAATACGCTGCTGCGCGGTAACCTCCGGCATCCAGTCATTGCAGCCGGAGCCGCAGATGAAGGTCAGATCCACATTGTCAAACAGAACAGGACTGACATCGATGAAGGGCGGCCTGAAGAAGCGGGGAGCATAACCGGTGAGGCCCTGAATCAGGTCAGAGCAGGGCTGGACTTCCCGGTAGATCTCCTCAGGGGTCATCTGACCCATTCTCAGATGTGAAATGGAATGGTTGCAGATTTCGCAGCCCTGAGACAGAGCCCGATGCACAACCATACCCGATGCCGGGGTGATGTTCCTTCCGATGAGAAAGAAGGAAGCAACGGCGTTATACTCTTTCAGAATATCCAGAATCTGCGGGGTGGTGGTCGTGTTCGGACCGTCATCAAAGGTCAGGGCAAGCAGCATGACGGCAAATCCTCCTCTGCTTCGGAGATGATACGGGCGTAAAGGATATCAGTAATCTTCGTCCAGCATTTCCTCTTCCACTTCGTCAGGAATCAGATCTTCCAGAAGCACATATCCCTCCATATCCAGTGAGCCATTATAAACCCTGGCCCAGTCCTTGTTCTGCGCAAAAACAGTCAACCTGGTTCCGTCCGGGAAAACCTGCAGGATGTCAGACAGGAGACTTGCTTTCTGGTACAGGTTGGTTTCGCCTCCGTCATATCCGAGCTGCACGGTGGCGTCATAAGGATCGACCGTTTTGATTGTCGAGCGATCCAGTTTGTTCTGGCGGGCCCGAAGTTCCGCCTGCTGTTTCTTTTCAAGTTCCTTCTGCGCAGCTTCCGCCTGTTTATCCAGCTTGGCCTGAGCCGCAGCGGCCTGCACTTCCTCAAAAGAAGCGGGGCGCTCAATCTGCAGATATTTTTTGACAACATAGCCGTCGGAACCGTTGTACTGGATCAGGGCCCAGGTTCCGTCCCAGTCCAGCACGTATACCTTGGTTCCGTAGGGGATTTCACAGATGACGTTATCCGCGGCAGTGCTGCGGGTTGTTCGGAAGCGCAGCGCACGGCCGTTGGGGGTAAAAACATACATGCTGCCGGTCTGCATGCCTTCCGCCAGGGAGGAGGAAACGCACAGCAGCATCAGGGACAGAAGAAGCCAAACGGCAATGATCCTTCTGGTCATGAGGAACCCCTCTTTTCATTGTTATTTCTGGGAGAATTCTAACAGTTTATATCTATGAAGTCAATACATACAGGAGGCTTGAAAAAACTGTAAAAACAGCATAAAAAGCTTCCTTTTCAGGCAAAAAAATGGTATAATAAACAGGCTTGAAAGGCTTGATTTTTCAGGGTTGGAAGGCTTTTCCAAAACGGTTTGTTACCGCCCAGATTTTTCAGGTTTTCCAAACGAAATCAGAGGAACAGCAAAGAGGTGCAAAATGGCAGAAGAATTCGAACCGAATCTGGAGAACGTGACCGCTGTGACCGCCGATTACGGTGAGGAGCAGATTCAGGTGCTGGAGGGACTGGAAGCAGTTCGGAAACGTCCGGGTATGTATATCGGTTCAACGGATGCCAGGGGCCTGCATCACCTGGTATATGAAATTGTTGACAACTCCGTGGACGAAGCGCTTGCGGGGTACTGCAGACAGATCAATGTGACGCTGAACGCGGACGGCAGCGTGACAGTCATGGACGACGGACGCGGCTTTCCTGTGGGACTCCATCCCAAGATGGGCCGGCCCGCGGTTGAAGTCTGCCTGACGGTTCTGCATGCCGGCGGAAAGTTCGGCGGGGGAGGATATAAGGTTTCCGGCGGCCTGCACGGCGTCGGCGCTTCCGTGGTCAACGCGCTGAGCCGACATTTCTGCGTGAAGGTCTACCAGAACGGGCAGATCTATCAGCAGGAATATGAACGCGGCAAATATATTTACGATCTGAAGGTTATCGGAACCACGGAACGGACAGGAACCACGATTCAGTTCTGGCCGGACGTAAAAACGGAGGACAACCCGGAAGGAATCTTTGAAACCGGCGAGTTCGAGTACGAGACGCTGCGGAACAGACTGCGCGAGATGGCTTTCCTGAACAAGGGCGTACGGATTGTTTTCCGGGATGAGCGCGGAGAAACACCGAAGGAAAATGACTTCTGCTACGAAGGCGGACTGCGGGAATTCGTCAAGTTCCTGAACCAGCACAAGCAGGTGCTGTTCCCGGAACCGATCTATACAGAAGGCATAAAGGACGGCATCCTGGTGGAAATGGCGATGCAGTACAACGACAGCTATGCTGAAAACGTGTACTCCTTCGCCAACAATATCGCGACACCGGACGGCGGCACGCATCTGGTCGGCTTCAACACGGCGCTGACCCGGGCCATCAACGATTACGGGCGGCGGTACAAGCTGCTGAAGGACAGCGAGCCCAACCTGAAGGGCGAGGACGTGCGGGAGAGCCTGACAGCGATTATCTCCATCAAAATGGAGGATCCGCAGTTCGAAAGCCAGACCAAGAGTAAGCTGGGCTCCGGTCAGGTCCGCGGCGTTGTGGACAGTCTGGTGACGGAAGAGCTGAGCACCTACCTGGAAGAAAACCCCACGGTGGCCAAGGCGATTGTCGGCCGCTGCGTGGATGCCCAGCGTGCCCGGGAGGCGGCCCGCAAAGCCCGTGAAACCGTGCGCAGAAAGACCGTTCTGGAGAGCGGCAGCATGCCGGGCAAGCTTGCGGACTGCTCTGAGAGAGATCCTTCCAAATGTGAGATTTTCATGGTGGAGGGCGATTCCGCCGGCGGCAGCGCCAAGGAAGGCCGCGACCGGCATTTCCAGGCCATTCTGCCCCTGCGCGGCAAGATCCTGAACGTGGAGAAGGTCCGGCTGGACAGAGCTCTTGATAACCAGGAAATCCGGGCGATGATCACGGCGTTCGGATGCGGATTCGGCGATCAGTTTGACGAGAGCAAGCTGCGGTATCACCGGATTGTCTGCATGACGGATGCCGACGTGGACGGCGCCCATATCCGGATTCTGCTGCTGACGTTCTTCTACCGGTTTATGCGGCCGCTGGTGGAAAAGGGATATGTATACGCGGCCATGCCTCCGCTGTACAAGGTGACCAAGGGAAAGACGGAACGGTATGTCTACGACGACGATGAGCTGCAGCGCCTGCTGGATGAGATCGGGCGCGATCCGAAGCCTGAAATTCAGCGGTACAAAGGACTGGGCGAAATGAGCAGCGAACAGCTGTGGATGACCACCATGAACCCGGAAACCCGGTCCATGATGCAGATTACACCCAGCGACGCCATGGAGGCGGACCGGCTGTTCACGCTGCTGATGGGCGACGACGTGGAACCCCGCAAGCAGTTTATTCAGGAAAACAGCGACCTGGTACGGGATCTGGACATCTGACGGGAAACGCAGAGAATACGATAAGCTGAGATTGTTTGAGGAAGAGACATGATTCAAGATAAACTGATTCCGGTAAACCTGGAGCAGGAGATGAAGAAAAGCTTCATCTCCTACGCGATGGCCGTTATTATCGACCGGGCGCTGCCCGATGTCAGGGACGGCCTGAAGCCGGTGCACCGGCGGATCCTGTACGATATGGACGAGCTGGGCATGACGCCGGACAAGCCCTACCGCAAGAGCGCGCGTCTGGTGGGCGACGTGCTGGGAAAATATCATCCCCACGGCGATTCCTCGGTTTATGACGCAATGGTACGCCTGGCCCAGCCCTTCAATATCCGCTATCCGCTGGTGGACGGGCAGGGAAACTACGGCTCCGTGGACGGCGACGGCGCGGCCGCTATGCGGTACACGGAAGCCAGAATGCAGAAGCTGACCATGTATATGCTGGAGGGCATCGACAAGGATACAGTGGATTTTTATCCCAACTTTGACGAAACCCTGCAGCAGCCTGCCGTGCTGCCCTCCAGGTTCCCGAACCTGCTGGTCAACGGCTCGAACGGTATCGCGGTCGGCATGGCGACCAATATCCCGCCGCACAACCTGACCGAGGTTATCAACGGCGTGATCTGCATGATCGACAATCCGGACTGCACGATCGAGGATCTGATGCAGCACATCAAGGGACCGGACTTCCCGACGGGCGGTCTGATCCTGGGCAGGGCCGGTATCCGGGAAACCTACTTTACCGGGCACGGCAAAATCACCGTCCGGTCCAGAAGCAACATCGAGGACATGGGCAACAACCGGAGCCGGATCGTTATCACCGAGATTCCGTACATGGTGAACAAGGCCAAGACGGTGGAGAAGATCGGCGATCTGGTACGCGAGAAGCTTCTTGAGGGCGTCAGCGATATCCGGGACGAAAGCGACCGGAACGGGATGCGCATCGTCATTGAGCTGAAGAAGGACGTATATCCGCAGGTGGTGCTGAACTACCTGTACAAGCATACCTCCCTGCAGGAAAACTTCGGCGCAAACATGCTGGCGCTGGTAGACGGGAAACCGCGGGTTCTGAACCTGCGTGAAATGATCTACTACTATCTGGAGCACCAGAAGGAGGTCGTGACCCGGAGAACCCGGTATGAGCTGGACAAGGCCAACGCACGGGCTCATATCCTGGAAGGCCTGCTGAAGGCGCTCGACCATATTGACGAGATCGTGGCGATCATCCGGGCCAGCAAGGACACCGCAACAGCCAAGGAAGCCCTGATGCTGCGCTTCGAGTTCAGCGACCGGCAGGCCCAGGCGATTCTGGACATGCGGCTGGCACGCCTGACCGGGCTGGAGCGGGAGCGCCTGCTGGAGGAATATCAGGAGCTTGAGAAAACAATCGCCCGTCTGACAGCCATTCTGGCGGACGAAAAGCTGCTGATGAACGTGATCAAGGAAGAAATCACGGTGATCCGCGACAAGTTCGGAGATGAGCGCCGCAGCGAGCTGACCGTAGTGGACGGCGAGATCGACGTGGAGGATCTGATCCAGGAAGAGAACATGGTGGTGACGCTGACTCACGACGGATACGTCAAACGTGTTTCGTCCTCCGTGTACCGGACGCAGCACCGCGGCGGACGCGGTGTCAGCGGCATGAACGTCAAGGAGACGGATTACACCACCCAGATGTTCGTGACAAGCACGCATCAGGAAATCATGTTCTTCACCAACACCGGGCGGGTGTACAGCCTGAAATGCTACCAGATTCCGGAAGCGGGACGGCAGGCAAGAGGCACGGCGATCATTAACCTGCTTCAGATTGCCACCGGGGAAAAGATTTCCACGATGCTGCCCATGCCGAAGGAATCCGACCAGGAATTCAATCTGGTCATGGCGACCCGGGAGGGCATGATCAAAAAGACGGCACTGGAGGAATTCCGCAATCTCCGCAAGAACGGCCTGATCGCCATCGCCCTGCGGGAAGGGGACGAGCTGATCGGCGTGCGCCTGAGCACGGGCAACGACGAAATGCTGCTGGCCACCAGGCTGGGCATGTCCATCCGCTTCAATGAGCGCCATGTGCGCAACCTGGGCCGCAATTCCCTGGGCGTCCGCTCCATGCGTCTGGCGGAGAACGACGAAGTGATCGATATCGCGACCGTGGAGCCGGATACAACTGTGCTGGCCGTGACCACCAACGGATACGGAAAACGGACGGATCCGGATGAATACAGAGAGCAGGGCAGAAACGGAAAGGGCGTCCGGGCCATCAACCTGACGGAGAAGACCGGTGAACTGGCAGCCCTCTTCTTCGTGCACGAGGACGAGGATATCCTGCTGATCACCGATGACGGAACCATTATCCGCAGCCGGGCGGCCGATATCCGGGTCTGCGGCCGGGTCAGCCAGGGCGTACGGCTGATGCGGCTGGCGGAAGGAAGCCGGGTGGTCGGCGTCTGCAGAGCCGAGAAGGAAGAGGAAACTCCGGAGGCTGAGGAAACCGTAACCGCTGAAACAGAAGCGGAAGGAACGGCGGCTGTGAGCGAAACGGAAGAAACGGCAGCCGTGAAAGAAACAGAACAAAGCACAGATAATCCGGACAGCAATGAATAAAACCGGTACATGAAAAAGGTCTCCCCGCGGCGGGCAATGTCATTAAGATAAATACATTGCGCGAAGGGCAAAGGGGACTGACTATCAGAAAATGATGGTCAGTTCTTCTTTTTCCAGGGGACAGACAGCAATGTGGGCATACTAAACAAACAGATGCTTTCATCTGCTAAAA
>JAFRLY010000042.1 GCA_017431005.1 Clostridia bacterium
CTTCTTTGATTCAGTAGCGAAAGCGGCCGCACATTTTGACCGATTTGTCAACCCTTTTCTGCAATTTTCTTAACAAAAAAAGAGACCGGAACCTGTTTCAGTTCCAGTTCTCTTTCCGTCATCCTTATCTGAATGACATTGGCCTGCAGGGCTGCCGTTTTTTTCTTTGCGTACGGTGCAAACAAATGTGTCGTCTCACGCGTCTAATAGGTGTGGAGGCTGATAACGATGAAAAAATACCGATTGTGTCTGATCAGAAAGCAGGGGAAGCCGTACCGGCACTATACGATCCGGGTTGGCCGGGACGCGGTGACCGGAGAGCTTTCCGCTTCTTTTTCCGGCGGCGGGCGCATGCTGATGGTCTGCATCGAAAGGCTCATCCCGGAGCTGACCGGACTCGTCGGACAGCGCCGCTGATTTCCCTGTGTCATACAGGCCTGAAAAAAAGTCTTCCGCAAATGATTCCGGAGGATGAACAAAAACGGGGCCCGGATTCCGTCTTACTGTTGAAAGGCCGGAGCGCGGCGTATAATGTATGTATAACGCGCGGCCTCAGGCTGCGGGAACGGATGAGAATGCTTCCCGCAAGGATACGGGGGTGGGTATATGCGGACGGACGCCTTGGTACCAGGCGCCATCAGCGAAGAAGAATTGTCCCGCTTGGTGAATGCCTATTCGGGCATTCTGCTGGGATTATGCAGAGTAACCCTGGGCGATATGGCCATGGCACAGGACATCGTTCAGGAAACCTTCCTGAAAGCATGGAAAAAGGGCGGCTTCAGACAGGAATCGGAGAAGGCATGGCTGATCCGCGTGGCCATGAATCTGTGCCACGATTATCACCGCAGCCGATGGTGGAAGCACATTGATCATTCGGCTTCCACAGAAGATATTCAAATCGCGGAGCCTGATCCGGCGGACCGGGAAATCCTGACCCTGGTGAAGGAACTCCCCTTCAGGCAGAGGCAGATCGTCATTCTGCACTTCTGGAACCGGATGACGCTGCGTGATATTGCCAATACCCTGGAAATGAGCCCCTCCACGGTTTTCCGGGAACTGGAGAAGGCCCAAAAACGGCTAAAGCTTGAATTGGAAGAGGAGGGCTGATGAAAATGAAAGAAGCAGCATTGCGGAACGCATTGAATTCATCCATCATAAGCTGTCAGCCTTCAGAATACTGGAAGGATCATTTGGTCCGACAGATTGTGAAAGGAGAAAATATGCCCAGGAGGACGAAGCTGTCCCTGGGTGTTGTACTGGCCACGGCACTGATCCTGATCAGTGCAGTGGCGCTGGCGGTCGGAATCCTGGTGAACGAGTATTACGCGAAGGTGGCTGAAATGGAAGCCAGCGGCGCACTTGGCAGGTGGAACCTGGAGGACAAGCTCACATTTGTGAAGACGATGCGCGAATGTAATTTTGAGATGAATCCGGAATTATATCAGATTCTGATGGACGAAAAAAACACGAAGGAAGAGCGGGAAAACGCGGCGGACAGGATCGTGGACGCGACCTACGGCGAGCTGATCCGACGGCAGCAGGGGTATTATATCTCCGAACCTGAAGACAGCATCGGCGTGGCGCCGGATCCCATTATTGTGTTCCAGGAACGTTATTTCGCGGAGCATCCCGAACCGATTGACGATACGCCGGAAGGCAGAGAAGCGCTGCTGGCGTATACGGACGCGCTGGGGTACTATCTGCGGGACATTTATAACCCGTTCTATATACAGGAACAGGACGGACAGGGAGGCCTGCCGGAAAAAACGGAGGTAACGGAAGATACGGCGGTTGAAGCCCTTCGTTCGCTGATGACGGAAGTGCTGGGCTGGGATCCGGAGGAAGTGAACGAGATGACGCCGGAGATTCAATGGGATGAAACATACAGGATGTGGACGGTTTCCGGAGAAGTCAGCAAAGCCTCCATGGACAAGGTGACGGACCGGCGGAAGGGAATTGAACCTTCCCTGGATGGGCCTCTGGTGGAGGAAACAGAGACCGGGTACCGCGCGACGCTTCTTGTGGATGAGCGGGGCAACCGGAGCTTCGACACGCTGGATAAGGAAGAATTCCAGAACATGTACATGGATGTGACACCGGCGGCATCGGTGGATGCTCAGGAAGCTATGGCCCTCGCTGAGCAGGCGATTCGGGGAAAGTATTCTGTCAGCGACGCCGAGATGAAAGCGCTGTTCTGCGACGTGATTCCCCTCGGAGCCGGAGAGGAAAACGGAATGCTGGTCAGGATGCAGTTCCATACGCACTATCAGCTGAATCAGGAAATGAAATACGGCGCGGTCATCAACCTGGGGACTGGCCAGGCGGAAGCGGCATACACCTACGATCCGGACGGGTGGTCCGCAGAGCTTCAGATTCTTCAATACGGCGCAAAGGCGGAGGCAAAGTACGGATGGTATATTCACTGGGAGCCGGAAGTCAAGGAAGAACTGATCCGGATGCTGTGGGGGATCGGGATGTGCCCGGAGCATGACTACCGGTCGGCCGGACTGCCGGATGAGGCCCGGATGGACGCTTTCATCGCAGAGGCCTTCGGCATGCCCGGCTATCCTTCCGCCGTGAATGAGGCGCTCATGGCCCATGTACTGTTGGGAGACGAAGAAAACCGGGACCTGGAAACACAGTCCCTGACGCAGTACCTGTGGGAGAAATACCATATTCATTCTGAAGTGACTGCAGGCGAGATCCGGCAGGGCAGCTCAGAAATCGACCGGGAAACGGCGGCACGGATGGTGACGGATGCCGTGTGCGCGGCCTGGAATATGCCGGGAGACGCCCTGGACGGTTGGGAGTGCACCGTGCAGCTGGTTCAGGCGCCGGCAACGCCGCAGCATGAAAGCCTGGTGTGCTACCGGGTCTTCCTGACACGCCCGGACAGCGAAATCGGACAGGATACCTTCGGCGGCTGCGACAATTTCAACTATCGGATTCTGATGGACGGCACGATCATGGATTCCACGATGGTGGATGCATGGTACAGCCCGGCGGAGGACGCAAAACGCTGGGGCGGGGAACAATAACGGGGAGGATCAAGATGAAAAAGCTGATAATCATGATGCTGTGCCTGATGATCTGCTGTGTGGCTGCCTGCGCTGAAAACAGCGTGAGCATCAGCGCGGAGGGCGAGGACTGGATGGCCTATGCCTTTACGCTGCCGGACGGCCGGATGATCTTTACCGGAAGCCGCGGAAAGGCCGGAAACTATCAGGAAAGCAAAGCCAGACTGCTCTGCCTGAATCCGGACAGAACAGTGGCATGGGAATACTGGGACCCCGCGAAGGGGCAGGCGCATTTCAGAGGCGCGGCGCTGCTGGATGACGGTATGATCGGCGCTGTTTATGTCAACGCGCCTTATCAGAATACGGAAGCCATCGAAATCCGCAGGTTTTCCGCAGAAGGAGAACCCATTGGCGCCGCGGTTGATATCTTCCAAAACGGAAAGACCAGCGGACTGGTGGACAGCATTACTTCAGCATGCATCCAGATGAATGTATACACGGAGGACGGAGAGGAGCAGCGCGGTTTTCTGGACTGGAACGGCGGGCTGATCTTCAGCTTCGACCGGAAGACGATGATCGGGCTCAGAAGCACTTTCGCGGCGGAAGGCGGGCTGGTGCTGGCCGGGAACGAGGTCGGGGGATCCTCAAACGCGAAGATCATGAAGGTGGATATGCAGGGCCACGCGATCTGGGAAACCGTGCTGCCCATGATGATGGAAAACGGCGCAAGGGCCTGGATTGACAAGTGTGTTCAGACTCCGGACGGCGGATATCTGGCGTGGATCATCGAATCCGATTTCAGCTCGGAGCATTGGGCTCACGCGCTGGCGCGCTTTGACGCGAACGGCCGCAGGCTCTGGCTGAACAGGGAGAGCTTTGACGATACCCCGAGGATCGGCTGCTCGCAGCTGATTGAATACGGGGGAAAAGCTGTGATGGCGGTCCGGAATGACAGCCTGGGCATGCAACAGACCTACCGCTGGTTTGACACAGAAGGAAAGGAGCTGGGATCCACAGAGCTGATCGTTCCCTGTGAGGACGCCGGGGAAGAAGCGGATCAGAGCAACACGCAGGTCATCCCGCAGGGGCTGATCATCATGGAGGACGGGCTGTGGGTGCTGAATGACCTGCGGATCACCGATGACAACGTGCTGAAGGAGATGGATTCCAAGGAAGATATTCTTTACAAGGTTCCGGAGCTCAACTGAGCGCACCGGGAGATTGCGTTTTGAGGTAAGCAAAGCGCCGGGAATGCCATTCCCGGCGCTACAGACTGTCAACAAAGCCCCTATTTTCGAGAGAAGATAGGGGCCTTGTCATGTTACGGATAATAGAAATCGAAGAAGCCAAAGGCCCTTAGGCCATGACCAGCCTTTTAATGTTCTGAGCAGCTGCGGTCAGGAAACACTGTTCCCGCATGTTCTTAATTCCAAGCATGCGGGCAAAGCGTAAGCCATGGGAAAACCTCGGAAGGTCTCTCTGCAAAGTGACTTTTTTATTTTATCCTATTCGGCAAAACAATCAAAAGCGGCCGCTTCGGGAGGTGTATTTCTGCATATTTTTTGTTACGTTTTCTCTTGCGGGAAGGATGCCGGAAGGGTATGATAAATTCAAAGGAAGAAAGTGAAAAAAGGATGGAGGGCCGATGAACAACCCTGCCGTATATCCCTGCTTTTCCTGCGGAAACAGGGAGCTGGAACAGGCCTTTGTTCTGGCAGCGGAAACGCTGGCATCCAACACGAAGCCGATTGCGGACGGGAAGCCGGGGAAGGGCAGCGCCTGCCTGATGGCCGGGGCGGATTATCCGACCCAGTGGACGAGGGACGCCGCGATCAACGTATGGTTCGCGGAGGCGCTGCTGGATCCGGAAACGGCGCGCAGCACCCTGCTGTGCGTACTGGAGGACAGGGGAAACGGGCCGGAGGTCGGTGGGCAGTACTGGGACCGGATGATCTGGGCCATCGGCGCGGAGCGTCTGTGGGAGGTTACCGGGGACACCGATTTCGCATACCTGGCGTATGATGCCCTGCGGCGCACCGCGGAGCAATGCATCCGGGAGGAATATGACCCTGAGGACGGGCTGTTCCGGGGGCCGGCGGTATATGGAGACGGCACTTCCGCTTATCCCGAACGCTACCGGAACCCCTCCCTTACCTCCTCCATTCTGCGCTGGCCAGGAGAACATCCGGAGCAGCGGGCGGCCGCCGGCGTGGGGATTCCGATGAAAGCGCTGTCCACCAACAGTATTTATGAGCATTCGTTCCGCGTGATCGCCCGGCTTGCCCGGCTCCGGGGCGAGGACGGCAGCGGCTGGATCCACCGCGCAGACGCGCTGCGGGAAGCCATCCGGCGCGCGTTCTGGAACCCGGGTACCGGGCTGTTCGACTACCTTGCGGGGGAGTGCGACGCCCAGGAGAGCCTGGGCCTGGCCTTCGCCATTCTGTTCGGGATCGCGGACGCGGAGCAGACCCGCTCCGTCATGGAGCATGCCTTCCGCACGGAACAGGGCATTCCGTGCGTCTGGCCGGCATTTCCGCCCTACCGCGCAAAAGGCTACGGCCGCCACTGCGGGACAGTGTGGCCGCACATCCAGGGCTTCTGGGCCCTTGCAGCGCTGAAAGCCGGGCGGAGCGGCCTGTTCGCGGACGAGCTGTACGCCCTGGCCCGCCATGCGGTGCGGGACGGGCAGTTCGCCGAGATCTATCATCCGGAGGACGGAAGGATTTACGGCGGGATCCAGGAGGGCGGCGGGAAATATCTGGAATGGCGCTCCTGCGAAAGGCAGACCTGGAGCGCCGCCGCGTTTCTGGCCATGGTTTTTTACGGGATATTCGGTCTGAAGCCGGACGGGAGCGCCGGGCAACCCTGCCTGCCGGAGGGAATCGGGTACGCGGAGCTGAACGGCCTGTACGCAGGCGGGAAGGAAATACATCTCAGGATCGGCAGAAATGCCGGAAAGGAAGGCAACGGATGAAAATTTATGCTTTTTCGGATGAGGCGGCTTCCGGGCTCAGCGAACAGATTGCCGCCATGAAACGGAACGGCCTGGATGGTACGGAAATCCGTGGTGTGAACGGGCGGAACATTACAGCCCTCACCGTTCAGGAGGCCGCGGAGACGCTGCGGCAGCTGAAGGACAACGGTCTGTGCGTGTGGTCTGTCGGATCCCCGATCGGAAAGATTCCGCTGGACGGGGATTATGCCGGACACCTGGAGCTGCTTCGCCATACGCTGGAGCTGGCAAACACGCTGGAGTGCGCCAACCTGCGGATGTTCTCCTTCTACCTGCCGGAGGGCGCAAAGCCGGAGAGCTGCCGGAACGAGGTGATTGAGAAGCTGGCGCAGATGGCGGAAATCGCGGCTGACTTCGGCGTCGCGCTTTGCCATGAGAATGAGAAGGGAATCTATGGCGACCTTGCGGTCCGGTGCGCCGGTCTGCTGGATGCTGTACCTGCCCTGCGCTGCGTTTTCGATCCGGCCAACTTCATCCAGTGCGGCCAGGATGTTCCCGAAGCATGGAAGCTGCTGGGCCCCCGGACCTGGTACATGCATATCAAGGACGCCATGGCGGACGGAACGGTGGTGCCGGCCGGACAGGGAATCGGGCACCTGCCGGAAATTCTGGCGGATTACGCTGCCCGGGGCGGCGAAGCGGTGACCATTGAGCCGCATCTGCGCGTGTTCGACGGCCTGCGGGAGCTGGAACGCGGACAGAAGACCGCCCTGCAGGAGGGCGTGTATCCCACGGAGGACGCGGCCTTTGACGCGGCCTGCGGCGCGCTGAGGAAACTGATCTGATCAGGGAAAGGAACGCACATGATCAACGAAATCCGTGAACAGCTGGCCCATCTGATCGATGCGCTGGAGGCAGATCTGTACCATCCGCTGGGGGAGATTGAACTGGAAGGATTCCCGGCGCAGGGAGCGCTGACGCTCGCGGAGGCGGAAACCCGCGCCCGGACGCCCTGGCCTGCCGGAACGGCATGGGGAAAGGCCTGGGACTACGCCTGGATGTTCGGCAGCTTCACCGTGCCGGCGGAAGCGCGCGGCGAGCGGATCGTGATGGACCTGAACCCCGGCGGGGAGTCCGTGCTGTTTGTGAACGGCCGGGTTTTCGGCGCGCGGCGTGCGGACCGGATGGATCATCCGCACCAGTATATCTCCGACCAGGCGGTCTGCCAGGAGGCGGAGGGCGGCGAGACCTTCTCCATCGCCCTGGAGGTATACGGCGGCACGCCACTGCCCGAGCATCCCAGCCGGCCGGTTTTCCCGGAGAAGGGGGTTACCTATACCCGCGGCGGCCCCGCGGTGACCGGCCGGAGCACCTTCGGCTGGTGGAACGAGGAGGCCTATCAACTGTGGCTGGATCTGACAGTGCTGCGGGACGTGCATGATTTTCTGGAGCCGCACGACGGCTTCCGGGAGGCGCTGGCGGAGGGCTTCGCCCGGCTGCTGGACAGCCTGGACGCGGAGCTTCCCCTGCCGGAGCGCCGGCAGGCGTACGCTGCGGCCCGCACGCAGATCGCGCCTCTGATGAACGCCCATAACGGCACGTATGCCGCTTCCATGGGCGTGATCGCCAACTCCCATCTGGACCTCGCATGGCTGTGGCCGATGGAGGAGACGCGCCGGAAAACCGCGCGCACCTTCGGGGCGGTGCTGCGCCTGCTGAAGGAATATCCGGAAATGATGTTCCTCCAGAGCCAGTGCGCGGAATATGAGCTGTGCCGGAAAAACTATCCGGAGCTGTTTGAGGAAGTGAAGGCCGCGATCGCCGAAGGCCGCTGGATTGCCGACGGCGGCATGTGGGTGGAGCCGGATACCAACCTGGCGGGCGGGGAATCGCTGGTGCGCCAGTTCCTGTACGGCCACCGGTATTTCCGGGAGGTTCTGGGCGTGGAAAGCCGCGTGGCATGGCTGCCGGACACCTTCGGCTACAGCGCCGCGCTGCCGCAGATTATCAAAGGGTTCGGGATGACCGGGCTGACCACCCAGAAGATATTCTGGTCCTACAACGATTCGGAGCCCTTCCCGCACCACGCTTTCCAGTGGCGCGGACTGGACGGGACGACGATCCCGACGTTCCTGCATATGTTCTACGAAACCCCGGTGGACGCCAGAACTGTCCATACCCGCTGGGTCAGCCGGCTGGAGCAGGACGGGAGCTGCGATTTCTACCTGCCGTTCGGCCAGGGGGACGGCGGCGGCGGGCCGTCCCGGGACGATATGGAGCAGGTGCGCCGCCAGCGGGACCTGCAGGGAGCGCCGAAGCTGTACTGGATCACCCCGGAGGACTACCTGAAGAAACGGGATAACGGATCCCTGCCCGTATACCGGGGAGAGCTGTATGTGCCGTGCCACCGCGGAACCTATACCACGCAGGCCATGATCAAGAAGGGAAACCGCCGGGCGGAGCACGTGCTGCGCGCCTGGGAGATGCTGGCAGCCATGGCCGCCTTCTCCGGCCGGGCGGTATACCCGGTGGAGGTGCTGGAGAAGACCTGGAAGCTGCTGCTGACGAACCAGTTCCATGATATTCTGCCCGGGTCCTCCATCGCGCGGGTGTATGAGGAAGCGAAGACGGATATTGCGCAGATCCGCGACACCTCGGTCCGCGGCGCGCGCGAAGCGCTGCTGGCCTTCTGCCGGAACGGCCCGGGCGTAACGGTGTTCAACCCCGCCTCGCACGGGGTGACCCGGATCATCCGGACGGACGACCGGTTCGTGAACGGCGCAGTGACGCGGGACGGCAAGCGCTTCCAGGCGGCAGCCTATCGCGGGGAGGCGGTGGTGCTTGCCCATCTGGAGCCCATGTCCGCGATGACGATGTATCCGGCTGAGGTGCCGGTACGCAGCGGCGCCACGGCCAGCCGGCACGGCGGCTCCTTTATCCTGGAGAACGCCCACCTGCGCTGCGAGATTTCGCAGAAGGGCGAGCTGCTGTCCATGATCATGCTGCATGACGGGCGGGAGCGCGTGCGCTCCGCCTCCAACGTATTTCACCTGTACCGCGACCTGCCCCGGCGCTTTGATGCCTGGGATATCGACAGCCAGACGGAACGGCGGGAGGTGCCTATGGACGCCGCGTACGAGGCGGAAATCGCATGCGCCGGCGGCCTGTTTGCCGAGCTGAGGATCACCGCGCGGTTCTCCTCCTCCGTGATAACGCAGCAGATCCGGCTGTCGGCCGGGGAGATGCAGCTGGAGTTTATTACAGAGGCGGAATGGCAGGAGCGCCACCGCCTGCTGAAGGTTTCTTTCGATACAGGGATCGACGCGGACAACGCGGATCACCAGATCCAGTTCGGGTACATTTCCCGGCCGGCCCACCGCTCCCGCCGGTATGACGAGGACCGCTTCGAGGTCTGCGCGCATGCCTGGACAGCGCTGCGGGACGCCACCCACGGCGCGGCGGTGCTGAACGACTGCAAGTACGGCGTATCCGCCGCGGACGGTGTGATCGGCCTGAGCCTGCTGCGGTCCCCGACCTATCCTGACGCGGCCGCGGACCGCGGCTACCATCGCTTTATCTATGCCTATCGCGTGTGGGACGGCCCGATAGAGCAGAGCGGCCTGGCGGAAGCGGCGGAAGCCATGAACGACCCGCTGATTACCGTACCGGGGTCCTCCGTGCCGCTGCGTCTGATGGAATGCAGCGATGCCTCCGTGACCGTTGAAAGCGTGAAGCTGGCGGAGGACGGAAGCGGCGACTTGGTGATCCGGATGTATGAGAGCATGGGCGGGGCGCGTTCCGCCCTGATTCATCCCCTTCTCCCCTTCGGCGCGGTCTGCGTCTGCTCGATGGCGGAGGAGCCGGGGGAGAGGCTGCAGGTGAAGGACGATACCTTCACCCTGTTCTTCCGACCGTTTGAAATCGTGACCGTGCGGCTGGCACGCCCCGGCGAAAGACAGGAAACCGGCCCGCACAGGAGAGGAGCATAACTGTGCTTTACCCGCGCTCCAAGGAAAAAATACCGGATCCCGGACTGTTCCGGAATCCCGGCTCCGAATACCGCGCCGCACCCTTCTGGGCATGGAACTGCGACCTGGACGAGGACCTGCTGAAGCGGGAAATCGGTTATATGAAACAGATGGGAATGGGCGGCTTTCATATGCATCCCCGCAGCGGGATGGCTGTTCCGTATCTGTCCGAGGCGTTTATGAACCGGATCCGCACCTGCGTGGAGGAGGCGCGGAAACTGGGCATGCTGGCCTGGCTGTACGACGAGGACCGGTGGCCGTCCGGATTTGCCGGGGGCTTCGTGACGGAAAAGGAGGAAAACCGCCAGCGCTTCCTGCTGATGACGCCGAAAGCGCCCGGCCCGGACGGGGGACGGGTGCTCGCCCGGTATGAGGTGACGCTGGACGGACGCGGATCGCTGACAGGCTACCGGCGGCTCGCCGAAAACGGGGAAGCTGCCGGAACGATATGGTACGCGGCGGAAAAGCAGACCGTGCCGAGCGCCTGGTTCCATTTCCGCGGGTATACGGATACCATGAATCCCGCGGCTATCCGCGACTTTATCCGCATCACGCATGAGCGGTACCGGGAAGCGCTTGGCAGCGACCTGGGCGGAATCTGCCCGGCGATCTTTACGGACGAGCCGCAGATGCCGCGCAGAACCGTGCTCTCCCGCTCGACGGATCTGCAGGACGTGCTGCTGCCATGGACCGCCGGGTTGGAGGAAAGCTATCGGGCGGCCTGGAAAGAAAGCCTGCTGGACCGCCTGCCGGAGGTGATCTGGGAACAGCCGGAGGGGATTTCCCCTGTGCGCTGGCGCTTTTTTGACCATACGACGGAACGCTTTGTTTCCGCCTTCAGCGACCAGATCGGAAAATGGTGCCGCGAACACGGCATCCTGATGACCGGCCACATGATGTCCGAGCAGACGCTGGAAAGCCAGTCCGGCGCCGTGGGCGAGGTGATGCGCGCCTACCGCGGCTTCACGCTGCCGGGGGTGGACCAGCTGTGCGACGGACGGGAGTTCACGACTGTGAAGCAGGCGGCCTCCGCCGCGCATCAGCAGGGGTGCCCCGGCGTGGCCAGCGAGCTGTACGGCGTGACAAACTGGGATTTCGACTTCAAGGGACACAAGCTGCAGGGGGACTGGCAGGCTGCCCTCGGGGTGACTGTGCGCGTGCCGCACCTGTACTGGTGCTCGATGCACGGGGAATCCAAACGCGATTATCCGGCCTCCATCGGCCACCAGAGCGCCTGGTGGCGGGAATATCCGTTCATTGAGGACCACTTTGCCCGAGTGAATACCCTGATGACCCGCGGGAAGCCGCTGATCCGCGTCGGCGTGATCCATCCGGTGGAATCCTGCTGGATCGCGTTCGGCCCGGAGGACCGGACCGGTCTGAAACGGGCGGAGCTTGACCGCCGCTTCGCCGAGCTGACACGGTGGCTGCTGGAGGACACGCTCGATTTTGACTATATCTGTGAATCCACGCTGCCGGATCTGTTCCGGGCGGGGGAGGGCGCCTTTACGGTGGGGGAGATGTCCTATGACGCCGTGATCGTGCCCGGCTGTGAAACGCTGCGCCGCACGACGATGGCCGCGCTGGCGGACTTCCGAGCCCGCGGGGGACAGATCATCTTCCTCGGTGCGGCGCCGCGCTATGTGGACGCCCTGCCGGGCGGCGACGCGGCGCGCTTCAGTGAAGGCTGCGAATGCCTGCCCTGGGACCGGGTGCGGCTGAACGGCAACCTGGACCGTCTGCGGGAGATCCGGATTGTGACAGAGCGCGGCAGGCCCGCCAAAAACCTGCTGTGCGCCATCCGGCAGGACGGCGGCTGCCGCAATGTTCTGATCGTGCACGGAGAGCCTGCCCGGCACGGCGCGCCGGACGAGCCGGAGACATATACCGTCACCCTGACCGGCCTGTGGACGGCGGAGATCTGGGATACGCTGACCGGGGATATCCGTCCGGCGGAAACCTCCGTCAGGGAGGAAAACACGGAGCTGACCTGGCGCTGCTGGGGACAGGACAGCCTGCTGCTGCGGCTGACCCCGGCCAGATCGGGGGACGGCCGGCGGGCTGCCGCACGGGAAGCCGCGCTTGATGGCAGCTACGGAATCCATATGGCGGAGGAGCTGAGCCGGGACCGCGGAAGCCGGAACGGACGCCCGCTGCCGCCGCCGGAGGAAATCATCCGCGGCGAGGATAACGTGCTGGTGCTGGATACCGCCGAATGGCGGACCGACGCGGATCCCTGGGAAAGCGCGGAGGAAATGCTCCGCATCGGCCTGAGGGCCAAGGAGAAGCTCGGCATTTCCACTGCTGCGGCCTCCGGCGCGCAGCCGTGGGCGCTGCCTCCTGAGAAACCGGAGCATACCCTCTCCCTGCGGATTTCGTTCCGCACGGAAATCGCACTGCCTGCCGCGCGTCTGGCCCTGGAGGACGCGGAGGAATGCCGCGTGACACTAGACGGCGCGCCGCTGAGTGATGAACAGGACGGCTTTTTCACGGATGAGGCCATCCGCTGCTTCCCGACCGGCCCCCTGCGGGAGGGCGTGCATACCGTTGAGCTTACCCGGCCGCTGACGGCTGCCGCTTGCACGGAAAACCTGTTCCTGCTGGGAGATTTCGGCGTGCGCGTAGCCGGGAGGGAAACCGCGGTGGTGCAGGCACCTCGGACGCTTGATTACGGCGACTGGACCGCGCAGGGGCTGCCGTTCTACTCCGGCCCCCTGACCTGCCGCTGGCATCTGGCCGGCGGAGAGCGTCTCCGGCTCCGGCTGGGACTGTTTTCCGCGCCGTGCGTGACGGTGGCGCTGGACGGGAAGCGGATCGCGAACGTATCCCTCTCCCCCTCGGAGGCGGACCTGGGGCTCCTGAGCGAGGGAGACCATGTGCTGGACATCACCGTGTATCCCAGCCGGATCAATTCCTTCGGGACGTTCCATCTGAACGATTATTCCGTGATCTGGTTCGGCCCGCAGGCATGGAGAAGCACCGGAATGCGCTGGACGTACAATTACCGTCTGGCGCCTTCCGGCCTGCTCAGCGAACCGTATCTGTTTGCCGATGAAGAGAAATGAGGCCTTTCCGGAAGGACCTCGGGTTTCCGTTTACAGCTCCAGGACCGGCAGCCCGGCGGCCAGGGCGGCGCTGCGCCGCAGCTGGGCCGCGGGTTCCGCCGGAGCCTCCAGGGTGATGATATATCGGAATTCGTGCCAGCCGCCCAGATCCGCCGCGAAATTGGTTTCCCAGTAATTATTCATGATACGGCTGCGGATTTCCGCGCGGTTCAGGGAGATACTCTGCCTGTCACAAAGCGTGACGGGCCCTTTTTCATTTTCGCCGAAGGAAACCAGCGGCACATCCGGGCTGGTGACGAGCAGGTCAAAACCGCTCCCCCTGCGGAGGATTCCGTTCTGCAGGCACCAGAAGGCCTGGCAGGTTCCCGGCAGCTGGTCGATTCCCGGACGGATCACGCAGCCGGTCTTATCGATCCAGGTTTCGTTGTCCCCGTCAGTGACAAACGGCAGCGCCAGCTGGATTTCCTCCGGATCATGACAGCTCCTTTTGCGGATGCGTACCCGGACGTCCATCCGCGGAACGGCTTTGTAAAGCTTCAGGTCCACCGCGCACGCGTCCGTGCCCTCCAGATCGTACTCCACGCGCAGCGTGACGAAGACAGGTCCGTCCTCCGCAACCGCAAAGCGCTTCGGCCGGGCGGCATATTCCCGCGTGTTGATCGTTGCCCGGCGGCGGCCCATTCTCCGCCGGGAGGAGGTCACCGGCCCGGCTGCCGGCGTAACGTAATACAGGCAGGTGAAGGCGCCGAAACGGCAGGCCGGATCCAGCAGCTCCCGCCCCGTGCGGCGGTCGGTGACGGAAGCGATCCCCTTTGCCGCGTCTGTGCGGACAGTGAAGCAGGCGGTCTCCACCACCTCGGGCAGGCAGAGCCCGGAAATATCCGCCTGGTCCGTCATCGCGTCCGCGCACATCCACGCGGTATGCGGCGGCATGCCCGTATCCGCGGGGGCATATTCCAGCTGCAGTTCCCGGTTTTCCCCCGGAGCGAGCTTGAGCATTGTTTCCACGAGGCGGCCCCGGGGTCCGGGACCTGTCTGGGACGGCAGGAGAGCGCCTGACGCGGTATCCCGCAGCGCCAGCGGCCGGCTCTCCTGCTGCCGGCCTTCCGGATATTCCCAGCCAAGCAGCGGAATGGCGGCCGGCATGACGACCGGGAACGGGTAAGGATTGATCACCCGCGCGCGGCCGGGGCGTTCGGGCCGGATGACCCGGTTTCCCAGTCCGGCAAGCACGCCGTCCAGCAGCGCGCTGGCCGCGGTGTCCGCGTTCACGGCGAAGGCGGTTTTCCGCAGCAGCATGGAGGCGACCAACGGGCTGTAAGGATCGGAGACGGAGGAGGAATGTCCCCAGGTATGCTCCGCGAACAGCATCATGCTTTCCCCGGCCTCCCGGCGGAGCGCGTCATCGGTCCTTTTTCCGCCGGGATCCAGCAGCGCGGCAGTATTCCGGCAGCGCTGCGCCCCGCGGTAAAGTTTGACAGCTTCGGGCGTGGAGCCGATCCCGTCCGCCCACCAGTCGGTCCAGTCTCCGGCATATTCCGGAATCTCCGCACCGGAGGAGGACAGCTCCTCAAAAAAGGCGTCCAGCGTGGTCATCCGCAGGAACACCCTGCCGCCGAAGCGCCCGTTGAGCCAGTTGACCCGCTCCGCCACGCGCGCGTTCGGAGGCGAATTATCGGACAGAATGCCGCTGACAAACACCGGTACGAAGTCCAGCGGCCAGCCCGCATCCTCCAGACCGGCCAGGTACCGTGTGATACGGGCCACCGCCAGGTCTGTTTCCTCCGCGTCTGTCGTTTCGGCGTCCGTGGTGAAGAGGCGGCCGCTTTCAATCGCCTGCAGGAAATCATCGTTCAGCATAAACGAGGACGTTCCCCGGGGACAGAGCCCCAGCACATGCCCCCAGTGGTAGTGCTCCCCGCAGAAGGCCAGCACGCTCTTTCCTGCCGGCCCGCGCCACCGGAAGAACGCCGGGTTCCGGTGCAGGGGATACATCCCGTGGTGGGTATGCACCGCGCTGTAGAAATACCGGACGCCGGCATCCGCCAGCGCGTCCGGCAGCGCGGCGGAATATCCGTTCACGTCCGCCGTCATGGCGCTGCGAAGGCTCAGGCCGTTTTCGCCGGCCCAGGCGGCGGCCCGGGCCAGGTGCTCCCGGAGCACGGTGTCATCAATGAGGTCCGTCAGATTCAGATAGGACGCGCTCAGGCCGATGCGTCCCTCCCGGACATAGCGGACAAAGTCCGTGCGGTCCGCTTCGGAGGCGGATTTCAGGAACTGCTCCACCTGCCAGAAATTTTCACACTGCCAGCGGAAGCCCTGCTGCTCCCCGGCCTTTCCGGCCTCCTCCCGGCGCAGAAGCTCCACGGCTCCGCGCAGGAATTCCCCGTGCTGGCGGGCAGCCAGCTCCTGCCGGACGGTATAGCCGACATCCGTATGGGAATGATGCAACACATCAATCCGCCATGCTCTTTTCAGTTCCTTCACGCCTGCCTCCTCCCGCGTTTCCGGCAACAGTACTGAAACAGGGGCTGCCGCGGAAACCGCAGCAGCCCCCTGCAGAAAGGTCATCCATCAGTTCTGGGACGCGTACCACTCGTTGGCTTCGTTCGTCAGCGTTTCGCCGCCGGCGCTCATCCAGTCAGCGACAAAGTCATCCCAGGTATCCAGGGAACGATCGCCGCGGATGAAGTCAACATACGCTTCATCGCGGATGGTGTTCACTTCGCCGAACAGTTCGCCGGCGCTGGGAAGTGTTTCGGTGACGACATCCTGGATGTAGCTGTTGTACTGATCCTTCTTGAACCAGTTGAGGCGGTTCGCGATGGTCTTGTCATTGTAGAAGGCCAGGTTGTAGCCCAGCTCGGAGAAAGCACGGTCGCTGCCGTACAGGCTGCGGCATCCCCAGACGCCTACGGCGTTCAGGTCTTCGTTGCCCATCAGGCGGGTGATGGTGCCGTCCTCATTCTTCGTGTAGTGTTCTCCCTCGATCCCGGCGAAGGCAAGCATGTACAGCTCGTCATCCGTCGCAAAGGCGTTCAGGATCTTGAAGATCACAGCCAGCTTCTCATCGGAAACATTGGCGTTGTACACGGCGCTTTCGCTGACCGCCACAGGCGTTCCGACCTCCCAGCCGTAATCGCCGTTCGGGCCGGCCGGCCACGGGCCGTACACGAAGGTGGAATCCTCACCGTTGACCTGCCAGTATTCCGTCGCGCAGCGTCCGCCCGCGTCATCCGGACCGGCGATGCCCTTGAGGCGGTAGTGGTCGATGGACGCGTTGGCGCTCACGCCGTAGATTCCGTTCACCATGCCGTGGGAGATGGCCCAGTAGCTGCCCTCCACGGATTCCTTGCCGGCGACGAATTCCTTGTCAATCAGACCCTTGGCGTACATGTCGGCCAGAATGCCGATGACGGTCTTCGCGTCGTCCGCTACGTCGCTGCTGACTACCTTGCCGTCCCGCAGCACCCAGTAGGAGGTGCTGCCGGAGAAGCCGGTGCCGAGGCCGTACGAGCCGAACAGCGCCTTCATCGCGGTGATGGAGCAGCCGTAGGTGTTGGCTTCACCGTCGCCGTCCGGGTCTTCATTGGTGAAGCGTTCCATCAGACCGACAAACTCATCCACCGTCTTCGGCAGGGTTTCCTCCGTCACGCCCAGCTTGTCCAGCCAGTCGCCGCGGTAGATCAGGGTCTTGTAGGGCATGGAGCCGTCCGGCTTGAAGGAGGGAAGGACAACCATTTTGCCGTCCCGGACAGCGGCCTTCTTCCAGGCCTCCACGTCGTCCTTCAGGTCGCCGTAGGCGGCGCCGTTCATCACAAAGTTCCAGACGTCCGGAGCATTCTCCTGGAGGAACGCCTCGTCCCAGGTGCGGATGACGCCCTGGTCCAGGTATTCATTCAGGGTGGTGGTGCTCTGCGCGAGGAACACGTCGGGGGCGGTGCCGCCGGAAAGCCGGGTGTTCAGGATTTCGGCGTAGTTGCCCTGCTCAATGTAGACGACGTCGATGTCCACATTGATGCCGTGCTTTTCCTTCAGCATCTTCTCAACAGCGGGGGTGATAACGTCTTTTTCGTTATCGAGCGGTCCGAACATGTAGCCGGCGACGGAGATTTTCATCGGTTCGTCTTCGGCAACGGCGGTCGGCACCAGCGCAAGGACCATGACCAGGGCCAGCACCAGCGCAAGGATACGGAAAGCTTTCATGTGTTTACCCTCCTTAAATGAATTATTTTACAGAAAGGCTCTCAGCCTTTCAGTGAGCCGATCATAATTCCCTTGACGAAGAACTTCTGAACGAAGGGATACGTACAGAGGATCGGGAAGGTGGTGACAAAGATGCAGGCGGCCTTCAGCCCCTCCGAGGAAACGACCGATTCCATTTCGGCGGCGTTGGCCGCGGCGCTGGTGTCCAGAATTTCCTTGGAGCCGGTGAGAATGATCCGCCGCAGGACGATCTGCAGGGTGAATTTGGTGTCGTCCGAAATATAGATCAGGACGTCGAACCAGCTGTTCCAGTGCCCGACCACCAGCCACAGGGCCACGGTGGCGAGGATGGGTTTGGACAGCGGCAGGATAATCTGCAGGAAGATGCGGAACCGGCCGGCGCCGTCGATCAGGCAGCTTTCCTCAATCTCCTCCGGCAGGCTCTGGAAATAGTTCCGGATGATGACCATGTTGTACGCGCTGATCAGCCCGGGCAGGATCATGGACGCGTAGGTGTCCAGCAGGCCGAGCCCCTTGACCAGCAGATAATTCGGAATCAGGCCGCCGGAGAAGAACATCGTGAAGACGATGAACAGCGTCCAGAAGGTGCGGTGCGGGAAAAACCGCTTGCTGAGCACGTAGGCCCCCATCGAGGTGAAAAAGAGCTGCAGCACCGTACCGATGACCGTGCGGATAATCGTGTTTTTGTAGCCCAGCCAGATGTACCGGTTGCCGATGACCCGGGCATAGTTGTCCGCCGTCGGGTCCTTCGGCCAGAGCAGCAGACCGCCCCGGGTGGCGATATAGCTGGGACTCAGACTCAGATTGAACAGGTGCCAGAAGGCGACGACGATGGAGCCGCACAGCAGGATCAGGAACAGGTAGATCAGGGCCTTGCCGACGGAAAAACGATTGTGTTTCATATCCGGCCTCCCCCTTACCAGATGCCTTCGCCGCTGATGCGGCGGGTGATGAGGTTGGTCCCCACCACGAGGATGAAGGCGATCACGTTCTTGAAGAGGCCGACCGCGGTGGCGAAGGAATATTTCATTTCGCCCAGGCCGTAACGGTACACATAGGTATCAATGATATCGCCGGTTTTGTATACGGCGCTGTTGTACAGATTGAACACCTGATCGAACCCGGCGTCCATGATGGAGCCGACGTTGAGGATCAGCATAATCACGATGGTGCTGACCAGGGAGGGAAGCGTGATGTAGCGGGTGCACTGCCACCGGGTCGCGCCGTCGACGGTCGCGGCCTCGTACAGCGTCGGATCGATGCCGGCGATGGTCGCCAGGTAGAGGATAGAGGACCAGCCGACGTTCTTCCACAGGTCCGTCGCGATGAGCGTTCCCCGGAAATAATCGTTGCTGCCGAGGAAATATATGGACTCCTTCACGCCGAATACGTCCCGCAGCACGGCGTTGACGGCCCCGTTGTTCGGCGACAGCAGCTGCTGAAACATACCGGCCAGCACGACCCAGCTGAGAAAATGGGGCAGGTAGGAAATCGTCTGAACGGTTTTCTTGAAGCGGAGGTGGGTGACCTCATTCAGCATGAGCGCCAGCAGGATCGGCGCCGGGAAACCGAAAAGGAGCTTCAGCCCGCTGATCGTCAGCGTATTGGTGACCGAGCGGCCGAAGGTGGCGGTGCGGAAGGCCTTGCTGAAATTGTCAAATCCGCACCAGGCGCTGCCGAAAATCCCCTGGCTGATCTTGAAATTCTTGAAGGCGATGACAATGCCGGCCATCGGGATATACTTAAAGACGGAAAAATAAAGGACAACGGGAACGAACATCAGGGTAAGCGCCGCGTATTTTTTATAACCGGCGAACCCGTGGAGCCAGCGGCCGAAAGCGGAATCACGCTTCGGCACATGCGAACCGGCAACGGACAAGGCTCATTCCCCCTCTCCGATGACATATCCATTTACAAAGATGACAAATACTATGGAAATTGTACCAATATCGGGCGTTGCGGAAAAGTGCCGCATGTAATATAAAATGTGCAAAAGTTAAGAATCGGCAGGGAGAAAGGACCGGCGCTCAGGGCTTGCGGAAACCCTTGCGGTATTTCTGCGGGGCGACCCCGTAGTATTTGCGGAAGGCGCGGGTGAAGGTGCTGGAATCGGTATATCCGCACGCGTAGCAGACCTCTTCGTTCGGCAGCCCCTTGTTCAGCAGGGTGACAGCGTACTGCATGCGCTGCTGCACAATATACTGGTAAGGCGTATAGCCGGTTTCCCGCCGGAAGAGGCGGATAAAATAGTTGGGATGGTAGCTGAACAGCTGGCTGAGCCGCTCGATGGTCAGATCCTCGGAGATGTGCCGGAGGATGTGGCGCTGCACCCGGGTGAGCATCTCGGAATTCGGAACAAAACCCTCCCGGTTCTTCAGGAAGGCGGAAAAAGCTTCCGCCAGCTGCTCCAGCAGCTCGATCCGTTCCTCCCGGATCGCCGCGGAGACGGCCGCGATGAAATGCTCCAGGCAGCTGCCTTCCTCCACCCGGAACTCGATGAGGCTGCTGACCCGGTTGCTGCTGAAATCCACATGGAGATAGGTACAGGCGAACGCCGTTTCCGGATTCCGCCACACATGGTAGGGAATGGTGGAGGGCAGCACATACAGGCATCCGGGCAGCAGCGCCCGCCGGCCGTCGGCCGCCTCATAGGTAACCTCTCCGGTCAGGACATAGTAGACGCGGGAATAGCCCGTCGGCGATTCCTCGTTCAGCTCCCAGGTCCTTTTCACCACTGTGTTTCCGTATTCGATCAGCATATGCGGTTTGTCCTGTTCTCTGTTGGTGCCTCCATTATATACAAAGGCCGGGATAAAATGCAAACGGAAACGGACGGCATTCATCTTACTTTTTGCATATTTTCTGCTTATTCCTGCACTTCGCTTTGTTCCTGCCCTTTTCTTACAATATATACGGATGAAAAGCTGCAAATCAGACGATTTTCGGAGGCGGACTATGAGGGGATACCTGGCGTGGGATGACGCGCATCTGGAGGACAGCCTGGACATGGAGTTCAGGTATACGCAGGTTTACCGGGAAAACAGGGACCGCTCCCCGGCCATGCGGGAGCTGAAGTGCCTGGAGGTGGCCCTGCCTGCCGCGGTTGCCCCGGCCCGCGCCGGGGATCTGCTGGCCGGGCGGCGCATGTTCCGACCGCTGGGCGTGGCGCCCAGCTACTGGGACGATGATACCGACGGACTGGACAACGTCTCCTTCTACGCGGATATCGGCCGGCTGGAACGGGTGATGAACCGCCCCTCCCAGACCCCGGAGAGCCAGGCGGAGATTGCCGCGCTGATCGATTTCTGGAAAAAGGAAAACGTGAACGCGAAGGTCCGTGCGCGGTTTGATGGGGAGATGCGGCGCGAGATGCCCAGCGACATGTGGTCGCGGGATTCCGGCGTGATCTTCGGCCTCTACCGGCTGGTGTTTTCCCAGCTTGATTACGACAAGCTGGTGCGCCTCGGCCTGCCGGGCCTGAGGGCGGAGGTTTCCGCCCGGATGGCGGATCCGTCCCTGACCGAGGAACAGAAGGACTTTCTGCAGGCGCTCGTGTCGCTGACCGGCCTGCTGACGGAAATCCTCGGCCTGTATGAGGAGCAGTTCCGGCAGCTGCTGGCGGAAGGCGGGGATCCGGCGGGGATCCGGCCGGTACTGGACAGCCTTGCGCGGCTGAAAACCGGCGCGCCGGTGTGCTTCCGCGACGCGCTGCAGCTGGTGTGGATCTATTCCGCCCTGACCGGCGGACGGGATTTCGGCCGGATGGACGTTTACCTGGGCGATCTCTACGCGCAGGATCTGGACAGCGGCGCGCTGACGGAGGAGGAAGCGGTTGAGCTGCTGCTTTCCTTCTACCGGCTGATGAAGGAAACGGACAGCCGGGACGGCCGGATTGTGATGGGCGGGCTGGGACGCCGGAACCCGGAGAACGCGGACCGCGTTTCCCTGGCGATCATGAAGGCGGGGCTGCGCTTCCGCGAACTGAAGCCGGAATTCTCCCTGCGGATGTACAAGGGCCTTTCCGAGGAAGTGATCAGCTTCGCCCTGAAAATGCTGGGGGACGGGATGACCTACCCTCTGCTGTTCAACGATGAGGCTTCCGTGCGCGCGGTGGAAAACATGATGCATGTTTCCCCCTGCGAGGCGGAGCAGTATGGATTTTTCGGATGCGGGGAATATGTGCTGGGTCACCGCAGCATCGGCACCCCCAACGACATCATCAACCTGGCCAAAGCGCTGGAGGTTACGCTGCACGAGGGAACCGATCCGGTCCGTGGCTGCCCGCACGGGCTGAACCTCGGCGCCCCGGAAAGCTTTGACACCTTCGAAAAGCTGCTGGACGCCTACAGGCGCCAGGTGGAATACTTCACGGAGATCGCCGCCCGGCATCAGCGCCTCGTGTATGATACGGTGCGCGAAAACGGCGCGATGCTGCTGATGAGTCTGCTGATGGACGACTGCGTCGCACGGGCAAAGCCCCTGGTGGACGGCGGGGTGCGGTACCTGGCCGGCACCTACGAGACCTACGGCAACACGACGGTTTCCGACAGCCTGACCGCCATCCGGGAATATGTGTATGAAAAGAAGCTTCTCACCCTGCGGGAACTGGTGGACATTCTTGACGCGGATTTCGCCGGGCACGAGGAGCTGCGCCAGCGGCTGCTGCGCTGCCCCAAATTCGGGAATGACGATTCCGCGGCGGATGAAATGGCCCGGACGGTCAACACCCACGTGTTTGAAACGACAGCCCGGCAGGCGAAGGCGCAGGGCCTTTCCTCCTATCTGGTGGTGATGATCAATAACGGCGCGAACGTGGATCTGGGGCGGAACACCCTGGCCACGGCGGACGGGCGCCACGCGTACACCTATCTCTCCAACGGCAACAACCCGATGGCCGGGATGGATCACGCCGGCCTGCCGGCGCTGCTGCGCTCGCTAGCGTCCACCCGGATGGACATGACGGCCGGTACCGCGCAGAACCTGAAGCTCAGCGCCGACCTGTTCCGGAAACATCCGGACGTGGTGCGGGATCTGATCGACACGGCGTTCGACATGGGGATCCTGTCCCTGAACATCAGCGTGATGGACCGCGGCGAGATGGAGGACGCCATGATCCATCCGGAGCTGCACCAGAATCTGTTTGTGCGCGTGGGCGGATTCAGCGCCCGGTTTGTGAACCTGGACAGCGGCACCCAGGTGGATATGCTTTCCCGCGCCCTGTACTGATATGCGCGGAATCATTACGGATATTATCCCCTTCTCCGTCAACGACGGGCCGGGGATCCGCACCGGCGTTTTTTTCAAGGGCTGCCCCCTGCGGTGCCGGTGGTGCCATAACCCGGAAACGCAGCGCCCCGCGCCGCAGGTGATGGTGCTTACCACCCGCTGTGTCCGCTGCGGCGCCTGCGCAGCCTGCCCCGCCGGAGCGCGCGGAAAGCACGGGGAGCTGGATTCGGCCCGGTGCACCGGCTGCGGCCTGTGCGCCGCCGTCTGCCCGGCGGAGGCCTGCCGGATCAGCGGGAAGGCAATGACGCCGGAGGAGGTCGTGGTCCGGATCCTGCCGGACCGGCCCTTTTTCCGGAAGCGCGGCGGCGTGACCCTGACGGGCGGAGAACCGATGGCGCAGCCGGACTTTGCCGCCGCGCTGGCCCGCATGCTGCACCGGGAGGGGATCCACACCGCGGTGGAAACCTGCGGCTATGCTCCCGGGGACGCGTTCCGGGAGATTCTTCCGTTTACCGGCCTTTTTCTGTTTGACTGGAAGCTCACCGATCCCGCCCAGCACCGGGCGTGGACGGGACAGGACAACCGGCTGATCCGGGAAAACCTGGAGCTGCTCAACCGGGAAGGTGCGGAGATTATCCTCCGATGCCCTGTGATCCCCGGCGTGAACGATACGCCGGAGCATTTCCGGGGCATCGCGGAGCTGACGCATGCATATACGCGGATCCGGCGGGTGGATCTGCTGCCCTATCACGCGCTGGGGAACAATAAGCGCAACCAGCTGGGCCTGCCGAAGGACGGCTTTGATCCGCCGGATGAGCAGACCGCGGAGGAGTGGCAGCAGGAGCTCGGGAGGATCTGCCGGGTGCCGGTATGCCGGTGAAGCGCGGGTACCGGCTGTATGGGAGAGCGCCCGCAGTGAGCGGCCGGAAAGCTACAGGGCAGGATACAGAAGGAGGAAAATCCGTTGAAAGGATCTGTGCTGCTTGACGTCGGCGGAACGGAGATCAAGAGCGCTGCTTATTCCGGTTCCGGGAAACGCCTGGATGCCGTTCATTCGGCGTCGTCGTATGCGCAGGCAGACAGGGATACCATCCTCGGGAACCTTCTGGCCGTGACAGCCCGGGAGAAGGCTGTGCTGGAGGCAGGCGGATTCCGGCTCGGAGCGGTCGGGCTGGCATTTCCCGGCCCGTTTGATTATGAGAAGGGGATCTGCCGTATCAGGGGCCTGGCGAAGTATGACGCGATCGAAGGCCTGCCCCTGGAGGATGCCCTGAAAAGCCTTCCGGGCCAGACGGTTCTGACGCCGGAGGTACGATTCTTTTTCCGGCACGATCTCGAGTCCTTCGCCCGGGGACTCGCGTCCCTGGAGCCCGTCTGCGCGGAAGGGCGCGTCCTGTGCCTGTGCATCGGGACGGGCGCCGGCTCGGCATTTCTGGAGGGGGGCCGCCTGCTGAAGCAGGCGCCTGGCGTTCCGCCTGACGGTTGGATCTATCCGTTTCCCTTCCGCGGCTTAACGATTGACGACTGGATCTCCGCGCGGGGCCTGGAACGGCTTGCCCGTGAAGCGGGCTTTCCGCCCGGGACCTCCGGGAAGGAGCTGTCCGCTCTGGCGGCGTGGGGAGACCCGCGGGCGGCCGGCGTATGGAGGACCTTCGGTCTTTTCATCGCGGAAGCGCTGCAGCCTTTTATTGACGCGTTCCGGCCGGACCGGCTGGTGCTGGGGGGACAGATCTCCAAAGCCGAACGGTATTTCGGAAAGGAACTGAAGGACAGGCATACGGAGCTGCCGGTGCTGACCGTCAGCGATACGACGGAATACACCCTCGAAGGGCTGCTCGTCGCAGACAGGGAGGGCTGAGGCGGCCTGCGCTCCGGCACGGCCCGAAAGACAGAGATACGGCGGTAAGGCATGAAATACAGCAGTTTTCACAATTATGACCCTTTCCCATCCGTCCGGGTGACGGGGGAGAACGCGTGCTGCGCGGAAGGCTGGGAGGCCGTCCTGGCGGAGATACGGAAGCGTATCCCGGAAGGCCGCTGCGTCGTCCTCTGCGAGATGTATCCGGGCGTTGACCAGGACGCGGTGCAGCGGGAGCTGCGCAGGCTTTCGCCGGCCCTGCTGATTGACACGCGGGAGCTGCTGCTGTCCGCGGACGAGCTGCTGGAGCGCGTGTACGGGGATCAGGGCAGCGACCGGGTTTTCGGCCTGATGACGCACAGAAGCCTGCGGGACTGCTTTGACGGGGAAAAGCTCAGCAGGGCCCGGGCGGCGATCGAAAAAAACCGGGACGGCCTGGTTCTGGTATGTGGAGCGGGAGCCTCCCTAGCGGCGGCAGGCGACGTCCGCCTGTATTTCAACATCACCCGGTGGGAAATTCAGCTCCGGTACCGGAAGGGTCAGGGCAACTGGGGACTCGGAAACGGGGACGCTCCGCTGCTGACCAAATACAAATACGGCTACTTTGTCCTGTGGCGTATGGCGGACCGGCTGAAAACACGGCTGCTTCCGGATGTGGACCTGATGCTCGACGCGAATGACCCGGATGTGCCGAAAATGATTACCGGAGCCGACTACCGCCGGGCGCTGGAGCAGGCGGCAGGACAGCCGTTCCGCGTCCGGCCCTATTTCGATCCGGGAGTATGGGGCGGCCAATGGATTCGGAAACAGCTGGAGATCCCGACGGAGGCGGCCAACCTGGCCTGGGGCTTCGACGGCGTGCCGGAGGAAAACGGGCTGGGACTGACCTTCGGAAACAGCACGCTGGAGTTTCCGTGCATTGACCTGGTGCTGACGCATCCGCATGAGCTGCTGGGGGAAAGGGTGCACGGAAGGTTCGGCGCGGAGTTTCCCATCCGCTTTGACCTGCTGGACACGATGGAGGGCGGGAATCTTTCCCTGCAGGTGCATCCGCTGACGGAATATATCCAGGAGCAGTTCGGCATGCACTATACGCAGGATGAGAGCTACTATATCCTGGAAGCGGACGGGAACAGGGATCCCGCGGTATATCTCGGCGTGAAAACCGGCATCCGCCCGGAGAAAATGATCGCGGAGCTGGAGGACGCACAGCGCGGCGGCGCGCCGTTTGATGCGGAAAGGTATGTAAATCGGATCCCGGTGAAAAAGCACGACCACCTGCTGATCCCGGCCGGAACGGTTCACTGCTCCGGCGCGGATACCGTGGTGCTGGAGATCAGCGCCACGCCCTATATTTTTACCTTCAAGCTCTGGGACTGGGGGCGGGTCGGCCTGGACGGGCTGCCGCGGCCGATTCACATCAGCCACGGAAAAAATAATATTCAGTGGGACCGGAACACGGAGTGGGTGAACCGGGAGCTGGTGAACAGAACTGAAACCGTCTGCCGGGAGGACGGTGTCCTGGCGGAGCACACGGGCCTGCATCCCCGGGAATTCATTGAGACCATCCGTTACACGCTGTCCAGGCCGCACACCTGCCGGTGCAATGACAGCGTCCATGTGATCAATCTGGTGGAGGGAAAGGAGATGACCATCGAAAGTCCGGACGGTTCATTCCGGCCGTTTGCCGTTCACTATGCAGAGACGGTGATCCTTCCCGCGGCGGTCGGGGAATACCGCCTGTGTCCGACGGCGGAAAGCACGGAAATCAGGGTGATTGACGCCTGCGTGAGGCCGTAGCCCCGCGGAAATCCGGTCCGGGGGACAGGAAGGCGTTTTCTGAAGAGCGAAAAAAAAAGAGCCGGACAAGCAGTCCGGCCGTTTCAGGCAAAGGCTTTCTGAACAACCAGGCACTCCGGCGCGCCGGGGCCGGCGTTCAGGAAGGTCTGGCGCAGTACGTTGAACCGCTGAGGCGGCAGGGAGGACAGATAACGGATCAGGGCCTCCTGTTCCCGGGCGCCCTCCTCGTGACCCGGATAAACACAGATGAGCAGCACACCGCCGGGAAGCAGCAGCTCCAGTCCCTGCTCCACGGCTGCCAGGGTCGTCTGCAGCCGGGTTGTGATCAGATGGTCGCTGCCGGGGAGCCAGCCCAGGTTGAACATGACCAGCCGGACGGCGTGAGGGACCTTTTCCCGCATGTGCTCATGACCGGTATGAAACAGGCTGGCCCGGTCCGCAAGTCCCGCATCCGTCAGACGCTGACCGGTTTTTCCGACGGCCTGCGCCTGAATATCGAAAGCATAGACATGGCCTGACGGGCCGACCAGACGGCAGAGCGCCTCCGTGTCGTGTCCGTTGCCCATGGTGGCATCCACGGCCTCGTCGCCCTCCGACAGCACCTGTCTGAGGATATCGGCAGCCAGCCAGCGGGCTGATTTCAATTCATATGACATAATAACGCAATCCTTTCCGGATACAGAAATGATGCCGGGAGGAACATCAGGATGCGGTTCCGGACCCGGCGGGAATGGTAAGGTCCTTTACCCATTTGTATTTACGGAAGTGGGCCATGACCCATGGAAGCTTGCCGACCTCATCCAGACAGGTGCAGGCATACACCGCCAGCACGGGCCAGTGAAACACGAAGGCGCCCAGCAGTGCCAGCGGAATTGCAAGTCCCCACATCATGACAGCCAGGCTGTACATATCGAAAAGCGTGTCCCCGCCGCCGTCCAGCACCCCGTTGATGGTGACCGTGTTGACGCAGCGGCCGATCATATAAACGGCCATGATGATCATCATGCCGGTGAGGTTGCTCTGCGCTTCCGGCGTCAGAATCACCATGCGGACAATGAAGGGGGCCAGCGCCAGAACGAGGGCGGTGGAGGCGAAGCCGATGATCCAGGAGATATTTTTCAGCCGGATGCCGTAGGCTTTGCCGGTTTCCAGCCTGCCGGCGCCCAGCTCGTTTCCGACCATGATGCCGGCAGCCGTGCCGACACCGTTGCAGGCGCAGCAGATCAGATCGCGTACGACAGCGGCGACCGAATTGGCGGCAGCCGCGTCCGCACCCATGTGGCCGATAATAGCCGTGTAGGACGTGAACCCGACGCCCCAGAACAGGCAGCCGCCCATCAGGGGCAGGCACTGTCTGCGGAAATCCAGGGCCAGCTGCCTCCGGCCGCGGAGGAACCGCTTCCAGTCCGGATGAATGTGATCATGACCGGCGCTGACCGCCAGGCAGAGCGCAAGCTCAATGACCCGGGACAGCGTGGTTGCCAGCGCGGCGCCGCGGGATTCCATGCGCGGCGCACCGAGAAGGCCGAAGATGAAAACCGCGTTCAGCAGAATATTCAGGATGACGGCGGCGGAGCTGATCCAGGCCGAAGCCGGCACATGATCCGACACCTTCAGCATGGCCAGATAGCACTGGGAGATACCGGTGATCAGATAGGACCAGCCGGCAATCCGCAGATAGTTTTTACCGATCTCAAGCAAAGCCGGGTCATGCGTGAAGATCCGCATGAGCGCTTCCGGAGCCAGCTCGCAGGCGCTGAAAAAAAGCAGGGAAACCAGACCGCTGAAACGAAGGATCAGGCTGAACAGCTCCTCCATGGTATGCCGGTCTCCCTTGCCGAAATACTGGGCGCCCAGAATGGACCCGGCAGCGGTGATGGCGCTGACAAACATGTTCTGGACGAACTGGATCTGCGTCGCCAGGGATACGGCGGTCATCTCCTGCTGAGCGACCCGGCCAAGCATCAGGGCGTCGCCGGCGGCGACAGCCGCAAGCATCAGGCTCTGAAAGGCAATGGGCAGCGTAAGCTGCCACAGACGTCTGCGGAAGGCACGGGAATCAATGGCGGCGTTCATGACGGAACTCCTTTCGGAAGGGAAATGGACGGAATACCGGCGGGATTGTAGCACAGGGCAGCCGGCGGCGCAAGCCAAAAAGCGCCGGACAGAAAAAGACCCGCGCGGATTGCCGCGCGGGTCTTTGGATTCAATGCTTACTGAACGCGGACGACATCCGCGATGCGGTTGCCGTCCTTATCGGAAATAAAGGCATCCGCTCCGGTACGCTTTGAGGTGATGTACAGGCTGTCGCCCACATTCACGTTCAACCAGTCGCTTTCAGCCAGACGGTAAACCGCGGATTGCTGCTTCTTGTCCTGAACGGTGAAGAAGTAGGCCTCCGCCCGGTCCCCGGCACGCTCGTTTTCCCCGAGCTCAGGCTCCGGCCAGGCGGCGTTGTGATCCGAGCCGGAGGCTGAGGCCACCCGGGTCGGCGTCCACCGCCATATCGTGTAGTAATATTTGGTGGCGTAGCGGGGAACCTGCACATACACCGGCTGCTGAACTGTTTCGGTATAATACTCGGTTTCGTAGACCGGGCGTTCATGCTCCTCCTGCTCATACATGCCGTTTCCGAGGTCGTTATAGGTGTAATAGGTTTCATAATGATCGATGACCCGGCGGGACCGCTGCACCTCGACATCTTCGTAGTGGTCAAGGACGCTGTCAAAATGGTGAAGCTCCGTCTTCTGTTCTGTCAGCTCAGCGGTGTCCGGCAGGGTCCATCCGGATTCACTGTACTGGATGTTTTCCTCAATCTGGATGTCGCGCTGCCAGCTCAGGGCGGAAACGTTCAGATCCCCGGAGGTCTTATTGCCGTTCATATAGGTGAACAGCAGCACCAGGGCAGCAACGACCACCAGCAGCAGGATCAGCGGGCGCTTGCTCCTTGGCGCGGCCTGCGCCTGGGACTGGGCCTGGACGGGCTGGGGGCCTTCAACGCGGTTCGCCTCCCGGGCCTCCTTCTTTTTCAGCATGTCGAAGTAATTGCTTTCGGAGCTTTCCCGGCTGGCGCCGCAGTTTGAGCAGAACTGCGCGTTGTCGCTGTTCAGGGAATTGCAGAAGGAGCAGTACCAGTCCGGATTGCGGTTGATATACTTCGCCTTCTCCTCGTCCACATACTCAATGTCCGCGGTATCCCCCTGCTCCCGGGTCTGGCCTTCCGCATGATCCTTCATATAGAATTTGACATCCCCGCGGGCCCGGCCGCAGGAGGGGCAGGTCATCACATCGCCCCGGATGCCCTGGCTGCCGCAGAAGGGACAGTCCCAATATGCCATGACGAGCTTTCCCATAACGCTCTCCTCATCAATATCTTTATCTGATCTTTGCGCAATATGCTGCGCTTCCATCCCATTTTATCTCATTTTGGCAGTTCTTTCCACTCCCTCCGGCGCATTTTTTTGGTATTCTTTCCGGAGGTTGTACGGTTGCAAAAGGGCAACAGATTTGATAATATATCCGTTAGGTTTATTTTTCGGGAGGAAGAGCCTGTGCTGAACCTTGATCCTTCAGTAAAAAGGGAAACGGGCTATATTGCCGCGTGGACGGGGATCCTCAGCCTCGTGATGGAGGCTGTGTTTCTTCTGCTCCGCCAATGGGACGTTTCCGTGCTGCTGGGGAATCTGGGCGGCGCGGCCGCGGCCGTTGGCAATTTCTTTGCCATGGCGCGGACGGTCAGCCAGGCGGTTGAGCAGGGGGATCCGAAATCGGCGGCGACCCGGGTACGGGCCTCAGCCGCGATCCGGATGCTGACAATCGCGGGCATCTGCGCCCTGCTGATCGGCCTTGCGAAAACCAATCCGTTTGCCACGCTGATTCCGCTGCTGTTTCCCCGGGTCGGAATTATGTTCTGGCCGCTGGCGGAGCGGAAAAGGAAAGCGGAGACGGCGGGAACGGAAGGGAGTGAGCTTGATTGAGTGAGATAAAAACGCCGGATGTGAAGAGCAGACGGTTCAGGATGACGGATTACGCGCTGATCGCGATGATGATTCTTCCGTTCGTGGTCTGCATCCTGCTGAAGGTGCTGTTCACTCCCGCCCATGAGGGCGTGCACATCGCCGGCGCGCTGATCTATCTGGAGATCCCGGCCCCGGTTCAGCCCCTGATCATCAGTGAGAGCCAGGTCAACAGCTGGGGCGTGATCATCTCCATCCTGGGGCTGTGCCTCTACCTGACCCACGGGCTGACGGCAAAGGCCGTGTGCAAACGGCAGCTGGCGGCGGAGTGGATTGTCGAAAAGTGCCAGAAGCTGGTGGACGAGAACATGGGCGACTATTTCTCGACCTGGGCGGCGTTTGTCGCCGCAATTCTGGGACTGAGCGCCCTGTCCAGCCTGAGCTGCCTGGTGGGCCTGTTCGCGCCGACCGGGGACGTCAACGTGACGGCGGGCTGGGCGATCCTGGTGTTCGTGCTGATCATGCACTACAAGTTCCGGGGCGGCTTCTGGAATTACTTCTCAGGCCTGTTCAAGCCGATTCCGTTCTTCGCGCCGATCAACCTGATCGGGGAATTCTCGACGCCGGTATCCATGGCCTTCCGTCACTACGGAAACGTGCTGAGCGGCGCGGTGGTTTCCTCCCTGATGGCCGCGGCACTGGGCGGCCTGAGCCGGACGCTGCTGGGATGGCTGCCGGGCATTCTGGGAGACATTCCCTTCCTGCGCATCGGTATTCCGGCGGTGCTGTCCATCTACTTTGACGTGTTCAGCGGATGCATGCAGGCTTTCATCTTCGCGATGCTGACCATGATGAATGTTGCCGGCGCGGTTCCTTGGGAAGAGTGGAACGCCCGGAAGGAAAAGAAGCGTCTTCGCCGCTCCGCGGCAGCCGGCTGACGGCTGAACGGGGAAAGGCTGAGATATATCATCTTTATTCAGACAAAACGGCTGAAGGGCCGGACTAACGGAGGAATGAAAAAATGGTGGAACTGGCATTAGGTATCATGTTGGGACTTCTGGGCCTGGGCGCCGGCATCGGCATGATCGCGGGTATCGGCCCCGGTATCGGTGAAGGCCAGGCTGTGGCGAAAGCCTGCGAAGCCATCGGCCGCCAGCCGGAGAGCAAGAGCGAAGTGACCTCCACGCTGATCATGGGCTGCGCCATCGCGGAGACCACCGGTCTGTACGCGCTGATCGTGGCGATCCTGCTGATCTTCGTGGCGCCGAACATGTTTGCCGGCATTATCATGAACGCGGTGAAGTAATCCCGCGGACGGACACATTTACTGAAGGACGAACGGGGAAGAACATGCAGAATTTATCTGTCATTTCCATTAATATCTGGGATGTCCTGATTTCGCTGTGCAACCTCATGCTCCTGACCTGGGTTGTGAAGAAGTTCCTGTTCAAGCGGGTGCAGAAGGTGATCGCTGACCGCAGGGCGGCCATCGACGCGGACTACGCCCAGGCGAAGGAAGCCCGGGAGCAGGCTGAGGAGGACAGGCTGAACTATGCCGCGGCCATGGCGGCGGTGAAGCAGACATCCGACCAGATTATCGCGGAAGCATCCCGGACGGCTGAACATCGCGGAAACGAGATTGTCGCCGAGGCGCGGGACAAGGCGAACGACATCCGCCGGCAGGCGGAGGCCGACGCCCTGCTGGAACGCAAGAAGGCGGAAGACGACATGCGGCGCGAGATTGCGGACGTATCCGCCCAGCTGACGGGCAAGCTGCTGGAGCGTGAGATCAACGAAGAGGATCACCGCGCGCTGATTGACTCCTTCCTGCAGGAGATCGACTCATGACAACAACGAGCAGAGAATACGCGGAGGCTTTATTTGAGCTGTCCGCCGAAGACCGGACCCTTCAGGAAACAGCGGAGGGGCTGGACCTGATGAAAACCGTGCTCACGGAGGAGCCGGGATATCTGGCGCTGCTGGCCAGCCCGGCCATCGGGAAGGAGAAACGGCTGAAGGCGCTGGACGACGCGTTCCGCGGCAGGCTGCCGGACGCGCTGCTGGGCGTGATGCGCATGATGATCGCCCGGGGGCACGTTAACCTGCTGGACGACATGGCGCTGGAGTTCGAAAAGCTCGCCCGGGACGCCCGGGGCGAATCCGTGGCGCTGGTTACCTCCGCGGTTCCGCTGAGCGAGGCGGAAACGGCAAAGCTGAAGGCGGGACTGGAGAAGAAGTTCGGCCGGAGGTTCACGCTTCAGTGCGCCGTGGATCCGTCGCTGATCGGCGGCGTGCGGGTGGAAGCGGAAGGCAGCGTTATTGACGGCAGTATCAGAAATAAGCTGGATCAGATCAAGGAAGTGATGCACTCATGAGCTCCAAGGCTGGAGAAATCAGCAGTATCATCAAGGAACAGATAAAGCAGTACGAGTCCAAAATAGAAATGAAGGAGAACGGCACGGTGATTACCGTCGGCGACGGCATCGCAACGGTATACGGGCTGCGCTCCTGCATGGCCAATGAGCTGCTGAAGTTCGAGGACGGCAGCTTCGGCATGGCCCAGAACCTGGAGGAGGAGACGGTTTCCGTCGCCATCCTGTCCGACCGGGATACGATCCGGGAGGGTTCCGTGGTCTACCGGACGGGAGAAGCATTGAGCGTACCGGTGGGCGAAGGCCTGCTGGGCCGCGTGGTCAACGCGCTGGGCGCGCCGATTGACGGCAAAGGCCCGGCGGAGACGAAGGAAATCCGCCCGATCGAGTCCCCGGCTCCCGGAATCATTCAGCGCAAGGGTGTTTCCGTGCCGCTGCAGACCGGGATCAAGGCGATCGACTCCATGATTCCGATCGGCCGGGGCCAGCGCGAGCTGATCATCGGCGACCGGCAGACCGGCAAAACCACGATCGCCGTGGATACGATCATGAACCAGAAGGGGAAGGGCGTGATCTGCATCTACGTGGCCATCGGCCAGAAGCAGACCAGCGTCGTTCAGATTGCCCAGGAGCTGGAAAAGGCCGGGGCGATGCCCTATACGATCATCGTGTGCGCCTCCGCGGCGGAGAGCGCTCCGCTGCAGTACATCGCGCCCTACTCCGGCTGCGCCATGGCGGAATATTTCCGTGAAAAGGGCCAGGATGTGCTGATCGTCTACGACGACCTGTCCAAGCACGCCGTGGCTTACCGCGCGCTGAGCCTGCTGATCCGCAGGCCTCCGGGACGCGAGGCTTTCCCGGGCGACGTGTTCTATCTCCATTCCCGGCTGCTGGAGCGCGCTGCCTGCGTGGCGCCGGAATACGGCGGCGGCTCCATTACCGCCCTGCCGATCATCGAGACCCAGGCGGGCGACGTTTCCGCCTATATCCCCACCAACGTCATTTCCATCACGGACGGCCAGATCTTCCTGGAGACGGAGCTGTTCCACAGCGGTATCCGCCCGGCCATCAACCCGGGTATTTCCGTGAGCCGCGTGGGCGGCGCCGCCCAGATCAAGGCGATGAAGAAGGTCGCCGGCGAGCTGAAGCTGCTGTACGCCCAGTACCGCGAGCTGCAGGCCTTTGCCCAGTTCGGCAGCGATCTGGACGCGGACACCAAGAACCGGCTGGCCCTGGGCGAGCGGATCGTGGAGGTGCTGAAGCAGAAGCGCTCCCGGCCCGTGACGGTGGGCTGCCAGGTGGCGATCGTGTACGCTGTGACACGCGGATACCTGAACGGGGTGCCGGTGGCGGCCGTGCAGGATTACGAGGCGGCCCTGTATGAGTACCTCGAAGCCCGGTACAGCAATCTGCTGGCCCGGATCGAAGAGGGCGAATGGAACAGCGACGACGTGGCAACGATGGAAGACGCGCTGAAGAGCTTCCGTTTCAACGCCGAGCAGGCCTGACGGCGGGATGATGAAGGAGGACTGGAATGGGCGCTGACATCAAATCCCTCCGGAACCGGATCCGGTCGGTGGATTCCACCCTGCACCTGACGAAGGCCATGGGGCTGGTGGCGTCCTCGAAGATCCGCCGGGCGACCCGGAACATGATCCAGACCCGGGAATACGCCGGCGCTCTGGAGGAGCTGGTATCCGTGCTGCGCTCCTCGCCGGAGTGCGAACGCTCGCCTTATATGCAGGCGGCGGGAACCGGCACGCGGGTCATCGTGATCGCGGGCGACCGGGGACTGGCGGGCGGATATAACGCCAACGTATTCCGCCTGGCGGCGACGGTGGCGGACGCGGAGTTCATCCCCCTCGGCAAGCGGGCGTGCGAGCGCTTCGGAAAGCCGGTCGTTTCCTCGGAGCATTTTTCCGGGCTGGACGCAAAACGGCTGGCGGATATGCTGTGCCAGGATTTCCGGGAGGGAAAGTTCGGACGGCTGGGTATCCTGTATACCCGGTACAAGAGCATGATGAGCCAGGAGGCGACGCTGCTGTGGGTGCTGCCCCTGGAAAAGAATGAGGAAGGCGGCAAGACAGAGCCGATCTTCGAGCCGGATGAGCAGACAGTGCTCAATACGGCGGTGCCGACCTTTGTCAGCGGCGTGCTGACCGCCTGCGTGCGGGAAAGCTACGCCAGCGAGGTGGCCGCCCGGAGAATGGCCATGGATTCCGCCGGAAAGAACGCGCAGGAAATGATCGACCGGCTGGAGCTGCAGTACAACCGGGCGCGGCAGAATTCCATCACGCAGGAGATTACGGAGATTGTGGCCGGCAGCGGCCTGTAACGGATAAACGCAGAATCCCACAAAAAGGGGGAAACAGACTTGGAGAAGGTTTATACGGGAGTTGTGGCGCAGGTCATGGGCCCTGTGGTGGACGTCCGGTTCAGTGAGGACCACCTGCCGCCCATCTACAACGCGCTGACTCTGCCGATCGGCGAGCGGAAGCTGACCGTCGAGGTGGCCCAGCATATCGGAGACAACACGGTGCGGTGCATCGCCATGGGATCCACGGACGGACTCCAGCGCGGCGTCACCGTGACGGATACGGGCAAGGGCATTTCCGTTCCCGTGGGACGGGAAACCCTGGGCCGGATTTTCAACGTGCTGGGCGACGTGGTGGACGACGGCCCGGACGTGGAGACCAAGGAACGCTGGGATATTCACCGTCCGGCGCCTTCCTATGAGGAGCTGTCCACGTCCACGGAGATGCTGGAAACCGGCATTAAGGTCATCGACCTGATCTGCCCCTATGCCAAGGGCGGCAAGATCGGCATGTTCGGCGGCGCCGGCGTGGGCAAGACGGTCATGATCATGGAGCTGATCAACAACATCGCCAAACAGCACGGCGGCCTGTCCGTGTTCACCGGCGTCGGAGAGCGCACCCGCGAGGGCAACGACCTCTATTTCGAAATGAAGGAGAGCGGCGTTCTGGCCAATACCACACTGGTGTACGGCCAGATGAACGAGCCGCCGGGAGCCCGTATGCGGGTGGGCCTGGCGGGCCTGACCATGGCGGAATATTTCCGGGATCAGGAAAACCAGGACGTGCTGCTGTTCATCGACAATATCTTCCGTTTCACCCAGGCGGGCAGCGAGGTTTCCGCACTGCTGGGCCGCGTACCCTCCGCCGTGGGCTATCAGCCGACGCTGGCTACTGAGATGGGTATGCTGCAGGAGCGCATCACTTCCACCCACAAGGGATCCATCACCTCCGTGCAGGCGGTTTACGTGCCCGCGGACGACCTGACGGACCCGGCCCCTGCCACGACCTTCGCCCATCTGGACGCGACGACGGTGCTTTCCCGCGCCATCGCCTCCCAGGGCATCTATCCCGCGGTGGATCCGCTGGATTCCACGAGCCGGATTCTGTCCGCGGATATCCTGGGCGAGGAGCATTACCGGATCGCCCGGGAGGTGCAGCGGATTCTGCAGCGGTACAACGAGCTGATGGATATCATCGCGATCATGGGTATGGACGAGCTGGCGGAGGAGGACAAGCTGCTGGTGAACCGGGCCCGGAAGATTCAGCGGTTCCTGTCCCAGCCCCTGTTCGTGTCTGAAAAGTTCACGGGCATTCCCGGCGTGTATGTGCCGATCAGCGAGACGCTGCGCGGCTTCCGGGAAATCATCGAAGGCAAGCACGACGACCTGCCCGAGAGCGCCTTCCTCTTTGTGGGAACCATCGACGAGGCCATTGAAAAGGCCAGAAAAGGCGGCCAGGCATGAAAACCTATCCGCTGCTGATTTCCTCTCCGGACGGCGACCTTTTCCGGGGCAACGCCCAGATGCTGATCGTGCGGGGAACCGAGGGCGATCTGGCCATCCTGGCCGGCCACGTTCCCTTTGTGACAGGCATCGTGCGCGGAAAATGCACCGTGGTGACGGAGGATGAAACCCGGAAGAGCGGCGTGATTGAAGAGGGAATTCTGACCGTGGACACGGATCAGGTCACGGTTCTGACTTCCGGGATAGAATGGGAATAATCAACAGGGACGGCATTGCCGTCCCTGTATCTGCAGAAACAGGAGGGGATACGATGGATCATCTGGAAGGGTTTCTGACCTTCGCGGAGCAGTCGCCGACCGCGTTCCATTCCACGGCGCATTTCACAGAAATGCTGCGGCAGGGAGGATACCGGGAGCTGAAGGAAACGGATCCCTGGCTGGTGGACGCGGGCGGGAAGTATTTCGTGACCCGGAATGAATCCGCCCTGATCGCTTTCTCCGTGCCGGAAAGCGGGTTCAATCCCTTCCGGATCACGGCGGCCCACGGCGACTCCCCGGCGTTCAAGCTGAAAACGTTTTTTGAGGACCGGACCGCGGAAGGATATACGCGCCTGAACGTTGAGAAATACGGTGGGATGATCATGTCCTCCTGGCTGGACCGGCCGCTTTCCGTGGCGGGCCGGCTGGTGATCCGGGAAGGGGAGGGCATTGCCTCCAGACTGGTCAACCTGGACCGGGACGCGGTGCTGATTCCGAACATGCCGATCCATTTCAACCGGGACATAAACAACGGATACAGCTACGATCCCCAGACGGATCTGCTGCCGCTGTATGCCTGGGGCGAGGACAGCGGGTCCCTGATGAACGAGCTGGCGGAGGCCGCCGGGGTTCAGCCGGAGGACGTGATTGCCCACGATCTGTTCCTGTACAGCCGCCAGAGCGGCAGCGTCTGGGGCGCCGGGGACGCGTTCTTCTCCTGCCAGCGGATCGACGACCTGGAATGCGCCTACGCGGCGGTCGCGGCGCTGCTGGACAGCACGGCCCGGGAGACGATCAACGTCTGCGCCGTGTTTGACAACGAGGAGGTCGGCTCCACGACCCGGCAAGGCGCCGACTCCAATTTCCTGTACGATACGCTGACCCGGCTGGGCTTTGCCCTGGGAGCGTCCGACGGGGAAATCCGGGCGGCGATGGCCGGCAGCTTCATGGTTTCGGCGGATAACGCCCATGCGGTGCATCCCAACCACCCGGATAAATACGACAAACAGAACAGGACCTGGATGAATCAGGGCATCGTCATCAAGCATAACGCGAACCAGAAATACACGACGGACGCGATATCCTCCGCGCGGTTCCAGCGGATCTGCGAGAAGGCCGGCGTGCCGGTGCAGCATTTCGCGAACCGGTCGGATATCGCCGGCGGATCCACGCTGGGCAATATATCCAATTCCCACGTGTCCATGGAAACCGTGGATATCGGCCTGGCCCAGCTGGCCATGCATTCCGTCTGCGAGACGGCCGGGGTGAAGGATCTGGATTACCTGATTCAGGCGCTGAAAACCTTCTGGAGCGAAGAATAAAAAGCAGGACAATATAAAACGGGCCGGCGGCTGCCGGCCCGTTTTTCTATGGGGCGGAGGGATCCGGCCGGATGCCGAATTCCTCCGGTAAAAAGCGGGGACAGGTGTTATCCATGGTGCGGATGACGGAGGCTGCCAGGCGCGTACCGATTTCGCAGGCCTCCGGCAGGGCTTTGCCGTAGGTCAGGCCGACGGCCACGCCGCTGAAGAACGCGTCTCCCGCGCCGGTGGTATCCACAACGGGAACGTCCCAGGCGGAACAGACGCCGTGCTGTCCCTCCTGAGTGGCCCAGACAGCGCCTACGCCGCCGAGCGTGACAACCATGGAACGGATCCGGGCGGCGGCCACGCACATGGCCAGCTGGGAGGCGAGCCCCTCCGGGGTGGGCGCGCTGAACTCCGTGGAGAAAAGGATTTCCGCTTCGCCCTGATTGCAGACAAAGCAACTCAGCTGCTGGAAGAAGGCCCGCCGCTCCATGGCGATGCTCATATTGGAAACGGCAGCAAATACCGGTTTGCCGTGCTTTTCCGCCAGACGGAAAATCTCCGTAACGATTTCCCGTTCCATATCCAGCTCCAGGAGGACGCTGTCCGCCCGGGAGAAGATTTCGTCCCCGGATTCCTCCAGGGTTTTCAGGATCGGGGTCAGATCCGGCCGGCGGGAGATGGAGGCGCACACGTCGTTATTGCTGTCGAAGACCGCCAGCCACGTGCCCATACCGTCCGGAACCTGCCGGATATAGCGGGTGCAGACCTGATGGGCCTCCAGCCGCGCAAGAACGTCGGCGCCGATGCCGCTTTCGTCCACCAGGGAAACAAAGGCCGGCTTCAGCCCCAGGTTTCCGATATCCTCCGCGATGTTGCGGCTGACACCGCCATGCACATATTCCACCCGCCCGGCATTCCGGCCGCCGGGAATATAGGAGCCCGTGGGATAACCCTTGATGTCCACAAAGACCGATCCGAAAACGACAGCGCCCATGGGATCCTCCTTTACAGCTTCTGCTCCATGGCGGTGTACAGCGGGGTCATGCCGAGCTTTTCATAAAATCCGAAGGCCTTTTCGTTGAAGTTCCAGGCATGCAGCGTGACGCGGCTGCAGCCCAGCTCCCTGGCCGCGAGGAGCACCCGCTCGTACAGCCGGGTGCCGATATGCCGGCCGCGGGCGGACGCCTCCACACACAGGTCGTCCAGATACAGGGTGCGGACCGGCTGCAGCGACGTGGTGCCGGGCGTATCCTCCAGGATGCAGAAGGCATAGCCCAGCACCTGATCATTTTCCGCGCAGACAAAAACAGGCCGGCTGTCATCCGGCAGAATGTCCAGCAGCTCCTGATCCGTATATTTGATGCCGCCGGCCCTGAACAGGTCCGGCCGCCCGTCCGCGTGAATCTGGCAGACCTGATAAAGCAGACGCTTCAGCCCCTCCAGATCGCCGGACTCCGCCCTGCGGATAATCATAGAACAGCCCTCCGTTACGCAAGAATTCCTCCCGCCGAAAGCAGGGACACCCAGAGGAAAATGGTGACAATGGAAACGACGGTCGCGAAGGCCAGAATTTCCCCGGCCAGCGGTCCGTCAGCACCCATCTCCACCGCCATCGTATAGGATGAAACCGCGGGCGGGACACAGGTGATGGAAAAAACACTGATCAGCGGCAGACCGCGGAAACCCAGGAGCCACGCGCCGCCCGTGATCAGCAGCGGCACAAGAATCAGCTTGATGAACGAGGTCAGGACGACCATCCGCCAGTCCTTCCGCAGACCCCGGAACTGAAGGTCCGCGCCCAGAAGGATCAGCGCCAGCGGCGTCACCATGGAGGTCAGCGTATGCAACGGCACGCTGAGCATCTCCGGAAGCCGGATGTTCAGCAGCAGCGCAATGCCGCCGGCCAGCGCGCCGAGGATCAGCGGGTTGGTCACGATGCCGCGCGCAAGCTTTCCGATCCGGATCTGCTCACCGCGCCTGGATTCCAGGGCGATCACGGACAGCACGTTATACCAGGGCACGCATACGGCGACACACACGGAGACAATCCCGAGGTTTTCGGACCCGCAGAGGGCCGAGGCGATCGGCAGGGCGAACAGTACAGAGTTGGACCGGAACCCGGCCTGAATCATGGAGGCCTGCCTGGGCCTGGATTTTTCAAAGCAGGGGATGAAAAGCATCAGCAGGATGAACACCGCCGTGACGGCGGCAAAGAGGAACCATACAATACCGATCCCGTCGCTGTGCAGCGCCGCGCCCGCGTTCATGACGTTTTCAAACATAAGCAGCGGGAACAGCATGCGGAAGATGAAACGGCTCATGACGGAGGAGGCTGAGGGGGTAATCAGCTGGCCTGCTCTGGCCGCAATGCCGATCCCGATATAGATGCACAGGGGAAGAACGACGCGGAAAGACAGCATGAAATCCATCGGCGGAGCCTCCTTCCTGCTGCAATGAGCGCCCGGCGGCGCATGTAACTGAACCTGTGCTTCTATTCTAACACAACCTGCCCAATTTGCAATAAAAACCCCCGCCGGGAAACCCGGCAGGGGAGAAAAGATTCCGGAGGAAAATCAGTGGATCAGCGTGATGTTCCGGAATACGCTGACCAGCGTGTTGGCGACGGTGGACATGGTCTTGATGAAGATGTCCAGCGCGACGCCGACAACGTCCTTGCGGGTGTCGCCGACGGTGTCGCCGGTAACGGCTGCCTTATGAGCGGCAGTGCCCTTGCCGTAGCCCTTCAGCGCGCCGGATTCGATATACTTCTTCGCGTTGTCGAAGGCGCCGCCGGAGTTGCCCATGAACAGCGCTCTCGGGATCGCCACGATGGTGGCGCCGATCAGCAGGCCGCCGACGAACTCGACACCGAATACGAAGCCACCGATCACGGGAATGATCATGGCCAGCACGGAGGGGAACAGCATCTTCTTCAGCGCCTGCTGGGCAGCCAGTTTGATCATCCGGTTGTAGTCCGGTGTCTTCTTTCCGGCCAGCACTTCGGGGGTCAGCTGCTTGTCGCCCTCGTCAGCCATCAGCTTGGCGGATTCGATGGTGTTATCCGTCAGCATGGCGGAGAAATATTCCACCAGGGCGCCGCCGATGATGGCGCCGGCCACGACGACGAAGGAGGCAATGTTCAGATTCATTTCAGCGGAGTAGTTGCCGACATAGGAGACGATCAGGGACACGGTGGCGAAGGCCGCGGAGCCGATGGCGAAGCCCTTGCCGACGGCGGCGGTGGTGTTGCCCACGGCATCCAGCTTATCGGTGATCACGCGGACATTGGCATCCAGGTGGCAGCTTTCCGCCAGACCGCCGGCATTGTCAGCGATGGGGCCGAAGGCGTCGATGGAAACGGTGGTACCGACGAAGGCCAGCATGCCCAGGGCAGCCAGGGCGACACCGTAGGTGCCGGCCAGCTTGCCGGATACGAACAGGGCGATACCGATGACCAGCACGGGCAGCAGGGCGGAACGGGAACCGATGGCGTCACCCTTGGTGATGACGAAGGCTTCGCCTTCCGGCGCCATTTCCGCGAGCTTGCGGGTGGGCTTGTAATCGGTGGAGGTGTAATACTCGGTGATGGAGCCGATGGCCACGCCGCTGCAGATGCCCAGTACGGCGCAGATCCAGGGGGAGATCCAGCCGGCAACCCAGTGATAGGTTTCCTTCAGGATGGCGGCATCCGTGCCGGCAAAGGCTACGGCCGTGCAGCCCAGGCCCAGGACGATTGTCAGGCCGGCGGAGATCCAGGTGGCCAGGTTCAGCTCGCGGGAGGGATTGTCGCTCATCTTTTTCTTCGCGGCGTAGAACAGGCCCAACAGGCAGCTGAGCAGGCCGGCGCCGGCCATCATGAGCGGATAGGAGATCGTTCCACCGAACACCTTTTCCAGCAGACCCGCGTCTCCGGCGAAGCTCTTTTCATAGCTCTGGAAGAGGATGACGGCGATCATCAGGGAAGCGGATACGGTGGCAACGAAGGACTCCAGCAGGTCGGAGCAGTTGCCGGCGATATCGTTGACGTTGTCGCCGATGAAGTCCGCGATGACGTTGGGAACGCGGGAGTCATCCTCCGGCAGGTCGTTCCGGACCTTGGCCAGGATATCCGCGGAGATGTCCGCAGCCTTGGTATAGTTGCCGCCGGCCACGCGGTTGAACATGGCCACCAGGGAGCAGCCCAGGGAATAGGTGGAGATCCGCATGATGGTGGGATTGACACCCTGCAGCGAGGTGATGATGCCGCCGCCGGTGACGTCATGCTTCACGTTGCCGAAGATCAGCAGGATCATGGTCAGGCCGAAGAGGCCGAAGGCCTGAACGGACAGGCCGGAGATGGAACCGCCGCAGAGGGCGACCTTCACGGTCTCGCCGATGGAAAGGCTTTCGCGCGCCTTGTTGGCGGTGCGGACGTTGGCGTAGGTGGCGCTGCGCATGCCCAGCACACAGGCGCAGGAGGACATCAGCGCGCCGACCAGGAAGGTGATGCCGCTGGTCTTTTCAACAAAGAGGCTGAAAACCAGGGCCAGCAGGGCCACCACGATGATGATGGTGCGGTATTCGGTGATCATGAAGGTGTTGGCGCCGGAACGGATGATTCCCGCCATCTCCACCATTTCATGGGTGCCTTCCGGCATTTTGCGGATGCGGATATAGTTCCAGGCCACATATCCGACCGCCGCCGCGATCAGCACCAGGATGAGGACATACCAAAGCGTGGACACAGGGCAACACTCCTATCTGTAGTATGAAATTCGCTGCTTTTTGGAGATGGAAAAACAGCAGAAAAACGGATTGAAAAATCAGGCTTATTATCCTATTAAGATATACCTTTGTCAAGTGATTCTTCCCCGCGGCCTGGGAGGCCTGCACCGCAACAGCCGGACCGATTTCAGCGTTGACAAAGGATGCTCCGCGGGGTACAATGACAAAAGTGTGAGTTCGGAAGCCTGAGGGCTGCGCATGCCTCATGTGAGAATATAAACCTGCTGAACAGAATACTGGAAAGGGGACCCGGACAATGGATGCTGGCACCGCGATTGTTGGAATCAACTGGGGAGACGAAGGCAAGGGCAGGATGGTTGACCTGCTGACGGAATCATTTGACGTTGTCGTCCGTTTCCAGGGCGGCGGAAACGCCGGACATACCGTTATCAACAAGTACGGCGAGTTCATGCTGCATCTGCTGCCCTCCGGCGTGTTCCGCCCCAACGTGGTCAACGTGCTGGGCAACGGCGTGGCGCTGGATCCAGAGCACCTGATCAACGAGATCAAGACCCTGCAGGACAAGGGCGTGGACATTACGCCTGAAAACGTGAAAATCAGTGAACGGGCTTCCCTGCTGCTGCCCTGGCACCGCTGGCTGGACGCCCTGGAGGAGAACCGTCTGGCGGACAAGCAGTTCGGCTCCACCAAGAAGGGTATCGCGCCTTTCTATTCCGACAAATACGCCAAGAAGACCGTGCTGGCCGGCGAGCTTTTCTATCCGGAGCTGCTCAGGCAGCATCTGCAGGATCTCAAGCAGTGGAAGAACATGACCCTGACCCGGGTGTACGATCAGGCGCCGGTGACGGACGAGGCGATCGACACCTGGATCCGGAGCTACTGCGAGCCCCTGAAGCCCTTTATTCAGGACACGACCGAATATCTGACCAAAGCCCGGGCGGAACACAAGCGGATTCTCTTTGAGGGTCAGCTGGGCGCTCTGCGCGACCTGGACTTCGGCATCTATCCCTACACCACCTCCTCCAACGTGCTGACGGGATATGCGCCTATCGGCGCCGGTCTGCCGGACGAGAAGATCGACCGGGTCATCGGCGTGGTAAAAGCCTACTCCAGCTGCGTGGGCGAGGGCCCCTTCGTCTGCGAGATGTTCGGGGAGGAAGCCGAGAAGCTGCGCAGGCTGGGCGGCGAGTACGGCCACAGGCCGCACCGCGTGGGCCCGATCGACCTGGTGGCCACCCGCTACGGCGTGAAGATTCAGGCGGCGACGGAAATCGCGCTGACGAAGCTGGATATCCTGAGCAACTACGACGAGATTCCGCTGTGCGTCCGGTATAAGCTGAACGGGGAAGAGACCGACAAGATGCCCTTCCCGTGCCTGCTGGACAAGTGCGAGCCCGTGATCGAATACATGAAGGGCTGGAAGTGCGACATCTCCAACGTGCGGACCTGGTGGGACCTGCCCCAGGAAGCCAAGGACTATGTCAAGCGCATTGAGGACAGCATGGGCGTCATTATCAAGTGGATCTCCGTCGGACCGGAGCGTCACAGCATCATCCGCAGAGGATAAGAAACGGGGAAACCTGCGGGCGCGGCCAGTCCGTTCCCGCGGCTGAACATATATTTAATGAATAAAAGAGGAGACAGTTTTATGAAGGGGAATGTACTCGTAGGTCAGTCCGGCGGCCCGACCGCCGTCATCAACTCCAGCCTGGCGGGCGTTTACAAGACTGCCATGGAGCGCGGCTTCAACAAGGTTTACGGCATGCGCAACGGTATCCAGGGCTTCATGGACGGCCAGTATGTGGATCTGTCCGACCATATCAAGAGCGAGCTGGATCTGGAGCTGCTGAAGCGGACGCCCTCCGCCTTCCTGGGCACCTGCCGCTACAAGCTGCCGGAAATCCATGAGGACAAGGCGGTTTATGAGCGCATCTTCGAGCTGCTGGACGAGCTGGACATCGAAGTGTTCATCTACATCGGCGGCAACGACTCCATGGACACAATCCGGAAGCTGTTTGACTACTCCCTGCTGACCGGCGCGAAGCAGAAGTTTGTCGGCTGCCCGAAGACCATCGACAACGACCTGGCCATCACCGACCATACCCCCGGCTTCGGCAGCGCGGCCAAGTACATCGCCACCTCCACCAAGGAAATCATCTGCGACGCCATGGGCTTCTCCTACAAGAAGAAGAACGTGAATATCGTTGAAATCATGGGCCGCAACGCGGGCTGGCTGACCGGCTCCGCCGCCCTGTCCCGCAGCGAGGACTGCGAAGGCCCCGACCTGATCTATCTGCCTGAAGTGCCCTTTGATATCCAGGGCTTTGTGACCAAGGTCAAGGAGCTGCTGGAGACCAAGGACGTCGTCGTCGCGGCCGTCTCCGAAGGCATCAAGACCAAGGAAGGCAAGTATGTCTGCGAATACGCCACCGATTCCACCACGAAGGATGCCTTCGGCCACATCCAGATGACCGGCACCGCGTCCTATCTGGCGAACGTGATCAAGAACGAGCTGGGCTGCAAGACCCGTGCCGTGGAGCTCTCCACCCTGCAGCGGGCCGCCGCTCACCTGGCCAGCAAGATCGACGTGGATGAAGCCTTCAACGTGGGCGGCGCCACCGTCAAGGCTGCCGATGAAGGCTCCTCCGGCGTCATGGTCGTTATCGACCGCGTGTCCGATGATCCCTATCAGAGCGCGACCGGCGTTTACGACGTGCACCGCATCGCCAACGACGAAAAGGTCGTTCCGCGGAAGTGGATCAACAAGGAAGGCAACTACGTCACCGAAGAGTTCCTGGACTATGTGCGTCCGCTGATTCAGGGCCAGTATTCCCCCGTCATGGTCGAGGGTATTCCGCGGCACCTGAACATGAACATGAAGAACTACGACTGGAGAAGATCCAACAAATAATTATACCGGATCCGCAGCAGTCCCCTCCGACAGAGGGGGCTGCTTTTCTGTACGCCAAAAAACAGGGAATGTGCAGGCGGGCCGGTTGACAGGGAAGCGAAGAACGATATAATGGAACGGAATCCGGAAGACCGGGTTCGGATAGAGGCGCGGCAGACAGGAGTAGCGCGGGGGAGCCCGGCCGGGGCAGGGAACCTGCGGGAAAGGGAATGCCGCCGAAGCGTGCCGGCATGGCAGACGGCAGGCTGGGACGGAGGAAAACATCCTTCGGACTGTCATGGGCGGACGTGTCCGCGCATGGAGCGCTATTCATGAAGACGTTTCCGCAGAATCCGGAAGAACAGCGGCGCCGGAGCGCGCCGGCTGCATCGGAGCTTTGCGAGAATGATACGGCAGTGAATGGCGGGTTCGTTCGCTGCTTTTTTCTTTGGTTGAAAGCCCGGACGAAGCGTAGTAAAATATCCGGAGAGGCATCCGGAAAAAAGAACGGGAACAGGAGCGCTGAGCAGTTTGGAAGACATCCGGGAGGCAAAGCGGCGGCTGCGGGCCTGGGCGGCGGAAAGGCGCCGGGCGCTGAGCGCGGCGGAAACGGCGGAGGCCGGCAGACGCATTCAGGAGAAGGTGCTGGCACTGCCCGAATACCGGGCGGCCCGGACCGTGATGGTTTATGTGAGCCTGCCGGGAGAACCGGACACCCGGGGAATCATTCTGGATGCTGTGGAACACGGAAAACGGGTGCTGCTGCCCCGATGCCCGGATGCGGAGCGGATGGAGGCGGGCCTGTTCACCGGGTTTGACCGGCTGGTTCCCGGCCGGATGGGGATTCCGGAGCCCACGGATGACGCGGATCCCGGCATCGCCCCGGATCTGATCCTGGTTCCCTGCGTGGCGGCGGACCGGGAAGGCCGGCGGCTGGGACACGGGGCCGGCTATTACGACCGGTTTCTGGCAAACCGGAACGGAAAAAAGATATGCATGTGCTTTCAGGCGCTGCTGACGGAGCGCCTGCCGACGGAGAAAACGGACGTCCGGATGGACCGGGTTGTGACAGAGCAGGAGGAGGACTGCGGGATGAAGCAGACGATTTTTACAGGCGCGGGTACAGCTATCATTACCCCCTTCACCGCCGACGGCGTGGATTTTGACGCTCTCGGGCGGCTGCTGGACGACCAGATCGCAAAGGGAATCGACGCAATTGTACCGACGGGAACCTCCGGCGAGGGCTCCACGCTGACGGACGCGGAGCACGAGGCCGTGGTCAGCTTCTGCGTGAAGCGGGTCGCAGGCCGGGTGCCCGTGATCGCCGGAACCGGCTCCAACAACACCGCTCACGCCATCGAGCGGACCCAGACGGCAAAGCGTGTCGGAGCGGACGCCGCCCTGCTGGTGACACCCTATTACAACAAAACGACGCAGCGGGGCCTGATCGCCCATTACACGGCGATCGCCGACGCCGGCGGACTGCCGTGCGTGCTGTACAACGTTCCTTCCCGGACCGGGCTGAACATGCTGCCGGAAACCCTTGCTGTGCTGGCGGACCATGAACGGATCGTCGCCGTGAAGGAGGCTTGCGGAAACATCAGCCAGGTAGCCAGGGAACGGCTGCTGTGCGGTGACAGGCTGGACATCTATTCCGGCAGCGACGACCAGATCGTCCCGATCCTGAGCCTGGGCGGCAAGGGCGTGATTTCCGTGATTGCCAACATCCTGCCCGCGGAGACGGCAGGCATATGCCGCCGCTTCTTTGCCGGAGACACCGCCGGAGCGGCCCGCGAGCAGCTGCGGCTGCTGAACCTGATGGATCAGCTGATGATCGAGACCAACCCGATTCCGGCAAAGGCCGCCTGCGCAGCACTGGGCTTCGGGGAAAACCGGGTGCGGCTGCCGCTGGTTCCCATGGAGGAGAAAAACCGGCAGCGCCTGCTGGAGCTGATGCGGGAAGCCGGGCTGCCGGTCTGAGCGGGTATATGAAGGAGCGGACAGAGCATGAGAATCATCCTGACAGGATATGCCGGCCACATGGGCCGGGAGGTGCGGGAATGCGCGGAACGGACCGCGGGAGCGGAGATCGTTCAGGGAATCGACCCCTTCTGTGAAACGGAGGACGGGATCTGTGTGCGCAGTTTTTCCGCCTGCAGCCGGGAGGCTGACGTGATCATCGACTTCAGTCACCATTCCGCCACACGGGAGCTGACAGCATTTGCCGCCGGACGGTCCCTGCCGCTGGTGCTGGCCACCACGGGGCAGACGGAAGAGGAAAAGGCCCTGATTCTGGAGGCGGCCAAAAAGATCCCGGTGTTTCTGGCAGCCAATTACAGCCTGGGTATCGCGACGCTGACAGATCTGGTGAAACGGGCCGCGGCGCTGTATCCGGACGCGGACATCGAGATCGTGGAGCAGCATCACAACCGGAAAATCGACGCGCCGAGCGGCACCGCGCTGGCTCTGTTCCGGGCCGTGCAGGAGGTCCGTCCGGATGCCGTGGCGGTGACAGGACGCTCCGGCCAGGGAAAACGGAAGCCGGAGGACGTTGGGATTCACGCGATCCGGATGGGCAATATCGTCGGGGTGCATGAGGTGCTGATCAGTACGCAGAACGAATGCATTTCCCTGAAGCACCAGGCGTTCAGCCGGGGCGTGTTCGCGGAAGGAAGCCTGAAGGCCGCCGCTTTCCTGATCGGGAAGGAACCCGGTCTGTATGATATGAAGGATCTGCTTCGGGAAGGCTCCGGAGCGGAAGCATAAAAAGGAGGCGGCAGCATGAAGATCGGCATTTACGGATACGGCAATCTGGGGCGCGGAGTGGAGCTGGGCGTCCGTCAGAATCCGGATATCGAACTGGTGGGCGTTTTCACCCGCAGGGATCCGGCAACGGTAAAAACCCTGACCGGGATTCCGGTATATCCGGCGGCGCGGGTTGAGGATTTCGCGGCGGAGATTGACGTGCTGATTATCTGCGGCGGCAGCGCGTCCGACCTGCCGGAGATGACCCCGGCGCTGGCGCGGTCTTTCAATGTGATCGATTCCTTCGATACCCACGCGCGGATTCCGGAGCACTTTGAAAACGTCGAAAAGGCCGCCATGCTGACCGGGCATACCGCCCTGATCAGCGGCGGGTGGGATCCCGGGCTCTTCTCCCTGGCCAGACTGTACATGAATGCGGTGCTGCCGGACGGGAAGGATTACACCTTCTGGGGCCGGGGCGTCAGCCAGGGCCACAGCGACGCCATCCGCCGGATTCCCGGAGTGGCGGACGCTCGGCAGTACACCATTCCCGTTCCGGAAGCGCTGGAGCGTGTGCGGAAGGGAGAGAATCCGGAGCTGACCACCCGTCAGAAGCATACCCGGGAATGCTGGGTTGTGGCGGAGGAAGGCGCGGACAAGGCGGAGATTGAACGCCGGATCAAGGAAATGCCCAACTATTTCGCGGACTACGACACCACGGTGAACTTTATTACTGCGGAGGAGATGAAACGGGACCACAGCGAGCTGCCCCACGGCGGCCAGGTGATCCGCGGCGGCGCGACAGGGACGGACGGAAAGCACAGGCATGTGATGGAGTTTTCCCTGAAGCTGGATTCCAACCCGGAATTCACGGCTTCCGTGCTGCTGGCCTGCGCACGGGCGGTATGCCGCATGTACGCGCGGGGCAATTACGGCTGCAAAACGCTGTTTGACATCGCGCCTGCGGACCTGTCTCCCCTGAGCCCCGAGGAACTGAGAAAGAGATTACTGTAACGGGGGGCTTTCCGATCGCCCCCCGAACCCCCTTCGGTCAATATGCTTTTTTTACGGAGGAGGTCCGGGGCTTTCCGATCACCTCCGAACCCCCTTTGGGCGATATACCTTTTTTACGGAGGGGCCCGGGGCTTTCTGATTGCCCCTTAGCTCCCTTCGGGGAAATGAATCAAAGAAACACGGAGCGGATATGAAAATACACGGACTGCAGAAAATGACCCTGCTGGATTTCCCGGGCAGGGTTGCCTGTACTGTTTTCCTGGGCGGCTGCGATATGCGCTGCCCCTTTTGTCATAATGCGGAGCTGATCGACGGTTCAGCACCGCCGGTCATGGAGGAGGATGCGCTGCTGTCCTTCCTGGAGAAGCGGAAGGGATTGCTGGACGGCGTGGCCTTCACCGGCGGGGAGCCGCTGCTGCGGGATGACCTGGACGGGCTGTTTGAGCGGATTCAGGCACTCGGATATCCCATCAAGCTGGATACCAACGGCACGCATCCGGACCGGTTGGCCCGGCTGACCGGCAAAGGTCTGGTGCAGTATGTGGCCATGGACGTCAAGAACGCGCCGGAACGCTACGCGGAAACGGTGGGCGTGCCGGACTTTGACCTGGCGCCGGTGCGGGAAAGCGTGCGCCTGCTGCTGACCGGAAAGGTGCCCTATGAGTTCCGGACGACCGTGGTGGCCGAGTTCCACGATGGGGAAAGCATCCGCGGAATCGGCGAATGGATCCGCGGCGCGGAAAGGTATTATCTGCAGAAATTCACCGACCGGGATTCCGTGCCCTTCGCGGGGCTGCACGCCCCTTCCGACGGGGATCTGCGCGCCTGGGTAAAGATCGCAGAGCCTTTTGTCCGGGAGGCGGGGCTCCGTGGCGTCGACTGATAAAACACAAGATATTGTGATTGATCGCATTTTTCGCGTACAACATATTGACATTCATGATAAACGCTGATACAATAGGCGCGCACGCCGGCAGGGCGATGACTGCCCTGGCGGAATGAGAATTTTCATATTATATAGGAGCGCGGAAACAATGTATCAGGTTGTCAAAAGAGACGGAAAAGTCACAGAGTTCGAGATCAGCAAAATCTCAAAAGCGATCACCAAGGCGTTTGACGCCCTGGGCAAGCAGTACCATCCCAGCGTCATCGACATGCTGGCCCTGCGGGTTACCGCGGAGTATGAGCCGCTGATTCAGGACGGCAAGATCGCCGTGGAGAGCATCCAGGACTGTGTGGAAAAGGTGCTGTCCGAGGCCGGCTACGCCGACGTGGCCAAGGCTTACATTCTGTACCGCAAACAGCGGGAAAAAGTCCGCAATGTCAATTCCGCGCTTCTGAACTATAAAGATCTGGTTGACAATTATCTGCATATCAATGACTGGCGGGTCAAGGAAAACTCCACGGTCACCTACTCCGTGGGCGGTTTGATCCTGTCCAATTCCGGCGCGATCACGGCCAATTACTGGCTCAGCGAGATCTATGACGCTGAGATCGCCGAGGCGCACCGTTCCGCCGCGATCCATATTCATGACCTGAGCATGCTCACCGGCTACTGCGCGGGCTGGAGCCTGAAGCAGCTGATCCAGGAGGGCCTGGGCGGCGTGCCCGGAAAGATCACCAGCGCTCCGGCCAGCCATCTTTCCACCCTGTGCAACCAGATGGTCAACTTCCTGGGCATCATGCAGAACGAATGGGCCGGCGCCCAGGCGTTCTCCAGCTTCGATACCTATCTGGCCCCCTTTGTCCGGGTGGACAACCTGAGCCAGAAGGAAGTCAAGCAGTGCATCCAGTCCTTTATCTACGGCGTGAACACGCCCAGCCGCTGGGGCACCCAGGCGCCCTTCTCCAACATTACGCTGGACTGGACCTGCCCGAAGGATCTGGAAAACCTGCCGGCGATCGTGGGCGGCAAGGAGCTGGACTTCACCTACGGTGAGTGCCAGAAGGAAATGGACATGGTGAACAAGGCCTTCATCGAAATCATGATCGAAGGCGACGCCAACGGCCGCGGCTTCCAGTACCCGATTCCCACCTATTCCATCACCCGGGACTTCGACTGGAGCGAAACCGAAAACAACAAGCTGCTGTTCGAAATGACCGCGAAGTACGGCACGCCCTACTTCAGCAACTATATCAACTCCGACATGGAGCCCAGCGATGTGCGCAGCATGTGCTGCCGGCTGCGGCTGGATCTGCGGGAGCTGCGGAAAAAGAGCGGCGGCTTCTTCGGCAGCGGTGAATCCACCGGCTCCGTGGGCGTCGTGACCATCAATATGCCCCGCCTGGCCTATGAAGCCGCCGACGAGCAGGATTTCTACCGCCGGCTGGACAAGCTGATGGACATCTCCGCCCGCAGCCTGAAGACCAAGCGCACCGTTATCACGAAGCTGCTGGATTCCGGCCTGTATCCCTACACCAAGCGCTACCTGGGAACCTTCAGCAACCACTTCAGCACCATCGGTCTGGTGGGCATGAATGAAGCGGCTCTGAACGCGAAATGGCTGCGCAAGGATCTGACCCAGCCCGAGGCCCAGGCATTTGCCCGGGATGTGCTGAACCACATGCGCACCCGCCTGAGCGATTACCAGGAGAAGTACGGCGACCTGTACAACCTGGAGGCGACCCCGGCGGAGTCCACCACCTACCGCTTCGCCAAGCATGACAAGGAGCAGTATCCGGACATCATCACCGCCAACATGAACGGCACGCCCTACTACACCAACTCCAGCCACCTGCCGGTGGGCTACAGCGAGGATATCTTCTCCGCGCTGGATGTTCAGGACGACCTACAGACGCTGTACACCTCCGGCACCGTGTTCCACGCCTTCCTGGGCGAGAAGCTGCCGGACTGGCGCGCGGCCGCGAACCTGGTGCGGAAGATTGCCGAGAACTATAAGCTGCCCTACTATACGATGAGCCCCACCTACTCCGTCTGCAAGGACCACGGATATCTGGCGGGCGAGCAGCAGGTATGCCCGCACTGCGGCGCGAAGACCGAGGTTTACAGCCGGATCACCGGTTACTACCGTCCGGTGCAGAACTGGAACGATGGCAAGGCGCAGGAATTCCGCGACAGGAAGGTGTACGACATCGGCCGCTCCCACCTGACCCATACCGGTCCGGTGCAGACCATTCCGGAGGAAGCGCCGGCCGCAGCGGCGGAAACAGCCGCAACCGCGCAGCCGATTTCCACCGCCCGGGCCATGCTGTTCGTCAGTGCGACCTGCCCGAACTGCAAGCTGGCTATCAGCATGCTGGAGAAGGCCGGATTCCCCTTCAAGCGGGTGCTGGCGACGGAAAACGTGGAGCTGACCAACAAGTACGGCATCAAGCAGGCGCCCACCCTGGTCGTGCTGGACGGGGAAGACTTTGAAAAGTTCAAAGGTGTCAGCGAGATCAAGGGTATGCTGAACGCCAAAACGCAGAAGACAGCCGGCTGAGCGGCAGTAAACCGGTGCTGAAACGATTCTTTCGGGGACGCGGCGCGTCCCCGTTTTTCAGAGGAGACGCGTAATATGACAGATATCATCGTAGTCGGAGGAGGACCGGCGGGCATGACGGCGGCCCTGTATGCCCTGCGCAACGGAAAGTCCGTTCTGGTGCTGGAGAAGCACGGCTTCGGCGGGCAGATCACCTACAGCCCGAAGGTGGAAAACTGGCCCGGCACCGCTCAGATGAGCGGCAATGAATACGCGGACGCCCTGCTGGATCAGATCATGGCGCAGGGCGCCGAGGTGGATCTGGCGGAGGCGGTCCGGATTGAGGACCGCGGAGACGTGAAGGCCGTGATCACCGAGGACGGCGAGGAACGGCTGGCCAGGGCCGTCATTCTGGCGACCGGTGTGAAGCACAGAATGCTGGGCCTGCCCGGGGAGACCGAGCTGGTGGGCGAGGGCATCAGCTTCTGCGCCGTGTGCGACGGCGATTTCTACACGGACCGGGTGGTCTGCATGGCCGGCGGCGGGAACTCCGCCCTGCAGGAGGCGATTCTGCTTTCCGGAAAATGCCGGAAGGTGATCATGCTGCAGGATCTGGATTTCTTCACCGGAGAGCAGAAGCTGCAGGATATTCTGTTTGCGCGGGATAACGTGGAAAAACGGACCGGCGTGGCCATCACCGCGCTGAACACGGAGAATGGGGAGCTGAAAAGCGTCAGCATCCGGAACCGCGCGACCGGCGAAACGGAGGATATCCCCTGCGACGGCCTGTTCGTGGCGATCGGCCTGATCCCCGAGAATGAAGCCTTCGCGCCTCTGGCGGATCTGAATGAATACGGCTATTTTGACAGCGGGGAGGACTGCGTGACGCGGACCCCCGGAATCTACGCGGCCGGCGACTGCAGAAGCAAGCGCGTGCGCCAGCTGACCACAGCCGCCGCGGACGGAGCGACGGCAGCCCTGGCAGCCTGCCGCTACCTGGACGGACAGTAAACGACGTTCTGAGAAAAGGAATGCCTTGTAAATACAGGGCATTCCTTTACTTTTGGATGAAAACCGGTATAATGGGAACATCCGCAGAAGCCAGGCGCCGGCAGCGGGAGCACCGGACGCCGTGAGAGCGCGGAAATAAAGATCGACGGGCATCTGTAAGGAGCCTGAACGGAGGAAAACATCATGTCACAGGGAAACAAAAGAACAAAGGTTGCAAGGATGACGCTGCTGGCCATGCTGGCGGCGGTTTTGGTGGTTCTGGGATACGTCAACATCCCGATGCCGATGGGGCTGTCCATCACCTTCAATATGATCCCGGTGGCGATCGCCGCAATCGCCATGGGATATCCGGGAGGCGCCATCATCGGCGGCGCATTCGGCCTGATCAGCTTTCTGCAGTGCTTCGGCATCTTCGGCTCCAGCCCGCTGGGAGCGGCGCTCGTGAATATCAGCCCGTTCCTGATGTTTGTGCAGCGGTTCGTGTCCCGGGTGCTGGTGGGCCTGATCGCCGCGCTGGTATACAAGACCATGAGCCGGACCAGGGCGCCGCTGTATGTGCGGGGAGCGGTAACCGGATTTTCCGCCGCTTTCTTCAACACCCTGTTCTTTATGAGTCTGCTGATTCTGCTGTTCGGCAGCACGCCTGAGATGCAGTCCCGGATGGCCGGACGGAGCGCGTTTGCCTATATTATCGCATCCACCGGTGTCAACGCCCTGGTGGAAATGCTGGTGGCCACACTGGTGACCGGAGCGGCCGCCGCGGCCCTGAAGAAGGCCAGACTGATCTGATTCAACGGGAAGGAGGAACCCCTTCATGATTCTGACGATGGACGTCGGCAACACCAATATCAAGACAGCGCTGTTCGACGGCAGGGAGATGTACAAATACTGGCGGATGTCGACAAACATTCAGTCCACCTCGGACGAATACGGCGTACGCCTGTGCTCCATGTTCGACCATGAGGGCGTGTCCCGGGACGTGGTGGAGGGGATCGTGGTTTCCAGCGTGGTGCCGACGATCAACTACACCATAGAGCACATGCTGCAGAACTATTTCGGCAAAACCCCGCTGTTTGTGGCGCCGGGCGTCAAAACCGGCATCAATATCAAATATGAAAACCCCAGGGAGCTGGGAAGCGACCGGATTGCCAACGCCGTGGCAGCCTACGATGAATACGGCGGCCCCTGCATCTTTATCGACTTCGGCACCGCCACCACCTTCGGCGTGGTGGACGCCCAGGGCTCCTTCCTGGGCGGCGCCATCTGCCCGGGCATCAAGCTGAGCAGCGAAGCGCTGGTGACCGGAACGGCCAAGCTGCCCCGGTTTGAGCTGGCGCGGCCTGAGCGCGTGATCGGGCGGACGACGCTGACCAACCTGCAGAGCGGCATGTATTACGGATATGTGGGCCTCGTGCGGAACCTGGTCCGGAAGATCCGGCAGGAGCTCGGGGAGGAAGCGTACGTGGTGGCAACCGGGGGCATGGCTCTGATGATCGCAGAGGAGAGCAAGGCGATTGACAAGCTGGACGGCCTGCTCACCTTGAAGGGATTGCGCCTGATTTATGAACGGAATCTGCCTGAAGGGGGAAAATGAAAATGAAGGAAGTTGTGCTGGGACTGCTGGGACTGGGAAATATCGGCGGCGGCGTCTGGGATCTGATCCGGGAGTTCAACGGGGAAATTGAGAAACGGACAGGCCTGTCCCTGCGGGTGAAGAAAGCGCTGGTGCTGGACAAACGGTTCCACGGCGGCAAGGAAGTGCCGGAAGAAGTGCTGACCACTGAACGCGAGGACATTCTGGAGGATCCGGAAATCCGGATCGTCTGCGAATTCCTGGGCGGCGAGCAGCCGGCGGCTTCCATGATGCTCCGCGCTCTCGAGAACGGGAAATCGGTTGTGACGGCCAACAAGATGGCTCTTTCCCTGCACTTTGACGAGCTGCGGGCGATGGCGCAGAAGACCGGAGCCGGCCTCTATTACGAAGCCAGCGTCGGCGGCGCCATTCCGATTCTGACCGCGATTCAGAGTCCGCTGATTGCTAATCACATCGATCAGATGATGGGCATCGTTAACGGCACAACCAACTATATCCTGACACGGATGGCAGCGGAAGGCGCCGAATACGATACCGTGCTGAAGGACGCCCAGCGCCTGGGACTGGCGGAGCCCAATCCCGAGGCGGACGTGGAGGGTATGGACGCGGCTTACAAGCTGAGCATCATGGGATCCATCGCCTTCCACAGCAGGATCTATATGGAGGATATTTACCGCGAAGGCATCACGAAGGTGACGCCTGAGGATATCGCTTTCGGCCGGGAGATGGGCTATGTGCTGAAGCTGCTGGCCATCGGCAAGGACAACGGCGATTCCATCGAAGCCAGAGTGCATCCGGCCTTCCTGCCGGCGGATCATCCGCTGGCGCGGGTGGACGGCTCCCTGAACGCCATCTACCTGTACGGGCATTCCTTCAAGGATATGATGCTCGAGGGCCGCGGCGCGGGCGACGCTCCGACGGCGAGCGCGATTGTCGGGGACATCATTCAGGCAGTGCAGAACACGGTGCATCCGATGCCCTATCTGCGGGAGGATTCCCTGCCTGTGGCGGATGACTGGCAGAGCAAATACTTTATCCGGATGAAGGCCAAGGACGCCCCGGGCGTGCTGGCTGAGGTGACCGGTCTCCTGGCCGGGGAAGGCATTTCCGTTTCCGCCATGATGCAGAAGGGCGCCGCACCGGGCGGCAAGGCCACGCTGGTTGTGATCACGCATATTGCACCGGAAAAGGCCGTGCAGCGGGTCGTCAAAGCGCTGAATCCGGAAATCTGCCGCGTTGAGAACGTCATTCGGGTGGAAGGTTAATATGAGCAATACATGGGTTCTGTTTGATCTGGACGGAACGCTGACCCGGTCGGAGGAGGGCATCTGGAACTGCGCAAAGTACGCAGCCGCGAAGATGGGCTATCCGGAACCGGACGCCGCGACGCTGCGGAAGTTTATCGGACCGCCGCTGAGCTGGTCCTTTCAGAACCTGCTGGGCATGACTCCGGAGGAGGCAGCCCGGGCACAGAAATACTACCGGGAACGCTATACCACAGCGGGTATGTATGAAAACCGGGTGTACCCGGGTATCCGCCGGGTGCTGCGCACTCTCAGATCCCAGGGAATGCAGCTGGGCGTCGTGACCGGGAAACCGGCTTATCCGACCAGCAAAATCCTGGAATACTTCGGGCTTTCCCGCTGGTTCAGCACGGTGGTCTGTGCGACGGACGGACACGCGGAGAAGGAAGCCCTGATCGCGCGGGCGCTGCCGGAGGATCACGGTGAGGTCTGGATGGTGGGCGACCGCTGCTTCGATATGGACGGCGGCGTGAAGGCCGGCGTGCATACGCTGGGCGTGCTTTACGGATACGGATCCGAGGAAGAGCTGCGGGAGGCCGGCGCGGAGAAAATCGCACGGACACCCCGAGATATCCTGAGTCAGCTGTGCCCGCAGGCGCAGGGTTCGCGCGGGTTCTTTGTGTCCATGGAAGGGCTGGACGGCAGCGGGAAAGGCACGCAGCTGGAGCTGCTGGCCGATCTGCTGGACCGCTTCGGCTTTGAGGTGCAGCGCAGCCGGGAGCCCGGAGGCAGCCCGATCGGGGAGAAGATCCGGGACGTGCTGCTGGATCCCGCCAACCGGGAGATGACAGCGGAAACGGAAGCGATGCTGTATGCCGCTTCCCGGGCGCAGCACGTGCGGGAAGTGATCCGGCCGGCGGTGGCTGAAGGCAGACTGCTGCTATGCGACCGCTTCGCCGATTCCTCCATCGCCTACCAGGGCGGCGGAAGAGAGCTGGGCGTGGACGCCGTGCTGGATATCAACCGGCCTGCGATTGACGGAACCTGGCCGGACGTGACTATATATCTGGACATTGATCATCGCAGGGCGCTGGCCCGCAGAGTGGCCGCCAGCGAGCCTGACCGGATGGAGCAGGAGGCGGAAAGCTTCCACGCCCGGGTTGAGGCGGCATATCATGAGCTGATCTCCCGGGATCCGGAACGGTTCGTCACGGTCAATGCGGAACAGAGCCGGGAGGAAATCGCGGAGGAAATCAGACGGCGGGTGCTCCCGCGGCTGATGGAGGCGGAGAATTGAAGGAACGGATTGTCGTCGGAATGAGCGGAGGCGTGGACTCCTCCGTCACAGCCCTGCTGCTGAAACAGCAGGGCTATGATGTTATCGGCGTTTTCATGAACAACTGGGAGGAAACGGACGAGAACGGCGTTTGCAGCGCGGAAACAGACTGGCAGGACGTCCGGGAGGTCTGCGAAAAGATCGACATTCCGTATTACAGCGTGAACTTCGCGAAGGAATATCAGGACAGGGTATTCGCGGACTTTCTCCGGGAATACCAGGCGGGACGGACGCCGAATCCGGATGTGCTGTGCAACCGGGAAATCAAGTTCAGCGCATTTCTGGACTTTGCGCTGAAGCTGGATGCGTCCCGGATCGCCACCGGCCATTTCGTGCGGACTGACGGCAGCGGCGCGCTGCTGCGCGGAGCGGATCCGCAGAAGGACCAGAGCTACTTCCTGTATATGGTGCACAGGGACCAGCTGAAGAAAGCGATGTTTCCCGTCGGAGGCATGACAAAGGCGCAGGTGCGGCAGATTGCGGAGGAAAACGGGCTGCCGGTCAGCCGGAAGAAGGACTCCACCGGCGTGTGCTTTATCGGCGAACGGAATTTCAAGAAGTTTCTGTCCGGTTATCTTCCAGCGCAGCCGGGGGATATGGTCTCCCCGGAGGGAGAAGTCGTAGGACGCCACGACGGGCTGATGTATTACACGCTGGGGCAGCGGCGCGGACTGGGAATCGGCGGCCGGGGCGACGGGCGAAGCTGGTTTGTCATCGGCAAGGATCTGGAAAGGAACCGGCTGCTGGTGGCCCAGGGAGAGGATCACCCGATGCTGTACAGCACCCGGTGCCGCACGGAGGATCTGACCTGGGTGGAGGATCCGCCGGCCGCGGAGGGCGTTCCGTTCAGGTGTACCGCGAAATTCCGGTACCGCCAGCCGGATCAGCCGGTGGAGGTGACGATTCGGGAGGGTCAGCTGTGGATTCAGTCGCTGACGCCCCAGCGGGCTGTGACGCCCGGACAGAGCGCCGTGCTGTATGACGGAGACCGCTGCCTGGGCGGCGGCATCGTGGCGGAAATACTGGATGCAGGAATCCCGTGCTGAAGAGGCACGGGGTTTTCTTTACACCCCGAACGATTGGGGAAGGGGAAATCCCCGGAAAGCCAAGGATACGGACGGGGAATCCGAACGATCGGAGAGGGGAAAAGGGGAATGTCCGGAGGCCTTGAAAAACCTGAATTTTTTTCAAAAAAAGTTGAAAAAAGGGGTTGACAAGGGGGTTCAGGTTTGTTATTATAGCCAAGCTCGCTCGAACGGGGGTGCCGAAAGGGGGCCTGAGTGAGAGGGAGCAGGAGCGAACCTTGAAAACGATACAGAGGAAGTAAACGCGCAATTATAGGAAGAGACAGCGAAGATTCCAAAGAGTTAAAAACGCGGAGACAGATGGAAGTCTGTTGGAAGCGATAAGGATTAAACGGAAGAGTTTGATCCTGGCTCAGGA
>JAFRLY010000043.1 GCA_017431005.1 Clostridia bacterium
ACAAAGCTGGTCTGAGAGTTGGCAATCTGTTTGCCGATTGTGAACATCTCCTGGTAGGAAACCGTAAAGGCCATGGATGTATCCTTCACCAGCGTCACAACCTCATTGGTGACGCTGGGCAGAATCCTTTTGATTACCTGCGGCAGAATGATCCGCATGAAGGTCTGTCCTTTGGTGTATCCGAGCACCTCGGCAGCCTCATACTGACCCACAGGCATGCTCTCGATCCCGCCCCGGTAGATTTCCGCAAAGTATGCCGCATAGTTGATGGAAAAGGCGACCACTACCGGAATCAGCTTATTCCGGGATACGCTGATGCCGAAGAGGTAATAAGGTCCGTAGGTTACGGCAAGCAGTTGGAGCATCAGCGGTGTACCCCGCAGTACTGAAATCACGCCTCGGGTGATGCCGGATATCATCCTGTTTTTGCTCATCCGCAGCAGCGCTACCAGCATCCCCAGGGGCAGGGAAAACAGCAGTGTCAGGAAGAAAATGGCACAAGTCTTTCCGAACCCGTCTCCCATTTTCAGAATCATGGTCGTCAGCGTCATAGCCGGCCCTCCGCCTCGCGTAAAATTCCCGGAGGGGAAATCTCCTCCGGGATCATTTGGGTTAATTCCTCAGGAAGCTGCTTATTATTCCGCATTCAGGAACAGCAGGTTGTTGACAATATCCGGATATTTCGCCGCGATCTCAGCATATTTTCCGCTCGCCACCAGCTGATCCACCGCGTCTTCAATTTTCGCGCACAGCTCCGCGTCGTCTTTCCGGAAGGCCAGACCATACTGCTCGGCGCCCAGCTGCTCGTCCAGAATCTCCAGACCATCCTTTCCGGCTACATAGGCTGCTGCCACAGGCAGGTCTACAAATACAGCATCAACACCATTGCCTTCCAGTTCCGTGAAACAGACCAGGAAGCTCTGGCAGGTAACCAGTTCTTCAAAAGAATTCTTCAGGTCGGCCAGATCCCCATTCAGCAGGGCTTCGCCCGAGGTTCCCAGCTGTACGGCTACCCGCTTGCCGGCCAGGTCCGTTGACGCTGCGATTCCGCTGTCCTTTTTCACAACCAGTACCTGCGTATTGTCATAATACGGCTTTGAGATCACGTATCCGGCTTCCTTCATGGAGTCCAGAATCGTCATGCCGCTCCAGATGACGTCGCATTCGTGATTGTCCAGCTGGATCAGCTTGTTGTCCCAGTCCACGGCAAAAATTTCATAGTCCAGACCGGCTACCTCACAGGCTGCCTTCGCGATCTCAACATCAAAGCCCGTATATTCTCCGTCATCACCCAGGTAACTGAAAGGTGGATACTCAGGATCGATTCCGTGAATGAAAGTATCCGCCATCGCGGCTCCGCAGGCCAGAGCCAGGGTCAGTGCCAGTATCATCGCGATCAGTTTCTTCATGCTTGTTCTCCTCCTCAGGTTTCAGTTTGGGTTGCCCTGTTACATTATCACTTTACCAAGCGAAAGTCAATCTGCTTCCGGCAATTTCTTTGGAAAAAACAGCGCGAATACATGATGTCCCGACATTTGGGAGCATCAGCTGAAAGTTGATCCCGCCTTCAATTCGGGTATATTTTCCCATATGCAGCCATCCGCACCTGTACTCAGAGAACGGCGGGCTATCAGAAAAGGCGGCCGCCGAAGCGCGGTCGCCTTCTGGAAAACTTTTTGCAGAATTACTTGTGCCCGTTCGGCGCATTCTCCCATGCGTACTGGATCGCTTCCGTATGGAGGCTGTCGACCTTTTTGCTTCCGTGAGTCCAGCTGTTTGTAAAGTGGAGACAGATCTGACCTTTCATATCGTTTGAGGAGATTGTATCTCCTTCCGGATAGTTGTGCGGCACACCATACAGCGAGCAGGCAAAGGTCCGGTTCCCGATGGTGATCAGACTGGGCCGCCGCTGGTAAAGTTTCCTGTTCGCGATCTCCTGTGCGGTCGTCACGCCGTAGCATTTGCACAGCCGGGCTGTATCTGCCGCCGTCAGCGGCTCAACGTCTGCATGGTAACCGCCGCTCCACCGGTGCGCCCACCAGACAATACCGGTTTTCACATCATAGATCTTGTAGTTGGTTCCCTTCGCCCACATATTGTTGATGCCGCCGGTCCACCAGTCGATCTTTTCAGCCGGATACAGGGTCATCGTCAGATTGCTGGTATCTGCCGCTCCAACCGGAACAGTGCCGTACAGTGCATGCTGCGTCGCCGGTCCGGCAATACCGTCCAC
>JAFRLY010000004.1 GCA_017431005.1 Clostridia bacterium
GCCCGGGTTGATGGCTATGATGAACACATGCGGACAACGATTGAAGGAGCGTCTGATTTCTATGCTTATACGGCATCACTGTTGCCGATGAATAGCGGAAAAAGGGTCCTGGATCTTGGCTGCGGAACCGGTCTGGAACTGGAGGAATACTTCCGGCTTAACCCGGACGCAGAGGTCACAGGGATTGATCTGTCTGAGGCGATGCTGAAAGCATTAAAAGAGAAATTTCCGGATCGGAGAATAAACCTGCTTATTGGTTCTTATTTTGATGTCCCGTTCGGAGAGAAAGCATATGATGCAGCTGTCTCTGTGGAATCGCTTCACCATTTTCCGGCAGAACAAAAAGTAATGTTATACAGGAAACTGCATGCCGCGCTGAAAGATAACGGCTGTTTTGTGCTGACAGATTATTTTGCCGAATCTGAGGAGCTGGAAAAAGAATACTTCCAGAACCTGAAACAGCTGAAAAAAGAGCAAGGATTGTCCGAAGACGAGTTTTTCCATTACGATACGCCATTGACAGTAGAGCATGAAACTCAGGCACTGAAGCAGGCGGGCTTTTCAGATGTACAGATCATGAAAAAATGGGGGCATACCTTTACCTTGCTGGCAAGGTGTTAGCCAGCTGAATTCAGCAGAAGAGTGCCCTTATCAGTATTTCCTGTTGCGAATGGCAGGTGTTACCCCTTTGGAAAATGCTTTTGCTCAGGCCGGAACTTTGGCTCATGAGCTTCTGGCAGAATGGGCCCGGGGTGAGCTGACGATTCCGGACTTGCCACTTCAATGGATTCAGCGTTTTACAAAGGCAGTGACAGCTGAGTTTCCTCATTATCTGGAAGCAAAGGGCTATTCCATGAAGCTGTTTGATAGTATTCTGGGCTACTTTGAAAAGTTTACCGGATTCCCGGGGTATGACATTCTGGGCGTTGAGAAAGAATTCCGCAGTTCCATTGCCGGTGAGCACTTTGTCGGCATTATTGATCTGGTTCTTCGTAATAAGGAAACCGGGAAGCTGATGATAGTTGATCACAAATCCTGCAGTCTCAGTTCCTTCCGGAAAAGCAGGGACGCAATGTATCGCCAGTTGCTCCTCTACTCAAAATACTGCGCTGATGAATACGGAGAGTTCCCTGAGACACTCCGTTTCAATCTGTTTAAGGAGAACACTTTCGATGAACGTCTCTTCAGCCGTGAAGACTACATGGCCGCCAGAATCTGGGCTGAGAACGTCATCAACGAGATGAAGACCAAGGATCTGACAGACTGGTTCCAAACCAACCCAGACTTCTTCAGATGTACAAACCTGTGCAGTTGCCGAGGCGAATGTGCTTTCGGCAAGCCAGAGAACCATAAGCGAAAGGATGAATATAATGGAACAAAGCAAACTCCAGTTGTCGCTTAATCGCCGGCGGCAAATACATGACCTAATTCTGAGGAAACATGCTTCCGGACTATCTCCTCCGGAAGAAGCTATTCTTGAAAAACTGGAAGCTACAGAGCTTTCGAACGACCGGGTGCAGTCTGATGACTGCCCCGGATTTTTTATACAAGGAGGTCATCGAACATGACTGATCTCACTGTCAAAGGACAGGTTACTTCTATTTTCCTCGGTTACGACATAGCTATCACTTTCATAGCAGACAACGATAGTCCGGGGAGAATGGTTTATAAGGCTACTCTCTATGGCAAGGATGTAGATACTTTAGTAAAAAAACTTGAGGATAGTAGAGAAATTACTGTTTCTGCAAGATCATTCGAGATAGGATCCAATTCACATGGTCCTTATGTTGATCTGCGCGCATGTAAGTTTGTTTCAACGGCAAAGATAGAGCAGGTAATCATCAATCCAACAAAATCAGATGCGGTAGAAGATGTGTCTCTTCCGCAAGAAGGAGAATAAGAAAATGGAAAAAATCATGGATATCATGTCGGTTCAGGAGTTTGCTGAACTGATGACAAAGAATGTGCCTATGGGGCAGAACAAAATCTATGCGATGGTGAGGGAACCGGGCTTTCCCTCCATAAAGATTGGCAGCCGGTATTATGTGCTTACCGATAAAGTCAACGAATGGCTGGAAAAGAAGGCTGCACAGGAAGAGGTGAAGCCAGAATGAGTACCTATAAACATCCATGGCTGTGCGAACAGGAAACCACTTTTAATCTGGCTCCAGCGAAATCAGGATTCCCGTGTGAGATATATACATGTGTGCCTTCTGAAATCAAGATGGTGAAAAAGTATGCGGCAGAATACCCGGATCAGGTGAAGATAACCAAGGAAGACGACATTGGTATTTTCGCTGAAGCTCCTAGAAACTGGTTCAACTTCAAGCCACCCCGGAAACGGCATATGACCGAGGAGCAGAAACAGGAGCTCCGTGATCGTCTTGCAGCGCAGAGAGAAAAACGCTCAAATAAGCCTCAGATCTCTGATTAATAACTGGGAAAGTGACAGCTCTGTCGATTCAGATGAGCAACAGTGCAGTTCAGAATTGAAGCCGAGAAAAGCCAGTAGATAACAAAAAAAGAACACAGTTTTTCTTTGGCAAGTGAAAGCAAACATATCGGATTCTCAAACAACATACTTAACCAAGATCCCGGAGTTTCATGCTCCGGGATTCTTGTTTGACAATAATAGAAAGGTTATTATTTATGGATAAGCAACAATTACTATTGTACCTTGACAAATTTATAGATGAAGCAGCCCAAGAAGAAAGGAATATTATTCCTATGGGCAAAGAACGCAGGCGTGTTATTATCGGCTACAATGATGATAACACCCCGATTTACAAGATTCTGCAGGCTAATACTCAGGATGAAATGAACAATAAAATCGTAAAAGCCTATATTGAAAGCGGCAGGATAAAAGAACTACTTCCCAATCAACCACTCACTGAATCAGTTCAGTCTGAAATTCCCCTGCTCAAAAGCTATGCGGATGAATGGATAAAGCGCAAGCGTAAACTCAAAGATACAACCAGGGTCAACTATTTGAAGTATCTTAACGAATACATACTCCCTGTCCTTGGTGATAAACCGCTTGACAAAATAACGGTCTCAGATGTGCAGGATATGCTGGATCAATTTAAGCACCTGTCTTTCAAGACTCTCAAGGATGCTAAAGGGATTCTTTCACAGATCTTCAAATACGCCATCAGTGATGAGCTTATAAAAAAGAATCCATGCCTAAGCGTGGATATAGAGATCCCTTCTGATAAAAAGAGTGAACGAACAGCTTTATCTGTTGACGAGTATAAAGATATTATCGCCAACCTGCACCTGCTGAATGATTCAGATCGGCGGTTCCTAGGGCTCTGCATGTACACTGCAATGCGGCGTGGAGAAGCTCTAGGTGTCCGTTGGGATGATATTGATGGCAGTATTTTGCACATCAGGAGAAATGTGACTCATCCTCAGCAAAACACTCCTGTTATCACTACACCAAAGACTTCAGCTGGTATCCGCGATATTCCCATCGTTGAACCTCTTGCAGAAATCCTGTCCCCTATTCAGAAGTCAGGATATATCGTAGGAGGCGGAGATAAACCGTTGAGTTTGTCTGCTTATCGAGCCATGTGGGAACGGATCAACAAAACCATTGACATGCATGGTGCCACACCGCATGTCTTACGCCATAGCTACCTCACTTATGCTGTGGGTGAGACAAACGATTACAAAACCGTTCAGGGTATCTCTGGCCATGCTGATCTAAACACGCTTTTGAATACTTATGCACATTCACAGGCAAACAAGGTGGTTGAATTGGCGAACAATGTGACCAAAATTCTGGCATAAAATGTGCAATTTTTGTGCGTGCCTCCAGCCCTTATAAATCAACGTGTTGAGGGCATTTTTTGAAGGCGGTTTTGTGCAGAAAAAACCTACTCTCAGGGAAAACGAAAGCCCGGAAGCCTTGATTCTCTTGGCTTCCGGGCCAGTGGAGCATAGCGGATTCGAACCGCTGACCCCCACACTGCCAGTGTGGTGCGCTACCAGCTGCGCTAATGCCCCTCAACGGACGAAAGAATATCACATTTTGCCGGGTTTGTAAAGTCTTTTCTTTTCGAAATTTTCGATTTCCCTGATGCAAATCCGAAACAGGCACGGCTTTCCGAAATATCCGCATCATGGTATACTTTGAACGGTAAGCAGGAAATAACAGAACAGGGACCGGCAAAGGAGGGAACCGCATGCCGATCGTTGCCGCATATATGGTGCCGCATCCGCCGATGATTATTCCGCAGGTCGGACGGGGCAGTGAAAAACAGGTGCAGAAAACCATTGACGCCTACCGGGCTGTGGCGGCGGAAATCGCCGCGCTGCGTCCGGAAACGATTATCGTAACCAGCCCGCATGCCGTGCTGTACGCAGATTATTTTCACATTTCCCCCGGAGACCGCGCCGACGGTAATTTCGGTCGTTTCAGCGCTCCCGAGGTTCAGTTCCGCAAGGAGTATGACAAAGAGCTGGTGCGTGTGCTGTGCAGTCTGGCAAAGGAGAAGGATTTCCCGGCCGGCACGCTGGGTGAGCGTGACCGGCACCTGGATCACGGGACAATGGTGCCGCTTTACTTTGTGGACCGGGAATATACGGATTACAGGCTCGTACGCATCGGACTGTCCGGTCTGCCGCTGTCTGACCACTATGCCTTCGGGCAGATGATTTCCCGGGCGGTGGAGCAAACCGGAAGGCGGGTGGTACTGATCGCCAGCGGAGACCTTTCCCACAAGCTGCAGGAATACGGACCCTACGGATTTGCAAAGGAAGGGCCTGAATATGACGCGCGCATCATGGACGCTGCCGGGCGGGCGGCGTTCGGGGAAATGCTGGAATTTGAGGAAAGCTTTTGCGACAGGGCCGCGGAATGCGGTCACCGGTCGTTTGTCATCATGGCCGGAGCGCTGGACGGACTGGATGTAACGGCAAAGGTATATTCCCATGAGGATGTCACCGGTGTCGGGTACGGGATCTGCTCCTTCCGTCCGCTCTCAGAAAATCCGGAACGCAGGTTCCTGGAAAAGTACAGGACCGCCCAGGCGGAACGCCTGCAGAAGCGGCGGGAAAACGAGGATCCATATGTGCGCCTGGCCCGGGAAACAGTGGAAAGCTGGGTGCTGGAGCGGAAAACACCGGACGTGCCTGAATGGGCGCCTGCAGAAATGAAGCAGAACCGGGCAGGTGTGTTTGTATCGATCCACGAGGACGGGCGGCTGCGTGGATGCATCGGAACCTTCCTCCCCACACGGGAAAGCATTGCGCGGGAGATTATCAGCAACGCGGTCAGTGCTTCCGCCCGCGACCCGCGGTTTGATCCGATCCGGCCGGATGAGCTGGACCGGCTGGAAATCAATGTGGACGTGTTGTCGGCGCCGGAAAGGATCAGCGGTCCGGAAGAGCTGAACGTGAAGAAATACGGCGTGATTGTGAGCAGCGGCTCAAGACGCGGCCTGCTGCTGCCGGACCTGGACGGTGTGGACACGGTGGATGAGCAGATTGACATTGCCCGGCGGAAGGGCGGTATCCGGGAAAATGACAGGATCACACTGGAGCGGTTTGAGGTGGTCCGGCACGTATGACCGGCGGAGGGATTATGGCACGATGCGATGTATGCTTCCGGCACTGTGAGCTGAAGGACGGGCAGACAGGCGCCTGCGGCGCGCGGGCAGCCGTGGGCGGAGAAATCAGGCCGTTGTATTACGGACGGATTTCGGCACTGGCGCTCGACCCGATTGAAAAAAAACCGCTGGCCCGGTTTCATCCCGGCAGCCGGATTCTGTCCGTGGGCGGGCTGGGCTGCAGCCTGCGCTGCCCGTTCTGCCAGAACCATGAGATCGCGCAGCGGGAACGCGGGGTTTTCCCGGCGGAAACGCGCGAGCTTTCCCCGGCAGCGCTGGCGGAGATGGCGGATGAATGCCGGGAGCTGGGGAACATCGGCGTGGCTTTCACATACAATGAGCCGCTGGTATGCTGGGAATACGTACTGGACACAGCGCGGCTGGTACGTGAAAAGAACCTGGTGAACGTCATGGTCACCAACGGCTGTGCGGAATCCGGAATTCTGGAACAGCTTTCCCCGTATATCGACGCGATGAACATCGACCTGAAAGGATTTACGGACCGGTATTATACAGATGTGCTCGGCGGAGACCGCCGGATGGTAATGGATTTCATCCGGGAAGCCATCAAGCATTGCCACGTGGAGCTGACGACCCTGGTGATTCCCGGAGAGAACGACAGTGAGGAAGAAATGCGGGAGCTGAGCCGCTGGGTCGCAGGCCTGAAGGACGTATACGGCGGGAAACCCGGACGGGAGATCCCGCTGCATATTTCCCGGTTCTTTCCCCGGTACCGCATGACGGACCGAAAGCCGACGGATGTGCGGAAAATTCACTCTCTGGTGAAGGTCGCAGGGGAAGCTCTCCGGTACGTATATCCGGGGAACTGCTGAAACAAAACAACCGCAGAAGGGAGATATCCTCCATGCCTGCTGATCACAGTAAAACCGCTCTTTTTGAAACCGTGCCCGTTCCCAAGGCGCTGCTGACCATGGCCGTACCGACCATTCTGAGTCAGCTGATCACCCTGGTCTACAACGTGGCGGACACCTGGTTTATCGGACGGGCGAACAATCCCTATATGGTCGCCGCCTCTTCCCTGGTTCTTACCGTTTTTCTGATGGCCGGCGCCCTGGCAAATCTTTTCGGCGTCGGCGGCGGCAGCCTGATGGTCCGCCTGCTGGGGCGGCGGGATGAGGAGGAGGCGCGGAAAACCGCCTCCCGGACCGTCGCGGATGCCGCCTTCGCCGCAGTCATATTTTCCATGCTGTGCCTGATTTTTATGGATCCGCTGCTCCGGCTGCTTGGCGCCAGCGACCAGACAATCGGGTACGCCCGCCAGTACCTGACCTTCGTTGTGGTGATCGGCGGTACGGCAAATGTGCTGTGCGGTGTGCTGTCCTTCCTGCTGCGGAATGCCGGTTACGCCCGGGAAGCCGCCTTCGGTCTGGGCTTCGGCGGCGTGCTGAACATCGCTCTGGATCCGCTGTTTATGTTTCTGATTCTTCCGGACGGATACCAGGTCATGGGCGCCGGGATTGCCACCATGCTGTCCAACTTTGTTTCCCTCTCCTACTTCCTCCTGGTTTACCGCCGGATACGGTCCGTTTCCGTGCTGGAATTTCCGCGCAGGCTTGAAAAGCTCCGCCCGGAATCCAGACGCAGTATGCTGGCAATCGGCGTCCCCGCGGCCCTCAGCGTTTTCCTCTTTGATCTGACCGGCATTGTCACCAACCGCCTGGCCGCCTCCCACGGTGATCTGGAGCTGGCGGCCCTGGCTATTGTAACCAAGGTGGAAAGATTCCCTCTGAACATCGGCATCGGGATCTGCCTTGGCATGATTCCGCTCATCGGCTACAATTACGCCTCCGGCAATCTGAAACGCATGAGCGCCTTTTTTGACGCGGCACGGATCGCCGGCCTGGCAGTGGCCGCCGTCAGCGTCGTGCTGTATTATCTCTTCGCGCCCCGGTTGATCAGCGCTTTCATCGCCAACGCTGAAACCGTGCGTCTGGGCACCGCCTTCATGCGGGCCCGCTGCTTCGCCACTCCCTTCATGTTTCTTTCCTTCAACATGGTCAATTTCATGCAGGCAGTCAACCGGGGAGCGGAGTCCTTCTGGCTCCCGGTCATCCGGCAGATTGCCCTTAATATACCGATCCTGATTTTGCTCAACGCGCTGATGGGCATGGCCGGTATCGTCTGGACCCAGCTTACGGCCGATGTCCTGAATGTAATCATTTCCTATCTGGTCTATGCCCGCGTCATACGTCAGATCAGGCAGCCGGCCGGATGAAAAAATCTGAAGCAGAGGACACTGAGATGAAAAGCAATTATTTTCTCGGAAACGGTCAGTTTCAGCTTCGGGAGGAAGCAATGCCGGTGCCCGGCGACCGGGACGTGCTCGTCCGCGTAGCCGCCTGCGGTATCTGCGGAACGGACGTGCATATCTTCCATGGCGATCAGGGCTCCGCGGAGGTGACTCCCCCTGTCGTTCTCGGGCATGAATTTGCCGGAACCGTTGAGGCGGTGGGCAGGGATGTCCGGAGTCTCCGGCCGGGCGATCATGTGACCGTGGACCCGAATATCTACTGCGGCGCCTGCCCTTACTGCAGGAAAGGAAAAAAACAGCTGTGCACCAGCCTGTTTGCGATCGGCGTCAACCGGAACGGCGGCTTTTCGGAATACTGCGCCGTTCCCGCAGAACAGTGCTTTCTGCTGGATCCGGCAATCCCGCTTCGCTTCGGCGCCATGACGGAGCCGCTGGCCTGCTGCATTCACGGTATCGACCGCGCGGGCATCCGGCCGGGAGATACCGTGCTGATCATCGGCTGCGGCGCCATCGGCCTGATGATGCTGCAGCTGGCCAGGCTGCAGGGAGCATCCGGAATCATCGTCAGCGAGCCCGTTGCCATGCGGCGGGAGATCGCGCTGAAGCTGGGCGCGGACGCGGCAATAGATCCCGTTCATGAATCCGTCGCGGATGCTGTCCGTAAAGGCTTCGGCGGGCTGGAGCCGGATGTCGTCATCGAGTGCGTGGGCAATACCGTCGCCGTCAGGCAGGCCTTCGAGGCAGCCGGAAGAGGATCGACCCTTCTGCTCTTCAGCGTTCCTGTCCCCGGCACCGCCCATCCGCTGTCCCTCATGGATGTTTATAAAAAGGAGCTGACCGTGACGGGCTCCATGATCAATCCGGATACTCACGCCCGGGCGGCTGCGCTGATCAATGCCGGCAGAATCCGGTTTGATGAAATCATTACGCACACCTATCCCCTGGAGCAGCTGCAGGATGCGCTTCTCATGCAGATGAATGACGCGTCCATCAAGGTCATCGTAGAGCCCGGAGCAGCAGAATAAACCGCAGCAGCATGATTGCCGGGTTTTTGAAGCAAATACCGGCATCAATCAATACAAGGAGTGAAGAACATGACCCTGGAACAAGCCATTGAGAAACTGCAGCAGGTGGAAAAGGCAGGATACGCTCTGCAGCACGCACGGAGCGTCCTGTATGTTGACGGGGAAACCGTCGCGCCGAAACAATCCTGGAAAGCCAGAGGCGAGACCATCGGATACCTCAGCCAGCTTACTTATCAGCAGACAGTCAGCGGGGAAACCGGCGAAGCCCTGGCCGTAATTCTCAGCAGTCAGGAAAATGTCGATGAAAAGACCCGCCGCCAGGCGGAACTGATGAAGGAATCCTGTGACGTCATGCACGTGCTGCCGCTGGAGGAATATGTCGCCTATTCCCAGCTGCTGAACGAGGCCAGCGCCGTATGGCATGAAGCCAAAATAAAAAGCGATTTCGCGGCCTTTGCGCCGTATCTGGAAAGGATCATCACGGCCCGCCGCCGCTTCGCCGCGCTGCGGAATCCGGACGCGCCGGCCTACGACGTGCTGCTGGATCTCTACGAGAAAGGGGCATGCATGGCGGAGCTGGATCCCTTCTTCCGGATTATCCGGGAGGAGCTGTCTCCCCTGATCGCCGAGGTCTCCGCTCATCCCCTGCCCCGGCCGGCCTTTATGGACAGGACCTATCCCACCGCGCAGCAGCGGATGTTCTCCGAGCGGATCATGGCCCTGCAGGGGCTGGATCCGGAGCGCTGTTCCATCGGCGAAACGGAGCATCCCTTCACAGGCGGTCCCAACAAATGGGACGTGCGCATCACCACCCACTATCATGAGGATGATGTAACCGCCAGCATGTACAGCGTCATCCATGAAGGCGGCCACGCGCTCTACGAGCTGGGCGTCGCGGATGATCTGCAGTACACATCTCTTGCAGGCGGCTGCACCATGGGCATTCATGAAAGCCAGAGCCGGTTTTACGAGAACATCATCGGCCGGAGCCGGGCCTTCTGCACGCCGCTGCTGAAAATCATGCGGGAGGTCTTCCCGGAGCAGACAAAGGATCTGACAGAAACAGACCTATACACCGCCATCAACCTGTCCGCGCCTTCCCTGATCCGCACGCAGGCGGACGAGCTGACCTATCCGCTGCACGTCATGATCCGCTACGAACTGGAAAAAGCCCTGATCAGGGGCGACCTGACCGTGGCAGAGCTGCCGGCCTCCTGGAATGAGGCCTACCGGAAATATCTGGGTGTGACCGTACCTGATGACCGCCGGGGCGTCCTGCAGGACAGCCACTGGTCCACCGGCTACCTGGGCTATTTCCCCAGCTATACACTGGGCAGCGCCTACGGAGTGCAGATGCTGGCGCAGATGCAGCAGTCCTTCGACGTATGGGCGGCCGTTTCAGCGGGCAATTTGCGTCCCGTGACCGAATGGCTGGGGCAGCGGATTCATCAGTACGGGAAGCTGAAAAGGCCGAAGGAGCTGCTGCTGAACGCCATGGGCGGTCCGCTGGATCCCCGGGCTTATACCGGATATCTGAAAAAGAAATACACCGAGCTGTATCAACTCTGACGGGTTCTTCCAAAAACAGCGCGCCCGGAAGCACAGGCTTCCGGGCGCGGTTTGCGTTTGGTTGTCTTACAGCAGCGAAGCGATATCCGTGTTCTCGCCCTTCAGCAGCACCTTGGCGCCCTGGGCGGCCTCAGAGGAATCCGCGTGAGCCAGCAGCCATTTGTTGGAGGCCCAGAGAATCTCATCCTCTTCGTTCTTCACAGTGATTTCCGGCTTGTCCAGGTTGGTGCCCTTCGGCAGCACAACGATGGTCTTGAAGCCGGCATCCTTCGCGGCGTTGCAGGGAGCATAATGCAGCGTGGTGGCATAAACCTCCACCAGCACGCCGGCCGGAACGCAGAAGGCCGCGACCTTGGCGGTATCCAGCACGCCGTTCTCCAGCTCCTCGCGTTTGGCCAGCAGCAGGATGAAATCCTTCACGCCCACGTTCAGCTCGCTGTCCCGGTGATACTCCAGGCAGTTCAGCTTCGTGTTGTGGCCGTTGCACCAGCCGATCTGGATCGGCATGCCGCCGTAAGCGTTGTTCCGCAGTTCCTTTTCAATCGGAAGCGCCATGAGCTCGGGCTGTTCCGCCACATACGCCACGCCTTCCGGCAGGGGGGTCACCTTGTCCAGGGTTTCCAGGAGTTCCTTCACGTCATAGCCGGTCAGGATCTGGCCGTAGTTCTGGAAGGACGGGTCGGTAACAGGTAAGATTTTCATGCGGGTACCTCCTCTGTTCAATAAAAAATATTTCCATTTCAAACGGCGTCCCGCGGACGCCGGCGGGGTCAGAAATTTTTCGTCAGGTCGTACCGTTCGTAGAACTCCCGGCGGTAATCCAGCAACCGGTCTTCCGCGATGGCTTCCCGGATCTCCTCCATCATGTGGATCAGGAACCGCAGATTATGAATCGACGCCAGCCGTCCGCCGGTGATCTCCTTTGCGTTGAACAGATGACGGATATACGCCCGGGTGAAATTCCGGCAGGCATAGCAGTCACACTGATCGTCCAGCGGGCTGAAATCGTGGGCGAATTTACCGTTCTTCACGACCACCCGTCCCTTGCTGGTCAGCACCGTGCCGTTCCGGGCAATCCGGGTGGCCAGCACGCAGTCGAACATATCGATGCCCCGGATCACGCCCTCGATGAAGCAGTCCGGCGTTCCGACACCCATCAGATACCGGGGCTTCTCCTCCGGCATCCAGGGCATCAGCTCATCCAGCATCTCATACATCACCGGTTTCGGCTCCCCGACGCTGAGCCCGCCGATGCCGTATCCGATGAAATCCATATCCCGCAGCGCTTTGGCGCTTTCCACCCGCAGATCCTTGTAGAAGGCTCCCTGCACGATGCCGAACAGCGCCTGATCCTCCCGGGTATGATGCGCCTTGCAGCGTTCCGCCCAGCGGTGTGTCCGCTCCATATTCTCCTTCGCAGTCTCCCAGTCGCAGGGATAGGGAGAGCAGACATCAAAGGCCATGGCAATATCGGAGCCCAGCGCCTGCTGGATATCCATGGATTCCTCCGGACCGATGAACTGCTTCGATCCGTCCAGATGGCTGCGGAAGGTAACGCCCTGCTCCTGAATTTTCCGGATCCCTGCCAGGGAAAAGACCTGAAATCCGCCGCTGTCCGTCAGGATCGGCTTATCCCATCCCATGAACCGGTGCAGGCCGCCGGCCTCCCGGATCAGCTCCTCGCCCGGCCGCAGATGCAGGTGATAGGTGTTGGACAGCAGGATTCTGGTTCCGATCTCCTCCATTTCCCGGGGTGTCATGGCCTTGACGCAGGCCGCAGTGCCCACAGGCATATAGATCGGCGTCGGAATGTCCCCGTGGGGGGTGTGCAGCACGCCCAGCCTGGCGCCGGACTGTTTGCACACATGAGTCACTTCATATGAAAAGAGCTGGCTCACTGATTTCTCCTTCAGGTGTCTTCTGCCCCCCATTTGCGGGCAATTTCCATTTCTTCTTCCGTCTTCCGGGCTTCCTGCGGCTGATCCGCCTCCCCGGAACCGGACGGCGCCGCGCGCCGGTTGAAATTCTCCAGCGTCTGCACCACCTCCGGCGTCAGATACAGCATCCCCGGCTCCCGGGGCGCGGCCGTATCCTCGGGCACGGTCAGCAGATCAGCGTAGAGGCTCCAGATGCCGCCCTCCGGCATCGCGTGAAAGGTCAGAATCTCATGGGTGGTGGGGTGCTCCACTGTCAGCTTGTAGCCCCACAGGGCAATCTGCTGCCCGGGAATCCCCGGCCCGTAGCGGTTGTCTCCCCACAGCGGCGCGCCGATATGACTCATCTGCACGCGGATCTGATGCTTCCGCCCGGTCTCCAGGCGGATGACGCACAGTGCGGTTCCTTCCCGGCGGGCAATACAGCGGCCGTGCAGAATGGCGAGCTTCGCGCCTTTCTCATCCGCTTCGCACACAACCTCACGGTTTTTCAGGTCATCATGGATCAGATAGTCGGTCAGGGTAAACTGGTCTTCCACCTCTCCGGTCACCACGCAGAGGTATTCCCGGCCCATGTCGTGCTCCTTCAGCTGCGCTGACAGCCTGGCCGCCGCCTTGCTGGTGCGGGCAAAGACCATCAGCCCGCCCACCGGACGGTCCAGCCGGTGCACCAGGCCCAGGTATACATTGCCCGGCTTGTGATAGCGCACACGGATATCTTCCTTCAGCAGGGAAAGCAGATCCGTATCTCCGGTCTGATCCGCCTGGGAAAGCATGTTCGGCGGCTTGACCGCCACCAGCAGGTGGTTATCCTCATACAGAATATCAGGCACGCTGCCACCTCCCGCTGGCGCCGCAGGGCAGCACGCCTCCCGTGGTCACAGGCAGGCACAGCTCCTGACTGTCCACCGCTCCGCCGAACCTGGACACCACGCATTTCCCGATCATGTTGCTCAGCACGCTGGCCTGGAAGCCGGTCGTGTAGCTGTTGATCAGGAAAAACAGCGGTTGTTCCGAAAGCACCTGCGAGCAGGTCTCCACCAGGTTATACAGCTCGTTTTCCAGCTTCCAGACTTCGCCGGAAGGCCCCCGTCCGTAGCTGGGAGGATCCATCAGAATCCCGTCATAGGTGTTGCCGCGCCGGATTTCCCGCTGCACGAAGCGCAGCGCATCCTCCACAATCCAGCGGCAGCGGTCCTCCGGAATCCGGGAAAGCTCCCGGTTTTCCTTCGCCCAGAGCACCATGCCCTTGGCCGCGTCGACATGGGTCACATGCGCGCCTGCGGCTGCGCAGGCCAGCGTCGCTCCGCCGGTATAGCCGAACAGGTTCAGCACCCGGACCGTACGTCCCTCTTCCCCCCGAATCAGGTCGCTCATCCAGTCCCAGTTGGCCGCCTGCTCGGGGAAAAGACCGGTATGCTTGAAGCCCGTCGGCCGGACATAAAAGCTCAGATCCCGGTACCGGACAGTCCACCGGTCCGGCAGGCGGGTCAGGAATTCCCATTCACCGCCGCCCTTCTCGCTGCGGTGATAATGCGCCTGAGCCTTCCGCCACAGGCGCTCATCCCCCATCGGCCAGATGGTCTGAGGATCCGGCCGCCGGAGAATCACGTCTCCCCAGCGCTCCAGCTTTTCCCCCTCGCCGGTATCCAGCACTTCATAGTCCGTCCAGGTATCCGTTAAAAACATGCTCTTTCTCCGATCACAGGTCTTCAAAAGCAGGCAGCACGTCCTGATGCAGCCGGATCAGCGCCCGAACCACATCCATACAGTAAAGCCTGTCCAGGCCGTCCAGCGCGGGATCGGTCTCGACATACTGCCGCAGAGCTTCCATATCTCCCCGGGCTGCCCGGGCCGCCAGGCGGTTGGCATCGTCAATCATTACCATGACATCCGCCAGGGCGGGAGGCAGAACCGCAGGCTCAGGGCAATCGACGCCCCTGTCCAGCCGCAGCCGGGTTTCCACCACGGCGCTTTCCGGCAGCTGCGGCAGCAGCCCGGCATTCCGCCGGATTACCGCAGGCTCCTCCGCCGTTTCCTTCCGCAGCAGCGCCAGCGCCAGGCGCGTCGGCCGGATCGGCGGCGCCTTGGAAAGCAGCAGCAGCTGGGCCATGGCGCCTTCCCGGTCGGAGGCGCCCTTCTGCCCCACGGTATTCATATACAGGATCCGTTCCTTCCGCCGTTCCACGGACTCCCCGAATTCAGGATTCTCCTCCGGAATAAAGTCCGGCTGCGCCGGCAGATACTCCGCGTGATCCGTCACATCCCCCAGCGGAACAGCGTCCCACCAGTCCAGCCAGCGGCGGCTCAGATCTCCCATTTCACCGTTCCGGACCGCCTTCTTCAGCTTCGGCAGCAGATCCAGACCATTATCCTCCAGCTTCAGCAGGAACGCGAAGCCTGGAAGCCCGGCCTCCTGCCAGACGGTGTTTTCCGGCGCGATCCGCATCCGTTTCAGGATCGTATCCAGGCCGTTCGCGCCCTTCAGCGGCGTCCGCCCCAGCCCGAAGCACCGGTATCCCCGGTCCAGGAACATGGCGGTCGTTCTTGCCGCAGGCTGCCCGAGATTGATCACCAGCGCGTCCGGACAGGCTTTGTCCATGGCGTCGCAGAGGCGGAACACCTCCGTTCCCGCCCGCAGTGCGTGCAGCAGGCCGCCCAGTCCGCCGTTCACCCGGGCCTGATCCGTCAGGCCGGGATCCTCCCCGCCTTCCTCCGCGTCCTCCCGGCCGCTGGATAGTGCAGACCGGTCCATGGCGAAGCGGCTGGCCGGCTGCAGGTCGCCGGCATAGATCACGGCATCCGCGTTCCGGAGCACTGTATCCCGGTCCGTATCCGTCCGCAGGCTGCCGCCCAGTCCCGCCTGGCGGAACACGGCGTCACCATAGCCCTGCAGCACGGCGCCCATGGCCGGATTTTTCTCCTCCAGGGCAATCTCCGCGTCCCGGGCCTTCCCCGCGAAAAGCAGGTCTGTTAAAAGGGTGGGCAGGAGCGTTGGTATGTCCTGCCCAATGAGTGCGATTTTCATATTATGCTTTACGGATTGCCAGGGTCGCCTGTTTGCCGTTGATATCCCATGCCTTTTCAATCCAGCCTTCCGCAGGCGCTTCCGCCTTCAGGCTCACGGCCAGGGTCGCCTTCTGAATCATCTCCCGGTTGGCCTCCAGCGCTTCGGACAGCTCCGCGTCACCCTGCCAGCAGGCCTCGATCCGGTCGGTCACCTCAAAGTCGGCTTCCTTCCGCATGGTCTGCAGCTTGGAGATCACCTCGCGGGCATAGCCCTCGCTGATCAGCTCCGGCGTCAGGTTCGTATCCAGCACAACGGTGACACCCTTGTCCTCCGTTGCGGTGAAGCCGGGCTTCTGGGTGGGCTCTGTCAGCACGTCGCCGGCCGCCAGAACCACCTCGGTCCCGTCCAGCGTGAAGCTGACTGTCTCGCCGCGGTTGAAGGCATCCACCACATCATTGCCGTCCAGCTCCGTCAGGTGCTGGCCGATCTTCCCCAGCAGCTTGCCGTACTTCGGTCCCAGCGTCCGCATCTGCGGCTTCAGCTTATAGGTGGTGAAGGCCCGGGCGTCCTCCGTGAAGATCACCTCGCGGACGTTCAGCTCATCCTCGCACAGCGCCTGATAGGCCGCGTCAAAGGCTGCGCCCTTCACGTACAGCTTTTCGAGAGGCTGGCGCACCTTCAGGTTCGCGGCGTTCCGGCAGGCGCGGCCCAGCTGGATCACCTCCAGCAGGGCATCCATCTGGCGCTCCATCTCCGGGTCCACCCGTGCGCTGTCGCTGACCGGGAAGTCGCACAGATGTACGCTTTCCACCGCGCCGGGCACGTTGTTGACGACCAGGTTCTGATAGATTTCCTCCGCCAGGAAGGGGATAAACGGCGCGCTCAGCTTGCTGACGGTCACCAGCACGTGATACAGCGTGGCAAAGGCCGCTTCCTTGTCGCCGGCCATGCCCTTGCCCCAGAACCGCTCGCGGCCCCGGCGCACATACCAGTTGCTCAGATCGTCCACAAATGCCGCCAGGGCAGTGGCGCTTTCCGTGACCCTGTAATGGCTCAGGTCATCGTCCATCCGGGCGATCAGGGTATTCAGGCGGCTCAGGATCCATTTGTCCATCAGCGTCAGCTCCGCCTTTTCCAGGGGATGAGCCAGCGGGTCAAAGCCGTCGATCTGGGCATACATCGCAAAGAAGGCGTAGGTGTTCTGCAGTGTGGCCAGGAACTTGCGCTGTCCCTCGCGGACCGCTTCCTCGGAGAAGCGGGACGGCAGCCACGGCGCGGAGGTCGTATAGAAATACCAGCGCAGCGCGTCCGCGCCGAACTTGTCCAGCATCTGGAAGGGATCCACCACGTTGCCCAGGTGCTTGCTCATCTTCCGGCCTTCAGCGTCCTGCACGTGGCCCAGCACGATGCAGTTTTCAAAGGGCGCCCGGTCGAACAGCAGGGTGGAAATGGCCTCCAGGGTGTAGAACCAGCCGCGCGTCTGGTCGATGGCTTCGGAAATGAAGTTGGCCGGGAAGTTGGACTCGAACTCTTCCTTGTGCTCGAAGGGATAATGCCACTGGGCAAAGGGCATGGAGCCGGAGTCGTACCAGCAGTCGATAACCTCCTTCACCCGGTGCATCTCTTCCCCGCATTCGGGGCAGCGGATGGTCACAGCGTCAATGAAGGGGCGGTGCAGCTCGATATCCGGGCCGGGATCCTGGATCGCCATTTCCCGCAGCTCGGCAATGGAGCCGATGACGTGCAGATGGCCCTGAGCGCATTTCCACACCGGCAGGGGCGTGCCCCAATAGCGTTCGCGGCTCAGGCCCCAGTCGATGACGTTCTCCAGGAAGTTGCCCATCCGGCCTTCCTTGATGTTGTCCGGCATCCAGTTGATGGTCCGGTTGTTGCGCACCAGATTGTCCCGCAGGGCGGTCATCCGGATGAACCATGTCGGCCGGGCATAATAGAGCAGGGGCGTGTCGCAGCGCCAGCAGAACGGATAATCATGGGCAAAGGGAACTGCCGCAAACAGCAGGCCGCGTTCCTTCAGATCCTTCAGGATCAGGGGGTCCGCGTCCTTGACAAAGGTGCCGGCCCAGGCGGTGCCTTCCACAAAGCGGCCCTGGGTATCCACCAGGTTGACGAAGGGCAGGCCGTTCTCCCGGCATACCCGGTTGTCGTCCTCGCCGTAGGCAGGCGCGATATGCACGATACCGGAGCCGTCCTCCATGGTGACATAGTCGTCGCTGACCACGAACCAGGCCTTTTTGTCCGGCTCCTGGAACCGGTACAGGGGTTCATATTCCATGCCCCGCAGGTCGTTGCCCGGGAACTCTTCCTCAATCGTGATTTCCTGGCCCTCGAACACCTTTTCCGCCAGGGCCTTCGCCATGATGTATTTCCCGTCCGGCGCCGTCAGGCGGCAGTAGGTATCCCGGGGATTGACGCACAGCGCCAGGTTGCTCGGCAGGGTCCAGGGTGTGGTCGTCCAGGCCAGCAGATATGTGTTTTCCTCCCCCTTGACGCGGAAGCGGACAAACGCGGAGGTTTCCTTCACGTTCTTGTAGCCCTGAGCCACCTCGTGGCTGGACAGGGCAGTTCCGCAGCGGGGGCAGTAAGGCACGATCTTGTGTCCCTGATAAAGCAGGCCCTTCTCGTGGATCTGCTTCAGGCTCCACCATTCGGACTCAATATAGCTGTTCTCATAGGTGATATAGGGATGCTCCATATCCACCCAATAGCCCACCTGCTCGGACATTTTTTCCCACTCATGCAGGTATTTCCAGACGCTCTTTTTGCATTCCCCGATGAAGGGCTCAATGCCGTACTGCTCAATCTGGGGCTTGCCGTCCAGGCCCAGGGATTTCTCCACCTCCAGCTCAACCGGCAGACCGTGAGTGTCCCAGCCGGCCTTCCGCAGCACGCTCTTGCCCTTCATGGTCCAGAACCGGGGAATCAGATCCTTGATAACCCGGGTCTCGATATGGCCGATATGGGGCTTGCCGTTCGCGGTGGGCGGTCCGTCAAAGAAGGTAAACTGCTCGTTCCCGTCCCGGTGATGGAAGGACTTCCGGATGATGTCCTTCTCCTTCCACAGATCGGCCACCTGCCGCTCCCGGTCCACAAAATTCATGTCTGTCGCTACTTTATGATACATCCTGTTTATCCTCCGAACTCTCTGTCTGCCCTTCCCGGGCAGGTCGATCAGTATCCGCCGGCCATTTCCTTCAGGTCGGCCGCTTCCTTCAGGGTCCCCTCCGCCCAGCGTTTTTCCGCCTCGGCCATGATTTTCTCCGTGGCGCTGACGCCGCAGCGGCTCGCTCCGACAGCCCGGGCGCTCAGGACGGTGTCCAGATCCCGGATGCCGCCGGAGCCCTTAATTCGGACCTTGTCGGACACATTGGCCCGCATCAGCTTCAGATCCTCAATTTTACACCCGGCTGAGCCGTAACCCGTGCTGGTCTTGACGAAATCCGCCCCGGCCCGCTCACTGATGTGACAGGCCAGAATCTTTTCCTCATCCGTCAGGTAGCAGGTTTCCAGAATCACCTTCAGGATCGCTCCGGCTGCGTGAGCCGTATCCGCCAGCTGGCGGATTTCGCTTTCCACGTAATCCGCGTCCCCGTGCTTCAGCTTGCCGATGTTCAGCACCATGTCCAGCTCCTGGCAGCCCTGCTGCAGCGCGAGCTGCGCCTCCGCCACCTTGATGGCGGTTTCATGAGCGCCGTGGGGGAAACCGATCACGGTACAGACCTTGACCGGACTGCCCGCCAGCATTTCAGCCAGGATCGGCACGTCGCACGGACGGGCGCAGACACTGGCCGTGCCGTATTTCAGAGCCACTTCACAACCGTGGCGGATATCCTCCTCTGTCAGGTAGGGCTGCAGGGTGGAATGATCCAGCATTCCGGCGATATCTTTCGGGGTCAGGGACATGATCGTTCCTCCTTATCGCGATAAAATCGCGCAATATACTAAATTGTTATATTTCGATATGAATTTCCGTTTTCCTTTTTTTGCGCCATTTCTTTTCAGCGAAGGAAAAATGTGGTAAAGTGAATGTATCGTATCGGGGGAGGAAAGATCATGAGCGAAACGAAGAAAAAGGGCCTGTTTGCCCGTCTCCGGGAAGGTCTGAGCAAGACCCGGGGGAACATGACAGAAAAAGTCGACGACATGGTGCGGGAAAACCGTAAAATAGATGATGATTTCTATGAGGAGCTGGAGGATATCCTGCTGATGGCGGACTGCGGGCTGAAGGCCACCACCGTCATTACGGACGAGCTCCGCAACCGGGTGCAGGCCGGCAGGGTGAAGGATGCCGGGGAAGCACGGGAGATACTCAAGCAGATCATGACCGAGCAGATGGATATTCCGCGCCCGCCGCTGAAGTGGCCCATGGTCATGCTGCTGGTCGGCGTCAACGGCGTGGGAAAAACCACCACCATCGGCAAGCTGGCCCTGCGCTTCCAGTCCATCGGCCGCAAGGTTATGCTCTGCGCCGGCGATACCTTCCGGGCCGCCGCCGCGGAGCAGCTGACCGTCTGGGCGGACCGGGCCCGGGTACCGATCGTCAGGCACGCCGAAGGCGCGGATCCCGCCGCCGTGGTGTTTGACGCCATCCAGTCCGCCAAATCGCAGCAGGCGGACCTGCTGATTGTTGACACTGCCGGCCGGCTGCATAACAAAAAGAACCTGATGGACGAGCTCAGCAAGATGCGCCGGGTCATCGACCGGGAATATCCTGAGGCGGATACCCGCTGCATCCTTGTGCTGGACGCCACCACCGGCCAGAATGGCCTTATGCAGGCCAGAGCCTTCAAGGAAGTGGCGGAAATCAACGGCATCATCCTGACCAAGCTGGACGGCACCGCCAAGGGCGGCATCGCCCTGGCCATCCGGCAGGAGCTGGATGTCCCGGTCTGGTATGTGGGCGTCGGTGAAGGGATTGATGACCTGCAGCCCTTTGACGCAAAGGACTTCGTCAGCGCCCTGTTCTGATCCGCCGTCCGGACACTTTATCGGTTTAGCAGCCGGGCATTCTTCGCCCGGCTTTTTTCGGAATCTCCCGCGGAAGGAGCGTATTTTCATGCAGCTGAATGAAATCACCGTCGGGCCTGTCGGAACCCGGTGCTACATTATCCGGGGGGAGAACAGCCCGGAATGCGTTGTTATCGATCCCGGCGACGAGGCCTCCCGGATCCGGACGCAGACGGAAGGGAAAAAAATCTCCGCCATTCTGCTGACGCACGGCCATTTTGACCATATCGGCGCGGTCCGGGAGCTGATGAGCCCGGATACCCGGCTGTTCATTCATGCGCTGGACGCGCCGATGCTGGCCGATCCCCGGCTGAATGCCGGCATGATGCTGCTGGGAGCCTCCGTGACCGCTCCCGCCCCCACGGATTTCGTGAAGGAGGGTGACATCCTGCAGCTGGCCGGTCTGGAAATCCGGGTGCTGCACACGCCGGGGCATACGCCAGGCTGCGTCTGCTATCTGACGGAGGGGCATCTGTTTACCGGAGACACCCTGTTCGAGCACGGCTGGGGCCGCACCGACCTGCCGGGCGGAGACCAGCATGCCCTGTTCGCTTCCATCCGGCGGCTGATGCCTCTGGCGCAGGGTCTGGCCGTTCATCCCGGACACCATGCCTGAATCTTCTGAAAGGAGCCTGCCATGCCATGACGTCCCTGGAAACCTATCTGAGCACGATTCAGCCGGAGCTCATGGTCATGAGCCGGCTTTTCGGCTATCCCGACACCGTCTGGGACGCCCCCGGCCGCTTTCACTTCACCGCGGAGGAAAGGGACGGGGATTACGTCATCACCTTTACGGACGGACAGACCTCCCTGTCGCGCTCCGCTCCTGTTCCCCGGGAAGCGGATACCCGGCTGGAGACGCTGCATCAGAAGCGGGCCGCCCGGCGACTGTGCAAGCAGACGCTTTATGATCTTTGCCGCCAGATCACCGGCATCCATCCGCCCTGGGGCAGCATGACCGGCGTCCGGCCGACGCATCTGATGCTTGAGGCATTGGGCGCCGGGCTTGCGCCTGAGGAAGCCGTAGTGCAGCTGATGAACCGGTTTGACGTGACCCGCCCGAAGGCGGAGCTGCTGGCGGAGGTCGCCGCGGTGCAGCGGCTGCTGCCGCCGCCCGGAGACCGATGGATGGACGTCTATATCGGTATCCCGTTCTGCACAACCCGGTGCAGCTACTGCTCCTTCTCCTCCGGGGAAATCGGAAACGGCGCCCTGGTGCCGCCCTATATGGAAGCCCTGGCGCGGGAAATCCGGGCCTGTGCGGAGTTGCTGCCCGCCGCGGGCAAACAGCTGCGCGCTGTCTATGTGGGAGGCGGAACGCCCACCGCCCTGCCGGAGGATGCCTTTAAGCAGCTGCTTTCCCTGATGCTGACATATTTCCCCGGCGCCGCGGAATATACCGTGGAGGCGGGCAGGCCGGATACCCTGACCCGGCGGAAGCTGCAGCTGATCCGGGAAGCCGGCGTCTCCCGCATCTCCATCAATCCCCAGACCATGAATGACCGGACCCTGCAGATTATCGGCCGGGCCCATACGGCGCAGCAGGTCCGGGAGGCCTACGCGCTGGCCCGGGAAGAGGGTATCGGCCATATCAATATGGACGTGATCGCCGGCCTGCCGGGAGAAAGCCTGGCGGATTTTGCTCATACCATGGCGGAGGCGGTGGCGCTGCATCCCGAAAGCCTGACCGTCCATACCCTGGCAATCAAACGATCCTCCCGTATGAGTCTCGAGAACACGCCCCTGCCTGACGGCCCGGAAACCGCCCGCATGGTGGACCTCGGGCGGGAAACCGCGCGGAAGCTCGGTATGCGGCCCTACTACCTCTACCGGCAGAAATACATGGCCGGCGACCAGGAAAACACCGGCTACGCCCTCCCCGGCCACGCCTGCCTGTATAACGTCGACATCATGGAGGAAACCTCGCATATCCTGGCCCTCGGCACCGGGGGAATCTCCAAGCGGATCTGGCCGGAGGAGGGACACATCACCCGGGCGCCCAACGTCAGCAATATTGAGGAGTATATCCGCCGGACGGACGAGATGATCCGCCGCAAGCAGGATCTTTTCCTGGCACCCGCGGATGCTCCGGAAGGAGCGGACGCACATGATTAAGGTTCTGACCGTGGACGGCATGCGGAAAAGTGACGCCGCCTGCATCGCCGCCGGCACTCCCGGCACGCTGCTGATGGAGCGGGCCGGGCAGGGGATCTTCCGGGCGCTGCCCCTCTGGCACGGGCCCGTGGGCATTCTCTGCGGCAAGGGAAACAACGCCGGGGACGGCTATGTGCTGGCTGCGCTGCTGCGGGAAGCAGGCGTGCCCTGTGACCTTTTGCTGCAGGCGGATGCCTTCACTCCGGACGGGGGCTTCTGGTTCCGGCGCTGCCGGGAACTCGGCATTCCCGTCCGGTACTGGGACAGCATCACGGATCTGTCCTTCTGGCCCACCCTCGCGGACTGTATCTTCGGCACCGGCTTCCGGGGAGAGCTCTCCGGGGAGCCGGAGCGGATCGTCGACCTGATCAACCGGAGCGGATCCTTCGTCGTCAGCGCGGATATCAACAGCGGCCTGAACGGCGATAACGGGCTGGCAAAGAAGGCTGTGCGCAGCGATCTGACGGTTTCCGTCGGATACTTCCAGCCGGGGCATTTTCTGAATCAGGCCCGGGACTGGATGGTGAAGGCCGTCAACTGCGACATCGGCATCCCTCTGGCAGAGCGGCCGGTCTGTGTGCCGGAGGCGGCCGACCTGGCGCCCCTGTTCCCGCCTCGTCCGCATTTCAGCAACAAGGGTACCTACGGAACCCTGGCCCTGATCGGCGGGTCCCTCCCCTTTTCCGGTGCGATCCGCCTGGCTGCCATAGCAAACGTTGCGATGCGCTCCGGCGCCGGCATCGTCCGGGTCGCCGTCCCCGCTTCCCTCTGCCCGGTCGTGGCGCCGGCCGTCCTGGAAAGCACGCTCTTTCCCCTTAGTGAGAAGGATGGATATCTGCGCTTTGACCCGGAGGAATTCCGTTCCCTGCTGGGTTCCGCCCGGGCCGCCGCTTTCGGTATGGGCGTCACCCATACGGAAGAGACGGAAAAGGCGCTCCGCTGGCTGCTGCAAAATTTCACCGGCACCCTGATCCTGGACGCTGACGGGCTCAACGCCCTGGCAGCATCCGGCGTCTCCCTGCTGAACGATGCCGCCGGACCGGTCATCCTGACACCCCATCCCGGCGAGTTTGCCCGCCTGACCGGGCATACCGTTCCGGAGGTGCTGGCACAGCCGATCCCGCTGGCAGAGGCTTTCGCCGCAGAGCATCATGTGATTCTGCTGCTGAAGGGCTCCGCCACCGTCGTGACCGACGGCAGGCAGACCCTGATTGTGGACCGGGGCGCTCCCGGCATGGCCTCCGCGGGCAGCGGCGACGTGCTCAGCGGCGTCCTGGCTGCCCTCTGCTCGGCGGGCGTGCCTAAGGATTGCAAAGCGGACCCCACGTTTTCCCCGCTGCTGCTTCTGACCGCGGCCGGCGCCTGGATCAACGGACGTGCCGGAGAGCTGGCGCAGGACAGGCAGGGAGATATCTCCATGATCGCTTCAGACACGGTGGACATGCTGCCCCGGGCATTTCAGGAGCTGCGGTCCGCCTCGCGGGCATAAAAAAGCACAAAAAATCAGCTGTCCTTCCGGGCAGCTGATTTTTGTTTGTATGGATGATTACGGAGCAGTCGCACCGGTCATGGAGGTCAGCAATGCGCTCACCTCTTCCGGCATCAGCTGAATCGCGTTGGCCAGCAGAGCGGACAGACCGTTTGTCTGAATATCGCTGAGCAGCGCCTGGAATTCCTCGCCGTTGGGATTGCTCTGCAGCGTCATCAGGGAAATAACCTTCTTGCCTTCCGGATCCAGCGCTGCAGTCACTTCGCCGCCCGGGGTGAAGCTCAGGCTGATGGTCGCCACAGGCGCGCCGTTCATGGAGATGGCAAGACTGCCTGCCAAGCCGTTTTCCGTTAACCCGCCGGAGAAGCTGATGCCCACATTCATTCCGCCGTTGTTCACTTGCAGCGCCAGATCCAGGGTCATGGCCGCCATGTCAACGGTCAGGTCAAGCTTCAGCTGGGACAGAGCGTCCACCCGCAGAATCAGCTTGTTGCTCAGCATACCGGCATGCAGGGTCATGGACTGCTCATCCTTTGTCATCACCGCGCTGAGAAGCGCGTCGCCGTTCTCGTTGGAGTAGAGCCCGGTTTCCAGCGCCGGGATTTCCTCATCGTTGGAATTGGCGATATTCTCCAGGGCTTCATCCAGCCCGGACACCTGAACGTTCAGCTGGCTGAGAAGCGGCGCAACCGCTTCCTCGGAAAGGATGCCCTTGATCATGGTCAGCACAGCCGTGACCAGCTCCTTGGCCGTGATGTTGATGGGAATCATGCTGGTAAACTGCACGCCCTCATAGGAGAAGTCCGTCGCCGTCGGCTCGCCGATCTTGCTCTGAATAATCCCGGCAAACTCCTGAACGTGCGGCATCACCGCCGCGGCGATCGCGTCCATGTCCAGGCCTTCCAGGCCGTTCGTGACCTGCTCCGTCATCTGCTGGAGCATTTCCGCAGGAATGGAAAGCACGGAATTCGGGAACAGATCGCTGCCGATGCTGATCCCGTCCTCTCCGGTTTTCACCAGCATCGTCATCACAGGCCCGCCCTTCAGCAGCAGCTGTGACTGCGCATCCGTTCCGGCCACTACGGTTTTCACGCCGATATTGTTGATGATCGCGACAATCTTAGCCCCCAGATCATCTCCCAGACCGGCGGAGGACAGCAGCTGCGTTATCATCTGCTCATCCACGGAAAGACCCATCTCACAGGTAAACGCCAGGCCGTCTGCCGTGGGAAGAACCGCAGCGGGTTCCACCGCGGAAGCAGCCTCACCGCCGGGATTGGAAGCATTGGTCGTCGCCGCCATGGCCGGGAAAACCGTCAGGCAGGATACAAGCATCGCCACGGTCAGAAGCAGGGAAAGCCATTTCTTCATTTTACAGTTTCCTCCTCATTTTGGAAAATATTCGCGTTCAGGCATAAGCTCTGAAACTTTCCTGATTCATCAATCTGTCTTATTATAGCGGATTCCGCCCGGATTGAGAAGTCTTCTTTCCATAATGAACAAAAAAAGACCGGACAACCGCTTGAAACAAGCCGGCAAGTCGGGTACACTGGCATCACAGAAAACACGGCATACAGAAAGGATGACCCGGCATGAGACAGCTGCTCAAAGGCGCAAAAATCTACGACGGCACCGGTTCCGACCCGTATATCGGGGATATTCTGATTGAAGGCGATGAAATCGCCATGATTGCCCCCGAAATCAGCCTGCCGGCGGACAGCGTAATCAATCTGGCGGGGAAATCCGTTTCCTCCGGTTTTATTGACGGCCACTCCCATAACGACTGGTTCGCCATCAAAAAAGATCCGCTCCCCTACTTCTGGCCCTTTATCCGTCAGGGGATCACCACCTTTGTGACCGGCAACTGCGGCATTTCCGTCGTTGGCTTCGAGCCCGGGTGCGGCTGGATGGAGCATATGGGCGGCGGTCTCTTCGGCTTTGAGAACACCGTGGGCTGCTACGGAACCGCTAAGGAATATTTCAACGCCATGGACCGCCGGATGCCCTGCAACATGGCGCTGCTTGCCGGTCACTGCACCGCCCGGGCCGCTGTGGGCGGGACTGAAAACCGGAAGCTGACCCCTGAGGAAGAGGAAAAGATGCTGGCCATTCTCGAAAAAGCCCTGCAGCAGGGCGCCGCCGGCATTTCCCTGGGCATGATGTACAATCCCGGGCTGTACGCGGATGTGGAGGAGCTGAAAAAGGTCGCCGCCCTGTGCGTCCGGTACAACAAGCCCCTGACCGTGCATCCCCGGGCCGAATCCAAGGTTTCCATGGCCTATCCCCAGCTGCTGGGCAGGTCCCACCTCCTGCGGGCGGTGGACGAACTGGTGGAGATCGCCAAGGGCACGAATCTGAAGCTGCATTACTCCCATGCCATCTTTGTCGGCCGGAATTCCTTCAGGGATAAGGAAGAGCTGATGCGGATCTTTGATCAGCTCCGGGCGGAAGGCGTGGACGTCATGTTTGATATCTACAATGAATGCCTGGGCGTTTCGGTTATCACAGTGATTCTGCCGGCCTGGTATCAGGGGATGTCCGAAGCGGAAAGGAAGAAGCCGCTGAACCGCCTGAAGCTGGCCGTGCTGGTGAAGGCCTCCAGCCTGCTGCTGGGCTTCGGGTTCAGGGATATCCAGATCGCCTATATCGGCCCGGGATACGAAAAGTACGAGGGCAAAACCGTCCACGAAATCGCCGTGGAGGAAGGAACCAGCGACCTGAAGGCCTATCTGAAGCTCTGCGATCTCAGCCGGTTCGTCGGCCGCGTCAATATGGGGCCTTATTCCACTCCGGAAATCATCTCCGAGTTCGAGCACAACGAGCACTGCCTGTATATGACGGACGCGTGGGTGGAGGAGCACGGCATCCAGAATCCGGCGATCTATGACTGCTATCCCAAGTTCCTGCGGGATTCCCTGCGGGGCACCGGTGATACTCTGCCGAATACCATCCGCCGCATGACCGGCGCCATCGCGGACCGCTTCATGCTGCAGAAGCGCGGTTACCTGAAGGAAGGGTACTTCGCGGATCTGACCGTCTTTGACGAGGAGGCGCTGAAAAACGGCGTCCCGGATCAGGAAAAGCCCTTCGGCATTGAAAAGGTCTTCATCAACGGACAGCTGGTGCTCAGTGACAGCCAGCTGGATGAGGCGGCCCTGAAGCAGACCGGGCGTACGCTTCCCGTTTTCAACTGAGCGATTCAACCGTGAAAGGACGTGATCTTGCGTGAAAACTATTTATCTGGCAGGCGGCTGTTTCTGGGGCACGCAGAAATTTTTTGACCAGTTCGAAGGCGTATCCGAAACGGAAACCGGCTACGCCAACGGACCGGACCGGGCGCCCAGCTATCAGGAGGTATGCCGGAACAGCGGCCATGCGGAAACTGTACGGATTGTTTATGATGAATCCCGGATTTCCCTGACGGAGCTGCTGAAATACTACTTCATGGTCATCGACCCCCTGTCCGTCAACCGGCAGGGCCATGACACCGGCATCCAGTACCGGACCGGCATCTACTACACCGATCCCTCCCAGCTGCCGGAAATCGAGGCGGTTTACCGGGCGGAGGAGGAAAAAGCCGGGGCGAAGCTGGCCGTGGAGCTGCTCCCGCTGCAGAATTTCTTCCCGGCTGAGGAATACCACCAGAAATACCTGGATAAGAACCCCGGCGGCTACTGCCATATTCCCGGCAGCTATCTGCATCTGAAGCAGGCAGAAAAGCCCCGCCTCCGCTGGTGCGCCATCGGGGATTCCTTTACCTATCTGAACGATCACCTGGATGAAACGGGGCACCGGGTCACCCGGGGCTACCTGGACCGGATTCATGATCAGCTTTCCGGCCTTGTCCTGCGGAATATCGGCATCAACGGCTCCACCTTCCGGGACTGGATTGACCAGGAGATTCCGGAGGCGGATCTGTACACCGTGCTGCTGGGGACCAACGACTGGCATCAGGGATATCCCCTGGGCACGGAAGCGTCCTTCCGCGGCCGGCAGGCGGGAACGATCCTCGGTCATCTCGGAATCCTGCTGGATCATATCCGGGCGGCAAACCCGAAGGCGATGATCCTCGCCGGCAACCCGGTGGAACGGGCGGATTTCGTCTATCTTTTCGACCCGGAAAACAACGCCCCCGGCAGCTACGCGCCGGAGCACGGCCAGCGGCTTTCGGACGTGGCCTCCGCCATCCTGGCCTGCTGCGCCCTGGAAGGCGTTCCCACCGTCAACTGCCACGACTTGTCCGGCTTCACCCAGGATCGGCTGATCCGCTTCAAGCGCGTCACCCGGGAAAACGGCACGGAGGACCTGCCCTATCCGGATTACATCGGCATTCCCTTCACTCCCGGCCGGGATGTCTATCCCTATCCTCCCGAAGCAGCAGCCCTGACTTACGACGGACTGCACCCCACCGATGAGGGCTGTCAGATTCTGGCGGATCTCTTCGCGGCGGAAATCCGGAAGCTGATCGGGTGAAAAACTTATCCGGTCTCATTTTCCCGGCTTCATTCCACGGTTGTTTTATTCTTCGGTCAGATAAAGGCAGGCACTTTTCTGTGCCTGCCTGTTTACATCGACGGTTTACACGGAAACTGCCGTCCTGAATGGAAACCGATCATGTTTCCTGCCTTATTTCACGATTTCCTTGTTCAGGTAGTTTTCATAGACCCGGGAATAGATTTCAATGGCTTTTTCGATGCCCATCCTGTCGATGGTATTGAACAGCTCATCAATTGCGGCCTCGTCCTTGTTGCCGATGACAACGGACAGGAAAGTTTCGGCAATGGACGTGTTGACGTCATTCATGATCATGGTATAGGTTTCAGCATCCTCACCGGTCAGCAGGATGTTGGGTATGATCAGATCCTTGTCCGCACTGTAGTTGTATTCCAGCTCACGCTGTCCGTCTTCATGAGAGCAGTCCACGGTCATCCATGCTTCCAGGTCCATGATCTTGGGGAACTCACCGCGGGTGGGAATGCAGTACTGCATGACGGTGTCGGAGGAAAGGCCGCCTTCGTTGTTCAGCACGACTTCCTTCCATACCTTGTTTCCGTCGGCGTCATAATCGAAGGATACACCTTCCACGCCCCAGGAGATCAGAGTGGTGCCTTCCTCGGAATACATGTAATTGAACAGCTCCAGGATCTTGTCCACCTTGCCTTCCTTCACAGCAGCGGAGGTAATGGCATTCCCTTCGGCGGCGGCAGCCCAGTTCTTCAGGTTAACGGCCTGGGTATAGCGCTTTGCATCCGCGCCTTCTGCATACACATAGGGGAAACGGGGCAGGGGCTCCAGCTTCACAGCGCTGCTGTCTGCGTAGGAAGCAACGGTATCCTTCAGCAGGGTGTAATAGCCGGGGAAGCGGTTGGTGTTGGTGTGCCAGAAGCCCTGGATATCAGAGGTGACCTGCGAGTTGATCTCCGTCTGGGTGTTGGAAGTGAAGGAGGGATCGATCAGGCCCTCAGCATACCACTGGCGCATGGTCATGGCGAAATCGCGGAAGTTTTTCCCGTCATTGATTTCCGTCCAGTAGGTTACTTTGCCGGTTTCAGGATCCAGCTGAGGATAGTTGTAGATCAGTCCCCAGGCAGAACCCAGTTCCTTGATCAGATTCAGGGTAACGCGGTCAGACATGGGGATTTCATCATTGGGATCGCCGTTGCCATTGGCATCCTGCTCCTTAAAGGCAACCAGCGCGTCATGCAGCTCGTCAATGGTCTTGGGTACTTCCAGGTTCAGACGGTCCAGCCAGTCCTTGCGGATGGCATAACCGGAATAAGCATTGCGGGCGGTGGATTCCTCAACGTGGCAGAAGGCGGCGATGGAACCGTCTGTCAGAACCAGCGCACGGTTGATGTACTCATTGTTTGCGATCAGGTTATAGTAGTTGGGCACCTTTTCCTGAAGCTCGGACATGGGAAAGGACTGAACCAGACCATCCTCTATGGCAGCCTCGATTCCGCCGGAATAGTTGGACCAGTTCCAGGAAATGATATCCGGATAGTCACCGCCGGAGATGTTCAGATTGACGACGTTGTCATAGTTGTCGGTGGAGTTGACGGAAATAAACTCGAATTTCACGTTGAGGCGGGCTTCGAGCTCCTTGACCCAAAGCGCATCATACCAGTGGTCCAGCCCTGAAACATCCCAGGCCTGATGCAGCCAGGTAATGGTGGTGGGTTCATCGGCCGCAGCCGCGGGAGCGATGACCAGCACGCTTGCCAGCAGAGCGAGCGCGCAGATGAGAGACAGAAGCTTCTTCATTAAGGATAACCTCCTTTTTTTATTTGCTCACGGTTTATCGGCCGTGCAGCGATCAATTCAGTTACCGGCGCTGTATCCGCTGTTACCCTTTTACTGCGCCGATCATGACACCTTTGGTGAAAAACCGCTGAATAAAGGGATACACGCACAGAATCGGTACGGTGGAAACAACAATGACGACGTACTTCAGCAGCATATTGTTCAGTTCAGTCTGCAGGTCCTGTCCTCCGGTAACTTCAACAGCTTCACCCTGAATCAGAAGCGCGCGCAGCACCATCTGCAGCGGCATCAGCTTTTCATTGCGGATGTACAGAAGGGCGGAGGACCAGGCGTTCCAGTGGCCGACGGCGTAGAACAGCGCTACAGTCGCAACGGAAGGAATGATCAGAGGCACGCAGATCGTAAAGAGCACCCGCAGATCACCCGCTCCGTCAATTCTGGCGGATTCCTCCAAGGAATCCGGAATGCCGTAGAAGGCGGTGCGCAGGATGATGCAGTTATAGGTGCTGATCAGTCCGGGAATGATCATGGCCCAGACCGTGTCATACAGCCCGACGGCCTTTACAACCAGATAGGTCGGGATCATCCCTCCGGAGAAGTACATGGTGAATACGGCCAGGCCCGTGATCAGCTTATGCCACAGAAGATCCCTCCGGGACAGGACAAACGCGAACAGGATGGAAAAAAACATGTTCAGGCCAGTGCCCACGATGACAACGAAGAATGTGACCAGATAGGAGCCCCAGAGCCGTTTGTAGTTCAGCACTTTTTCATAGCCGCCCAGGGAAAAATTCAGCGGGAAAAGCAGGATGCCCTTATGGCGCATCAGCATGGACGGATCCGAGAAGGAACAGCACAGCACATACCACAGCGGATATATCATCAGAAGGCACAGAAGACCAAGGCCGATGACGTTGAAAGTATCAAACACATGGCTTCCCAGGGAAATCCTGCCATAGTTCCACTGGTCGGAAGCGCATTTGCGCGGCTTCATCATTTCTTCCCTCCTCACCAAAGCGATATATCGGATGCTCTGCGGCTGATGGCATTGAAGATCACCAGCAGCAGGATGTTGACCGCGTTGTTGAACAGGTCCACAGCAGCAGAATAACTGTAGTTGCCGCCCAACATGCCGTAACGGTAAACAAAGGAGGAAAACACATCGGCACGCTCCAGCACGGCATCGTTGTACAGCAGGATGATTTTTTCATAGCCGATGGACATCATGGAACCGACCTTCATCAGAAGCAGGAGGATGATGGTAGGCAGGATACCGGGGACGGTTACGTGCAGAATGCGCTGAAAGCGGTTGCAGCCGTCGATGGCGGCGGCGTCAAAGAGCTCTACATTGATGGCGGACAGGGCGGCCAGATACACAATCGTGTTGTAACCCAGGTTCTGCCATACATCGGAAAAAACATAGATCCAGGGAAAGTACTCCGGAATGTTGCTGAACGCGACGGGGCTTTTGCCGAGGAGACCGAGAATCTGGTTGAACAGGCCGTTATAGGAGAGAAGGTTCAGCACGATACCGCAGGCAACCACCAGAGAAACGAAATGCGGCATATAGGTTACGGTCTGCACAACACGTTTATAGGCGGAGCTGCGGACCTCGTTGAGCAGCAGCGCCAGGAGGATCGGAAGCGATGAGCCGATGATCAGGCTCAGCAGATTGATTGTCAGGGTATTCCGCAGAAGGCGGGGAAAATAGTAACTGGAGAAAAACTGCTCAAACCATTTGAAGCCTACCCAGCTGCTGCCCCACAGGCCTCGCGCCGGGCGGTAGTTTTTAAAGGCAATCGCCAGGCCGCCCATCGGCGCATAACGGAAAATGAAGTAATACGACAGACAAAGCAGGGCAATCAGGTAAATGACCCAATTCTTGCGGAAATCCGTGGCAGCCCTCTGCCGAAAGGATTTCCTGGGTAGAATGACGGCTGAAGGCATCCGTCCGGCTACCTGCTTTTTCATACGCGTGCCTCCGTGAACGTAAAAAAGTATATCGTTTCGTATTATTTGCAACTTATTAACCGTAACGTTTCGCTTTTAAAATATCATAAACCCCGTCCGTTGTCAACAGCATTTGGTAAAGAACGGCGTATTTTGCCTCTTTTTTTAAAACTGACCTGAAAGCAGTAAAAAAAAGGCGCTCCGGAAAGCGGAACGCCTACAGATGAAAGAACGGGTTCAGACGCGCTTAATGGAATTTCCGACGAAGAGCGTGGCAGGCAGAGTCCTTACCTGGGGAAGCGGAACACCGCCGCCGGTGCTGACCCGAAGCTGCTCGGACATAATCCGGGCGGCTGCGCTGCCGATCTGGGCAGTAGGCTGCAGCATGGAATACAGCTTCACGCCGTGCCCGTTTTCAGTTCCGACACCGTCAAACCCGACAACAGAAACATCGTCCGGTACGCGAAATCCTTCCGCTTCCAAGGCTTCCATGACGCGGGATGTCAGCCCGGAGGTGGCAGCAAACACAGCGGTAGGCCTGCACTGACGCAGCTTTTCCCGGATCAGCTCTTGAGAGGTGCGTTCTCTGGCTCCCCCCAAAAATACGATGCGGTCGCTGTCAACAGGGCAGCCGCGCTCGTGGAGCGCATCCACAAAGCCTTCAGCGCGGCGGCGGCCTGTATAGTTCGTTTCGCCATGGAAAAAGCCCACAATGTTGCGATGTCCCGCATTGAGCAACTCATCAGCAGCAGTGCGGGCAGCGCCTACGTTATCAATGATCACAGAGCTCACACGGTCAGCCAGCTCAGGAATCTGCTTGTCGATCAGCGTAACAGGTATGCCCAGCTCAAGCGGCCTTTGCAGATGTACACCGTCCTCATTCTGGGGCAGGTTGATAATACCGTCAACACCTTTTTGCAGCAGAAAATCCACTGCTTCCAGTTCTGTCCGGCGGCGGATGTCATCATCGCCCGGTACCGCGCAATAAAGCGCTGTGCCGTAGCCATCGGCTCGAAGCTCCAGCTGAATCTGCTGAATGATTTCCATAATAAAGCCGTTGGTCAGGGCGGGCATCAGCAAGCCCACATAGCCGGTGTGGCGGGTTTTCAGGTTCCGGGCAGTTTCGTTCACCTTGAAATCAAGGGCCTGAATGGCTTCCTCGATCGCCTCCCGGTTTTTCGGAAGCACATTTCCGCCGTTGATATATTTGGATATTGTGGCCAGCCCAAGCCCTGTGCGGCGGGCAATATCCTTGATTGTTGCGGCCATGCAGCACGCCTCCGTTGTTCAGAAGTTGTGATTATTATGTCATATTTATGTGAAGCCGTCAACTTGACACGAAAAAAAATGTGTGATACGCTGTTTTGTAGACGAAACGTTTCGACTTGTGGAGGAACGTAAATATGAGAAGGCTGCATTATCATCAACCTGCTGCCTGCTGGAACGAGGCATTGCCATTAGGCAACGGACGTTTAGGCGCGATGGTTTTCGGCGGAGCGGCGCTGGACAGGCTTCAGATCAACGAGGATTCCGTATGGTCCGGTGGCTTTGAGAACCGCGTAAATCCGAGTGCCGGGGAAAAAATGCCGCTGCTGCGGGAACTGATCGCCCAGGGCCGGATCCGTGAGGCCGAGCAGCTTGCCCTGCGTGCTTTTACGGCTACAGGGGACAATGAACGGCATTATGAACCGCTTGCCGACGTCCTGCTGATGTTCCCGGAGAACGGCCCTGGCTTCAATCTACACAACGTCCGGAACCTGGCCGGCCAGGATATGAGGAAATGCACCCCGCCGGAAACAGAGGCTTATGTCCGCAGCCTGGAGCTGGACACCGGGCTGCATCGGGTGAGCTACCGGCTGCATGGCAGGGACTTTTCCCGGGAGTGTTTCGTTTCAGCGCCGGATCAGGTGATGTGTGTAAGAGCTTCCGGAAATACTTTTGATGTGCTTCTGCGGCGGGGGATGCAGGTGGGCAGGCTCGCAGCGGCGGACGCGCGGACGGTGGTACTCAGCGGTGTAACAGCGAACAGAGGTATCAGCTATGCATGCGCGGTGCGCGTCATCCGGGGAGAAGCTGAGAAAATCGGCGCGACACTGTGCTGCCGCGGAGATAACGATCTGCTGATTGCCGGAGCCACAAGCTTCCGCTTCGCGGATCCGGTACAGGCAGCGCTGGATCTACTGGACGCTGCCGAAAAAAAAGGATATGACTTGCTGAAGCAGCGGCATCTGGCGGATTTTACGCCCATCATGGCCCGATGCGAGCTGCAGCTCGAGGAAGATGCTGCACTGGATGCGCTGCCGACGGACGAGCGGCTGCGGCACACGGTGGAAGGGGAGAATGATCCGGGGCTGATCAACACCTATTTCCAGTACAGCCGATACCTGCTCGTCTGCTCCAGCCGTCCCGGATCGCTGCCTGCTAACCTGCAGGGCATATGGAATCAGGAGTTTGAACCGCCCTGGGGCAGCAAATACACCATCAACATCAACACGCAGATGAACTACTGGCCGGCGGAAATCTGCAACCTTTCGGAAATGCATCTTCCTCTGTTTGAACATCTGAGGCGCATGCTTCCCCACGGCCGGGACGTGGCCCGTGAAATGTACGGAGCATCCGGATGGGTGGCGCATCACAACACAGATATCTGGGGCGACTGTGCACCGCAGGACAGCTATATCGCTTCAACCGTATGGCAGATGGGCGCCGCATGGCTGTGCCTGCATATATCCGAACATTACGAATATACCGGCGACCGGGCGTTTCTGCGTGAATACTATCCGATCATGAAGGAAGCCGCAGTGTTTTTTCTGGACACAATGACAGAAGACAGGGACGGCTGGCTTAGTGTGTCGCCTTCCTGCTCCCCGGAAAACACATACATTATGCCCGGAGGCGAACGGGGCTGCCTGTGCAGCGACGCGGCAATGGATACGCAGATCCTCAGAGAGCTTTTCAGCGCGGTTGTGCGCTGCGGCAGGGAACTGGGAGAGGATACTGCGGTCTTTGAAGCGGTGCTGCCCAGGCTTCGTCCCCTGAAGATTTCACCGCGCGGCACACTGATGGAATGGGGGCAGGACTACATGGAGGCCGAAATCGGTCATCGTCATATTTCCCATCTGTTTGCGCTTCATCCTGGGAAGCAGATCATATGCGGTCAGCCAGAGCTCTTTGCAGCAGCGAACGCTACACTGGAGCGCCGGCTCAGCCACGGCGGCGGCCATACAGGCTGGAGCCGGGCGTGGATCATTAATTTTTACGCGCGTCTGCTGGACGGTGAAAAATGTTGGGAAAATATCATAGAGCTTCTGAAAAAATCCACGCTCCCCAACCTTCTGGATAATCATCCGCCGTTCCAGATCGACGGTAATTTCGGCGCCGCCGCCGGCATCGCGCAAATGCTCCTCCAAAGCCATGAAGGCGTGCTGCGCCTGCTGCCTGCGCTGCCGGAATGCTGGTGCGCCGGCACCGTGCGGGGGCTCAGAGCGAGAGGCGCTTATGAGGTGGATCTGCGGTGGGATCAGGGACGCCTGACAGAAGCAATGATTACAGCCGGAAGTGACGGTGTGCTGACGCTGGCCGACGGCCGGAGCATTGCGCACAGATCCGGTGACCGTATCCGTGTAACAGCCGAAAGGCTGATAATTGCAGGTAAACAATAACAAAAACGTGAATGAAAGGAACCGTTCCTCAGTTTTCAGATATACAGCAGCAAGTGGCGAACTTTTCGATGCGTCTTGAGACGCTGCAAGCATTAACGCCTTAAAGGCGTGGTGCATACCACCGGCTTATCCGGTGGTTTTGATTTTCTGCATTCGTCACTTTATGCGGACGTATTGGCTTCCGTCCCGTCTGAAAATTCCTTCGCTGATCATGTCCCGGCGAATCGTGCAGTAATCCTCGTGGATGGGGAAAATGATTTCATTCACTTCCTTTTCCTCGTAAACCTTTCCGATTTCGAACAGTGCCGCAATCTGCTCATAGCAGATGAGCTTCTTCTTGCGCTGTACGGGGATGGAGCGAAGCCTGCCATATTCAAAGAAAGCGCTGATCACCTTCCGGCGGTATGCTTCCTCTCTTTTCTGCTGCTCGTCAGCCTGCTCCGGTTCCGAAACCGCAATCTCATACAGGGTTTTGTCCAGGGCTTTCCGGTTCAGGGAATAGACGGTATAGTACTGCTCCTTGCGGGAGAGGATGAGACCCGCCTCCTCCAGCTTCTTCATATGGAAGGAAACCGTGGACGGGGTCAGATCCAGTCGCTCCGCAAGCAGCTCCGTATACATATCCCCCTGGTTCAGGGACTGCACGATCCGCAGGCGGGACATATCCGAAAGACACTTAAAGAGCTTCATCGCGTCTTCCTGCGTCATGCTTCGGACACCTCCTCAAAATGCGCGATAACATCCTCCAGCGCGGAGAGCTTGATCTCCTCCACAGCCATCCCTTTGGCATTGTCGTGCTGCTTCGCTTTTTCAAGCGCCGCGCCCCATTCCGCACGGAATTTTTCCAGCATGGCCTTCACAGCGCCGGTCCCGGCGCCGGGCCTTTTCATCAATGTCTGACTCACCGTTTTGCAGACTTCATAGATATTGGTGCGCACCTTCATAAAATTGGCGTCGTCACCACGTCCGTCTGCCCGCAGTTCTTCGGTTTTTGCTCTGCCTTCCTCTATTTTGCTGTCCATATACTGCATAAACTTTTCCATCCTGTTTTCCTCCTTGTCGCATCTGATTCGATGATCATCGAATTAATAATAGCAGGGCCGGATAAGGATGTCAATATTTATTTCGATATTCATCAATGTAAATTTGCCTGCGGTTCAGGCAGGGATGAATGATTCACAAACAGTCAAAAAAATGGCAGGGCAATCATGCCCTGCGCTTAACAGCCTTACTCTGTCATCAGAACGAGTTCACTCTCATCGTCGTTGAAATCCGGAAACTGATCGGCTGACGGATCTGCATCAGAAGGATGGTTCCGGATTCAGCCTTTTACATATCTGATTTCCCGCTTATTCCATCGCCTGAAAATCTTCTCTTTTCCGTCGGAACGGTAATTATTCTTTTCATAAAACTGCCTGCCCGGTCTGTTATCTTCCAGAACCCAGATGACAAATTCCGGGCAGCCTTTTTCTATGCCTTTCTGCTCAAAGAACCGCAGCATTCCGGTGCCGATGCCCATCCTCATATAATCAGGATCAACATAAAGATAGTGAAGCTCAAAGGCGCCTTGTTTATCGTCATCTTCACACCTGCCGATACCCATCATTCCCCGGATGATCCCCGTGTCAGAATCCTCATCCACGTACACTTCAAACCGTTTTTCCGAGATCCATTTCCGGTGAACCGGCATGCGGTTCTCAACGGACAGGTCTTTATACAGATATTCGTCCGGAACAATATTTTTGTAAGCATATCGGCTGCTGATCACATCGATCTCGGCAATCCTGACCGAATCATTTACTGTTGCCTCACGAATCATCTTTCCTTCACCCCCCAACGTCAAGCAATGAATCAATCAGACTGCCTGTAACTCAGCTTTCGATTTTTGAATTAAGGATTTTGCAGCACTTCCGGCGGTTTCACCATCACTCTGCCATCCGCGGCTTCAAACCCGAATCTCCTGTACAGATCATGTGCATCTCTTGTAACCAGAATGCCGCGAAGCTTTGTATACTCCGGAGAGGTTACAATATGAGAAACCAGGGCAGTTCCCAACCCCTGATGCTGATACTCAGGATCAATAATCACATCACACAGATAGTAGGAAGTCGCATAATCGCTGATGACTCTTGCGAATCCGATAAGCTTTTCCGGATCATCCATGTATATGCCATAGCAGGATGAATGGCGCACGGATTTCTCTATTGTGTCCATTGAGCGTTTATCTGCCCAGTATGTCGCTTTCAGAAGGCGTGCAATATCCCTTGTGTCAAGCTTGTCTGACCCTTCAACAATTCTGTAATTCATCTTTATGATCTTTTCCTTTCATGGCTATGAATATCATTGATTGTCATCCAAACCAGCTGCATAGCTGAAAGTTTTTGAATTCGGAAGATTGTCTTCCGTCCTGCCGTTCCGCCATTAACCGGAACGGCAGGATCTTGTCGCTTATTCAACAAAACGGATGACCTGGTTTTCCGCATCCACAACCGCATGAACTCCGAAAGGCATAATGCAGCGCGGCATCGCATGTCCGATATTCAGATTAAAGACGATCGGGAGATCCGGCCTGTTGATCACGTCAACCAGCAGCTGTTTATACTCTTCCGCGTATGTCTCATCCATGGGTTTCCCGGCAAGCACACCGCTGACGGCGCTGAACACGCCGGTCCCCTTCAGATATTCCAGCGCCTGTCGGTATTGTTCAGGTGCCGGCTTTTCCTCACTGGATTCCAGCAGCAGTATGCGTCCTTTCCAGTCCTCCGCGTCCGGGAACAGATGATACTTCCGGCACAAAACCGGCATATCTGCATACCGGTCACCGTTGAAAAAGTCATACAGGGAATCAATGCATCCACCCAGAATCTTTCCTGAAAACACAGGCGCTCCCTGCAGCAATTCAAATCCCCGGTCCGGAAGGGCAGGAAGCTGTTTGCCGATCTGATCGGGTGTGAAGATTTCCCTTTCTTTATACCAGACGCTGCTTGGCCTGATCTCACGGATTGTACCGGTGGCAATCAGCTCCTCAAAATACTGCCGGGTATATGAGTGCATCCGGGGTCCCAGTTCGCAGATATCCGAGAGGAACGCCTGCCCATAGAAAGTTTTCAGTCCGACCTTGTGAAGCATCAGGTGATTGATCGTGGTGTCGGAGAAACCAAGGAATACTTTGTCTGTGACCGCATCAGCCAATTCATTGTGATCAAAAAGATACGGCAGCAGCCGATACGTGTCATCCCCGCCTATGGCGCACAGGATCATGTCAATTTCCGGATCCCGGAATGCTGACAGAAGATCTTCCGCCCGTTTTTCCGGATGCGCCTTGACATATTCAAGCCCCAGGTCCGCATGCGGCATAAACCTCACATTCAGGCCATATTCCTTAAGCCTGCGAAGTCCGATCTCCACCTCAAACTGTACAGACGGCTCCCCGATGATTCCGCTTGAAAGGCTGACAATCGCAACGTTTCTGATCATATTTTTCTCCATTCTTCCGGTTATCGCGATGCCTGGATCATTCACTTCTGGTTTTCTGAATCACTCAGGATTGCTCAATCGGTTTTTTCCATGCCCCATGCAATCTCTGAAGTTTATTGGTGAAGTCAGCGCATCTTCGGTTTCATCAAGGGATTTTCTGATCGCTCCGGGATCATTTCCCGCTTCCTTAAGCATCTTCACCTTAGTGTACCACAGCGGTTTCAGACAGCGATAGAGCATCAGTGCAGTATCCTTCTCGATATCCGAAAACCAGTAATAATCCGCAGCAATCCTCAGCGCCTCACAGATTCCGGAGGCTCCGTTGTTTTCCCGCATAAGGTAGTTCAGGAAGACATCTCTGCCGCAGAGATTAAAATCATATACCCCGACAAATTTTCCTTCATCATCCATCAGGATATTTGAAGCGTTGAGATCCGCCTGAAATACAGAGGTCGGGAGCTGATGATAGACCTTTTCAAGCTCTGCTCTGTTTTCCGACCAGAGCCGCCAGATCCTCCCGACCTGCTCACCGAACTCATCGGGCAGGGCCTCCGCATATTCCTTCCAGGCCAGGGCATTTTCCAGAACCTCATCTGTTTTGTCGCTGGGACAGAATGTTTCGAACAGGCAGTAAGCCGAAGGATACTTTGTATAATCAAGATGCAGCGCGGCAATCCTTGACGTCATCTGCCAGATGTCCCGTTTGTAGCTGTTATAAAGCGCGTCGTTCTGCCCGAAGTTATCTGAAAATCTGTCCTCGACAGGCCGGAACGGCGCATATTCCTCTGCGTATGTCACACATCTGTGCCCGCAATAATCAACGACCGGGAAACCGCCGGATCTGTCCCGGAGGATTCGCGGACAGTAATAACCGAGTTTGCGATACTCCTCCACCGTCCTTTGCCATACAGCAATCTTCTCCGAAAATGTAAAATCATTATCGGCAAGCTTCAACACATATTTGTTTCCCCGATCCGTTTCGACAACAAAAGTTGCTCTGAAATCCTCGTCTCCCCGGCTGGTATCGATCTTACGGGACAATACCGGAATTTCATTAAAGAAACGCGAAAAAACTGTTTTGACCGCCTCATCCATCCGCTTTTCCTCATAAATAGCAGTTTGCTGCTCAGGCAATCTGAAAGTTGGAAAACTCTACATCCGGAAGACTGTTCTCCAGGCGTTGCTGACCAACCGTAAAATATCATGAAAGTCTGTAAATCTCGAGACCGTTCTCTTCACCGGACCATACAAAACCGTGCCTGACAGCGATATGTTTTGTTATCTCCTGCCCCGGATCGCATTCAATCACGAGTGACTTTCCTTCGTTTCGGGCTCTGGCTATCATCTGTTTCGTCAATGCAGACGCATATCCTTTTCCCCATTGGTCAGGAGTCAAAACCCAGCCGATTTCCATACTGTCCTCATCATAAGTATGGTAAATAACATACCCGATAAAAGCGCCGTCCTGATCAACTGCATAAACAGGAGGAGCATCCGACAGGGCTGCCTGCAGGAATGAACGTGTCTGTTCTGTTGAGTATGGAGGCTCCAGAAACAGCATAACGTCCGGATCTGACAGCAGGGCATGTAACGGTTCCAAATCCCGTTCATTCATTTTCCGAATCGTCAGCTCCATATTCTGATCCGGTTCAGCACGCCCGAAAGGACAGACAGCCAGGCACAGCCCGCACGCACTCTTCCGGCCCAGTTTGGAGATAAACGCGCTCCTCATCCGATTGCATTTCTGATAATCAATGATTTCGGATCTGTCCTTTTCAATTGTCCATTGCTGGTTTTTCAGCGCTTTGCAGGGACAGATATCGATACATTTTGTACAGTTCTCCGGGCACCTGCCGACTGTGACCGGCTGCCCATAAGTAAATCTTTCATCAATCAGAAGAGCGGATAATCTGACCCTGGGACCATACCTTTCGGTAATAATGACATCATTCTTTCCGAACCATCCGATTCCGGCGTGCGCCGCGGCCGTTTTAAAGGAGAACAGGGCCCGGAGCTCTTTTTCATTCTCCTGCGCAACCGGAGGGATCCAGTATTTCGCCTGATGCTTTTGCAGAATCTGTTCGATTTCAGCAACAACGGTCTCCAGCCGGCTTCTCGCGGTTTGAATTCCCTGTTCGAATCTTTCTTCCGTATAGTCGTCAGCGGTCAGCTGTTCGCCGTAGGGAACAGCAAACACCAGCGCCGAATGATAGTCTTCCCCGTACGGGCAGTAGGATATATCCGTGAATCCGTAGATGATATCCGGGTGCTCAGAAAAAACCTTCCGGATCTCTTTTTCCAGCATCAGGGCATCCCTCCCGATCGATCAGCCGTTCTCATGCTCTGAACGGATATCTCCCCGCGGAGACTCCGTTCCATTCGCTGCATGATTCCCTCCCGGGTCAGGTCGCGGCTGAACAGATAATAGAGTTTCGCGACAGCCGCTTCCGTAGTGATATCATATCCGCTGACCGCACCGGCGCTTTTCAGCGCGGCAGAAGTCTCATACGCACCAAGGGTTACCGTCCCGTGGTGGCATTGGGAGCAAACTATGATTACGGTGCCGTTTTCGCAGGCTCTCCGGATCATCGGCAGCAGGGCGTCTGCGGATCCCGGGATATTGCCTGCGCCAAATGTTTCAATCACGATTCCCTTCAGCTTTTCCGTCATGATTCCGTCAAACAGCTCAAACTGGATTCCCGGGAACACTTTGATCACGCCGATCGGGATGTTTTTCAGGGTCTGCAGCGAGAATGTACCTTCGCAGGGCGGAAGCAGTGCGGCTGTGTTGTATCGGATCTCAATACCGGCCTCTGCCAGAGGCGGATAGTTCGGTGAATCGAATGCAATCAGGTCATCTGCGGAATACTTCACGGCACGGTTTCCCCGCAGCAGTTTCCCGCCAAAATAGAGGCAGACCTCATGCACCCTGTCATCCGCCGCTACCATCAGGGCCGTAATCAGGTTGTCCCGGGCATCGTTCCGGAGCTCGCAGAGCGGGATCTGTGAACCGGTCAGGATCACCGGCTTCCGGTTATTCCGGAGCGTGAACGACAGGACAGAGGACGTATACGCCATGGTATCCGTTCCGTGCAGAATGACAAAACCGTCATATGCGTCATAATGATCTGAGATCATCCTGCCGATCATATTCCATTCCTTCACGGTCATGTTGGAAGAATCCAGCAGCGGATCCATATCGATGATATCCCATCCGGGCATGCTTTCAGCTTTCAGCTCCGGAATCGCATCCAGCAGCTGATGGAACGCTTCCTTCTGCGGAGCGTATCCCCGTTCAGTCTGTATCATGCCGATGGTTCCGCCGGTATACAGAATCAGTATCCTTTTCCGGGACATGTTCATCCCTCCCGCGCATTGTTTCCTTCCATTCAGACCGCATCGTTCACATCCATCGTGAGCTCCTGCCGGGGTAAGCTTCCGGGATTTCCGGGGGTCAGATTTCCTTCATGCCGATTGCTTTGGCGGCTGCCCGCATGGGGGCGTTTGTCCGCTCTGTTGTCAGGACGGCAGTTTTTCCGTCGCTGAGGATCCTGAAGGCCATTTCCGAGATAAGCGCCTTACAGAAGCCCTTGTTCCGCTGCTCTGGAATGGTAGCGACACCGCCTATTTCTGTTTCGCCTTCGTGAAACGAAAATGGTATTGTGAAACAGACAATTTCATTGCCGTTCATTACAGCCAGCGGAGCCCCAACCGTCTGATCAAGCTTGTCAGGATTGATCGGCACATCGGTAAACCGGGCATAGAATTTCTGAATAGCAGCCAGATCCTTGTGCCAATCCAGATCACGAACAGTATAATTGGTACGATACAGCAAATCCTTAATGGAATCAAGGCGGTAATAAACGAAGGGATTACTCATTCCGGATATCGATGACCTCCCTGAAAATCAAAGCTCAAGGTTGAAAATTCAACGCCTGGACGTTCTGCTGATCCGTCGTTTGTTTCGGGATTCTCATAAACCGGTGCCTTTCATCTGAGATGCAGCCCCGCAGGGATCAGCAAGATGCATTTCCCTTTCCAGCACATCCGCGTATTGCTGAACAACCGGCCCCAGTTCCTTCAGCCATTGCTTTACATCGCTCCGGTTTTTATAAGCCAGGGGATTCTGCCGGATCCAGAGGGTTTTCCTCAGCGGCTCTTCATTCTCAAACAGATGCTCTGACAGCGCCCAGTTCCCTGCCTGCGTTTTCGAGATTACATCGCTGTACCTTAACGTATAGATGCATCTGGCAATATCCAGCAGCCATCCGCAGGAATATAGCTTTTCATCTGTCTCAACCGCGAACCGGCAGATCGTTTCATAATGCTGTCTGACAGCCTCCCGCAGATCCATAACGGAAGGTTCCGCAAAAATGCTTCTGTCATTCTCGCCGCGGACGGACTTCCCATATTTTGCAAGCTCATATAATGAAAAGACATTCTGCTTCCAGCGATCGGTGATCCTTTCGCCGGAGGTTCCCCAGTATACCAGCTTTGAGAACGTACCTGCCAAATACTCATTTGCATCCGCAATGACGCCCTCAAAAGAACGGTAATACGGATTGTCCGGTTCGGTTTCCAGCATGATCTGCCGCAGTCCGACCAGCTGTTGTGCCTGCTCTTCAGTGATCCGGCCGCCGGTCAGAACCAGCAGGTCTATATCACTCCAGCCCAGCCTGAAGTCATCCAGAGCAACGCTTCCGTAAAGCCATATGCTGTGAATATTCTGATCCAGCATGGCGGACAGACGATCTGCCATTTTCTCAATGGATTGATTCAGATTCAACATAATCAGGCTCCCTGCTTTCGTCTGTTATGCTTTTACGGATGAGTTCTGCCGGGCGTCTTCCGGAGCAGTTCATTTTTTCCTGAATATTCGCGTGCTCCGGAATGTCATGTCCGGCTCATCCGGATAGATATTTTCCCTTTAGTTTATCATACAGATTTCAATCCATTTTTCCGAATATCGTCCAGTTCCTCCGCATCCAGGCACCCGCTTTGATAAAGACGAAGATATTCCTTAGATACAGCCGAATCAAAAATCAGCACATCATCAGAATTTATCGTGACATCAATGCCGCTGCGATAAAGGCTTGCAACAGGATGAGCTTTCAGGTCTCTGACTCTTCCAAGGAGATAGTTGCTTGTTGGTGTAATATTCAGGCGGATGTGATTATCCGTCAGGAAACGGATCACGGAAGGATCGTCCGCAGCTGCAATTCCGTGCTGTACTTCATCCAGTTCAAGGCACTCTACCGCATGGCGTACATCGTCCGCAGTTCCCCATTCGCCAACATGAGCCTTCAGCCTGAGACCTTCTGACTTAGCGCGCCGATATATAGGTTTGAAATTGTCTATCGGCTGTGCCAATTCATCCCCATACAAATCAATTGAATAAAATGCTTTACATCCCCAGAAATAAGATAAGCAGTCTTCTAAATATGCTATATTGCAATGTCGGGACAGCCCGATCTGAAGCCGCAGTTCAATCTCGGGAGCCACTTCTCGATGAGCAGTTTCAAACACCGCAACAAGTTCTTCAATGTTTCCGTGGAAAAACTCTCCCAGGCCCCATACATCCTCACCGATCTCCAGTATAGCAACGCCGTCCTCTCGCGCTTGTGAAAAAGCTGCCCGCATAAGCATCCTGCGTCCGTCGGCAGTGTTGGAACAATCCGACAGATTTTGGGAAACCCAGGCATGCATTTCATTCATGGAATGAATTGGGGTTTTGATCGGCTGAATATCCTTTCCGGCATGCTCACGCAGAAACTGTCTGCTTCCGCCCAATACAAAATGATTGTGCAGATCTGCCTTGGGACATCTGCGAATGGCTTCAAGGTTTCCTTGTATCAAGGCATCTGTAAATTCCATCGAAGCTCCTCCGGTATACAAATCCCGATTTGCCGCTCAGTAAACGCCTTGGTCTTACCGGTCACTCACCCGTTGGAACGTCTTCGTTCAGGCTCTTGTTGCGATAGTTCAGATTCGTTCTCAGGGAATAGCCCTGCTGTTCCCAAAAAGCATTGGCAACCTCATTGTCCTTGAACACAAGGCCGAATATCTTCTGGATTCCTTCTCTTTTCAGCGCATCCTCAGCCAGGGCAACAAGATGAGCAGCAATACCCATCCGGCGGTAATCCGGATGTACACATAAATGATGGATTATGCCCCGGCGCCCGTCATGTCCTGTCAGGATGATACCGATGACTCTGTCATCGCTTACCGCAGCAAGGCAGGTGTTCGGATTCCGCCTCAGATATCTTTCTATTCCTTCGCGGGAATCATCGACCGGGTTCAGGGCACGGCGGCTCTGTTCGGTGCTGTTCCATAATGCATAAATGGAGTCATAGTCTTCTATTGTGACAGGTCTGACAATGTATTCCATGCATGTCTCCTTGCTCAGTTGTATTTTCCCATCCGATAAATATGATCATACAGGTATGATATCACGATATGCCGAATATCTTTTCAGCCAGCAGTACTGTTTCTTCCTGACTCCGATCCTCATCCCTGAAAATAACCTCAAACCCGGAATGCAGAAGTTCATCATAGCTTTCCTTTGAGCATATCCGCGTGAGGATTTCCCGGTAATTGTCCAGCGCAGCCTGGGGATCCGGTTCCTCCAGCATGAGCCGGTAAAGGAACTGTTTTTCAGGATCAGGGCGATCAAAGAATCGATGTATCCCGGTTTCGGGATCAGCCAGCATAACAAGGACATGCTGTTTGTCTGAAATCCTGTGAAGCGTCTCAATACAGATATTGGTATCCACAAAGATCTTCTTTCCCTGCGCTTCCGGTTTTTCCAGAAGTTCTTCAATCATCTGCAGCTCGACAATTTCACATTCTTTCTTTGTGTTTTCCAGCCAGGTGACATATTCGTCCGGCGTACGCCGGATAAATTCATGCCAGTCCTGAAGATCGCGGGTATATGTCAGGCCCGGAAATTCCCTGCTGTCAAGCTCAGGTAATTTCGCATCGTGATAATTCTCTTCCAGCGCGATGCCCTGATGTTTTTTTGCCAGATTCTTTACGATCGTGGACTTGCCCGCGTAGGAAGTCCCAATCACAAAATATACATTGCTCAGATCCATGTGTTTTCTCCCCGGCATTCCATTTATCTGAGGATCATATCAGAATATCCGTTTTTCTGATTATGAACCCGTTATCCTGTTATTCCTGGTGCATCGGTTCAAGAATAATCGCTTCGTCAGGTTTTTCACCAGCCTCACTGTATTCCGGAACAAGAGACAGTCCGCTAAGATCCTCCATAAAGGGGAACATAACCGAGAAAGTCACGTCATCTGCAAGTGCTTCCGATGCGCCAAACAGATCGTAAGAAACAAGCTCGCCGTTCTGATACAGATTCCAGCAGGAAATCACATCTGTACCGGTTTCTTCCTTTCCTTCCTGCCAGGCAAGCCAGCTTGCAGCCTGTTCCGGTGAAGTCAGAATGACAATGCCCTTAATATCCACTTTCCCTATATATAAAATCACACGTGCCTGATAGGCCGTAACTGATGAATTCCCCTGCAGAAAATGATCATATTCATGATGCTTCAGGGTAAAGTTCAGCGTCCTGTTTTCTTTGTTTTCCGGAGTACTGTATACGAGGCAGAAGGTCTGGCTGTCTGCAGGCTCATCTTCCGGAACAATACACTCTTTCCATCCGATGATTGATCCGTCCTCCTGCTGCACACTGCCGCCCGCTATGATATCCGCATAGGAGCCGTCTTCCATTTCAAGGCCATCCTGTTCAAAGATTTGTCCGCTTGCTTTATAGGAAATATAAACGCGGTTTCCCTCATAGTAGGCCTGGCTGACTTCAACAGTGACAGAATCTTCGTTCTTGGATACTGAAACCGTATCCGCGACATCGTCCAGCACCGGAAGCCGGTCATCAGCGTATTCCGTCTCATTCATCTCACTGAAAAGACCGGATGCGGCAGCTGCAGAAGCAGTAAAAAGCAGCAGAGCAGCAGCCAGAAACAGGACCATTGTTTTTTTGAACATAATATATTCTCCCTTCAATCCATGTACCTGAATTACCTTTGGTATACTGATATAACGATGGAGACCTGATAATCTGTTCCACTAAATGAGAGATTCAACGCCTGGACGGTCTGCTAATCAGCGGCTTGTTTCGGGATTCTCATAAAATAGTGGTCCTCATCTTCACCTGCTGTCCAGGCGCCGTTTTTCAGCATGACCTTTTGTGACGCAGTGTTATCCTTATTGACGCGCAGATAAACTTCCTCCTCCGGAATGATGTTCCGCGCGATTTCCAGCGTCATCTTCAGACCCGCGGTTCCATACCCCCTGCCGCGCATATCCTTCCGGATGCTGTAGCCGATGTGTCCTGCACCGTTACGCAATGTATCCGTCAGATAGTGCCGGATCCGGAACTCGCCGACCAGGCATTCTCCGTCCCAGAGATAAAAATACGTTTCAGGGACAAACCAGTCCGGCATATCGACAGGATGCTCATAGGATATCATCTCCGGCAGAATCCTGGTGAGATATTCGTCAAAGGTCACGCCATGATACTGATTCGTCAATCCGTTTTCATCCGCAGGCAGTGCCGTTGTATATTCCCATTGGGCATAAGCATCCTTCGTGTTGATTTTACGCAGCTCCATATATACCTCATCAGATTCCGGGTGTGCTGGTCATCAGACCCAGTCTTCAGGTCATCCGACAGAAGGATCCGGTCCCTTCTGCATCAGCGAAGCAAAAAGGCACTTCCATGCCAAGTGCCTTTTTGCTGATCTCTTCCATATTTTTCAATGATCCTGCCTTTGGCCCCGGAAGAGCTCCTTCACCATCCCGAATGCCAGCTTCGGACGGCGGTATTCATCCACAACGCCCTTGTTGTTGACCGTTTTGGGTCGGCGGGCAAACCAGGACTCATCCACCCGCACATCGGCGAACTGCCACAGGAAGAGGCCGCTCACGTCCGGAGAGGACAGCACGCCCTGAATCTGATCCTTCAGGATCCGGCACTGCCGCTCCTCCGACCATTTGGCCCCGCCCAGCGGGTCGTGATATCCGTAAACCGCGCCGGCTCCGATTTCGCTGACAATTACCGGCTTATCCGCTCCGCCGTTTTCGCTGATCTCCTTCAGCTTTTTATCCAGAGCCGTTCTGACATCCGTATCGTGATACCACTGCGGATAAAGGTTCACGCTGACCACGTCCATATCTCCGTAAACCCGGCCGCCCGGACGTTCCAGCAGCGCCGCCGTCACCGGACGGCTGCCGTCCAGGCTCCGCAGCAGGCTGAGGCTCTCCCGGTAGCAGGCCGCACCGTATTCCGTGTCATCCGCGCACTCGTTCAGGCAGCCCCAGATGAAGATGCAGGGGTGGTTAAAGTGCTGCTCCACCATCTCCTCAGTGCACTGCCGCAGCTGGGGCATGAACCGCGGATTCCGCATGCCTTCCTCACCGATGCCCCGGGCATGGGATTCCTCCCACACCAGCATGCCTGTTTCATCGCAGAGATCCAGGAACCGGGGATCATTCGGATAATGGCAGGTGCGTACGCAGTTGGCGCCCATTTCCCGCATCAGCTGCAGATCCTGCAGCATGGCCTCCGGCGGTACCGCCAGGCCGAACCCGCCGAACTCCTCATGCCGGTTGAAGCCCTTCAGCCGGAGCGGTTCTCCGTTCAGCAGGATTTCCTTTCCATCCACCCGGATTTCCCGAAAGCCGATCCGGTCGGTCAGATCGTCCTCGGGAATCCCGTCCAGGCACAGCACTGCCCGGGCAGCATACAGCTTCGGCGTTTCCGGCGTCCAGGGCTGAACATCGCCGCAGGCCACAGTCAGTTTTACGGCCGTGGTCCGGTTCCCGGGCAGCTCAGTCTCCGCTGAAACCTCCCGGCCCGCCAGAGACAGGGAAACGGCCCCCCGCAGGTTCTCCGCGGTCAGGTTGTGCACCCGGATTTCCGCCTCCGCGTTCCACCCGTTCTCTGTTCTGACGGGAACAATACGGCACCCGGTGATATAGGCGCTGCCCAGCTCCTCCAGCACCACAGGCCGGTTGATGCCGCCGTATGAATAATAGTCGTTCGGAATATGCAGCGCGGAATCCGGCCCGAAGCGGTTGTCTGTTTCAATCCGCAGGGTATGCTCCCCCTCCGGCACGTCCAGCGCCAGGCCTTCAAAGCCGGTATAGGCGCCGTAATGCTCCGCCAGCAGTGCGTCGTCCAGATAGACGGCCGCCTGAAAGCTGACGCCGCCCAGCCATACCCGCAGGTTGCCGCCGCAGGTGATTTTCTGCTCATAGATGCCCCGGCCCCGGTAGTTCCGGAGCGCGGGATGGGATTCCCACACGCCGGGCACGATCACTTTCTCCGGTCTTGCCAGCCCTCCGGCATCCGGTGCCGTCAGCGTCCAGACCGGTTCACATTCCCGGCTTCTGCGTATGCTGTGGGTCTGAAACAGTCTTTCCATATTGCCTTCCTTCCGTTTTATCTCCTTCTGTTCCTTACTTCCCTGCCAGTTTCAGCAGGATCTGCTCCATCCGCGCCATATTCCGTTCCATCTCCAGCGCCAGGGCAAACTGCGCCCTGGCCCGGTCCAGGTTCTGATCAGGCCGGTGGATTTTGAAATACACATCGCCGTTCAGATGGTCCGCCAGGAAGCGGATACCGTTCTCAAAGGTCATCATCCAGGCGCCTTTTGCCAGAGAAAGGATTTCCGGTTTCTCAAGTACCGGACCCAGCTCCCGCAGATAGCCCCGTGCAAAGGCCTGCATCTTATCCAGGTCCAGCCAGACCTTGCTCAGGTCCCGCTCATCCTCCGCCGCCGTGCTCGCGCCGACCCGGATCGCGTCCCCGAAATCGTACGCCAGCAGGCCCGGCATGACGGTATCCAGATCCACCACGCAGACGGCCTTTCCGGTATGCCGGTCAATGAGAATATTATTCACCTTTGTATCGTTGTGGGTCACACGCAGCGGCAGGATGCCATGCCGGTACTGATCCAGCAGCGCCGATGTTTCCGGACCTCTTTCCCGCGCAAAGCGCAGCTCTTCCTCCACCGTATCCAGCTTACCGGCCGCGTTCCGCCGTGCCGCGTCCTCCAGCTGCTCCATCCGGTGAGGCGTGTCATGAAAGCCGGCAATGGTCTCGTACAGCGTATCCGCCGGATAATCCAGCAGCCGCTGGCTGAAAAGCCCGAACACGCGGCCGCATTCCTCCAGCATTTCCGGTGAATCCGGCAGATCCGGGCTCATGGTGTCCGGCACAAAGAGGAAGCTCCGCCAGACACTTCCCTCCTCATCCGTCACAAACAAGGCGCCGTTCCTGGCCGGGATCAGCAGCATGGTTTCCCGCCGGGGATCCCCGCCCTCTTCCGTGATTTTCCGGCGCAGGAAATCTGTCACATGCCGGATGTTCTCCATCACCTCAGCGGGCTTCACGAACACATAGCCGTTAATCCGCTGCAGGATGTACCGGTCCTCCGTCCCCTCCGCCGTAACCAGGAAGGTATCGTTAATATGGCCGTTTCCGAAGGGCGTCACGGTTTTTGCTCCTTCCGGATAGGCAAACGCGTTTACCATTGCGTCAAGATTCATGCCCCGTTCAGCTTCCTTTCTCCGGACGGTTTTCCGGAGAAGCCCCGTCCGTGATGGTTTGTATTGTCTTTTCCGGTTCGGTCCATTATACCGGGGAGGCACGGGATTGTAAAGATTTGTAAAGTTTTATCCGTATTTTCGCTTCCGGCAGCTGCCATCCCTCCCGGAAGGCCGTATCAAAGTATGAGAGTTGACGGAAAGGAGGAAGCAACGATGGAAAAGAAGCTCAGTCAGCTGTTCGATTATCAGAGGTTCGCCGGAAATGCCGCCCTGCAGGAAGTCATCGACTCCGTACACGAGCGCTACAGCAGCAGTGTCAGAAGACTGGATCCGGAAAGCCTGTTTCAGGTTTCAGCCGCCGGCACCCCCGAAAACTGCCGGGTGAACAATAAGAACGGATTTCTGGATCTTTAATCCCGGGAATCTCCGGTAAACGAACAGAGCTGCCCTCACAGGGCGGCCTTTTTTGCTGTGTTCCGGAATACAGGCAGCTTCCGGAATTCAATCAGATATACCAGAGAGCTCAGGCTCCAGGTGAAAGGATATATCCAGTAAATCAGCCGGATATCATGCAACGCCTGTCCCAGCGTCAGAAGCACCAGTACCCGGACAGCGCACCAGCAAGCCAGCATGACCAGCATCGGAGTCATGGGCTTGCCCAGCCCGCGCATAACCGCACTCGCCGTGTGGGAGAAACCGCACAGACAGTAGAAGAAGGCGCAGACGGTCGTCCGTCCGGACCCGAAACGCACAATTGCCGGATCCGCGTTGAACAGAGCGATCAGGTTCGGTGCAAGGAACCAGGCCGCCGCCCCGAAGGCCAGCAGCAGGCCGCCAGTACAGGCCAGGCCGAATCGGGCGCCTTCACGCACGCGGTCCGTTCTGCCTGCCCCCATGTTCTGGGATACAAAGGTGGTCAGCGCCATCGAGAAAGCTGTCACCGGGAGGAACATAAAGCCCTCCACCTTCATGCTCGCGCCGATGCCGGCCATGGCTTCCCGGCCGAAGCTGTTGATGTAGGACTGAATCAGCATGTTGGACAGATCGATGACGCAGCCCTGTATTGCCGTAGGGAAACCGTAACGGACAATGTATTTCAGGTTTCCGGCATCAATCCGGATCAGTTTCGGTTCCACGCGGATGGACTCCCGGGTGCGCAGCAGCTTCCGGCCAACCAGTACCAGGCTGAGCACTTCCGACAGTACAGTAGCCAGCGCAGCGCCTTCCACGTCCATATGAAAAAGCGTGATGAAAACAATATCCAGAACAATATTGGTCAGGGAACTGATCACCAGGCATTTCAGCGGATACCGGCTTTCCCCGGAAGCCTGCAGGATGCTGACAGACATGTTGTACATGATCAGGGCAAAGGAGCCGCCAAAATAAACCTGCAGATACGTGCAGGCACGCGGAAGCACGCTTTCCGGCGTTCCCATCAGCCGGAGAATCGGCGGCGTGACCCATACGCCGATCACTGTCAGCAGCACGCTGAACAGGAGACCAAGCGCGGTCGCCGTATGTACAGCTTTCCGGGTTCCCTCATCGTCGCCGGCTCCGATATGCCGGGCCACGATGATTCCGGCCCCGGTAGCGAAGCCGGCCACGAAGCCCACCATCAGATAGGTATAGGAAGAAGTGGAGGTGACGGCCGCCAGCGCGTCTGTGTCCAGATAATTACCCACAATCAGGGCGTCCACCGTATTATAGAGCTGCTGAAAAAAATAACCGGCCAGAATCGGCAGCGCGAACCCAAGCATCTTCCCCCGGATGCTTCCCTCGGTCATCAGATTGCCGTTCGCCGTCATATTCCAGGCCTCCGGTTCCATGTTTTTCGGGGCGTATTGTACCATGGCCGTCTGAAAAGAACAAGAGCCGCGGCTGCTTGATTCCCGGCTGTCTCAGGTATAAAATGGACTGCAGAAAAGCCGATGGGAGGAACAGAAAATGAAAGGCCCCGTCATCACCCCGGATCAGATCAAACCGATGCTTGAAACCCCGTTCCTGCGGGTTGCCGATATCCAGTACGCGGAAGGCAGGCACTACTATACCGCCACCCGGCGTCCGGTCGGCGAGCTGACCGCCGTCAGGCCGGAGACAGAATTCCTTCGGATGGCGCCGGACGCTGCCACCTGCATTGTCATCCTGCGCACGCCGGACTGCGAACCCCGGCTGCTGCTGACGCGGGAATACCGCTATCCGGCCGGCCGTTTCCTGCTGTCCCCGCCGGCCGGACTGATCGATCCCGCCGATCTGGAAGAGGAACAGCCGGCGCTGAGCACAGCCCTGCGCGAAATCCAGGAGGAAACCGGGATTTCCGCCCGGCCTGTCCGGCTGGAGCTGGTCAGTCCCCTGCTTTTCTCCACCCCCGGCATAACCGATGAAAGCAATGCGCTGGTCCTGGCGGTCTATGATCTGCCGGATCTTTCACAGCTGAGCCAGAAGGGAGCTGTCGGGACTGAATGCTTTGACGGCTTCCGCCTGCTGACCCGCCCGGAGGCCGCGGAGGTGCTGCGCAGGGGCCGGGACGAGGAGGGACATTTCTTCTCCGTCTATACCTGGGCCGCCCTGACCTGGTTTGTTTCCGGGCTCTGGGAAAGCGCCTGACGCGCTCCGTCCCGGCAGTATATTCCCACTTTTCTCCCACTGTTTGATATGAATATTTCCGCATTTGTTTTCTGTTTCCCACTATAAATGCCATTTTATGTAAAAATGTTTCCCTGCATGGGACATTCCTCCACATTCGCGGCCTTTTTCAGGCCCGGTCATCCTGTTTCCCACGCCGGATATGTCCGGCGCAGTTTTTACTGGACTTTTGCAGGCAATAATGAGATAATAAACTGGCTATAAACCCGGTATGATTCTCCCCCGGTAAGGGTTTCCGCGGGAAAGAGAGGAAAATTATATGGAAAGCAAACTGAAAAAGCTGTTTGATTTTCAGAAATTTGAGGACAACGCTGATCTCCGGCAGGTTATCGATTCCGTTCACGCGCGCTACAGCGGCAATGTCACAAAGCTGTCCCTGGATGATCTGGAATGGGTGAATGCCGCGGGAGATCCCGACATGGGCATGATGAATAAGGATGCGGAGAAGAAACGGCCATGACCTCATACAGTGCAGAACAGATCTATGAGCTATACCAGCCCAAGGTGATAAGCTATATCCGCGCCAGGGTGCACGGACAGGCCAACGCGGAGGACCTCTGCTCCGACGTATTCGAGAAGGTTTTCCGCAAGCTTCCGGACTACGATCCGTCCAAGGCCGCCATAGGCACCTGGGTCTTTACCATTACGCGCAACACCGTCATAGACTACTTCCGCCGTTCCAGGCCTGCCGAGGAGCTGGATGAAAACCTGTCGGATGATTCGGAAGTGGATGAGAACCTCCTGAGCAACGAATCCCTCAGCGAGCTGGCTTCTGCTCTCCGGTCCCTTCCGCAGCAGCTGATGGATATTATTGTGCTGCGCTACTATGACGGAAAGCCGCTGACTGAGATTGCCGAAATGATGGGGCTCAGCTACGGTGCCGTCAAGCTGCGCCACCAGAACGCCCTGATGCTCCTGCGGGAGAAGCTGCACGACGACTGAGAACATGGAGGAAACACATGATATTCGGAGCAATCAAAGGTGTTTTTGACCAGGTTGTGAATTACGGCATACTGGTGCTTGAAATCGTCGGCGCCCTGGTGATTCTTTACTTTTCGGGCAAAACCATCTGGTATATGTTCCACCGGGAGCATTCGCGCAGCCATGCCGCCATGACCACGGGCATCACCACCGCCCTGAACCTGCTGCTGGGCAGCGAGGTGCTGAAAACCATCATCGCTCCGGGCTGGACGGATATCGGCATGACGTGTGCCATTCTGGTCATGCGCGCCGGTGTCACCTTCCTGCTGGTCTGGGAAAGCAAGCACGAAACACATGCGGACTGACAGACCGTTTTTTCATGATACCCTTTTGCCGGCTGCCGGCAGTTTCTGCCGGATCAAGTGAAATAAAGAAAGGATGACCTTGCCATGAAAGCCTTTTTGGACCAGAATTTTCTGCTGAACACTGAAGCCGCCCGCGTCCTGTATCACGAAGCGGCGAAGGAATGCCCGATTATTGACTATCACTGCCATCTGAGCCCGAAGGAAATCTGGGAGGACATCCGTTATGACAACATTACCCAGGTCTGGCTGGGCGGAGATCACTATAAATGGCGGCTGATGCGTTCCGCCGGCGTGCCGGAGAAATATATCACCGGCGATGCCAGCGAACATGAGAAATTCCTGAAATTCGCCGAGGTGCTGAGCAAGGCCATCGGCAATCCCATTTATCACTGGAGCCATCTGGAGCTCCGCCGCTTCTTCGGCTATGAAGGCGTTCTGAACAAGGACACCGCCGAGGAGGTCTGGAAGCTGACGGAAGAAAAGCTGCACAGCGAGGGCTTCAGCAGCCGCGGCCTGATCATGATGAGCAACGTGGATACCATCTGCACCACCGACGATCCGGTGGACAGCCTGGAATACCATGAAAAGCTGGATGCCGACAAATCCTTCCCTGTCACCGTGCTGCCCGCCTGGCGGCCTGACAAGGCCATGAACCTGGAGAAGGAAACCTGGCCGGATTATCTGGCGCAGCTGTCCGCGGTATCCGGCGTGAAGGTGGATTCCTTCGCTGCCCTGAAGAAGGCCCTGCATGTGCGGCTGGATTTCTTTGCCGCCCATCACTGCAGCCTCAGCGACCATGCCCTGAACTATGTGATGTACGCGCCGGCCACCGAAGAGCAGATGGAAGCGATTTTCGCCGCCCGTCTGGCCGGAAAGCTCCCCTCCGCCGAAGAGGAAGCCGCCTTCAAGTTCGCCTTTATGAACGCCATGGCGGAAGAATACCACACCCGCAACTGGGTGATGCAGCTCCACTACGGCTGCCGCCGCGACAACAACCTGCCCATGTTCCGCAAGCTGGGCCCCGACACCGGGTTTGACTGTGTGGACAATTCCGCTCCCTCCGCTCAGACCGCCGCGTTCCTCGGCTGCCTGCAGGACAAGGGCATCCTGCCCAAGACCATTCTGTATTCGCTGAACACCAACGATAACGCCGCCATCGACACGATTCTCGGCTGTTTCCAGAGCGATGAGGCCGTCGGTAAGATCCAGCACGGCTCCGCCTGGTGGTTCAATGATCACTTCCAGGGCATGACCGAACAGCTGACCTCCCTGGGCAACCTGGGATACCTGGCCGGCTTCGTCGGCATGCTGACGGACAGCCGCTCCTTCCTCAGCTATCCCCGGCATGAGTATTTCCGCCGCATCCTGTGCCGTCTCTTCGGCCAGTGGGTGGAGGAAGGCTTCTATCCCGAGGATCTGGAAACCCTGAAGGGCGTCGTGCGGGATATCTGCTACAACAACGCCAGGAACTACTTCGCCTTCGCCAAAAAGGAAGGCGTCTGATTCCCAATGTACACTGCAGCGTCAGGAGCAATTCCTGGCGCTGTTATCCTTTCACACAGGAGTAAGCATGTATGAAGCAGTCAAAGCTGAGCATTCTTTTCCCGAATCAGGATCAGGTGGTCTATCAGCAGCTCCCGGCTGAAACCTGGCATGACCTCGGATTCGACGCCCTGGTCGAGAAGGTCGCAAAACAGCCGCAGGAAATCCCCCTGCTTGAGCGCGTCATGACCAGCATGACGGCGGATCCGGCCGTCGCCCGTTTCAGGGCGGACGTGTTTGAGGACCTTCACCGGTATCCGGACATCCGGAACCGGCTGATGGAGCTGCTGGACCACGTCAAGATGTTCTATGACTACGGCGTGGTCAACCGCCATGCGGGTGACGAGGCCGGCATCTGGGATCTGATGCACAGGCTGGAGGAATACCATGACTATATCCTGACCGTGGAAGCGATCCGCGCCTGCCTTTCCGGCAAGGAGCTGGTTTCCGAGGGACTGATCCGCCTCCGGGAAACCATCAGCGAGATATATGACAGCAACGGCTTTGCCGCGCTGCGGAAGGATGTGGAGGAGATGCGCACCACCGCCTCCGCCGTCCGCAGCGTCACCGTGGGCATCAATGTCAACGACCGTTTTGAGGCCGTCAACATGGGCCTGGTGGCCGTCAACGGGAAGCCCTTCACGAAGTCCGGCCTGCTGAAGCATTTCATCACTGCCGTTACGCCGGGGGATGAGATCGTTCCGGAGGCGGAATGGAGCGGTACGCTTTCCTTCTCTCCGGCTGTTCCGCCTGCCGGAATTGCCGCCGGCATGGAAAGCCTGAGCAAAACCTCCATGATCATGCGCAATCCGCTGATCGGACTTTCCCTGGCAGGCATTCCCCGGGAGGACGGTTCCGCAGAGGTTCCTCGGCAGTTTGACGCCGCAGCTTCCCAGCTGCTTTCCCGGCTGGTGCGCCGCCTGAAGGAAACGCTGGGACGGTACCTTAACATCAGCGTGAGGGATATTTCCGACCTGATCCCCGAGCTCCTGTTCTACGTGCGCTGGGCGGAATACCTGGAAGCTCTGGAAGCCGCCGGCTGGCGCTTCTGCAAACCGCAGGTCCGGGAAGCCTCCTCAGGCTCCGCAGGCATGGAGGCTGCCGGCTTCTACAACCTGAAGCTGATCGGCTCCATTCCCCCGGATCAGGCAGTTCCCAATGATCTGTCCTTCGACACGGAGAAGCGGATCTACATCCTGACCGGCGCCAACCGCGGCGGAAAGACCACCGTGACCCAGGCCGTGGGACAGCTTTTCCTGCTGGCCCAGTGTGGGCTGTCCGTGCCCGCTGTATCCTTTGCATACGACCCGGTGGACCTGGTTCTGACCCATTTCCCCGCGGATGAGGACCAGACCATGGATCTCGGCCGGCTCGGAGAGGAATGCCGCCGTTTCCGTGAGCTCTATCTCCGGAGCACGGACAAAAGTCTGCTGCTGCTGAATGAGACCTTCTCCACCACGTCATTCGAGGAAGGCTACTATATCGCCGTGGATGCCATCCGCGCCATTCTGCAGTCCGGCACCCGGACGATTTACAATACGCATATGCACAAGCTGGCCTATGAGCTGGACAGCGCCGTCAATGATCCATCCCTGCCGGGCAAGGCCGTTTCCCTGGTTGCGGAAACCCATGACGGTCATTCCTCCTTCCGGGTCCGCATCGCGCCGCCTGAAGGCAAGTCCTTTGCCCGGGGCATCGCGGAACAGTACGGTGTAACCTACGAAAACCTGATCGGGGCTCACGGATAAACCGTCCCCCCAGTTGACGGCAGTGTTATAATGAAGTCTGCCCGCGTTCCTCCGGGAAAATGCAGTCAGCGGGCAGCAATGAGGCATGACGATGAATGAAACCCCCTCCGCGGAGCAGGCCGCTGATTTTGATCCCTTCAGTATGGAGCAGGCCTACAAAACCTACCAGGATAATATCCGGAAGGCTGATCAGCTGATTTATGACATCACAAAAGGCGCCAGAGGAGATGTGCCGGAACGGGAGCTGTTGCTGATGGCAGTGGAAGCCATCGCCCGGATGACAGACAACACCGCGCTGCTTTCAGTCATTACCCAGGCGCTGGAGGCCCGGGGAACCGAAGGTGAAAAAAAGGAGGCGGAGGAATGAGGAGCATACGATCCGGAGCCGCCGTTTTCCTGTGCCTGCTGCTCCTTCTTCCGGTCTTGCTTCCGTCCGGAGCCTCCGCCGAGGAGGATGATCTGATCGAGGAATTTGTGGATCTGGACGACGAAGGGAACGAGATGCCGGCAGAGGCTGTCATTCCGCCGGAGGCGGAGTCCGACGCCGCTTCCGCCCGTGCGAAGGAAGCCTTTATTGAGGATATCATCACACTCGGAGAAAAGCTGTACGTTCAGGCCAACGGCAAGCTGCAGCGGGCGCATTATTCAGGCGATATCTATGTCTGCAAGAATTTTACAGTCTATCTGTTCCGGCAGAACCGGGACAAATACCGGCTGGCAGACTGGCCTGATGTCCAGCTGAAAATTCCCAACAATCTTCCCGCAAAAAAATGCAAACCGTATTCCTACGGCTACTGCTGGGAGGATATTCCGCCGGAGGAGGGAAACCCTTTCTATATTGCCGGCCAGTTCCTGTACGACACCGGCCTCTCAAAGGAGGAAAACCGGGAAAAGGCCCTGGACTTCATGCGCGGCGTGCAGCGCGGCGACTATTTCCAGATGACCGCGAAATATTCCCACGGCACCGGCGCCCACAGCGCCATCATGATTTCCGATTACGACCCAGAAACCGATTCCGTACACTGGATGGACAGCAACATGGCAGGTAAAAAAATAGACGGTATCCGCTACGGCAAGGTGCAGTTTGACGCGGTGGAAACCATCGGATGGTGGGTGGACGCTTTCTGCCAGAAAACCCGCGGCGCCACCCTGTACCGGCTTCGGGACGATCTGATTTTTGCCGGAAACCCATAAAAAAAGCGGGCCTCTGCCCGCGTCCGGAAAGCAGAAAAATCAGCATGCGATGAAGGCATGCTGATTTTTTTATGACAGATAAGGAATCATTTCGCTCAGCCGCGTAAATACCAGATCCGGTTTGACATCCGAGGCCGCCAGATCCGCCAGCGTTGCCTCGCCGCTCAGCACCAGGATCCCCTTCATGCCGTGACGGACACCGGTGGCCACATCCGTATAAAGCCGGTCCCCCACCATGGCCATCTCTTCCCGCCGCAGACCGGTGCGCAGCAGCGCTTCCTCCACGATGCCCCCGTACGGCTTGCCGATGATCGTGTCCGGTCTTCTGCCGGTGCTGGCTTCAATCAGGGCGATGAAGGAGCCCACATCCGGAATAAAACCTGTTTCCGTCGGGCAGTTCAGGTCCGGATGCGTGGCGATATACGGCGCGCCTGCCCGCACCAGATCACAGAAGGCGCACAGCCGGTCATAGGCCAGTCCGGTATCAAAAGCCAGCAGCGCGTAATCCGCTTCCTCCGCCGTTTCCGCCAGGAGCAGCCCCATGCCGCTCAGCTCCTGCCGCAGTGCTTCCGTGCCAAGCAGGAAAGCCTTCCTGTCCGGATAATGCTTCAGGCAGTAATGCACCGCCGCATGGCCCGAGGAAATCACGTCCCGGTACTTCTCCGGGACGCCCATCCGCTGCAGCTTGTCCGCATAAACCCGGGCGGATTTGGAGGAGTTATTGGTCAGGAACCGGGCGGTTCTCCCGGTGCGCTCCAGCGCCTCCAGAAAATCCAGGGAGCCGTCAATCAGATTGTCCCCCAGGTAGAAGGTACCGTCCATGTCCAGCAGAAAGCAGCGGACATCCGCAAGCTTCTCCCGTATGTTTTCCCGATATTCCGCAGGAATCTCCGTCATAGCAACCTCCCTCAGGGGCAGGGCAGCCTGTCCGCCGTTTCCTCCAGCAGGCCCAGATCCCACAGCAGGCTGCTGGTCAGATATTTATCCCGGATCTCCCGGCTTCCCAGCAGCGCGTCCAGCGTGTCCTTGCGGGTGATGCCCAGATCCGCCGGTGTCAGCGGCATGCCGCAGCGTTTCATCAGGGCGTACACTGTCTCCCTGGCGGGCAGCTCCTCACGGATGATCTGCCGGATTTCCGGCCAGTGGGCTTCTATACAGTCCAGATGCGCCTTCTGGGTTTCGGGAAGGTTCTTTCCGACCTTCCGCTCAATCTCCAGCACAGAAGGTGTGATCGGTCCGAAAATATCCTTCATCCGGGCTTCCCAGGCTTCCTGGGAGAAATCTGCCATTGCCTTTTCCGCCCGTTTCCGGTCCACCGTTTCCATATTCAGCATGTTCTCATAAATCCACAGGGTCAGCAGCGTACCGACACCCACCTGGATTCCGTGAAGATCCGAGGGCACGCCCCGCTGCAGTGCCTGCATCTCCCACAGATGGCTGAAATAATGCTCCAGCCCGCTGGCCGGCCGGCTGATTTCCGCGAAGGCCATGGAAATCCCGCTGATCACCAGTCCCTCCAGAACCGCCTTCAGCGCTTCCGGTTCCCGGCGCATCAGGCCGTCCGCCTGATCCACAATCCGCTTCAGGCATGCGCGCACCATGCCGGCAATCTCCTCACAATAGGGATCCCCGTGCACAATATGGCTGATCCGCCATTCGCAGACGGATACATACTTGGCCAGCATATCTCCCAGACCTGCCTGCAGCATGATATCCGGCGCAGTGGCCAGGATATCGGTGTCCGCCAGGATCGCTTCCGGGCAGGCATTGTACAGGCTGACCTTCAGATGATTCTGAATCATGGATGCGGAGTTGGAGCAGTATCCGTCCATGGACGGTGCAGTGCACACCACCATGCTGGGCAGCCTGCAGGCATGGGCCATCACCTTGCAGCAGTCATTGATCACGCCGCTGCCGATGGCCACAACCACGTCACAGGAGGGATCCAGCGCCATCGTCAGCGCGCCGACCGCCCGCTCATCTGGTTCCATCTTTCCGTCGGTTTCCGGGAACACAAACTCGGACCAGGGGATTCCCGCCTCCCGCAGGGTTTCCCGCACGCGGTTCCCGGCCGCCTTTTCTGTGTTGGCATCCATGACCAGCATCGGTTTACGGCGGCCTCTGGCCTCCAGGGCTTCCGGCAGCTTCTTAACCGCACCGGCTCCCGCCTGAAAATACCGCAGCCCGCAGCGGTGGATCTTTCCGCAGGAGCAGCGGATTCCTTCCTCCCGGGTCAGTTCCGACAGGCTCATTTCCGACAGATGCTTCTCCATGGTCATGCCTCCCGTTATTCCTTTGTTTCGTCTTCAGATGCCTGCTTCCCGGCTTCCGGCGTCTGTTCCCCGTCAGCCTCAGCCGCGGCGGGTTCCTCTTCAGGGGCTTTGCTGATCTGCACGCGGGTCACCCGGAAACCGTCCATCTCCGTTACCTGGAAACGCCAGCCGCCGACATCGAAGCTGTCGTTCAGCTCCGGCACCTTTTCCAGCATTTCGCTGACCCAGCCGCCGACCGTGTCCGTTTCGTAATTGTTGGGGAGCTCATATTTCTCGAGCATTTCCTCCAGCTGCATGCCGCCGTCCACGATGACAGTGCCATCCTCCTGCTCCACGACTTCCTCCTCCACCTCGTCGTGTTCATCGTAGATCTCGCCCACCAGTTCCTCCAGCACGTCCTCCATGGTGACAATGCCTTCCGTCCCGCCGTACTCATCCAGCAGAATGACCTGATGGGTCTTGGAGGTGCGGAACAGCTTCATCAGGTTGCTGATGGACAGGCTGGCCGGAGCGAACACCGGCTCCTTCATGATCTCGGTAATGGAGCTGACGCCTTCATGCGTCATTTTATAAAAGTCCTTTTCGTTCAGCGTCCCGACAATATGGTCCAGATCCTCGTGATATACAGGAATCCGGCTGTACCAGGTGGCCCGGAACAGATCCGCGGCCTCCTCCAGGGTGGCGGTATCCTCAATGGCGGTCACGTCCACCCGGGGCGTCATGATATCCTCGGCATTCTGATCGCTGAACTCGATGGCAGAACGGATCAGTTCGCCTTCGTCCTCCTCGATGTCCCCTTCCGTCTGGGCTTCATCGATCATGGTCATCAGTTCATTTTCGATCTGGTTTTCCTCCGGATCCGGCTTCACTATCCTGCTCAGCAGCCGCCGGTAAAGGGAAAACAGGAGATCCAGCGGATGCAGCAGCACCACCAGCGTCCGCATCAGCGGACTGACTGACATGGCGAACCGCTCCGGCTGCTGCTTGGCCAGGGTTTTCGGCCCCACCTCGCCGAGGAACAGCACCAGAACCGTCATCACGGCAGACGCCACCGTCGTGGCCAGATCCTCCCGGCCGGGAAGAATCCGTGTCGTAAACAGCAGCGTGGCGATCGCCGTACCCGCTATATTCACAATGTTGTTGCCGATCAGCACCGTGGTCAGCAGAGAATCGTATTTATCCAGCAGATCAATCGCGATCTGCGCACGTTCCTTTCGGCTTCCTTCCACTGTTTTCAGTTTTACCTTGTTGGAAGCGGAGAAAGCCGTTTCTGTAGCGGAAAACAACGCCGAGAGCGCAATACATACGATCAGGGCAAGCCATAGGCCCATGAAATGATTCAATCCTTTCTGTTTCATCCCGAAAAATACCAAAAAACCGTTCCGCATGCGGAACGGTGAGATTATACCATGTAAATCCTTGATTTGCAACAGATCCCGGCGTTCCGGCGCGTATCAGCCCCACAGCAGTGCCAGTCCCGGCACAATCTGTTTCTTCCGGGACATGATACCCGGCAGGAACGCGTGATCCTCCTCCAGCCGGGGCGGGTTGAACGCCTGCCGGATGACTTCCCGGTCACCCAGGAAGAGCAGCTCGGTGCCTTCACGGAGCACGTCCGTGATCATCAGCAGCACCATATCATATTCCTTATCCTTCCGGAGCTTCTGCATTTCCGCCAGGAACTCCTCCCGCCGCTTCAGCAGGCTCCGGGAGTCCATCGTGGTGATCTGGGAGATGCCCAGCCGGTGATCCGCGATATGGAATTCCTTGAAGTCGGTTTTGATCAGCGCCGCCGCGGATTTGCCGTTCACATTGGAGGAGAAAACCTCCTGCCCCAGGGTATCCAGATCCAGGCCAGCGATCCTGGCCAGCCGCTCCGCCATGCGGCGGTCCCGCTGGGTCGTTGTCGGGGACTTGAACATCACCGTGTCGCTGATAATGGCCGCGGCCATCAGCCCCGCCAGCTTTTCCCCGGGCATCAGTCCATGCTCCTGGAACAGGGTTCCGATGATCGTGTTCGTGGAGCCCACGGGCTCATTGCGCATGAAAACCGGATAACCGGTCTGCACATCCGCCAGGCGGTGATGGTCGATAATGCCCACCAGCTCCGCCTGCTCCAGGCCGGGAACGGACTGCCCGATTTCGTTATGATCCACCAGCACAATCCGCTTGCGCCTGGGCTGAATCAGATGATAGCGGCTGAGTGTGCCGATCACCTTATCATCCGCATCCAGCACGGGATAGCTGCGGTACCGGCTCTGCAGCACCGCCTCCCGCACGTCATCCAGATAATCGTCCAGATGGAAGCAGGCAATGTTCTCCGTCTTGGCTACCCGGCTGATGGGAATGGCCTGGAAAAGCAGCCGGGCCGCCTGCCATACGTCCAGCGGCGTCGTAATCAGGCAGGTTTTGCTCTCAATGTCCCGGTATTTCTCTCCCAGATCGCTGCGGCAGAGAATCACACACCCGGCGCCCAGCGCCAGGGCGCGCTCCACAATTTCTTCCTGCTGGCCGCAGAGAATGACCGAGCCGGGTTCCACCCCCTGCAGCGGATCCGAGGCCGCGGGCAGGGCAATGTGCACCGGTCCGGAAAGGCTTTCAAAAAAGTCATCCTCCCGGTTGATAATATGCCCCTCCAGAGCGGACAGCACATTGAAGATCGGCGCGTCCTCCAGATACGGCCGCTGGATGGACCGCATGTCGCTTTCCGCAATGCTTCCGGCAGTCACCATGCCGAACAGGGTCCCGTCCTCATTGGTCACCGGCAAGGCGCTGAGTCCCGGATCCTCCTGCAGCATGGCCCAGGCATGGCTCACCGGCACGTTCACCCCCAGGCGGGGCGGGCGGTCAAAGTCGATATCCCGCACCTGCGTGCGGACGTTGTAAATATGCAGCGGCGGCTGAAAGCCGAAGCGTTTCAGCAGCGCGCTTGTTTCATCGTTCACATGGCCGATCCGGACCGGCACATAATCATTCTCCCCCAGGGCGTTGCACAGCGCCGCATAGGACATGGCCGCCACAATGGCGTCCGTATCCGGGTTCCGGTGGCCACAGACAAAGGTTGTGCTCATGATTTTCCTCCATCGGCGGAGCGTTCTCCGCGCATAGCACATTTTAACATGGCCGGCTTTCCCGGGCAAGGGTCTGAAGATCTGTTCCTTGACATTCTCCCGGAAAACAGGCTAAGATAAAAGCAGCATAACAGAATATCCCGGCCGGAGCCGGACAAAGGAGCTCAGCACATGACAGGTTCTGAGAAAAAACTGATTATTTTTACCGACATCGGGGATACCATTATTGATGAAGGCACAGAGATCCGCGATGAGCACGGCATTGTGCTCCGGGCGGAATGTATTCCCGGTGCCCGGGAAACCACCCTGCGCCTGCACGAAGCCGGCTACACAATCGCCATGGTGGCAGACGGGCGCAGTGCCTCCTTTCATCATATGATGGATCAGCACGGTCTGAGCCCTGTTTTTGACGCGTGGATCATTTCCGAGGAGGTCGGAGAGGACAAGCCAAGCCCGAAGATGTTCGAAAGTGCCATGAAGGCCCTGGGTCTCACGGAGGCAGACAAGCCCCGGATCATCATGATCGGCAACAACGTCATCAGGGACATGCGGGGAGCGAACCGCTTCGGCATCCGCTCCGTGCTGCTGGACTGGTCAGACCGCCGTTCCTTTGAGCCTCAGCTGCCGGAGGATGTACCCGCCTACCGCATTCATACCCCGGAGGAGCTTTTTCCCCTGGCGGAGCGTCTGGAGGCAGAGCTGTCATGACGGACGCTGAGCTGGTTCTCCGGTTTGCCCCGATCCTGCATTTCGACCGGGCGGAAACCATTCCTCTTCGGGCGGCCGGTTATACCGTCTTCCGGGAAACAGCCCGCAGCCTTTCCTTTCCGGGGCGCTTCGTCCCGGTGCCGGAAAACGCCGCCTGCGTCATTGAATATGCGCTGTTCTGGCTCTACGACAGCCAGCACATGTATGACCTGGAGCATATCTGGGTGACCGTTTCCCCGAAGTATGAAGTTCTGAACGCCGAGGGCAGCTTCCACGGCAAGTATCTGAACCTGCTGCCGGAGCTTCCCGGCTGCCTGCCTCCTGCTGACGGGCACGTCCATGCCTTTATCCAGCCCGGCAAGCATGCCGTGCTCGCCGCAGGCGCGCTGACCCGGCTTGTGCCGAACTGGCGGGAAGCCTGCACGGAGGCCGGCGGGCCCGTACTGATCGGCAATCCCTTTTCCGCCCGCTGGTCCCCCTCCGGAAAGGATCTCTTCATCCCGTCAGAGGCTGATGACCGGCACAGCTTCCGTTATCTCCGGGAGACTCTTTCCTTCGTGCCGACCCTGGATTTTTCCCGGACGATGTCCGTCGGCGATATCAGCCCGGAGCCCTGGCCGGTCCTGTTTGACCGCATTCCCGGATTGATCGCGGCGGAATGCCGGCGCCTGGCTGAACTGTATCCCGACATATAAGCCTTCCGGAGGATCATCCTATGAAACGCATAACCGCATGGCTTCTGGCCCTGCTGCTGCTCCTGCCCACCGCGGCCGGAGCGGAGGCCGCCGAACCGGTGTTTTTCGGTCATTATGAGCAGGACAACAATCCGGATAACGGACCGGAACCCATCGAGTGGATTCCCCTGGCAGAGGAGGACGGCAGCGTGCTGCTCCTCAGCCTGCATATTCTGGACGTCGTTCCCTATAACGAAAAATATACAGACATGACATGGGAAGCCTGCTCCCTGCGGGCCTGGCTGAATGGCGCGTTCCTGGACGCGGCCTTTACGGAGGCAGAACGGCATGCCATCCTGCTGACGGACGTGGACAACAGCCCTGCTCAGCGCGCGCCGAAGTCTGTAACCGATCCCGGCGCCGAAACACAGGATTATATTTATGTGCTGAGCTACGCGGAGGCTGCCGCCTTCCTCAGCAGCGATAAGGCCCGCAGGAGCGCGCCCACGGATTACGCCCTGGCCCGCGGCGCCCTGAGCAATATCGGATGCCGGGTCGGAGGCCGTGCCTCCGGCCTGTGGTGGCTCCGGTCCATGGACAACCGCCGGTACCGGGTGTCCGTCGTTTACAGCAGCGGCGCCCTGAACTGTACTTATGTCACCAAACCCACCGCCGGCGTGCGTCCCGTTCTCCGGGTCAATCAGGCAATGCTGCCGTAACCCGGGAGCTTCCCGGCGATTCTGATTAAGTATTTGGTAAATCGCACTTTTTTTCATTGACAAACGATGCGCTTTTCGCTACAATTTTTGTGCTAATTGGTTTAATTTTGAGCGATTTGATCAAATCTTCACACGGAGGTGTGTTTTCCGATGTCACATGAACAGCGGATGCTCTCCATACTGGACAGCATGACAGACCGTGAGCTGCGCTGCCAGGATCCCTCCGGACGCTATTTGCTTACAGATTTCCATACCGATACGCGGCAGATGGGCTTTACGCTGGCCCATCAGCTCATCGCGCTGATTCATCCGCTGAGCCGCCATTCCGGCAGCAGCGCGCTGGCAGAGGCAATCCGCAGGGGGCTCCGGTGGCTCCGGGAGAACCGGAAGCCCGACGGCTGCTTCGATCTGAGCGCGTGCAATTTTGATTCCGCTCCGGATACCGCGTTCACCGCCAACGCGCTGTATGACGCCTGGTTCCTTCTGGATCAGTCCGCGAGCCCTTACCGCGAAGAGTTCCTGCCCTCCCTGGCTGAGCTGATTGAGCGTGCCTGCGAGGGAATCTGCGCCGGCGGCTTCCATACGCCGAATCATCGCTGGGCCATCGCCGCCTGCCTGAAGCAGGGCGCGCTGGTCACAGGCCGCAGCGAGTTTTCCCGCAGGGCGGACGACTACCTCGGGGAAGGCCTGGACATTGACGATGAAGGTGAGTTTGCGGAGCGTTCCGCCGGCATTTATAACGCCGTCAACGACGATCAGATGCTCCGTCTCTTCCTGACCACCGGAGACAGACAGTATCTGCAGGCAGCCCGGGGCAACCTGACACTGATGCTTCGTTACCTGGAACCGGACGGCACCCTGTTTACCCTGAATTCCACGCGGCAGGACCGGGGTCACAAGGTTTATCCCTCTTCCTACTACGGCCTGTATCTGCTGGCCGGCTGGCTTTCCCGGGATCCGGAGCTGGCTTCCTGGTCGCAGATCATCTGGGAGGCCTGCGAAGGCGGCGGGCAGCTTCCGATGTGCCTGCCGATGCTTATGCGCTTCCCGGAGCTGGAAAGCTACGGCAAACAGGTCTGCCCGCGGCTGGAGCTCCTGCATCGCTATGATAAAATCTGGCCCGCTTCCGGAATCGGACGCTGGCGGAGAGGAAATCTGACCGTCACGGCCATGACCGGATCTCCCCGGTTCCTGGCCCTGCAGTCCGGCAGCGCCTCCTGCCTGATTTCCATTTACAGCAACGTCTGTGACAAGCGTCATTTTCAGCCGGAACAGATTGAACAGACAGAGCAGGGCTTTACCCTCCGCTGCCGCTTCCCAAGCTGGTATTACCTGCCCTTTGAGGGGGACCGGCCTGCAACCTCCGACTGGTGGGCAATGGATAATCCCTCCTCCCGCCGCCGCCAGATCCGGGAAACGCTGGAAATCACCCTCTCCGCGGCCATCCTGGAGGACGGCCTGGACCTTCAGCTGAAAACGGAGGGAATGGACAACGTTCCCCTCCGCATGGAGCTTGCCTTCACGCCCGGTCTTCTGCGCGGCGAACAGTTTCTGACGGAGGCCGACGCCGGCAGGGCGCTGACGCTGCTTGGCGGCGCAGCGGAAATGAGCTATGCCTCCGGCGAGTGCTTCCGCCTGGAAAACGGCTTTGCCGAGCACAACAACCAGCGCCGGATGACCCAGGCCCTGCCCCAGGATCCGGACCGCTTCACCTTGTATCTGACCTGCTATACTCCCGGGGAAAAGAGCCTGTCGATCCGCACCGTTTCCCGTTTCCCCCTGTCTCTGCAGGGATAGCTGCCCCGGCGGTCCTCACGTCCGGTATTTGAATTGACGGAAGCCGTGCGCTCCCGCGTCAATAAATCAAAGGAAGGATGATGGAATTCCATGAGCACCAAAGCCACTCCGTCCCAGGGGACGCCGCGTCTGAAAGGCAATTATTTCACGCGGCTGCTGCAGCAGTACTGGCGTTGCCGCTATCTCGTTCTGCTGCTGATTCCCAGCGTGGTCGTCCTGATTATTTTCAAGTACGTTCCAATGTACGGCGTCCAGATCGCCTTCAAGGATTTCAAGCTGGGCAAGGGAATCATCGGCTCGGCCTGGGCGCAGCCCTTCTACGCGGTATTTAAGGATATCTTCCAGCAGCCCGTATTCTGGACGGCTTTCTGGAACACGCTGATCCTGGGCCTGATGAACCTTCTGGTCGGCTTCCCCATGCCGATCATTCTGGCCCTGCTGCTGAACGAGCTGCGGCATATGCGCTACAAGAAGGTCATCCAGACACTGTCCTATCTTCCCCATTTCATTTCCTGGGTTACCCTGTCCGGTCTGTTTATCCAGCTGCTCTCTCCGTCGACAGGACCCATCGCCGGTCTCACCCGGCTGTTCGGCGGCACTCCCTATTATTATATGGGCCGTGTTGAAACTTTCCGCTGGGTGCTTGTGGTCACCAACATCTGGAAGAGCGTCGGCTGGAGCTCCATCATTTACCTGGCTGCCCTGTCCGGCGTGGATCAGGAAATGTACGAAGCCGCACTGATTGACGGCGCCACCCGTTTCCAGCGGGTATGGTACATCACCCTGCCTTCCATCTTCCCCACCATCACGATCATGCTGATCCTGCAGAGCGGCTCCATCCTGAACGACAACTTCGACCAGGTTTACAACATGATGAACGACGCGGTGTACCGTGTCGCCAATGTGCTGGGCGTATACACCTATGACCTGGGTCTGAAGAACCTCTCCAATGCCGGCCTTGCCAAGGCCACCGCGGTCGGCCTGTTCAAGAACGTCATCGCGCTGATCCTGGTGCTGACCACCAACGCCGTCTCCAAGAAGATCAGCGATAACGGAATCTGGTAAGAAGGAGGTGCAGACAAATGAGCAATCCGTCCAAGGCCGCTTTGAAGGAGCATAACTCCACCCGTAAAATCAAGCGCTCCATCGGAGAACATATTTTCGATAAATTCAATTTCATTTTTCTCGGACTGATGGCGCTGACCATGCTGTACCCTTTCTGGTATGAACTGGCCATTTCCCTGGCCGACGCGGAGCGCGTCGCCATCTCGAAGGTCTTCATCTGGCCGGAATACATGAGCCTGGAAAGCTACAAGAACGTGTGCAGCGACCCCAACATCTGGACCGGCTATCAGTGGACCATCATCCGTACCGTGCTGGGCACCTTAATTGCCCTGATCCTGGGCTTCCACTTCGCCTATGTGCTGAGCAAAAAATATTTCCCCAACCGCACCTTCTGGACCGCCATCCTGGTTTTCACCATGTTCTTCTCCGGCGGCATGGTGCCGGATTACCTGCTGATCCGTGACCTGGGCCTGATGAACAGCGTGTTCGCCCTCATCCTGCCCGGCGCCATTTCGGCCTACAACATCACGATCATGCGGAATTACCTGATGTCCCTGCCGGATTCCCTGGAGGAATCCGCCCGCATTGACGGCGCGAACGACATCATCATTCTGTACCGGATCATCGTGCCGCTGTCCCTGCCCATCATTGCGACCGTCGCCCTGTGGACTGCCGTGGGCCACTGGAACGCCTGGTTCGACGCCATGCTGTATATCCGGTCCTCCGACAAGCAGGTTCTTGCCATTACCCTGCGCCGCATCGTTCTGGCGGGCACCAACGCCTCCACCACCTCCATGAGCGGTGAGGAAATGAACACCAACATGACCAGCGAGACCATCAAGGCCGCCACGATCATGGTCGCCACCATTCCGATCCTCTGCGTGTACCCCTTCGTGCAGAAGTATTTCGTGAAGGGCGTCATGGTCGGTTCGGTCAAGGGCTGATCCCCTCTTCCCTGTCGGTTTTAGGAAAGGCTGCGCAGTCTTTCTGAAACAATAAATATTTTATAAGGAGGAATCCCCATGCGCAAAATCCTGGCTATGATCCTTGCGATCGCCATGCTGCTGACCGCGATGGTGATCCCGGCCGTCGCCGAGGAAACCGACTGGTCCAGCAAGGACAAGATCAAGATCACCTGGACCACCTACTTCACCTCCCTGCCCACCGAAGACTCCCACTTCATCAAGTTTGTGGAAGACAAGTTCAACGTGGACATCGACATGCTCCCCATCGATGACAGCAACTTCAACGAAGTGCTGAACACCTACATCCTGGGCGGCGACACGCCGGACGTTATCCGTCTGAAGGATCCCGGCCAGTTCGTCAGCTATGTCGAATCCGGTGAGCTGGGCGTCCTCGACATGGACGTGCTGCGGGCTCAGGCTCCCAGCATCTGCGCCGCGATCGACGGCTTCAAGGACGGCGCCTTCTGGGACTACGGCGTTGTGGACGGCGAGCCCTACGGCATCCCCGCTGTCGCCCCCGGAAACATCTATCATCTGCCCGTCGTGTACAACCAGACCTGGCTCGAGAAGCTGGGCGCGGAAGTCCCCACCACCCTGGATGAGTTCCATGACCTGCTGGTCCGCTTCACCAAGGAAGATCCCGACGGTGACGGCGCTGACAACACCTACGGCCTGTCTTCCGACGGTCTGCGCGTTCTGTGGGGCGCCTACGGCGTGAACCCCGGCGCCTGCGACGGCCGCACGGACCACAGCTACTTCCAGCTGATCGACGGCGAAGTGAAGTATGCCGCCACCACCGAACAGTACAAGGAAGCCCTGAAGGTCGCTGCCGACTGGTACAAGGAAGGCATCATTGACCCCGAATTCATCACCGGCGAGAACACCGGCGGATACTGGGCCATTTCCAACAGCCTGATCAATCACCGCATCGGTATGACCGTCCGCGGCAACTACTATCACTGGGTCATGCCCGGCGCCTATCAGCTGTTTGATGAGGAAGGCAATCTGGTGGATTGCGACGCCGGCGCCGTTGCCAAGGAATTCCTGGCTGTGAACCCCGATGAAAAGGTTGTGCTCGGCCAGCCCGTAACGGGCCCCTACGGCATGGGCGTGAAGAGCTGGAACCTGCTGGCTCAGATCTACTGCTTCTCCAAGGACGCCACCTCCAATCCCGACAAGTGGGAGCGCATCTGCGCGATCATGGAGTACATGGATCATCAGTATGTAACCGACCGTGCGCTGTACACCGATTATTATGAGACCCTGTACGGCGAATACGGTAAATACTGGATCTGGGAAGACGAGGAAGCCGGCGTGGCCCGCACCACCGCCAAGTTCGAAGAGGACTATCCGGGATTCGCCTCCACCGATCCCTGGGGTCCCACCCAGTGGGGTCCGACCCTGCCCATCCTGCTGCCCACCAAGGGCAATCAGTGGGCCACCAGCATCGGCTATGAAGAGGGCGGCATCGTGAACCTGGTGCAGTTCTCTCTGCCGGCCATGGCTGAAAACCAGAGCAACATCACCCATCTGAAGGACACCTGGATGATCGACTTCATCACCGGCGCCAAGGATGTTGATGCTGACTGGGATGCCTATGTTGCTGAGCTGAACGCCGCCGGCCTGGACAAGATGGTTCAGGAAGCGGTTGACTGGTATGCTTCCACCCAGGCTGAATAATTCTTCAGTCCTTCCGGAAAGCCGGGAGGCCCGGGCTGATGCCCGGGCCTCCTTTTTTTGTATTCCTGTTCTCAGTACAGCACCTTCAGCGTGCGGATTTTGAAGGGTTCAAAGACCAGCGCGTCGGCCGGCTTCAGGTCCGCCAGCTCCTCCTCCAGCATGTTGCACTCCTTCAGCACCCTCACGGGATGGCCGAAGGTCAGCCGGACCCGGTGATAGCCGCCCGTCGCCTCATACAGCCGCAGGATATAGGCCTTCTCCGCGTCCTCGCAGGGCTTCACGGTTTCGATGATCACGTCCGGGCAGTCCGTCCGGCACAGGGAGGGGATTTCCTTTCCGCCGGCAATCACCGGGGTCACGCTGTTGAAGGCGTAGGCCGGCCGCGTCACCGCTTCGGCGGTAAAGCCGCCCGCGTGGGGCAGCAGCGCGTACCGGGTCCGGTGCAGGCCGTGGTCCCCCTGATCGTCGGGCCGCAGCCCGCCCTTGTGCAGGCTCAGCCGCATGCTGCCGTCCCGGACGGAAAGCCCGTACTTGCTGTCGTTCAGCAGGGCGATACCGTTGTTGGTCTCCGACAGATCGCTGTATTTGTGATTGCAGATTTCAAACCGCGCCTTCTCCACGGAGGTGGAGCGCCGGGTGGACCGGCTGATGCAGCCGAACTGAATCTCGTTGCGCACCGTGTCCGTATGCAGCGCCGTGTCAAAGGCCGCCTTCAGGAACCGGTGATCCTCCTGCCAGTCCATTTCCGTATCGAAAACGATCATCGGGGAATGCGCCATAAAGACCATATCCTGCCGGATCCGGCTCTTCTCCGTCAGCTGATATTCGCTCCGGAGCCGCAGCTCTGCCGGTCCCCGGGAAACCACCTCCCGGCTGATCAGGGTTCCGGCCGGCCGGAACTTGTCCTCCAGATCCGCGTCCACGTCCCAGTTGTCCCACTTTGCCGGCATATCCTCCGCCAGCAGGAAGGTGTTGAAGGGCAGCCCGCCCACCAGCTCCCGGCCGGTTGCCTTATCCCGCAGGGAAGCGATGCCGCCGTTCTCCGCGAAGTGGATCACCGCGAAGGGCGTCTCCAGCGTGTCTCCCTCCAGCCGGAAGGGGTCCTCCGCCTGCCGTGGCGCGCCCTTCTTCAGCGGCGCGCTGCCGAGGGCGGGCACCTTCAGCCCGTAAACGCCGGTGTACGTCTTTCCGTCCAGGCCGGTGTACACCTGGGTCTCGCAATCCGCCAGCTCCCGGAAATCCCCCTCCAGGGTCAGCGTGTCCTCCCGGTCGAAGGACAGCGTATTGTATACCGCCGCCTGCGTTCCAGCGCCGGTCAGGATGTCCCTCGTCATGGCCTCCGCCTGCCGGATCGCCCGTCCGACCGATTCCCGGGCCTCAACGTGCGCCGCGTGAATGCAGGTGCCCGGCAGCAGGTCGTGGAACTGGTGCACCAGCAGCGTTTCCATCATCGGCGCCGCCGGCTCCTCCCGGGCTTCCGCCCCCTCCGCCACCGCGGTCTGCACCAGGGCCAGCTCCAGGTCGTGCAGCGCCCGTTCGCAGGTCCGGTTATTGTGCTTGATCTCATGCTGATTGGTCAGCGTGCCCCGGTGCAGCTCCAGATACAGCTCTCCGGCGTAGGTTGTCGGATGGACCGCCTCCGCCTCCAGCCGCTGCATGAAGGCCGACACGGAAGTATAGCCGCTGCGCGGCGTTCCCTCCAGATCCTCCAGCCGCCGGGCCATTTCCAGCATTTCAAATTCCGGGCCGCCGCCGCCGTCGCCTTTGCCGAAGGAGAACAGCCGCAGCCCGCTGACCCGCTTTTCGAGGATCGGGTCCTTCCCGTCGGTCTCCGCCCGGTACATTTCCGGCGAAGGTCCCTGGTGCGTGCGGTTGAAATGCGTCAGCACCCGGGAGCCGTCAATGCCCTGCCACCAGAAGGTGGTCAGCGGGAACGCGTTGGTATCGTTCCAGCTCAGCTTGGTCGTCAGGAAATATTTCACCCCGCAGCCCCGCATGATCTGGGGAATCGCGAAGGAATACCCGAAGGTGTCCGGCAGCCAGAAGCAGTCGGAGGTGAAGCCGTAGTATTTCCGGGTGAACCGCTGCCCCCAGAGGAACTGGCGGATCATGTACTCGCCGCCGGTCAGGTTGCAGTCGCACTCTACCCACACGCCGCCGTTGGGCTCCCAGCGGCCCTCAGCCGCCGCCTGCTGAATCCGGCTGAACAGCTCCGGGTAATCCCGCCGCAGCCATTCCGCGTGATATGCGGAGGACTGCACAAACCGGTATTCCGGATACTCCGCCATCAGGTTCAGCTGGTTGGCATAGGTGCGGGCGCACTTCTTTTCCGTTTCCGTGATCGGCCAGAGCCAGGCCGTATCCATATGGCTGTGGCCGGTCAGCCCGATCCACGGGGCCGTATCCCCGTTATGCCGGGCCAGCTCCGGCTTCAGCAGCGCCGATGCGGCGCGCAGGCCCTCCCGGAACCGCTCCCGGGTGCAGGCGTCCGGATCGTAATACAGGCAGCCGTGCGCGGCGTACAGCGCGTTTTCGACCTGCGCCCGGCGGAAGGAGCCCGTGTCCAGGCTGTTCCGGAGGGAAAGCAGGGTCTCCAGGTCAAACAGGAAATCGGAGATCTCCCCGTCCTTCACGCAGACCGCCGCCGGCCCGGCCGGCCAGGTATAATCCTCCAGCTTTTTGTTTTCCAGCGGGTGGCAGCCCGGCACCTCATGCCAGGCGTAGCATTCCAGCACGAAGTCAAAGCGGCTGCCGGCCGGCGCTCCGGCGGTGAACCGGTTGCACCAGTGGTTGCCGTGGTCCCCGACGGCGTATTTCTGCGCGTAATTCGAATGAATCCTGCCGTTGACCCACAGCGTCGCCTCATAAAAGCCCATTTTCGGATAAAGGTACAGCGCTTTTCCCGCCAGCTCCGCCGGAACGTCAAAGCCCATCCGGAACCATCCGTACACGCCGGCGCCGCCCCAGCGCTCCGGCACCGGGCCGAAGGCCTCCGGGATGCAGTACAGCGGCTCCCGGGTTTCGTAAAAGCCGTCCGGGCTGATCTCACCGACCGGTGTGAACAGCATTGTCCGCAGCGTCTCCGTCAGCCGGGTCAGCTTCTGAACGGTCTGCTCCATGCTCCTGTCCGTCTGCATTTCCTTGCCTCCTGTCCGAATGTCAGTTCTTCCGGTTCATTTCCATGAACATCAGGTAGGCCAGTCCCTGGCCGTAGGCGGTGGCTTGCAGCGGCACGTTCCGGTAAAAATCCAGATCCATGCCCATCGGCGTTCCGTAGGAAACGCCCTGCACGGTTCCATCCTCCGCGAGCTGCGCGGCAACGCCCTCCGCCGCCCTCCGGGAGGCCTCCAGGCATTCCCCGCCCAGCAGGCCCAGCCGCCAGCCCTTGTGCAGGCCGTAGGCAATGGCCGCGCTGCCCGAGGTTTCCGTATAGCTGCCCGGATCGTCCAGCAGGGTGTGCCAGAGTCCGGTTTCCGGATCCTGCAGCCGCACCAGCTCCCGGCACTGCTCCCGCCAGGTTTCCAGCACGCAGCGGCACACCGGATCCGCCTCCGGCAGCCAGCTCACAAAATCCGCGGCCCCGGCCGTGAACCAGCTGTTGCCCCTGCACCAGAAGGCTTCGCCGAAATGATGCCGCCCGTCAAAGGTCCAGCCGTGGTACCAGAGCCCGGTTTTCTGACAGTGCAGATATTTGATGTGCAGCAGGAACTGATAGCGGGCCTCCTCCTGCCAGGCGGGCTCTCCCAGGGCCCTGCCGGCCCGGTACAGGAACAGCACGGTCATGAACAGGGTATCGTCCCACAGCTGCTGGGCGTTCTCACAGTCGCTTGTCCGGTGCTGGAAGCCGCCCTCCTCCGTCCTGGGCAGGCCGCTCATCACCCACTCCGCCCAGTCCCGGATGGGCTGCTCCCACCGCGGCTCCCGGGTCTGCTCCCAGAGCATCACCAGGCCCAGCATCGGCGCCGTGGTATTGATGTTCCGGCCGGGCAGGCCCTTCGCGATATGGCCGTCGTACCAGGCCGTCATTTCCTCCCGCAGTGCGGCGTCCCCGGAGGCTTCCAGCTCCTGGGCCATCGCGAACATCGCCACGCCCTGGGGCCACTCCCAGGTGGCCAGGGACAGATGGTCGTCCCAGCGGCCGTCCCCCGCGCTGTTCTTCAGCCGGTTCAGTACACGCTCCGCGGCTTCATGATTGTTCATTCTGATCCGTCCTCTCCGTTCGTCTGTCTGTCGCGTCATTCCGTTGTCACAGCTGTATGCTATTGTACCATGAATGATCCTGTCCCTCAACGATTCGGTGCCGGTTCTGTTACTTTTTGGTGATAAAAGTGAATAAGTTATCTTGACAAATGATAAAATTAATCATATTCTTTGAGCAAGTTTAAACCGGGAGTGAATCAGAGTGAAATCACAGCGTATTCTGGCGATGGAAAAATATATTCTGGATCACGGCACAGCCTCCATGGAGGAGCTGCAGAAGCATTTCGACGTATCCATGAACACCGTGCGCCGCGACGTCAGCGAGCTGCTGAAGGGCGGCAGCGTCCGCAAGGTCTACGGCGGTGTCCGTGCCCAGACGGGCGAACCCGCGCTGGTGCCCTACGAAATCCGTTCCATCGGCGACAGCCAGACCAAAATGCTCCTGGCCCGGCGCGCCGCTGATTTCGTGCATGAAGGCGACGTCATTTTCATCGATTCCGGCACAACCACCCAGTACCTGATCGACTACCTGCAGGATTTTAAAAACCTGACCATTATCACAAACAACGTTGAGATCATCATGAAGGCGCTGGGTCACGAAAACATCCGTCTGATCGTCCTGCCCGGGCAGCTGCGTCATAAAACGCGGTCCATCACCGGGGAAATGACCGTCAGCTTCCTTTCACGCTACAATATCCGCACGGCGTTTATGGCCGCCACAGGGGTGTCCGCTCTCGGCGTGACCAATTCCAGCCCGCTGGAATATGAGATCAAGAAGAAAGCCGTTGAAAACAGTGAGAACAAGGTACTGATGGTCACCGGCGGCAAGTTCGGCATCACCAGCCTGCTGACCTACGCCCGTCTGGATCAGTTTGACGCCGTGGTGACAGACAGCTCCGTTACCCGCGAATACAGGGAGCTGCTGGCCGAAAAGCAGGTCCGCCTGATTGTCGCGCATGAGTGATTCCCTGCCGGTCATCCCTCAAACGCCGGGGCGTCCTCGTCAAACCGGAGCAGGAACCCGCAGAAGACAATCACCACGGCCGTGACCATCACGCCGGCGATCAGATACAGGGGCCGGATGCCCATCAGATCAGCCAGCCAGCCGCCCAGATAGGAGGGCAGCAGAATGCTGGCCACATTCTGCGTCGTCATGGTCAGCGTCTGCACGGAGGTTTTGAACCGCGGCGCCACCAGCCTGCTCAGGGACAGGCTGTAGGTCACGGTCTCCAGGATACTGACAAAATTAAAACACCGGACCACGAAAAGCGTCAGGGTATCCCGGGCCGCGAAGCACACAAACCACCGGCACGCCGTCACCAGTCCCAGGACCGCCAGCATTTTCCGCGTTCCCAGCCTGCTGATCATCCGGTCCGCAAGGAACAGGAAAGGAATTTCAACGAAGGCGCTGACAGACAGCATCGTGCCGTACAGGGTATTGGACCCGCCGATATCCTGAACAAAATACAGTGAAAAGTAGCTGTTGCCGAAGCCGTTGGCAATGCTCAGCAAAACCTGAAACAGAATCATCATCACCACCGGTCTGCACCGGATCAGCGCCACGGGAGACACCCTGTTCCCGGAGGCTTTTGTGTTATGCCCCTCCATCTTCGGCAGGAAGAAAAGGATCACAGTGTTCACCGCGGCAATGATACTGAACATCCGGAAGGTTCCGGCGACGCCGTTTTCTCCCCCGGCGATCCGGCTGATCAGCAGCATCATCAGGGCGTATCCGACCGCGCCCATCATGCGGATCGGACCGTAGGGCTTCCCGGAGATTTCAGCGTATTCCACGGACATCGTGGTGTTCAGGGACGGCTGGAACCGGCGGAAAACCACAAATATCACATATACGGTCATGATATAGCCCAGGCTTGTGTTCAGCAGCAGCATGGGGTACAGAATCCCGGTGATCACCAGCAGCAGCTGCAGAATGCGGGTTTTGGACCGGGACGCGTCCGCCACGGCGCCGAAAAAAGGCTGAAAGACAAGCGCCGCGAGGCTCGCCGTTCCGGTCACCGTTCCGATCAGCGTTTTGCTCAGCCCGATATCGCTCAGATAAATCTGAAAATAGCTGGCCGTGGTATCCAGCATGAAAAAGAACAAATTGAACAAAAGAAAGGCCGCGTACGGGGAAATGAGACTCTTTTCAGTTTTCCTGCCGTGGGACTGCATACACTTCGCCTCCCTGAGCCGCTTCTGTCTGTCCGGATTCCGGCACATGCTATCATGACTGCGCGCGAAGTGTCAACAGAATGGGCCGGTGCATCCTCTCCGTGCCTTCCCGACGTTCATCGGAGAAAATCAGCGTCCGCCGCCTGATGCGCATTGACACTTTCCTTCGTTTATGATAAGCTGAGCAAGAATTAATCGTTATGCCCAAAACTTACTCAAATAAGGAAGGTTCGGTCATGGCCAGCAGACAGTATGAGCGCCTTTCCCATGAAGGCCGGGTTCTGGTGGATCAGACGATGGAACAGCTGGATCCTCTTTATGATCCGGCGCGCGGCCTGGTGGGGATGTTTTATCATTCCCGCCGGTATTATGACAACCGTTCCTCCATGTATTACGCGCTGGCCCTTCTGCTGCTGGACGCGCCGGACTGTGTCGAAAAGTCGGAAAGGATCATTCACGCTGTCCTTGACACCCAGATTGACGCGCCGGAGGAAATATTCCACGGCGTTTACCGGCATGACGGCGCGCCGGTTCCCGCCGGGGGCGTTCTGGACTACAGGCGCCTCGGCCTGTACGGCCGCTATTTCGCCGATTGCTTTTATGAAAGGCTTGCCGACGCCTTCCGTCTGAAGCTGAAGCATGCGCCGGAGCTGGCGGAGCACGCGGGCCGGATCGAGGAGCTGCTGCGCAGCGCCCTCTTTGAGAGCACGCCCGTCGTGTGGGAAACCTACGAGCCCAACAGCCGCGAATTCATCCTGATGTGCCTCGCCATGCTGCTGGAGCATTTTGAATCCCGGCTGGCTCCGGCCACAGTGCAGCGGATGGAGCGCAGCGCCCGCCTGGCGCTGGCCGGTGCGGTGGAGCGGAGCCGGTCCGGCTTCACGCCCCTGAACACAAACATCCAGTGCATGCACGTCTTTGAGCTGGATTACTTCGGCGTCCGGCTGCACGTTCCGGAATACCGGGAATATGCCCTGCAGTATGCCCGCGGGATGCTGAACCGGTACCGGGAATTCCACGCGGCCGCCGAGTTCAATTCCCCCACCTACTGCAGCGTGGATCTGGGCACGCTGGGCTTCTGGCGGCGCTACGGCTCCTGCGAAGAGCTGCGGCAGCTCGGAGCCGAGCTGGAGGAAGGCATCTGGCGGGATATGATGGCCTTCTACAATCCCGCCCTGCGCAATTTCTGCGGTCCCTATTCCCGGGCCTACGAGCTGGACCACAGCGTTCATACCGGCTTCAACGCCATGCTTTACTGGGCGCTGGGCGGGGAAAAATATCCCTGGCACGACTGGAGCATTGAAAGCGATTCCAATCCGCTGCTCGTGCTGGGGAGCGTCTGCATTCCCCCCGACGCGCAGACCGCCGTTTTCACGCCGAAGGAGGACGTCGAAATCCGCCGTCAGTTCCGCGAGCTGTCCGAGCGCGGCGATCCGGAGCGCAATGACGCCCTGTGCACCGCGACCGCCTGGATCACGCCGGAGCTGATGCTCGGCGCCCTGGCCGGCAGTGAAAACCCAAGCCATCAGCTGCATCCGCTGGTCATCTTCTGGCGCTGCGGGAACGGGATCGGCACGCTGAAGCTGCTGCGCTGCTGGCCCGACGGCGGCATGCATCATATGCACACCGTGTTTTTCAACGGCGCCGTGAAAAAGAGCCATGCCGATATGGATATCCGGACGGATGTGAACCGCGACGTCCTTTACTTCTTTGAAATTGAGTGCCCCGGAGCCGCCGGCTCCGTCATTCTGCCGGACCGGTGGCAGCTGCCCGGCCTGACGCTCCGCCTGCGGGCGGACGCCCCGGCTCCCCGGGTGGAAAAAATCAGCGATCAGGTCATCCGCATAAGCTACCTTGCCGAGGTTGAAAAGCCTGAAACCATGCGGATGCGCTTCAGCCTGGACGCGGAATACACCGGCTGACGCTCCCGCGCCGGCCTTCCCTCCGGAAGCAGGCTTGCCTGCGATCCGGATCTTATATCAGCTGGAGGAAAGAACCACAATGTCCATTTGCAGCATGCGGGACCTGCTCCGGAAAGCGGATACCGAAGGCTATGCCGTCGGCGCCTTTAACGCGGCCAATATGGAATGCGTGCGGGGGATTATCCGGGCAGCGGAAGCCCGCCGGGCCCCCATTATTCTGCAGATTGCCGAGGGCCGGCTGGCCCATTCCCCCCTGGCCCTGATCGGCCCGATGATGATCGCCGCCGCCCGGGAGGCATCGGTGCCCATCGCGGTCCATCTGGACCACGGGAGAACCATGGACTGCCTGCGGCAGGCCCTCGATCTCGGCTTCACCTCCGTCATGTGGGACGCCAGCGACAGGCCCATTGACGAAAACGCGGTGTCCACCGCCCGGGTGGTCGCGCTGGCCGGAAGGTACGGCGCGGCTGTCGAGGCGGAGGTCGGCCGCGTCGGCCGGGGCGAGGACGGATCGGAGAGCGCCGCGGAGATCGGCACGCTGGACGATTGCCTGAAAATGGACGCCACGGGCATTGACGCCCTGGCCATCGGCATCGGCAACGCCCACGGGCTGTACGCGCAGCTGCCGGAGCTCCGCTACGACGTGCTGGAGGAGGTGCACGGCGCGCTGCGCGCCTTCCCGGTGCTCCACGGCGGATCCGGCCTGTCGGATGAGCAGTTCCGCCGCTGCTCCGCCCTGGGCATGCGCAAGATCAATATCGCGACGGACATCTTCCGGGCCGCCGCCGGTGCCTGTCAGGGCAGCGATCTTTTCCGGAATATCGAGGCCGCCGCGGAGGCGGTTTCCCAGGTGGTTTCCCGTTACATTCTCCTGTTCGGCAGCGCCGGCAAAGCATAACTCGGAAAGGAGCAAAACCCTATGATTTTCTTCGATCTGTCCAAACCCCTGCGCATCGTGCTGGTGGGCCGCGTCGCCATCGACTTCAACCCCACGGACTACAACCGGCCCCTGAACGAAAGCAGCAATTTCAACAAGTACCTCGGCGGCTCCCCGGCCAACATCGCCGTGGGCATGGCCCGGCTCGGAGACAGAGTCGGCTTCCTGGGCCGGGTTTCCGACGATCAGTTCGGCACCTACGTCACCGATTATTTCCGGAACGAGGGCATCGACGTCAGCCATATCCGCCGCTGCGAGCACGGGGAGAAGCTGGGTCTCACCTTCACGGAGATGCTGTCTCCCACCGAATCCTCGATCCTGATGTACCGGGAGGGCGTCGCGGATCTGCAGCTGGCGCCGGAGGATATTGACGAGGCCTATATTGCTTCCGCCTCCTGCCTGCTGATCTCCGGCACCGCCCTGTGCTGCTCCCCCACGCGGGAGGCGTCCCTGAAGGCGCTCGCCTTCGCCCTGCGGAACCAGGTGCCGGTGGTCTTCGACGCCGATTACCGGGCCTATACCTGGAAGGGCTTTGATGAGATCGCAATCTATACCTCCCTGGTGGCGGAAAAGGCGGATATCATCATGGGCAGCCGGGAGGAGTTTGATCTGATGGAGCGCCTGCTGGGCCTGGACGGCTCCGACGCGGCCTCCGCCGCTTACTGGCTGGGCAAAAAGGCGCAGATCTGCGTCATCAAGCACGGGAAGAGCGGCTCGGACGCCTATTCGCGGGATCAGGGCTGCTGGAACGTGAAGCCCTTCCCGGTCACCGCCCTGAAGGGCTTCGGCGGCGGCGACGGCTACGCCTCCTCCTTCCTGCATGCCCTGATGGCCGGCCGTCCCCTGGAGGACGCGCTGGAGCGCGGCAGCGCCTCCGCGGCCATGCTGGTGGCCAGCCACGCCTGCTCAAAGGATATGCCGGCCGAGGACGCCCTGAACGCGTTTATTCAGGAGAAGAAGGCTGCCTGCGGCAGCGTCGTCACCCCGCTGTAACCGGCCCCGCGCCGTTCAGAATTCCGTTTCATACATTCCCTGTTTTCACAGAATGAAAGGAGATTGCCCATGTCTGAGCCCAGTATCATGAAACCCTTTATCAACGGCCGATTTATCGAATCAACCAGCGAAAAGTTCAACACCATTTACAATCCCTCCACCGGCGAGGTGCTGGCAAAGGTTCCCTGCTGCACGAAGGACGAGGTGGAGCAGGCAATCGCCGCCGCGAAGGCCGCCTTCCCAGCCTGGAAGGATACCCCGGTCCGCAAGCGCGCCTCCATCATGATGAAGCTGCGCAACCTGATCGAGGAGCACATGGAGGAGCTGACCGACCTGTGCGCCAGGGAAAACGGCAAGTGCTGGTCCGAGGCCGCCGGCGACGTCGGCAAGGCGCTGGAAATGACCGAGCTGGCCTGCTCCGCTCCCTCCCTGCTGATGGGCGAGAGCCTGATGAACACCTCCTCCGGCTATGACACCACCCTGTACCGGGAGCCCATCGGCGTGTTCGCCGGCATTGCTCCCTGGAACTTCCCGGCCATGATCCCTGTGGGCTGGATGGCGCCGCTGGCCATCGTCTGCGGCAACGCCTTCGTGCTCAAGCCCGCCTCCACCACGCCCATGACCTCCCTGCGCTTCGCGGAGCTGTACAAGGAAGCCGGCGTGCCGGACGGCATCTTCAACGTCGTGCCCTGCTCCCGCAACGAGGCGGAAATCTTCCTGACCCATGAGGATGTGAAGGGCATCACCTTCGTCGGCTCCACCGCCGTCGGCCAGCACGTCTACGCCACCGCCGCCGCCCACGGCAAGCGGGTGCAGTGCCTGTGCGAGGCGAAGAACCATGCGCTGGTCCTGAAGGACGCCCCGATCACCCGCACGGCCGCGGGCATCATGAATTCCTCCTTCGGCTGCGCCGGCGAGCGCTGCATGGCGCTGCCCGTCGTGGTCGCGGAGGAGGAGATCGCGGATCAGCTGGTGGCTGAGATCGTCCGCCTCTGCAAACAGCAGAAGGTCGGCCCCGCCTACGACAAAACCTCCAACCTCGGCCCGGTGGGCTCCAAGGGCCATCAGCAGTTCATTCTGGACTGGATTCAGAAGGGCATCGATGAGGGCGCGCAGCTGGTGCTGGACGGCCGCGATGTGAAGGTTCCCGGCTATGAGAACGGCTATTACATCGGCCACACGATCTTCGATCACGTGACCGAGGACATGACCGTCGGCACCCGCGAGATTTTCGGACCGGTGCTGTGCATCAAGCGGGTGAAGAGCTTTGAGGAAGGCCTGCAGCTGATGAACCGCAACCCCTTCGCCAACGGCTCCGTCATCTTCACCCAGAGCGGCTATTACGCCCGGGAGTTCGCCCGCCGCACGGACGGCGGCATGGTCGGCATCAACGTGGGCATCCCGGTGCCGATCGGCGTTTTCCCCTTCTCCGGCCACAAGAAGTCCTTCTTCGGCGACCTGCACTGCCACGGCAAGGATGCCTTCCGGTTCTACACCGAGTCCAAGACCGTGACCGTCCGCTGGTTCGACGAGGAGGAAATGAAGAAAGAACAGGTTTCCACCTGGGACGGTTCCTTATAATTCCCAACGATCATCAGAAAGAAGGAATACGGTTATGAACAAGCTGCACATCGGTATCGTCGGCGCCGGCCGCATCGGCAACGTCCACGCGGAATCCATCACCTACCACATCCCGGAAGCAGAAGTCGTCATGGTCACGGACGTCATTGAAGCCAGCGCGAAAAAGCTGGCGGAGCGCTTCGGCATCCCGAAGTATTCCGCGGATTACATGGATATCATCAACGATCCCGCGATCGACGCGGTGCTGGTCTGCTCCCCCACCCCCACCCATGCCGACATCACCATCGCCGCTCTGAAGGCCGGCAAGCATGTCTTCTGCGAAAAGCCCGTGCATACCTCCATTGAAAAGATTCAGGAGGTGGCGCGGGTTGCGGAGGAAACCGGCAAAAAGCTGCAGATCGGCTTCAACCGCCGTTTCGACCACAACCATAAGGCCGTGCAGAAGCTGGTGAAGGACGGCTGCCTTGGCAATGTGGAAATCATCAAGATCACCTCCCGGGATCCGGAGCCCCCGTCTCCCGAGTACGCGGCCTCCTCCGGCGGACTGTACATCGACATGATGATCCATGACTTCGACATGGCCATGTTCCTGGCCGGCTGCGACGTGACCGAGGTCTATGCCATGGGCACCTCCCTGGTGGATAAGCGCATCGGCGAGGCCGGCGACGTGGATACCGCCATCGTCACCCTGACCTTTGAGAACGGCGCCCTGGGCGTCATCGACAACAGCCGCCGCGCCGCCTACGGCTACGACCAGCGCGTGGAAGTCTTCGGCTCCCTGGGCATGGCCGCCGATGAGAACGACGGCGATTCCACCGTCAAGCTGTCCACCGCAAGCGGCGTCGTCGGCGAAAAGCCCCAGTTCTTCTTCCTGGAGCGCTACATGGCCTCCTTCACGGAGGAGATGCGGCAGTTCATCAAAGCCATCACGGAAGACACCGATGTGCCGGTGGGCATTCATGCGGGCCTCATGAGCGTCGTGCTGGCCAAGGCCGCCAAAAAGTCCCTGGACGAGCACCGTCCCGTGAAGATCTCCGAGATCGCGCAGGCATAAGGAGGAACCGCCATGAACAGCAATATCATCAAAGCCCGCGGCGCTCATCCCTTCGGTCTGAAATGGCTGGCCCGCCGGGACGGTGAGCACGCGGACATGCTGATGGACTTCGGCGTTTACCGGATGAAGCGGGGCGACGTGTTTGAGGAGGGTCCCGGCCTGGAAAAGGCCGTGCTGCTGGTATACGGCGAGGCGGAATTCGCCTGGAACGGGCAGACGCACACGGAGAACCGTCCCAACTGCTTCGACGTGCCGCCCACCGCACTGCACGCGGACCGGGAAGGCGCGATCCGCGTCACCTGCCTGTCCGATGAAGCAGAAATCAACATCCTGCGCACGGACAATGAAAAAGCCTTCGGCACGAAGCTTTATCTGCCGGAGGACACCCCGGACGAATTCCGCGGCGCCGGCCTGATGCGGGAAACCTCCACCCGGATCGTCCGCACGATCTTTGACTACACCAACGCGCCGGACGCGAACCTGGTGCTGGGCGAGGTCATCGGCTTCCCGGGCAAGTGGTCCAGCTATCCGCCGCATCATCATCCGCAGCCGGAAATCTATTACTACAAGACCAATCCGGAAAACGGCTTCGGCTACGGCGAGCTGGGCGACGAGGTGGTCAAGGTGCAGAACAACGACACCGTGTTCATCGCGCCGGGCCTGACCCATCCCCACTGCACCGCCCCCGGCTACGCGCTCTGGTATCTGTGGGCCATCCGCCATCTGGACGGGCAGCCCTATAAAAATCCGGAATGCCCGGTGTTCCTGCCGGAGCATCTGTGGGTGATGGAGCCGGACGCTCATTACTGGGGCGACAAAAAGTAAGGAGACCTGCCTATGAAAACCCTTCGTTTGACCATGGCCCAGGCCCTGGTCCGTTTCCTGGATCAGCAGTATGTGGAGCTGGACGGAACGGAGCATAAGTTTGTCAGCAATATCTTCGGCGTTTTCGGTCACGGCTGCGTGGTCGGCGTCGGCCAGGCGCTGCAGCAGGGCGGGCATCAGATCCGTTTCCTGCAGGGCAAGAACGAGCAGAACATGGCCCTGGCCGCCACGGCCTTCGCCAAGCAGAAGAACCGGCTGGAAATCATTCCCTGCGTGTCCTCCATCGGCCCCGGTGCCATGAACATGGTCACCGCCGCCGGCTGCGCCACCGCCAACCGCATTCCGCTTCTCCTGCTGCCCGGCGACACCTTTGCCTGCCGTCAGCCGGACCCCGTGCTGCAGCAGGCGGAGTTCTTCACATCCTTCGGCCAGACGGTCACGGACGCCTTCCGGGGCGTCTGCCACTACTTTGACCGCATCGAACGGCCGGAGCAGCTGATGACCGCTGCCCTGCACGCCCTGCGCGTACTGACGGACCCCGCCGATACCGGCGCCGTCTGCCTGGCCATGCCCCAGGATGTTGAGGGCGAGGCCTATGATTATCCGGTGTCCTTCCTGCGCAAGCGCGTCTGGCATCTGGACCGCCGCACCCCCACCGCCGCCCAGGCGGAGCGGGCCGCCGCGCTGCTGCGGGCCGCGAAACGGCCCCTGGTCATCGCCGGCGGCGGCGTGCGCTATTCCTTCGCGCATGATGCCCTGAAGGCCTTCTGCGAATCCACCGGCATTCCCTTTGCCGAAACCCAGGCAGGCAAGAGCGTCCTGCCCTGGGATCATCCCCTGAACCTGGGCGGCATCGGCGTGACCGGCGGCAAGGCCGCCAACGTCATCGGCCGCGACGCGGACGTCGTGCTCGCGGTCGGCACCCGCCTCAGCGACTTTACCACCTCCTCCAAATGGCTGTTCCGGGAGGACGCGAAATTCATCACCCTGAACATCTGCCCCTTCGACACGGTTAAGATGGACGCGGAGCCGATGCTCTGCGACGCCCGGGAGGGCCTGGCCGCCCTGACGGAGGCCCTGAAGGGGTACCGGTACGAGGATGCCGGCGCGGCTCAGGCTGCCGTCCGGGAGTGGAACGGCATCGTGGACGAATGGTACGCCGCCCCCGGTCATCCCCTGTCCCAGACCCGGGCCCTGGGCATCATCAACAGCTTCATGAAGCCCGGCGACATCGCCGTCGGCTCCGCGGGCAGCCTGCCCGGCGACATGCAGCGGCTCTTCCGCCCCACCGGCCGGGACTGCTACCACATGGAATACGGCTTCTCCAACATGGGCTACGAGCCCAACGGCGCCCTGGGTGTCAAGCTGGCCTGCCCGGACCGTGAGGTGTATACCTTCTTCGGCGACGGCACCTACCTGATGGCCCATTCCGAAATGGTCACCTGCCTCCAGGAGCATCTGCGGGTACACTTCTGCGTCTTCGACAACTCCGGCTGGGGCTGCATCGAAAACCTGCAGAACAACCAGGGCAGCGATACCTTCGGCACCGTCTTCCGGTTCCGCAATCCGGAAACCGGGGAGCTGGACGGCGCCGTCATGCCGCTTGACTTCGCGAAGAGCGCGGAGGGCTATGGGCTGAAGGCCTACTCCATCCATACGGAGGAGGAACTGAAGGCCGCCCTGACCGACGCTTTGACCCAGGAGCGGCCGGTCCTCTACGACATCAAGGTGGATCCCGGCTCCATGACCCCGGGCTATGAAAACTGGTGGCGCGTCGGCGTCGCCGAGGTGTCGCAGCAGCCCCGGGTGCAGGCCGCCTACGCGGACCTCTGCGCCCATATTCAGGATACCCGAAAGTATTGATAAAGGAGCAGCAGCCATGTTAGATCCGAACAAAGTCAAACTCGCCATCGCCCCGATCGGCTGGACCAATGATGATATGCCCGACCTGGGCGGGGAAAACACCTTCGAGCAGTGCGTCAGTGAAATGGCGCTGGCCGGCTTCACCGGCAGCGAGATCGGCAACAAGTATCCTCAGGACGTGGCCGTGCTGAAGCACAAGCTGGACGTCCGCGGCCTGCAGATCTGCAATGCCTGGTTCTCCACCCTCTTCACCTCCGAGCCCTACGAGGTCACCATCAGAAACTTCATCGCCCACCGGGACCGCCTGTACGCTCTGGGCGCGCGGGTTATCGGCGCCAGCGAGCAGGGAGATTCCATTCAGGGGAAGAACCTGAATATCTTCGGGACGGACAAGCCCGTCTGGACGGACGCCCAGTGGGACCTGGTCACGAAGGGCTACAATGAGCTCGGCGCCCTGGCGCAGGAAAAGGGCATGACCCTGACCATGCATCACCACATGGGCACCGGCGTGCAGACGGTGGAGGAAATCGACCGCTTCATGGCCTCCGTGGATCCGGAAAAGGTGTTCCTGCTCTTCGACTCCGGCCACCTGACCTTTGCCGGCGTGGACCCGGTTCCGGTGCTGAAGAAGTACATCTCCCGCATCCGTCATATCCACCTGAAGGACTGCCGTCTGGCCATCCGGGATCAGGCCCGGCAGGAGGGCTGGAGCTTCCTGACCGCGGTGCGCAGCGGCGTCTTCACCGTGCCCGGCGACGGCGACGTGGACTTCGCCCCGATTTTCCGGGTCATTGAGGAAAGCGGCTATCAGGGCTGGGTCGTCGTGGAGGCGGAGCAGGATCCCGCCAAAGCCAACCCCTTTGAGTATGCCAAAATGGCCCGCGGCTACATCCGGGAAAAGACCGGTCTGTAACCGCAGGCCCGTCATCCGCAAACCGTCCGGCTCCGCGGGGGCTGGACGGTTTTTTATCCCGGCTTTTTCGCCGTGCCGGTAAAAATAACCCGTTGTATTTTTCCGTTCCTTTCCTGTACTTTTTCCCTGCCCTGTGACATAATAGCCTCACAGCCGGGGAATGAGCCCCGGCGGGAATCACGACAAACCACTGAAAGAGAGGAATCCTTCCATGAAAAAGAGTCTGATCATCGTCATCGGCGTGCTGGTGATTGCCGCCCTGATCGCCACCACCTGCACGGCGACAGTTGAAACCGGTTATACCGGTATCGTCACCACCTTCGGCCGCGTGGAGGACCGGACCATGGAAGCCGGTCTGCATCTCAAGAGCCCCTTCCAGCGGATCATCGCCATGGATAACCGGGAGCAAAAAACCAGCTTCACCACCGAAGCTTTCTCCAGCGACATCCAGCAGGTGAATATCACCGGCAGCATCAACTATGCTATCAATAAGGCGACTGCCATGACCCTGTTCAGGGAAGTCGGCACGGACTACTTCAACAAGCTGGTCAACCCCCGGATGCTGGAGATCACCAAAGGCGTTTTCAGCAAATACACCGCGGAAAATCTGGTGGCCAACCGTCAGACCCTCAGTGAATCCATCCGGGACGGCCTGTATGCGGAGCTGAAGGACTACGGCATCAACGTCATCAGCCTGAGCATTGAAAACATCGACTTCACCGACGCCTTCACCGATGCCGTTGAGGCCAAGCAGGTCGCTGCCCAGCGCAAGCTCCAGGCAGAGATTGAGCAGGCCCAGATGACCATGGAAACCCAGCAGCAGGCGGAACGTCAGCGCATCAATGCGGAAGCCGCGGCCAATGTGGCCAAGATCAACGCGGATGCGGACGCCTACGCCGTCAAGGTACGCAGTGAGGCGGAAGCCGAAGCCAACAAGCTGATTGCCGAATCCCTGACCGAGCATCTGATCCGCTTCAACGAGATCAAGACCTGGGACGGCAAGCTGCCCACCTTTATGGCCGGCGAAAGCAGCGCCACGCTTCCGATCCTGAACCTGGGAACGGACGCGGCGGGAACCGCTGCTGACGGGGAATAAGCCGGAAAAAATTCAAACGGCCGCGCGGCTGAACCGCGCGGCCGTTTTCGTATGCTGTTTTTGCCGGATCAGAAACGCATCCGGTCCTCTATATATTTGCGCACCTCGCTCAGCGGCACCCGCTCCTGCTGCATGGTATCGCGGTCGCGGATAGTAACCGTCTGTGTTTCCTCGGTCTCGAAGTCGACACAGATGCTGAAGGGCGTGCCGATCTCATCCTGGCGGCGGTACCGCTTGCCGATGGAACCGGTTTCGTCATATTCCACGGGGAAGTACTTGCACAGCTCGGCATGAATCTCACCGGCCAGGGCGCCCAGCTTGTTCTTCTGCAGGGGCAGCACCGCAGCCTTGTACGGAGCCAGCGCCGGATGCAGATGCAGCACCGTGCGCACATCTCCGCCCTCCAGCTCCTCTTCCTCATAGGCATTGCACAGGAAGGCCAGCACCGCCCGGTCCACGCCCAGGGAAGGCTCAATGCAGTACGGGATATAGCGCTCGTTGGTCACCGGATCCAGATATTCCATGGACTTGCCGGAATGATTCTGATGCTGGGTCAGGTCATAGTCCGTCCGGTCCGCCACGCCCCAGAGCTCACCCCATCCGAAGGGGAACAGGAACTCAAAGTCCGTTGTCGCCTTGGAATAGAAGGCCAGCTTCTCCGGCTCATGATCCCGCAGCCGCAGGCTCTCTTCCTTAATGCCCAGGCTCAGCAGCCAGTCGCGGCAGAAGGAACGCCAGTAATTGAACCATTCCAGGTCCTCACCGGGCTTGCAGAAGAACTCCAGCTCCATCTGCTCGAATTCCCGCACACGGAAAATGAAATTGCCGGGGGTGATTTCGTTCCGGAAGGATTTGCCGATCTGGGCGATACCGGCCGGCAGCTTTTTCCGGGTGGTGCGCATGGCGTTCTGGAAGTTGACAAAGATGCCCTGCGCGGTTTCCGGCCGCAGGTAGATCTCATTGGCGCTGTCCTCGTTCACGCCGGCAAAGGTCTTGAACATCAGGTTGAACTGACGGATACCGGTAAAATCCTTCTTGCCGCATACCGGGCAGACGATATCGTGCTCGGCAATAAACTTCTCCAGCTCCGCGTTGGTCCAGCCGTCGCCTGTTTCCGCGCCCTGGGTGAAATCCTCAATCAGTTTGTCCGCCCGGAAGCGCGCCTTGCAGGCCTTGCAGTCCATCAGCGGATCATTGAAACCGCCCACGTGGCCGCTGGCCACCCAGACCTCCCGGTTCATCAGAATTGCGCAGTCCAGCCCGGTGTTATACTTGCTTTCCTGCACAAATTTCTGCCACCAGGCTTTTTTTACGTTGTTCTTGAATTCGACGCCCAGGGGACCGTAATCCCAGGTATTGGCCAGGCCGCCGTAAATCTCGGAGCCGGCGAAAATAAAGCCGCGATTTTTGCAAAGGGCGACCAGCTTATCCATTGTCAGTTCTGCCATGTTTTCTTCCTCCCGCGTTTCCCGCCCGTTTCCGGGTTTTCTTGACAGTCATACCCGAAAATCATAGAGTTTGAAGTCCGATTTGTCAAGCTGTCAGGCGATTTTTGTGTCCGGCCGGCGCCGCTCTCCGGTTTCCGGTCCCTTCAGCACAAGCTTCCCGGCCCGGATGCTGATCGCCTTTTCCGGACAGACGCTCACGCATTCCCCGCAGTGGATGCATTCCCGGTCCCCGACCCGCAGTACATCCATCCGGCAGGTGCGCACACAGGCGCCGCAGCCGCTGCAGACCGAAGCCTCCACCCGGACTCCCGCCAGGGCAATCCGGGAAAACAGGCTGTAGACAGCCCCCAGCGGGCAGATGAACCGGCAGAAAGCACGATAAACAAACACGCAGGCCGTCACCGTCAGCACCAGGATCGCCGCCTTCAGGCTGAACAGTTCCCCGAGCATACTCCGGAGGCCGGCGTTGGCGGGATGGATCAGCAAACCCGCGGCGCCTTCCAGCGTTCCGGCCGGGCAGATATACTTGCAGAAAGCAGGCATCGGGAACTTTGTGATCCCGTACCACAGCGGCAGGATCACCGCGAACACCGCCAGAACCCCGTATTTGATCCAGCTGAGCGCACGGGTCACGCGGCTTTTCCGGATCTTGGGGCCAGGCGCTTTGTACAGCAGCTCCTGAATCCAGCCGAAGGGGCACAGCCAGCCGCAGATCATCCTGCCGAGCAGCAGCCCGAAAAGGGCAATCAGGCCGATCACATAAAAAGCAGGCCGCTGTGCAGATACGCTGAGGGCGTTCTGAAGTGCGCCAAGCGGGCATGCGCCGACCGCTGCCGGGCAGGAATAGCAGTTCAGCCCGGGCACGCATACCGCTTTAGTCTGTCCCGTATAGATTTTTCCTTCCGCGAAGCCTTTCAGGTTGGCATTCTGCAGCAATGCCGCAGCCAGCTGAACCAGCTTCCGGGTTGTGGGACGGTATTTCGCCCACCATATTCTGATCTTAGCCAAGGCCGATACACTCCGTACAGATCCATACGGCCTTCGTCAGCACGTCCTGCATACCGCCGTTCAGGATGCCCAGAACGGTCAGCAGCGCTGCCGCGGCCAGCAGGCAGAGCCGCGCCGCGCGCCGCTTCCCTGTTTCCTCCGGTGTCCGCTGAATACCGTCCCTCTGTCTCATACTTCCGCCTCAGCGGCCGCTTCAGGCAGCGCCTCCTCAAACATCTGTATGAAAGCCTCTGCCGAGGGCTGCCCGCCGATCTCCAGTTTCAGCACATTTCCCGCCTTGTCCACCAGCACGGTGGTCGGAATATACATCACCTGGAAAACCTCCGCCAGGCCTGTTTCGGCGTCGTTCCCCATCGGGAAGGTCAGCCCGAGCTGCTCCGCAAAGGCCGCGATATTCTCCGGCGTGTCCCCCGGATCCACCGAAAGGGCAATAATCCCCACCCGGTCGCTGTACTGCTCATAGGCCTCCTGCATGAAGGGAAACTCCATGACGCAGGGGCCGCACCAGGTCGCCCACAGGTTGATCATCACCAGATCCTTTTCCTGCAGCGCTTCCGAAAGCGTGAAGGTGCCGCCGTCCGCGGTGGCCGCTGTAAAATCCGCCAGAGGCTTCTGCATGTATTCCGGCACGGCGGTTTCCGCGCCGGCGCATCCTGCTGTAAGGCACAGGACCAGCAGCAGAGCAGTCAGTATGCGTTTCATCATTTCTCTCCTCCGCTTCTTCAGGAGACGCTTTCCTTTCCGCGCTCGGAAATCCGTCCCAGATCGTAGGGCGTTGTCTGATACACAAAATAGTTCAGCCAGTTGCAGAAAAGCAGGTTGGCGTGTGCCCGCCAGGAAACCATCGGCGGCAGCGTGGGATCGTCGTTCGGATAATAATGTTTCGGAGGCGCGATGGGTTTTCCCTGAGCCAGGTCCCGTTTGTATTCCTGCTCCAGGGTATCGGGATCATACTCCGAATGCCCGGTGATGAAAATCTGGCGGTATTCCCTGTTGTACACCGCGTAAATCCCGGCCTCCGGGGAGGACGCCAGCACCCGCAGCTCGGGACAGGCCTCCACGGCCTCCCGGGAGATTGTGGTATGGCGGGAATGCGGCACCTGGAAAGTATCGTCAAAGCCCCGGAAAAGAATGCTGTTTCTGTATTCCACCTGATGGGGAAATACACCGAACAGCTTTTCCGGCAGACTGATCTTCGGGATCCCGTAATGATGATACAGGCCCGCCTGAGCTCCCCAGCAGATATGGAACGTGGAATGAACGTGGGTTTTGGTCCAGTCCATCAGCGCGCACAGCTCGGGCCAGTAATCCACTTCCTCAAAGGGCAGATGCTCCACCGGCGCGCCGGTAATGATGCAGCCGTCAAAGTTCCGGTCCCAGATTTCATCAAAGGATTTATAGAACGCCTGCAGATGCTCCTGCGGCGTATTGGCGGAGGTATGACTGGCCGGCGCTGCCAGCTCCAGCTCGATCTGCAGGGCAGTATTCCCCAGCAGTCTGGAAAACTGCACCTCCGTCTGGATTTTTTTCGGCATCAGGTTCACCAGCAGGATCTGCAGCGGACGGATATCCTGTGACTGCGCCCGGCCAGTGGTCATGACAAAGATATTTTCCTTCTGCAGGACGTTCACCGCCGGCAGATGGTCCGGAATTTTAATCGGCATCAATATCATCCCTTAAGCGTTCCGTAATCGGCGGCACAACGGACGGGGAACGCTCCGCCTGTATGAAAAACATCATAAACTCCGGTTCTCCGCTTGTCAATTTTCGTGCAAAGAAAAAACGGATTCCCGGCGGAATCCGTTCAATCTCTGCCGCGCCTTATCCCCGGCGCCTGCCGGGTTTCGGGCCGCCCTGTCTGCGGGCTGTCCGCCGCACCGGCTGCCCGGCGCCTGCTCTGCGGGAAGGCGCGCTGCTGTTCCCCGTCCGGGTTGTTCCTGTCCGGGACGTCCTGGCGGAGGACGGGCCCGGCATCTCCGGGATCACGACCCGCACTGCCGGGGCTGCCTTCCGGGGCTGTTCTTCCTTTCGCTGCGATTCTGTTCTGACCTTCGTTTCCGCTTTCCGCTGCGGCTCCGCCTTCCGCCAGGGCGCTGCCTCGCCCGAGGCAGTGATCCGGGCCGGCCTGGGCTCCCGGACCTTCGGCGGCGTGGGCGTAAAGTTTTCCATCGGCCAGTCGCTTTCCTCCTGGCGCAGCCGCTTGCCGATCAGCTTCTCCACCTGGCCCAGCTGCTTGTACTCATCAATGCAGCAGAAGGAGATGGCCTTCCCGTCCCGTCCCGCCCTGCCGGTGCGGCCGATCCTGTGAATATAGGCCTCAGGCTCATTGGGCATATCATAGTTGATCACGTGGCTCAGACCTGCGATATCGATGCCCCTGGCCGCGATATCCGTTGCCACAAGGATCTTCACCTCACCGTTCTTAAAGCGGTTCAGCGCCGTCTGCCGCGCGTTCTGGCTCTTGTCGCCGTGGATTCCGACAGCCTCCAGCCCGGCCCGTTTCAGATCCTTTACAATCCGGTCCACACCGTGCTTTGTCCGGGAAAAGACGAGGGCGTTTTCCACCTCGTCGCTCTCCATCAGGTGAGCCAGCAGATGCTTCTTGTTGACCTTATCCACATAGTAAAGGCACTGGTCGATCGCCTCCACCGTGGAGGTCACCGGATCCACCTTGACGTTTGCCGGATCCTCCAGCAGGTCCAGCGCCAGCTTTTCCACCTCCGGGGGCATCGTGGCGGAAAACAGCAGCGTCTGCCGCCGCTCCGGCAGCGCGTGCACGATCCGGCGCACATCGTGGATGAAGCCCATATCGAGCATCCGGTCCGCCTCATCCAGCACAAAGATCTCCACCCAGTCGAGGCGCACCAGTCCCTGGCCCATCAGATCCATCAGCCGGCCGGGACATGCCACAACGATATCCGCTCCCTGGTGCAGCGCTTCCGCCTGGGCACCCTGGCCCACGCCACCGAAAATCACGCAGCTGCTGACCGGCAGTCCCTTGCTGTAGGCCTGGATATTCTCCCAGGTCTGCATGGCCAGCTCCCGGGTCGGCGACAGAATCAGCGCCCGGATGACTTTGGCCTCCGGCCTGCGGGACGGCCGCTGCAGCAGCTGCTGCAGAATCGGCAGGGAAAATGCGGCGGTCTTTCCGGTGCCGGTCTGGGCGCAGCCGAGCACGTCCCGGCCCTCCAGCACCAGCGGTATGGTTTCCTTCTGAATCGGCGTCGGCTCTTCATAGCCCGCTTCCCGGACATTCCGGAGCAGCGCCGGTATCAGTTTCAGTTCCTGAAAATTCATGCTTACTTCCATTTCTTTCTGATTTCGCGCAAAGACGCGCGGGGGACAGTATAACACAGACCGGGCGCGCCGGGCAAACAAAACTTCCGCCGGAAACAAAAATCCCGGCAGCATCTGCTGCCGGAACAGTAAACAGATTATTCACACGCCCAGAATCCGCGCGGCCTTCAGAACCGCCACCTGGGTTTTCGCGTCGGAGATAACCCCCGCCATCACGTCCTCCACCAGATCCTTCAGCGGTACCTTCACCACGTCCAGAAATTCATCTTCATCCAGATGCCGTTCCCCCCGGTGCAGGCCGCGGGCCAGGAACATGCCGATCCGCTCGTCCGAATAGGCCGGCGCGCCGTAAAACTCGCCGATCATCGTCCACTCATCCGCGGTATAGCCGGTTTCCTCCGACAGCTCCCGCTGCGCTGCGGCCAGCCATTCCTCACCCGGGGCGTCCAGCTTGCCGGCCGGAATTTCCCAGATGACCCGGTTGATCGGATAGCGGTACTGCCGCTCCATAATGACTTCGTTGTTCTCCGTCACGGGGATGACGCAGACCGCGCCGATATGGCGGATCACTTCCCGGGTTGCGGCATTGCCGTCCTGCAGGCGCACGGTGTCCCGCTGCACATGGAGAATGATGCCGTTAAAAACATCCTCGCCGGACACCCGGTCCTCCCGCATACGGTTCAGTTCGTCCTGCTCGTTGGTCTTCATGCGATGCCTCCGTTATGCCTTGGGCTGAATGGTCGCCTTGATCCGGCGCACGCCGGCGGAGGAGGACTCTTCCTTCTGGATTTTGAAGGAGCCCAGGTCTCCGGTGTTCTCCGCATGGGGGCCGCCGCAGATTTCGAAGGAATACTCGCCCATCCTGTAGGTCCGTACCCGTTCGCCGTACTTGTTCTCAAACAGGCCGATCGCACCCTTGGCCTTAGCCTCCGGCACGGTCATTTCCTCGCAGACAACCGGCACCTTCGCGTCGATCGCGACGTTGACCAGGCGTTCCACCTCCTGCAGTTCTTCCGGCGTCATCTTCCGGCCGAAGCTGAAGTCAAAGCGCAGGCGCTCCGCCGTGATGTTGGAGCCCTTCTGGGCTACCTCATCGCCCAGCACCTTCCGCAGCGCGGCGTGCAGCAGATGGGTCGCGGTATGCAGCCGGGCCGTCTGCTCGCTGTGATCCGCCAGGCCGCCCTTGAACTTCTGATCGGCGCCCTGATGGCTCAGCTCCTGATGCTTCTTAAAGCGTTCGGCAAAGTCCGCCTCGTCCACGGTCATGCCCTTTTCCGCCGCCAGCTCCTTCGTCATTTCGATCGGGAAGCCGTAGGTGTCATAGAGCTTGAACGCGCTGCGCCCGTCCAGTGTGGACAGAGAGGCCAGCCGGGCCTGAATCGCGGTCTCCAGCGCGGCCGCGGCGCCGGCGTTTGCCGCTTCGATAATGGGCATCATGTCGGGAGAGGGACGGAGCTTCTTGGTCTTCGCCAGCTCGGCAGCCAGGGCCGCCTTGTCCTCCGCGGCCAGAATCTGGTTCAGCAGATCCCGGGTGGCGCAGACGTTGGCGTACACCTTTTCGAATTCCTTCTCGCCCTGCTTCAGGGTCCGGGCAAACCGCGCCTCTTCCAGCTGCAGCTGCTCCAGCACAAAGGCGGCGTTCCGCTCCAGTTCCGGATACACGTCCCGGTACTGGTTCACAATCACCTTCGCGATTTCCACCGTGAAGCCTTCCGGCAGGCCCAGCTGTATGCCGTAGCGCACAGCGCGGCGGATCAGCCGGCGCAGGATATACCCCTGGTCGGTGTTGGAGGGGCTGACACCCCGGTCGTCGCCCAGGATGAAGGTGGAGGTCCGCATATGATCCGCGATAATCCGGAAGGCACGGGTGTCCTCCTCGTTCTCGCCGTAGGTCTTTCCGCTCAGCTCGGCAATCTTCGCCAGGATGCCGGCGAAGGCGTCAATCTCATAAACGCTCTTCTTGCCGTTCAGCACGCAGATCGTGCGCTCCAGGCCCATACCGGTGTCCACGTTCTTCTTGGCCAGGGGCACATATTTGCCCTCGGCAGTCTTGTTGTATTCCATGAACACGTCGTTCCAGATCTCCAGATAACGGCCGCAGGAACAGGCGGGAGAGCAGTCGGGGCCGCAGGGCTCCTTATCAGTGATGATGAACATCTCCGTGTCGCTGCCGCAGGGTCCGGTAATGCCTGCGGGGCCCCACCAGTTGTTTTCCTTCGGCAGGAAGAACAGATGATCCTCCGCCACACCGCAGTTCCGCCACAGGTTGTAGCTCACGTTGTCCCGCGGACAGTCCTCGTCCCCGGCAAACACCGTGAAAGCCAGCTTTTCCTTCGGCAGGCCGAGGTATTCCGGGCTGGTCAGGAATTCCCAGCTCCAGGGAATCATCTCTTCCTTGAAATAGTCGCCCAGGCTCCAGTTGCCCAGCATCTCAAAGAAGGTCAGATGGCTGGGGTCGCCCACGTCGTCAATATCCCCGGTGCGGATGCACTTCTGCACGTCGGTCAGCCGGGTGCCGGCGGGATGGGGCGTGCCCATCAGATAGGGCACCAGCGGATGCATGCCGGCGGTGGTGAAAAGCACGGTGGGATCGTTCTCCGGAATCACGGAAGCGGACTGAATCCGGTGGTGACCCTTGGATTCCATAAAGGACTGGAATTTTTCCCGCAGCTGAGCGGAGGTAATCTCTTTCATAACCGGTAAACTCCTTCCCAAAAAAGCAAATAAACGTACCGGGGCATTATATCAAATGCCCCGGTGCTTTGCAAGGCGTTGCCCCAACTTACAGCAGCCCGCTTGCTTGAATTTAAGGCAGTTCAGTAAAGGCCATGACGTCGGCGTCCTTCGCCTTGCCGCCCATCAGGGTCACCAGGGTCTTCCGGCCCTTCGCGCGGCACATCAGCACGGAGGAAGGCCCGCCGTCCAGGTCATAGACCCACTCTGTGTCGAAGTGCTCCCGGAAAAACCGGCTGACCTGCCGCAGCGTCAGGCCGATTCTGCCCTCGTTGGTTACCGTCAGGATCAGGTAATTGTTCCGGTTCACCCGGGCAATCACGGTGCGGCGCGCCCGCTGGTCCGCAAAAGGCCATTCCTCCGGCAGAATATCCTCGTTGTTGAGCAGCATCGGGCATTCAATATAGAAGGACCAGGTTTCCGTGGGATTCCGGGCCAGCACTGTTTCATTCTCCGCATCAATATACATATGAAGCCCGTCCTCCTCTAGTGTCAGCCCGTAGTAGCTCACGCCCTCCAGATTGCGGAAAATCTCCCCGTTCGTCACTGTCAGAGAGCCCAGCGGCGTATAATGGTAATCCTTGCTGACTCCGGGGTAGTTTTCCGGGATCCATGGGTACATGGGGCTCACATAGCCGCTGCCGTTGATCACCAGGGCGGCCTCCGGCATGTTTTCCACGATGTGCACCGGCCGCTTGATGTTCTTTTTCCAGTCGGCGGTGGCTTTCCGGATCTGGCGCGCGGGATCCTGCACCCAGATCTTGCTCAGATAGCAGAGCGTCCCGTCAATTTTAAACCGCTCCACCGTATACTTCAGGGATTCAGAATCATATCTCCGCTGGACTTTCCCGGAAAAGGCGTATTCCGCCTGCGGTTCCGGTTCCTCTGCCGCGGCGGAGGCAATAAGGGCCAGTACCAGGCAAAGCAGCAGACAAAGAATTTTTTTCATGCTCTTTTCCTCCCCTGTCCTTTCCATTATACTGCATACGGGCCTTCCGCTGAACGTTCTGAAAAACTTTTTTCTTTTTAATTACGATTTAGGTTATCCTCCTATGATGGCCTCATCAACGAAAGGAAAGGCGGTGCGCAGTATGAAGCACACACTTACGAAGATAAAATCTCTCCTGGCAGCAATCGTTCTCCTGATCATGGCCCTGACGGTTCCCTCCGCCCTGGCGTCTTCCGGCGCCGCAGCCTACGCCGCGGCGGATCAGTTTACCAGCCGGGATCTGGCTCAGGAGGCTGACCTTACAGACGCCGTCACCTTCACCGTTTCCGACGGTACGGATCTCACCGTCACGGAAGCCGGTGTATACGTTCTGACCGGCACCGCGTCGGAGGTCACCGTCACGGTGGAAGCGCCGGATGACGCCAAGGTTCAGCTGGTGCTGGACGGACTGCAGCTGACCAACAGCGATTTCCCCTGCATTTATGTGAAGACTGCGGATAAGGTTTTCATCACCCTGGCTTCCGACAGTTCCCTTGCCGTCACCGGATCCTTCCGGGCAGACGGCAGTACCAACACGGACGGCGTCATCTTTTCCAGGCAGGACCTGGTTCTGGGCGGCACGGCTGTTCTGACCGTGTCCTCCACGGACAACGGCGTTGTCTGCAAGGATGATCTGAAAATCACCGGCGGCACCTGGCGGATTACCGCGGCCTCCAAGGCCTTTGAGGCCCATGATTCGATCCGGGTTGCCGGCGGCACCTTTGAGCTGAAAGCCGGCACCGACGGCTTCCACGCGGAAGACAGCGACGACAATACCGCAGGTTACATTTATATTGCGGACGGCGACATCACCGTCACCTGCGGTGACGACGCGATCCATGCCACCACCGTCTGCCAGATCGACGGCGGCACCCTGAACCTGAGCGGCGCTGAAGGCATCGAAGCCACCTACATCCGGATCAACGGCGGTTCCGTCAGTATTGCCGCCTCGGACGACGGTATCAACGCCGCGAAAAAATCCACCGCCTGTGAAATCGCCGTGGAATTCAACGGCGGCGAGGTCACCATCACCATGGGCGCGGGCGATACCGACGGCGTTGATTCGAACGGCAATATCTACATGAACGGCGGCACGGTCACCGTCAACGGCGCCAGCTTCGATTACGACGGGAGCGCTCAGTTCAACGGCGGAAGCATATTTGTCAACGGCCAGCAGCTTGCCTCCATTCCGAATCAGATGATGGGCGGCGGCATGCGGGGCGGCTGGGGCGGCTTCGGAAACGCCGGCGGCCAGGGTGCCTGGGGGAATGCCGGCGGTCAGAATACCCAGGGCGGCCACGGCGGAGGCCGGGGCGGCCGCGGCGGCTGGTAAAACATCTGTTGCTTTTTACATATTCATGTCCGGAGAGCCTCCTGCAGGCTCTCCATCCTTTTTCTTGTCAGTAAACAGGGAATTGTGTATAATAGAAAAAGTCAACAGATTGCCTGGGAGGTGAAATGCTTTGCCGTCTACGGATCGGATGCTGGTTACCGGCGGACATGCTCTGGAGGGGCAGGTTCGTGTCAGCGGCGGAAAGAACACTGCTGTGGCCGTGATTCCCGCGACCCTGCTGTGTGACGAGCCCTGCACCATTGAGAATCTCCCTGATATTGAGGATGTTCACGCCCTCGCCGATATTCTGAAGGATCTGGGCGCCAAAGTGGACTATATCCCGGGCAAATCCATGGTTGTGGATCCCCGCCCGGCGGAAGGGACCAGTGTTTCCTATAAAAACGCGCAGCGTCTCCGCGCCAGCTACTATCTGCTCGGCGCCCTGCTGGGCCGCTGCGGCAAGGCTCAGGTGCCCACACCCGGCGGCTGCGATATCGGCACCCGTCCGGTGGATCAGCATCTGAAGGGCTTCCAGGCCATCGGTGCCGACGCCGGGGAAATCGGCGGTCTGATCACCGCCGAATGCAATCAACTGACCGGCGGCGACGTATTTTTTGATATTGTCACCGTGGGCGCCACGGTGAACGTGATTCTGGCCGCAGTCAAGGCCAGGGGCACCACGGTCATCTACAACGCGGCCAAGGAGCCCCACATCGTTGACCTGGCCAACTTCCTGAACAGCATGGGCGCCAAGATCAAGGGCGCCGGTACGGATATCATCCGGATCCGGGGCGTCCAGCATCTGCATAAAACAACCTATGCCGTTATTCCCGATCAGATTGAGACAGGTACGCTGATGATCGCCGCTGCTGCCACCGGCGGAGACATCATCATCAACGGCTGCATTCCCACCCATATGGACGCTCTCAGCGCCAAGCTGCTGGAAATGGGCGTCAAGGTTACGGATTATGACGATGCCATCCGTGTGCATGTTGTCGGTCCCCGCCGCGCGATTAACGTCAAAACCCAGGTATATCCCGGTTTCCCGACAGATCTGCAGCAGCCCATGAGCGCGCTGCTGACCACAGCCAAGGGAACCAGCATCGTCACTGAAACGATCTTTGAGCAGCGCTTCCGCCACCTGGATGAAATCCGCCGCATGGGCGCCCACGTCCGGGTGATGGACCGCACCGCCATCATTGAAGGGGTTCCGGAGCTTTACGGAGCCCCGATGACCGCCACCGACCTGCGGGCCGGCGCTGCGCTGATTATTGCCGGGCTGATGGGCCGCGGCGTTACGGAAATTTATGAACCCGGCTATATTGACCGCGGTTATGAGCATATTGAGGACAAGCTTCGTTCCCTCGGCGCAGTGATTGAGCGGGAACCTATAGCCTGATCCCGTCGAGGTATGAGCGATGATCAGTCCTTTTCAGACGCTGGGGGTGCCTCCCTGGGCCGACCCGGAGGAGATCCGGAGCGCCTACCGCGTCCTGGTCAAGCAGTGGCATCCGGACATGATGCAGGACCCTGCTGCCCGTCAGCGGGCACAGCAGCGCATGGTGGAAATCAACCTGGCCTATGAGGAGGCTCTCCGGATGTCCGCCCCCCGCCGCAGGCCCTCCGTCGTCCCTGAGCTGCATCAGGATGACGCCATCATGCTGGCTGAAAGCAGGCTTTCCCAGGGAAAACCGGAGGAAGCGCTCCGCCAGCTGCTGCGGGCAGAAGGCCGCAGCGCTGCCTGGTATGCGCTGCAGGGCCGGATCCTGATGGCCATGCGCCAGTATGAAAGCGCCCATCAGTCTCTCCGGGAAGCGCTCCGGCTGGATCCGGACAACCATGAGTATCACATGCAGGCTTTTGAGGCTGAATCCCAGCTGAGAAAATCACGGACGCTGCCCGGCAGGGTACGGAGCCTTTTCCGCCGGGTCACAGGACAGTAAAAACCGCCGCAGCCGCGGCGGTTTTTGTTGATGCTCCGTTCCTTTGTCAGGCTTTGTTTTCCGCGATCCGGAAATGCTTTTTCCCGACCGTCAGGAAGACAAAGCCCAGCACGAAGAGCAGGATAATGCTCAGAATGCCGAAGCACGCCTTGCCGGTCAGTCCGTAGAAAAGCTCATACAGAGCGGGGCCGATAACGCAGGCGAACTTGCCGAAAATATCCATAAAGCCGAAATACTCGCCGCTGCGCTCCGCCGGAATCAGCTGGCCGAAATAGGAGCGGCTCAGGGCCTGAATACCGCCCTGCACCGTGCCCACCAGAGTGGCCAGCACCCAGAACAGCACCTGGCTGATGCCGACAGCCTTTTCCATGGTGAGATTCAGGCTCTCATGGAAGTCCACAATAAAGCCCATGCCGAAGCCCAGGATCGTGATAAACGCGTAAACCAGCACCGCGATGGTAATCAGCCGCAGTGTGCCCGCTTTTTTGGACCAGTTGCCGAACAGGATGCTGCAGGGCATGGCAACGATCTGCGTCACCAGCAGCGCAAGGATCATTCCGATGGCGCCCAGTCCCAGCGTGTCGCCGTATTTCGTTGCCATGGAAATGATGGTATCCACACCGTCAATATAGAAGAAATACGCGCACAGGAAGAACAGGACAGCCTTGTTCTTCAAAATGCTGCGGAAGGTGTTCACGGTATTCTTCCAGGCCGCCTTGCCCAGCTCCGCCGGAGGCGTGTCCACATAGGCCACCTGGTGAACGTTCTTCATGAACGGCAGGGAGAATACAAGCCACCAGACCGGCACGATCAGCACGGCAATCCGCATGCTCAGCTCGCTCTGCTTCATCAGCAGCATAATCGCGATGGAGATGATGAACGGAATCGTTGAACCGCCGATATACCCCATGGCAAAGCCCCAGGTGCTGACCTTGTCCATCCGGTCCGGCGTGGTCACGTCCGTCAGGAAGCTGTCATAGAACATATTGGCTCCGCTGAACCCGATCCGGCTGATAACAAAACCCACCAGCATCAGCTGCCAGCTGCCCACCAGGCCCATGACGGCGGTGAAAACCACGCCCGCCAGCATGAACCCTGTCCACAGCTTTTTCTTCATGCCCTTGAAATCGGCAATGGAGCCCAGATACGGCGCCAGAACAGCCACCAGCAGGTTTGCGAAGGAAACCGCGTAGCCGTACAGATGGTCCCCCAGCGAACCGTCGCCCGCCACCTGGGAATACAGGATCGGGAAGATTGCCGCCATGATGTTGGTGGCATAAATGGAATTGGCCCAGTCATAGAAAATCCAGGACCACTCCGTTTTTGAGAAACGTTTGTTGCGTTTTGCGGCCATTTTGCTATGCACCTCGAAACAAAAAGAAATCAGCCTGAACATTATTTCACGTTCAGGCTGGTTTGTCAATTATTCCGTTTTGTACCGGGCGGTGCTTCCTTATGAATTGTTGGCCATCATCGCCGTTTCGGCGTCCAGCATGGTCACATATTCAGTCAGGATATAGCAGTGCCAGCCGGCCACGTCCACCTCGCACCATTTGTCGTCCCGCGAGAAGATCGTCAGCGGCGTTCCCAGCACATAATCCCCCAGAATCCGGGATCCCGCTTTCGCGTTGGCACGGATATTGATCGTGGATTTTCCGGTGGTCCGGCCGTCAATGCTGATCAGCCCGGATTCATAGGTCCGGATCACATTGGGGAAGAACTTCAGGGCGGAAGTCAGCACATAGCCGCGCATCCCGTCGTAATCCACCTTGGACCAGTTTTTTCCGGTGCTCAGCACCCGCACAACCTTCCCTGTGATGCAGTGATCCAGCACAAAGGCTTTGGTGCTGGTATTGGCCCGCAGGGTGGCATAGCCGACCCGGTTGGCGTCAATCACCGCAAGCACCTGGCTTGCCGGCGCCTCGGTGGACCAGGCCAGGTCGCAGGTATTCACCAGCATATCATTCTCACCGATCCGGATCATGGACCGGGCCAGCCCCATGTAAAGCACGGTAGCCGGAATAGGATCCTTTTCCGGGCCGAAGTAATAGGTTTCCGTATAGGTTCCGTTGCGCTCCAGCGCCTTCTTCATCCGGGCCTCCCATTCCTCCTGGGTCAGCCCGCCGCCGGAAGAAGAATCATCCCCGGTTCCGTACTGTCCGGAAATAACGGTAATGCTGCCGTCCTCATTCATCGGAATGCCGGAGGAATCATTGACAACGATCCCCCCGCTGCTGTTTCCTGACGGTTCACTGTCATCCGGGGTGATTTTGACGCTGACGCCTTCCGGGCTGGTATAAATCCCGGTATCATAATTCCAGATACCTCCGTCCTCGTCACGCACAATGCCCGTCTCAGCCAGGCTGAAAGCGCAGCAGCCCATAATGATTCCAAGCAAAACAGCAAGCCAGGCTGTTGATTTTCTGAACACGCTTTCACCCTCCTGTTTCATCCTGACCGGTATGAAATCCCGCACTTTATCCGCCCGGAATCCGTTTCCGGTGCGAACACCATATATTGTAGCTTTTCATCTTGCTTTTGTCAAGAAAATGAAATATTATTGTAACAAACCCAGTCATTGAAAGGATGTTCAGGATGAAAATTGCCAAAGCGGATGCCCTGACCTGGTTCCGGTTCCTGTCCGACCTCCCGGAGGAGGAGACGCCGGGTCCCCGGCAGCAGGAGATTGCCTATGCCGTTTTTGATCAGATAGAGCGCGCCGTCAGCGCCCGCCGGGAAGCCCTGCTCCGGGAAATCCCCGGCCTCATGGCCGTAGTCCCGGGGCAGCCGGCCGGCATTCCCTGGCAGCCGGGCATGGCCTGCTGTTCCCTGTATGTCGGACCGGACAGTCGCTATCCCCGCGGATGCCGCAGCTGCCTGCTGGGCACCGGTCTGTCCGCCGTGCGCAAAACCAACCGCTGCAATGCCGCCTGCCCCTTCTGCTATGACTATGGAATGCTGGACAGCATCGAACCCATCGGAGAAGGGCTGTGGGAAATCGGCGGCACCCGTTACCGGGAGGAGGATCTGTCTCTGCTGTTCCTGCTGCAACACAGGCCCACCGGCATCTCCTACGTCTATCTGGAGCCCTTCATAGAAATTGAAAAATATTATCCGGTCATCCGGCGTTTCCATGAAGCCGGCGTTCATCAGCACATGTATACCAACGGCATCCTGGCGACGCCTGAAAACCTGAAGGCCCTGGGCGAAGCCGGGCTGGATGAGCTGCGCTTCAACCTCGGCGCCACCAATGCCTCCGACCGGGTCATTGAAGCCATGGCGGCCGCCCGGGATTATATTCCCCAGGTCGGGATTGAAACGCCCATGACCCGGGAATTCTACGATACCTTCCTGCAGAAGAAGGAGAAGATTTTCGCCTCCGGCGCGGAATTCATGAACTGCGCGGAGCTGCACCTGAATGAGAACAACCTCGGAAACTACTGGGGCGAAGCCATGTATTTTTACCGTATGGGATATCTCAGCCCGGTCTTCAGCCGGGACCTGACCCTGCGCCTGATGCAGAAAGCAGGAGCCGAACACTGGCCCCTGCTGCTGCATGACTGTTCCAACGCCACCAAGTTTGCCCGGGATCTGAACCTGAGCGCCAGGGAAGGCGGCTGGTTCGGCCGGAGCGGTTACGGCTGTGAGTTTTCCCGGATCCCGTATGAAGCTTTCCTCCCCCTGCTGGAGGACCCGGCCTTCACCTTCCTGGAGGAGGAGCCGCTTCCCCCGGGCTACCGTCCCGGAGACCTGGTTTTCTGAAAGCCGGGCGGCTTCAGAATCCTGTCAGCGTGGCAAAATAGTCGTCGGGTGTCTCCGCCCGCCGGATCATCCGGTAACCGCCCTCCGCGGTGTACAGAATCTCCGCGGACCGCAGCCTTCCGTTATAATTGTATCCCATGGCATAGCCGTGGGCGCCGGTATCGTGAATCACCAGCAGATCGCCTGGCACGGTTTCCGGCATTTTTCTTTCCACGGCAAACTTGTCGTTATTCTCGCACAGGCTGCCGGTCACGTCGTACACATGGTCCTCCGGCCAGTCCCGCTTGCCGCAGACCGTAATATGATGATACGCGCCGTACATGGCCGGCCGCATCAGGTTGACGGCGCAGGCGTCCACGCCGATGTAATCCCGGTAGATCTTCTTCTCATGCATGGCCCGGGTTACAAGCCAGCCGAAGGGGCCGGTCATCCAGCGGCCCAGCTCCGTTTTAATACCCACGCCGCCTTCCGGACAGATCTTTTCAAAAGCCCGGCGGACGCCTTCACCGATCGCCGCAATATCCGGTTCCGGATCCTCCGGCCGGTAGGGAATCCCGATACCGCCGGACAGGTCGATGAAGCCGAACCGCAGCCCGGTCTCCTCCGCCAGTTCCTTCCCCAGCGTCAGCAGCAGCGCCGCCAGCTCCGGGAAATAGGACTCCTCCCGCGTGTTGGAGGACAGGAAAGCATGCAGCCCGAAGGTCCGGACACTCTCCGTTTTCAGTTCCTTCAGGGCTTCCCGCAGCTGGGACGGCATCATGCCGTATTTCGCTTCCCCGGGATTGCCCATGATCGTGTTGCCGATGGCGAAATCCCCGCCCGGATTGAACCGCAGGCAGACCGTTTCCGGAATGCCGCCGTGGCTCCGCAGCGTCGGAACATCCGACAGGTCATCCAGATTGATGACAGCCCCGAGCGCTCTGGCCTGGCTGAATTCCTCCGGCGGCATGGCATTGGCGGAAAGGATGATCTCCTCTCCCCGGAAGCCGCACCGTTCCGCCAGTGTCAGCTCAGTGGCGGAGGAGCAGTCCAGCCCGCAGCCCTCCTCCTTCAGGATGCTGAGAATCGCCGGATTCGGCAGCGCTTTGACCGCAAAGTATTCACGGAAATCCGGGTTCCAGCCGAAGGCGGCGTTCAGCGCCCGCGCGCGGACCCGGATGCCTGCCTCATCATACAGATGAAACGGTGTCGGAAACCGTTTCGCGGCTTCCTCAAAAACAGCGTCGCTCAGTTGAAAATTCGGCATGTTGTTTTCTCCTCCGGTTATGGCAGTTCAAAGAAGAAGGTGTCAGCCAGCTTCCCGTCCACATAGAACGAGAGCTCGTAGACCCCGGCGGGATAGCCGTCCCGGTTCAGATTTTCCAGCAGTTCGGTATCATCCATGGATACAAACCAGGTATCCTCTTTTTCATATACCGGATCATAGATCCATCCGGAAACATACCGGTAATTTTCTCCTGCAGGCGTTGTCAGCGTCACCAGCAGCGTCAGACCGTCAATCTGCTCCTCCACGTCATAAACGGAGGAGGAGTAGAAATACGCCCGTCCGGAGCGCAGCAGCTCCTCTGTCACATCCGTAACCGGCACGGGCTTTTCGCCCTTCTTCAGGCCGCCCTCCGGACCTTCCGCCAGCATGCAGGCCGTGGAACGGAATCCGTAGTCCGTCAGGGGCTTTGCCTCCGGCAGCACCGTCACGGCATACTCCTCCGGCAGACTGTCCGGGACGGAAGTGCCCGCGGTAAATCCGGAAACATAGGTTCGTCCGGGCGTCAGCAGCATCCGTACTGCCGTGGCTCCCTCACTCTCCAGCGGAAAGTAGGTCAGATAGCTGTTGCCGGCGTCTGCAACCACCAGGTACCGGGTCATGCCTTCCTCAGGCGGCGTCATCTCCATTCCGGACCAGTCAAAGGTAACCAGATTCCCCTCCGCAGTGACGGAGAAGCCTTCCGGTCCCCTGGCGGTCAGATCCATGGACTGTATCCTGTCTGCCGCCTCTGCCACTGCCCGGTAAATATTCTCCGCCGGCAGGGCGATATACCGGTTTTCTCCTTCGGCATATTTTGCCGTCAGAATACCGGCCAGCTCTCCCGCGTCTGTCAGCACGGCAGCTCCCAGCTCTGCAGGACCGCTCAGGAACAGCTGCAGGCAGTCCAGGTCCTTCCAGCGGATCACTGACGCCTTCTTTACCGACCGGTTGATCCGGGAACCCTGTTCATCCCCGCAGCGCACATACAGGCTGCTGCCGGAAAAGCCTTCCCCGTACGGCGGCAGCCGATAGCTTCCCAGCTTCGGCACGTGCTCCGCCTCATCATAGAACACCACTGTCAGCAGCCCGTTTTCATCCGTACAGGCCACCGCGGCGTCCCAGAGGCCGTAGCCGTCCGAAATTGCCGATCCGGTCTGTGCCCCTGTCACCGCGGCTGTCACCAGGATACCGTCCGCAATCGGAGCCGCTGTCCCGAGCCAGTACGATCCGTCCTCCTCATAGGCATACAGGTCGAACAGATCTGCCGGAAGCTTCGCCGCTTCCTCCGCCGCGGCCGGTGCCAGCAGCAGCGCCAGTGCGATGGCCAGCGCAAATCCTTTTCTTCTCATGGCCGATTCCTTTCTTTCCCGGACGGGAAAGCTTATGCGTCCGCCTTGTAATCCTCCAGAGAAACCGACACCATCTTACTGACGCCCTGTTCCTCCATAGCCACGCCGTACAGGCTGTTCATCCGTTCCATGGTTCCCTTGCGGTGCGTCACCACCACAAACTGGGTGGACCGGGAGAATTGCACAAGATAGTCTGCAAAATAGCCGATGTTGGCGTCATCCAGCGCCGCTTCTATCTCATCCAGCACGCAGAAGGGCGTCGGTTTCAGCTTCAGCGTCGCGAACAGAATGGCAATTGCTGTCAGCGTCCGCTCGCCGCCGGAAAGCAGCGTCAGCAGCTGCAGCTTTTTCCCCGGCGGCTGGGCATTGATCTCAATACCGCAGTTCAGGGGATCCGAGGGATCCGTCAGGATCAGCTCCGCGTGTCCGCCGCCGAACAGCTGGCGGAAGGTCTCCGTAAAGTATCCCTGCAGCAGGCTGAACTGAGAGACAAACGTGGTTTTCATCTGTTCCAGCAGCTGGGCAATCAGCTTCCGCAGATCCGCCTCCGCCTTTTCCAGATCCTGCCGCTGAACCGACATTTCATCGTACCGGGCTTTGCTCTGCGCGTACTCCTCCACAGCGTGCACGTTGACCGGACCCAGGGCCCGGATCTCCGTGGACAGCTGAGCCGCCTGCCGGTCGGCTTCCGTCACGCTGAAGCCTTCCGTCTGCCGGAATTCCTCTGCGCCGGCATAGGTCACCTCGTAGGTATTCCAGATCCGGTCCCGCAGGGCCTTCAGATCGCCCTCCACCCGCGTGCGGGAGAGCTCCAGCCTGTGTGCCTTGTCCGTATCCCGGCTGAAGGCCTGATGCAGGCCTTCCATCTCCGTCAGAATATCCTTCAGCTGCGCCTGCCTGGCCACCCGGTCTTCTTCCAGGGACTGGGTGATCTTCTCCCTCTGTGCCTGATCCTCCCGGGCAGCGGCCAGCGCTGCTTCGCGCTCCGCGCTCTCCTGCAGGTCCTTCGTCTCCTCCTCGGCCATTTCGGCCAGCATCCTGTCCCTGCGCTCCTGCTCCCGTTCCATCCGGGCCCGGTCCTGCTCATAGCGGTTCTGATCCCGGGTCATGGTTTCGATTTCATGCCGCAGATCGTTCACCGCAAGCGTCAGGCGCAGTGTTTCAGCCTCGCGGGCTTCCGTCTCCTGCCGGGCTTCCGCAAGCTCCTGCTGCAGCTTCGGAATCGCTTCCTCCATGGCCTCCCGGGTCTCATTTTCCTTTTCCGTATCCCCGGAAACAATGGACAGCTGGTCCCGGATCTGCAGAATGGATTCCATCAGCTGTTCCCGGGCCGCTTCTGTTTCCGCCAGGCGCATGGCATGAGCCCGGGCTTCCTCCGTGGCGTTGCCGACCCGTTCCGTTTCCCTTGCCACCGCAATTTCCTGCTGATGCAGCTCCTCCAGCGCGTCCGCGGAAGACTGCTTCAGCCGGTCCTTCTCCGCCTGGCCGTCCTGCATGGCCCGCAGCAGGCGTTCCAGCTCACGCTGACCCGCTTCCATTTTTTCCGTCAGTTCCTTGAGCTCACGCTCCCGGCTGAACAGGTTCACATTCCGGGAGGACACGGAACCGCCGGTCATGGAGCCGCCGGAATGCATCACGTCCCCCTGCAGCGTCACCAGGCGGAAGGCGTGATTCCCCCGGCGCATGATCGCTATTCCGTTGGTCAGGTTATCCGCCACAACGGTCCTTCCCAGCAGATTCTCCACAATTTCCCGGTTTTCCGGATCACAGCTCACCAGCTCCGAAGCCACCCCCAGGCAGCCCGGCATCCGCAGCACGTCCCGCTCCCTGTCCGTCAGGCCCTTGCCCCGGATGGCGCTCCGGGGCAGGAAGGTCGCCCGGCCAAGATGCTGGTTGCGCAGGAAGTCGATCAGGCGCTTGGCGGTCTCCTCATCATCGGTGACGATGTTCTGCTGGGCGGCGCCCAGCGCCATATCCATGGCTGTTTCATATTCCTTCGGCACGCTGAGCAGCTGGCCCAGTGCGCCGTGAACGGTTTTCAGGTTATGCTCCCGCGCGTAACGCATCACGCTGCGCACGGAATTGGAGTAGCCTTCCATTTCCCGGGACATCTCCGCCAGCAGCTTCTGCCGGCTTTCCATGCCTCGGATCTCATTCAGCTGCCCGTCGTAATCCTTCCGGGCCTGAATCACATGAGCGTCCGCCGCTTCCAGGGCGTCCCGGGCGTTCTGCAGAGCATCCGCCATGGCCTGCTGCCTGTCCTCTTCGGCCTTCAGCAGCTTCCTGGCTTCTCCCACTGCCTCCTCCAGGCGCCGGGAAGTCCGCCTCATCTCCTCGCAGGAAGCGGTTACCTCCACCTGCCGGGATTCCATGGTCGCCAGCATGGTCTTCAGCCGGGTCTGATCGTTCTGCGCGGCGGCCCGGCGGTTCATGGCCTCCATCATCGCGGCCTTCTGATCCTCCAGGCGCTGCTCCCGTTCCTCCTCCAGGGCTCTGGCGGCTTCCTCCGCTTTTCCGGCCTCCTCCAGCTCCTGTTCCCGGGCCCGCAGCACGTCCTCCCGGTCCTGTCCGCCGTCGCGGGCTTCGGTGAACAACTGTTCCATTTCCGCCAGGCGTTCGGCAGCCTCCCGGCTTTCATCCTGCAGCCGCTCCCGGTTTTCCGCCCGGCTCTTCCGCCGTTCCTCCACGGTCCGCAGTGCGTCCTGCATCTCATGCACAGTTTCCATGCCGGCCATCAGCCGTTCCCGGGCACCGGTGATTTTCTCATCCAGGGCTGTGATTTCCGCCTGACGGGCATCCCGCTCCTCACCTTTTTCCCCCAGGGTGATTTCTGTCTGTTCCAGGGCCGCCTTCAGTCCCTGCAGATCCAGCTCCGTATCCCGCAGCCTGGCTTCCATCCGGTCGCTGCGAACAAGGAACAGGTTCAGGTCCAGCACCTTCAGCTCCGCAGCCTTTTCCAGATAGATCCGGGCATTCCGGCTCTGCTCCTCCAGCGGGCCCAGCTGCCGCTCCAGCTCCTCCAGAATATCGTCCACCCGGCTCATGTTATCCAGCGTATGAGCCAGCTTTTTGTCCGCCTCTTCCTTCCGGGCCTTGTACTTCACGATACCGGCCGCTTCCTCGAACACCAGCCGGCGGTCCTCCCCTTTCCGGGAAAGAATATCGTCAATCCGGCCCTGGCCGATGATGGAATAGCCTTCCTTGCCGATGCCGGTATCCCGGAAAAGGTCAATGACGTCCTTCAGCCGGCAGGCGGACCGGTTCAGATAATATTCGCTCTCCCCGCTGCGGTACAGCCGCCGGGTCACCATCACTTCGGTGTACTCCACCGGCAGGCCGTGATCCTCATTGTCAAAGACCAGGGATACCTCGCAGTAGCTCAGGGGCTTGCGCTTCTGGGTGCCGTTGAAAATCACGTCCTGCATGCTGCCGCCCCGCAGGGTCTTGGCGCTCTGCTCCCCCAGCACCCAGCGCACCGCGTCGCCGATATTGCTCTTTCCGGATCCGTTTGGGCCCACGATGCCCGTAATGCCCTCGTTGAACAGGATTTCCGTCCGCTGGGCAAAGGACTTGAACCCATACAGCTCCAGTTTCTTCAGTCGCATACTTCCTCCAGGAAAACCGCGGCGCCTGCCGCAAACTATAAACAATTAATTATATCATAATGCGCCGCGTCCGCACAAACGGAAAAATGGCGGCATGCTCTGCCGCCATTCACATTCCGGTTCTTTTTCTGTTCTTTCAGCCCGTTATTTAACGAAGTCCTCCCGGGCCGGCGTAAAGATATCCAGCAGCTTGCCGGCCTCCAGGCACTCGCAGCTATGCACCAGTCCGCCGGGCACCACAATGGAATCCCCCGGATTCATCTCCACGCTCTCATCCTCCACCGCGTAACGGAACTTTCCGCTCAGCACATAGCTGCTCTGCACATGGGGATGGGTATGCGGCGCGCCTGCCGCACCGGCCTCAAAGCCTACCTCCACCAGCATCAGCTGGTCGTTCCATGACAGAATGCGCCGGGTGGTTCCGCCTCCCAGATCGATCAGGTTCGTGTCCGCGTGACTCTTAAAGATTCCCTTCATTTCTGCTCACACTCCTCATTTTATTGCTGTGCTTATCTTAGAATGGCCGCGGCATATCTGTCAATGCCGTTTCCGCAGGCATGTGCGCTCCGGACCCTGAAAATCAGGTATTTTCCCCGCCGGCTGCCCAGACCCGCAGGTTCGCGTATTCCCCTGCCATCGGAGCCAGCTGCCGCAGGCCGATGCATCCGCCGCCCAGCAGCGGTCCCCAGCTGCTGCCGTCATCCAGAAAGCGGAGCACCTCCAGACCGTTGACCGCGAAGCGGACCTCCGGCCCCTTCTTCAGCAGGGACAGCAGATAGGGCTCCTCCGCATCCGCGGCGTCCGGAATGGGATCGGCCCCCTGTGCCACAAGATAGAACCCGTAGCTTTTGCGCAGGTTGCAGGTATGAAAAGCCCGCTCATCCTTTTCCTTTCTCCGGAAAAAGGAGAGGTGAAAAGCGTTGATATCCCCGTGATGATACTGCGGGTATTCCCCGGTGCGCGGCGCCAGGGAAGGATCAAAAAGATCCTGCCCGTCCCGGCCCTGAGCAGCGAAAAAGATCATGCCCAGCCCCGGCTCCCGGACAGGCCTGAATTCCATTTCCAGCAGCAGGTCCGCCGGAAAGGCGCGCCTGCACCAGAGCACATAGTTCGCTTTCTGGCCGATGGCTGCGCTCTCCGCGTTCTCCAGCAGCATCCGTCCTTCCGGAAAGGTCGTGACAGCCCGGCCTTCCAGCACGAAGTCCCGCAGGTCTTCTGCGCAGGAAAGCGGGTTTTCATACAGCA
>JAFRLY010000044.1 GCA_017431005.1 Clostridia bacterium
CTTCTTTGATTCAGTAGCGAAAGCGGCCGCACATTTTGACCGATTTGTCAACCCTTTTCTGCAATTTTCTTAACAAAAAAAGAGACCGGAACCTGTTTCAGTTCCAGTTCTCTTTCCGTCATCCTTATCTGAATGACATTGTCTCAGAGGGGAGAGTCTTTTTATCCGTACGCTCCAGCCCGAACAAACGCAAAGGAGACACGCACCATGAAAACCCGGAAAATCGTTGCCCTGCTTCTGGCTGCCATCCTGGTTCTGTCCTGCACCGCCGCCCTGGCGGACACGGAAAAGGAGATTCAGTTCTCCGGACACACCTTCGGGGAAACTCTCGCAGATTTCGCGAAAAGCAGCCGCATCGGCTGGATCAGCTTTCAGGACGGCCGGCAGCCCCTGGTTACCCGGAGAATCGCGGATCCGTTTTTCAACTGGTTCACCTGGATGGTTTACAACCAGGACAGCCCGGTATCCTACTGCATAAATGTCCAGCCGGACAATTCCCAGGAGGTTGCCGGCCATCAGGCTTCCACCAACCTGAAGTTCTATTTCCCCACCGCGGAGGATGCCGCAGCCTATGACCTGAGCAAGGCGATCTTCTATGCCGGAACCTATGAGTTCTACGACGGGGATGCTGCCAGCAATTTTGAGGATCTGAAGAAAAAGCTGACCTCCGTATACGGCGAGCCGACCGCGGAATCCTCCAATCCGGACGATCTCTGGGGAGAAATGCATTACAGTTCCAACTACTCTGAGCAGGACATTCAGAATAATCTTGAGGAAGCCAGAAAGAATTACGACCCGCTGAATATGGTGCTCTGGCAGTCCTCCGCCAACGGCGCGCAGATCGTTCTGGTCTACTATGCTCAGGACAACGGCAACTGGTCCAGTGCAAGGCTGCATTACCTGGATCCCAAAGCGGATGAAATCATCGAAGGCCTGTACGGCAGCGCCGGTCCTGTCGCCAATGACAGCGTGGACGGCCTCTGATGCCAGACTCCCGTAAAACCGATTACTGACAAGGGGATGCCTCCAGGAGGCATCCCCTTCTTAATTATATTCCCCATTGCGTCCCGCCCGGTTCCGCGCCTATAATAGCCCCAGTACACAGCGGAGGACGAGAACGTGGAGAAAGCGCGTTTCCCCTGGCGGGATTTTCTGAAAAAGGTCGCGGTGATCGCGGTGCCGGTGGCGCTGCAGAACCTGCTGACCACCACCGGGTCCATGGTGGACACGATGATGATCGCCTCCCTGGGGCCGACACAGGTCGGCGCCGTGGGGCTCTGCGCCCAGTTTTCCTCGCTGATGTTCAGCGGATACTGGGGCTTCGTCGGAGGCGGCATGCTGTTCTTCTCCCAGTACTGGGGCGCGAAGGACGACGACGGCATCAACCGCTCCTACGGCCTGACGCTGACCTGCATGATGACGGTCGGCCTGCTTTTCGGCCTGCTGGCGATCCTTTTTCCGGAAGGCGTCATGCGGCTGTATACCGATAAGGAATCCATCCGCGCCATCGGCGTGGAATATCTGCGGATCGTCGGCTTCGGCTATCCGCTGACGGTGTTCTCCATGGCCATGGCGGCCCTGCTGCGCTGCACGGGCCGGGTGCGGGTCCCGCTGTACGGATCCGTCGCCGGGGTGGCCTCCAACATCTTCCTGAACTGGGTGCTGATCTTCGGCAATCTCGGCGCGCCGGCCATGGGCGTGCGCGGCGCGGCCCTCGCCACCGTGCTGGCTCAGGCCGTCAATATCTGCGTGGTCTGGACGCTGGCCCGGCGCACCGGGCATCCCTATCTGGCGGCCGTTTCCCGCCATTTCCGGTGGACCGCCGCCTTTATCCGCGTCTATCTGAGAAAATGCTTCCCGATCATCCTGAACGAGGTGCTGATCGGGCTGGGCAACATGGTGATCAACATCGTGCTGGGCCGGCAGCCGGAGGAGGCCATCGCCGCCCTGGCGGTGTTCCGGACCCTGGAGGGGCTGATCATCGGCTTCTTCGCCGGATTCTCCAACGCCTCGTCGGTGCTGGTGGGCACCGAGGTCGGCGCCGGGCATCCGGATCTCGCCTACAGCCGGGCCTGGCGGCTGGTCTATCTCTGTCAGGGCTTCATCGGCATTCTGGGCCTTGCCCTGATCGGCCTGCATACCCCGATCCTGCACATGATGGGCATGCAGGGAGAGAGCTTCCGCATCGCCTTCGGCATGATCTGCGTATACGCGGCGGCAGCCCTGATCCGCATGGGAAACTGGACCCAGAACGATACCTTCCGCGCCGCCGGCGACGCCACGACCGGCACCGTGCTGGAAATTGTGTTTATGTGGCTGATGGTCCTGCCGCTCGTCTGGCTTTCCGGCATGGTGTGGAAATGGCCGACGCTGGCAGTCTTCGCCTTCTGCTACGCGGATGAGCCGATCCGTTACGTCATTATGCAGCTGCACCTGTTCAGCGGCAAATGGATCCGTCCGGTAACCCCGGAGGGCGTTTCCGCCATGCACGGGTGGAAGCCCCGGAAGCCGTTCAGCCCGCGGACGCGCAGAAGCTGACCCAGCCGGCGTCGTTCAGCAGCTCCGTCCAGCCGAACCAGACAAGCGACGCTCCGCCCGCGGACGGCCAGGCCACCAGCCGGTTGAACAGCAGGATATACAGCCCGCTGTCCTGAACGTCCATACGGAAATCGGTCGCCTCGTCCCCCTCCGCGTTCATGACGGTCGCGCCGACGGTCTGCTTCGTCATCGCGCCGCCCGACAGCGTGCAGCGCTGCACGGTCTGCGCCGGGCCGCCCAGGGAAACGAACAGGCCCGGATACCGCGGATCGTCGAACCGGAACACATCGTTGATGAAATTATCCCCGCCCGCGGTGCCCAGCCAGCGCACGGCGCTCCCCTCACAGGTGAACACGTCGCACTGCTCCAGGCCGTAAAGGGATTCGGTGATCAGCTCCGGAACCCCGTCTCTGTCCAGATCATACAGGGCAAAGGTATTGGTCCTTTGCGCCGGATCATAGAAGGAATCCTGAAACGCCGGCTCGACGCAGCGCAGGTATTTTTCATACTGCTGATTCCGGACAAAGGCCCGGTACACGTCCCGCCAGCCCTGTACGGGCTGCGCCTGGCCGCCGCTCTTTCCGGCGTTCGGATCCTCGCCCTCCACCGGAATGGATTCCAGCGGCAGCGTATCGCTGTCAAAGCGTTTGTAGCCGGTCCACAGCACCCGCTTCTCCCCCTTGTAGGGGATTTCGCATTTCACCCACCAGATACCGTTCCGGGAATCCCAGGCCCGGGAGAACACCCGGAGATACTGGCCGGCCACGTTGTAGGTGCCCTTTTCGTCATACTGGGTGCCGGGGCCGTTCCGGGTCGCGATCTTCTGCTTCGCCAGGCCGTACAGATCGTATACGGCGGCGGAGCCCTTCACAAATTTGATTTCCGAAATGCAGACGTCGTTTTTGAACTTGCTTCCGGTATAAATGTCATCAATCCGCAGGCGCACCGCCGCCACGCGGTTCCGCTCCCCGAGGGAGATCCGCGTCCAGTCCGCGCGGGTTTTATCGTCCGGCAGCGTAATCGTCTGCGCGTCGGCAAAGCCAGAAGCGCCTTCGTACAGGAATTCCGCCGTCATTTTTTTGACCCGGCAGTTGCGGACATACTGGTCCAGCCCGTCCGTGACGCGCCAGAATCCGTTCTTGATCCACAGGGCGTCGATGTCCGAAACCCAGCCAAGGTAAAAGGTCAGGAACTGTTTCCCAAGCGGTGTGGTTTTTAACGAAAACTGGTACGGGGTCGTTTCATCCCCGTCGATCATCCGCTCCGGGATCCAGGCATCGGGATCCTTCCCGACGATCCAGCTGGTTGCGTCCACGGACGCGACCTGTGCCTCATCCGCCAGCGCGAGGCAGGGAATCATCAGGCACAGCAGCAGTAAGGCCAGCATCCATTTCTTCATTCTGCATCCCTCCGTCATTTATGCAACGCGTGAAACGTCCGGGTTCTTCCTGTCTGTCCCGGCGGAAATTCAGCGGGTGAGATCAAAGGGATTGTTGGACCAGTCCCCGAATACCGGCTTTCCGCTGAAGGCCTCCAGGCAGAAATCCAGCAGGCAGCGCCAGTCCTCCGGCCCGAAGGCGTGGCCGCCGGGCTTGAAGCGCGCGATATTCGTCCCGCCCAGCAGATCAAAGGCCGGCTGCGCCGCCCGCCAGGTCAGCGCGGTTCCCCGCGGATTGGACCAGGCGTCGCCGATGCCCTCCAGGGAGAACAGCGTCCGCGGCGCGATCAGCGCCTTCAGGGTATGGGAATCGAGCGGGAAGTCCTGTTCCAGGCCCATCTGCGTCGGATCGGGCTTCGGCCACCAGCGGGAAAAGCTCTCCGTCCACCAGTAGGGGAACACCGAACCGATCCGGCCCAGGCCCTCCACCTTCGTCACGTCCTGACAGAAGCCGTTCTCATCCCCCAGATACCGGAAACAGCCGCAGCCGCCGGCGCCGGAGCAGACCGGAGCGCAGACCGCGTACCGCTCATCAAAAATGCCGCAGGCCAGGGCCGCCTTGCCGCCCCTGGAAAAGCCGGTGCAGACCAGCCTGCCCGGATCCACGTCCTCCCGGGTCAGCAGATAATCCGCCAGGCGGGACTGGGCCCAGGCCCAGATCCGGACGCCGCCCCAGTCGTATCCCGGATACGCCTCGCAGGCCGGCCGCCTGCCGTCCGGCTTATCCTCCGCCGCCTGCTCCCGCTCAAACCCGGCGATGATGAACCCGTACCGGGTGACGGCCTCCTCACAGGGGCAGCTCTCCCAGTCCCGGGCGGAAAACTGGTTCCAGGTGACGGCAGGATGCGGCCCTGGATCCGCCGGCACCATCAGCACCGCGTCAAAGGAATAACCGAAGTCCGGGCCGTAGCAGATCCGGACGGTTTCCCTCCGCCCCTTTCCGTCCCACAGGATTTCCGTTTCCAGCACTTCTCCCCGGACGGGTGCAGCCTCCGGCGCGTGTCCGTAAAGGCAGTCCTCCGCCAGGGCGATCCATTCCCTCCGCCGGGCTTCCCACTCCGGCATCGGCGCAAGCTTCAGGTCCGGCAAATCAAAACGCATAGGCTCCGCTCCTTCCTTATGATCCGTTCGCTTCCCGGATGCAAAACCCCGGGAATTCTTTTTTACAGCACCTCGATCGCCCGCTGCAGGGCCAGGGTAATCTTCTCAATTGTCAGGCTCGGCTGCCCGTTCTTCGCCTGCTCCGGAAGAAAGGGCACATGGATGAACCCGACCCGGGTGTCCGACCCGTCAAAATGCTCCAGCAGCGTATACAGCAGATCGTTGCACACAAAGGCACCGGCGGACAGGGACAGGGACGCGGGGATATCCGCCTCCCGGATCGCCCGGACCATCTCCCGCACCGGCACGGTGGCAAAATACGCAGCCGGACCCCCGGCCATCACCGGCTCATTCACCGGCCGGCTGCCCGCATTGTCGGGAATGGCCGCCTCCCGCAGATTGACCGCGACCGCCTCAGGTGTCACGCCGGCCCTGCCGCCCGCCTGGCCGACGCAGAGCACCGCGTCCGGACGCAGCGTCTCCGCCGCCTCCAGCGCCTTTTCCCCCGCCAGCCCGAACACCGTCGGAACCCGCAGCCGGGTCAGCTGCCAGTCGCCCACCCGGTCCGGCAGCCGGCTGACCGCCTCCCAGGAGGGATTGACGCTTTCCCCGCCGAAGGGCTCAAACCCGGTGATCAGCAATCTTCTCAATGTTTTCACGGCTCCCTCTGTTCCGGTTCCGTCATATATTATCAACAATTATCCTATTAATAATATTCATCAGCCGGCCGGGCAATCCTTCATGCCGGAAACAAACATTGGTTTCCTGTGCCTTGTATGATCCGCCTTTTTCGGGTATAATACAACCAATCAGTTGCTATACCCATATGTAAAGGAGATGTTCATCATGAAAAAGCTGGTTGCCCTGTTCCTGTCGCTGCTGATGCTGCTGACCGCCGTTTCCGCCCTGGCTGAGGACGGCCTGTATATGCGGCAGCTGCCCTCGTATACTTACAACAGGCCGTTGCTGACACCGGAATCCTATCCGGAGATCCGGCTGAACCCCAGCTATGCCTATAAGTTCTTCACCGATTACGATCCGGCGGCTCCGGTTTTCGTCTGCTTCTCCGGCCCGGCCGGCGCGGCGCCCCAGGAATTCGATACCGACAACGCTCTCTATGTGGATGAGACCAACGCCATCCAGTACAACTATCAGGTAAAATCCAGCGCCTCCTGGGAGGAGTTCGTCAACCAGGCGGAAGAGGATGCCTACATCCTGGCGGACGGCAGCGAAGGCCTGGCCGCCTACATCAACCCCTCCAGAAGGCAGGCCTACGGCATGCTGGCCACCCGTGAATTCGGCAAGAGCTCCAAGCTGGAGATCACCATGCAGCTGGATGCCCTGAGCAGCAAAATGCCGCAGGACACCATCATCGACGCGCTGACCAACGCCATCCTGCCCGAGGTGACCCGCGTGAAGGAGCAGATGCATTACGAGACGCTTGCGCCCTTCTGGAATGACGGCGCCTTCTCCGGCATCAAGCTGCTGGAATCCCGGGATTACAGCTTCCAGATGAATGTTCCCTTCCCGGTTATGACCCTGAACTATTCCGACGGCACCACCAAGAGCATCGGGATGATCGTAACGCGCCTGAACTACGGTACCGTATACGGAATGTACGACTTCGGCGAAGGCCATTACATCGAAACGGAAATCAGCCTCGACACCAACCCCTTCGCCATCTATAAGATGAAGGATAACGATCAGGATGCGAAGGAAGCCGCCTTCTCCAACGGCCAGGCCTGCTACGTCTATCTTTCCGGGCTCACGGAGAGAGGCAAGACCTCCTACGCCTACTGCTCCATCCCCCTGGGTCTCAAGGACAAGTATGACTACGATCTCTATCTGACCATCCACATGGACGGCGAGGATATCGAGTGGGGCAGCGTGGAAGACTTCCTGGGCGACGTCGAACCCTTCGCGGCCTACGAAATCGTGAACCCCGCGGATGATCCCTATGTGCCCGCCGAGCCTGAACAGCCTGCTGTCGAGCCCGCTCCGGAACCGGAAGCGCCCGCCGCTCCCGCGGACGGCAGCTGGACCTGCCCGAACTGCGAAACCGTGAACACCGGCAAGTTCTGCACCGAGTGCGGCACTGCCAAGCCCTCCGGAGACTGGACCTGCCCGAACTGCGAAACCGTGAACAGCGGCAAGTTCTGCTCCGAGTGCGGCACCGCCCGGCCTGAGAACTGAAATCCCGGCACATAAAAACCGCGCCTTCGTCCTGCCGGACGAAGGCGCTTTCTTATTCCGCTCTCAAATCTTTCCGGATTAAGAGCCCGCGATAATCTTCCGCCGGGCCATCGCGCCGGGCGCCCACTTCTGGGACTGCCAGCGGCGGAGCAGCAGGAGGCCCCGGGTCAGCTCGTCCAGCGCGAAGGCAATCCAGACCCCGTAAAGATTCCAGCCCAGCAGAATGCCGAACACATAGGATCCGCCAACGGAGATCAGCCACGCGCTGAACTGATTGACGATCATCTGGTACTTCACGTCGCCGGCCGCCGAAAGCGCGCCGGCGATCGAATTGTTCAGGGCCCGGCCGACCTCCACAAACACGTCGATCAGGAAAAGAATGTCCGCCAGGGCCAGCACCTGCTCACTGTCCGTGAACAGCCGGAGCAGCGGCGCCCGGAGAAAATACAGCAGCAGCGAGAAGAACACATTGGAGGCCACCGCCGTCCGGGTCACCAGAGAGCGGAGCTCATTGGCCGCCCGGAAATCCCCCTCGCCGATCCGGTAGCCGATCATCAGGTTGCTGGCGAAGGAAACCGCCATGCCCACCAGCGCCACATACTGCACCAGGTTGCTGACATACACCTTCGTCGCCACCATCACCGTGCCGGTAATGGAGATGATCGAGGTCGTCAGCAGCATGCTGAGCGAATAGGAAATATTGTTGACGCCCCCGGGAATGCCGATAGACAGGGAGAGCTTAAAATCCTCCTTCGGAAAGGGCTTCAGGTATTTCAGGGAGAAGCGGATGCCCGCGTGATGGGCGATATACGAGCCCAGCAGCATGCCGCCGATAATGCTGGCCACGCTGGCCAGCGCCACGCCGGCCACCGGCTCCAGCCCCAGGATCTCCGGATGGTAAACCGCCAGCCAGTTGCCGATCACATTGATGATGTTGGTCAGCAGGTTAATGGCCAGGGGCGCCTTCGTGCGGCCCATGGACCGGCACAGGGAATTGAACACGATCGACACGGACTGGAAGCACATGCATCCGCCGCAGATCCGCATATAAAGCGCCGCGGAGCGGGTGCCCACGGCATCCAGGCTCATCAGCAGGAGCAGGACGTCCGACCCGAAAAGGAACATCATGCCGAAAAGCAGCCCGAGGGCCAGGTTCGCGATCACCGCGATGGTGGCCAGCATGTTCACCTTCCGGTAATTCTTCATGCCGATGGCCTGGTTGATGCAGACGATCGTGCCCGTGGCCACGGCGTTGGCAATGATCTGGCAGAGAATGATATACTGGGTGCCCACGCTGACCGCGCTGACGACGCTGTCCGACACCCGGCTCAGAAACGCCACGTCGATCATGTTCACGAGGGAGCGCAGAATGGATTCCATCAGGATCGGCACCGCCAGCTGGATCAGGCCGACCCGGCTCGGATCGCCGCCCTTTCCTCCGGCAGGCGACCACAGATACTCCCTGTACTTTGCCAGCATTTCCGCAACCTCCCGCGGCCTACAAAATGATATCCAGCACATTATAATCCGTTTTTCCTGATTGAACAGGGGGCAATCCTGCGCAGTTTCAGAATTCCTTCATATTTTTTCCGCGTTTCCCGGCGCAAAAGGCAGCCGCCGGTTTGACAGCGGAAATTCTTCACTTTATAATTATATTTTGGCCCGGTCTTTTAAAATTCTGTCAGATTTTCCGGGCACGGGAGGAAACGGTTTGACCCTGTGGAAAAAGCTGCTGCGGATCCTGGCCCGGGCCGGAAGCGTCCTGCTGGTCCTGCTGCTGATGGCGACCGCCTGCGCGGCGCTGATTCTGGCGCAGCCCCAGGAGGAGGAAGAGGCGCCCGCTGAGCAACCGCTGCTGAGCGCCAGCCCCGCCCTGTCCATCTCCTCGGAAGCGGATCTGCGGGAGCTGGTCGGCGCTTTCCCGGTACCTGTCATGAGCTTCATGAGCGGCAGCGGCATGACCTTCGTTTCCGGAACCTCCGCCGACACGGCGCTGAAGGGCGGCTTCGGCCGGGTGCTGACGCTGAACTGGCAGACGCCGGACGGAAATCCCGTGATTCTGCAGAGCCTGTATCCCGCCGCCGGCCTGGAGCTGCTGGAGGACGCCGGTTTCCACTTTGCGCCGGCCGCGGGTCCGACCCTGTTCGGCAATCCCTCCGTGAGGATGGAAAGCGCCGACCGGATCCGGGTGCACGCGGCCACCGGCACAGGCCTGTATGCCGTCACCCTGCCGCTGGATCAGACGGCGCAGCTTTCCGCCATCGCCCGTTCCCTGCAGCTGTTCACCGCGGAACCTGCTGACTGACCCTTTCCCGACCGACCTTTTGTATCAGAAAGCGAGGAAACCCCAGGTATGATTAAGAAGCTGGCGGCCCGGGTCCGCCAATACAAACGCCAGGCCATCCTGACGCCCCTCTTCATGGTCGGCGAGGTGGCCATGGAAGCCCTGATTCCCCTCGTCATGAGCTGGCTGATTGACCGGGGCGTCGAAGCCGGCAACATGGGCCAGATCTTTCTCTACGGCGGCGTCCTGATCCTGACCGCCCTGATCAGCCTGCTTTCCGGCACCATGAGCGGCCGGATGGCTGCCGTGTCCTCCGCCGGTTTCGCCCGGAACCTGCGGCACGACATGTATTACAACATTCAGGATTTTTCCTTCTCGAATATCGACAAGTTCAGCACTTCCTCCATCATCACGCGGCTGACCACCGACGTGACGAACGTGCAGAACGCCTTCCAGATGATTCTGCGCATGGCGGTGCGGGCGCCCCTGACCCTGATCTTCTCCATCATCATGGCCTTCACGATCAATGCCCGGATCAGCCTGGTGTTCGTGTTCACGATGCCGGTGCTGGCCCTCGGCATCGCGACGATCATGACCCGGACGCACCCGATCTTCAAGCGGGTATTCAAGACCTACGACAAGCTGAACAACGTGGTGCAGGAAAACCTGCGCGGCGTCCGCGTGGTGAAGAGCTTCGTCCGGGAGGACTACGAGGAAAAGAAGTTCAACACCATCTCCGAGTCCATCTACACGGACTTCGTGCACGCGGAAAAGAACCTCGCCTTCAACGGCCCCCTGATGATGACCTGCATCTTCGGCTGCACCCTGGTCATCTCCTGGCTCGGCGCGAAGGCGATCATCGCCTCCGGCAACAATCCCGCCCTGGGTCTGACCACCGGCCAGCTGATGAGCCTGATCACCTACGTGATTCAGATTCTCGGCAGTCTGATGATGGTTTCCATGGTCTTCCTGATGATCACCATGTCCAGGGCCTCCGCGCAGCGTATTGTCGAGGTGCTGGACGAGAAAACCGACATCACCTCCCCGGAGAACGCCCGGACGGAGATCGCCGACGGCTCCATCGACTTTGACCACGTTTCCTTCAGCTATGCCAGCCGCAGCGAGCGGGCCACCCTGGAGGACATTGACCTGCATATTCCCTCCGGCGCTGTCGTCGGCATCCTCGGCGGCACCGGCAGCGGCAAGTCCACCCTGGTGCAGCTGATTCCCCGGCTGTACGACGTATCCGGAGGCTGCGTCCGGGTCGGCGGAGAGGACGTCCGCAGCTACGACCTGACCGCCCTGCGGGAAAGCGTCGCCATGGTGCTGCAGAAGAATGAGCTCTTCTCCGGCACAATCAAGGATAACCTGCGCTGGGGCAACGAACAGGCCACCGATGAGGACATCATGGAAGCCTGCCGCCTGGCCCAGGCGGATCCCTTCATTCAGGACTTCCCGGACAAGTATGACACCTGGATCGAACAGGGCGGCACCAATGTGTCCGGCGGCCAGAAGCAGCGCCTGTGCATTGCCCGGGCCCTGCTGAAAAAGCCGAAAATCCTGATCCTGGACGACAGCACCAGCGCTGTGGACACCCGGACGGACGCCCTGATCCGGGCGGGTTTCCGCAGCTACATTCCTGATACCACCAAGCTGATCATCGCCCAGCGCGTCGCCTCCGTCAAGGACGCGGACCTGATCATCGTGCTGGACAACGGCCGGGTCGTCGACACCGGCACCCATGAGGAGCTGCTGGCCCGCTGCGAAATCTACCGCGAAGTGCATGACTCCCAGACGAAGGGAGGCGAGGATCAATGAGTGAGCAGAAGAGAAAGCCCCCTGTCCAGCCCGCTCCCATGCGCGGCCCCCGCGGCATGGTCATGGGTCCCCGTCAGCCCATCAACAAGGACACCGTCATCCGGCTGTTCGGCTATATCAAACCCTACTGGCCCCGGCTGCTGATCGTGCTGGCCTGCATTCTCCTGAACGCCGTCGCCACAGCCTCCGCCGCCACCTTCCTGGGCCGGATCATCGACGATCACATCACACCGCTGCTGGCCAGCCATTCCGACGACTTCAGCGGGCTGAAGATTGCCATCCTGCAGATGGCCGGCCTGTACGCCCTGGCCATCATCGCCAGCTTCACCCAGGCGAGGATTATGGCCGTCGTCAGCCAGAGCGTGCTGCGCAGGGTCCGGGACGAGATGTTCGCCCATATGCAGACCCTGCCCATCCGGTATTTCGATACCCACACCCACGGCGAGGTCATGAGCCACTACACCAACGATACGGACACCCTGCGGCAGATGGTTTCCCAGGTGCTGCCCCAGAGCATTTCCTCCCTGATCACCCTGATCGTCGTGTTCATCTCGATGATCGGCTGCAGCGTCTGGCTGACCCTGCTGGTCATGCTCAGCTCCGTCTTCATGATCATGGTCACCGCGAAGCTCGGCGGCCGCAGCGCTTCCTTCTTCGTGAAGCAGCAGACCTCCCTGGCCTCCCTCAACGGGTTTATTGAAGAGATGGTCAACGGCCAGAAGGTGGTCAAGGTTTTCAACCATGAGCCCCAGGCCAAAAAGGAATTTGACGAAAAGAACGACGAGCTGTGCGGGAACGCAACGGAGGCCAACAAGCTGGCCAACATCCTGGGCCCTGTGAACAACAACCTCGGCCACCTGCAGTACGTCATCCTCGCGCTGGCCGGCGGCGCCATGGCGATTGCCGCGGTGCCGAACCTCACCATTCCCGGCGGCATGGGCGTGCTGACCCTGGGCGCCATCGCTGCCTTCCTGACCCTGAGCCGCAACTTCATGCAGCCCATCAACCAGATGGCCCAGCAGATCAACTTCATCGCCATGGCCATGGCCGGCGCGGGCCGGATCTTCGCCCTGATGGACGAGAAGGAAGAGGAGGATCATGGCTACGTCACGCTGGTGAACGCCAAAGAGGTGGACGGCCAGCTGACGGAGACCCCGGAGCATACCGGCCTGTGGGCCTGGAAGCATCCCCACACGGCGGACGGCTCCATCACCTACACGAAGCTGGAGGGCGACGTGGTCATGGTGGACGTCGACTTCGCCTACGAGCCGGAAAAGCCCGTGCTGCATGACATTTCCCTGTACGCGCGCCCCGGCCAGAAGGTCGCCTTCGTGGGCGCCACCGGCGCCGGCAAAACCACCATCACCAACCTGATCAACCGGTTCTACGATATCGCGGACGGCAAGATCCGCTACGACGGCATCAACATCAACAAGATCCGGAAGTCCGACCTGCGCCGCTCCCTGGGCATCGTGCTGCAGGACGTGAACCTCTTCACCGGCACCGTCATGGACAACATCCGCTACGGCAAGCTGGACGCCACGGACGAGGAATGCATCGCCGCGGCAAAGCTGGCCAACGCCGATGACTTCATCACCCGCCTGCCGGACGGCTACAACACCGTGCTCAAGGGCGACGGCAGCGGCCTGAGCCAGGGCCAGCGCCAGCTGATCTCCATCGCCCGGGCGGCAGTTGCGGATCCGCCGGTCATGATCCTGGACGAAGCCACCTCCTCCATCGACACCCGGACCGAAGCGCTCGTGCAGCGCGGCATGGACCGGCTGATGCAGGGCCGCACGGTCTTCGTCATCGCCCACCGCCTCTCCACCGTGCAGAACAGCGACGTCATCATGGTGCTGGACCACGGCCGGATCATCGAGCGCGGCAGCCACGACCAGCTGATCGCCGAAAAGGGACAGTATTACCAGCTGTACACCGGCGCCTTCGAGCTGGAATAATCTGAATCAGAATACATCCGGCGGCGGGAACGCCGCCGGATCCGGAAGGAAGGAATACCGCATGGCCTCATTCGCGGACCTGCAGGAGGCGAGAGCTTTTTTCTCCGGCGACCGTTACGCCATGGATACCGGCGCCACGCTGGAGGAGCTTTATGACGGCGGCGCCGTCTGCACCCTGGAGCTGACGGAGCATCACCGCAACGCCGAGGGCGGCGTCATGGGCGGCGTGATCTTCACGCTGATGGACTTCACCTTTGCGACAGCCTCCAGCAACATGCACCGGCCCACCGTCGCCCAGCAGGTCAGCGTCAATTACCTGAGCGCGCCGAAGGGCGGAAGGCTGACGGCCCGCGCGGCCTGCCGGAAGGACGGCCGCACCAGCTGCGTCTACCAGGTTAATGTGGAAGATGACCAGGGCCGGGACGTGGCCCAGGCGGTGTTTACCGGCTTCAAGCTGTAAAAAACCGCGCCTGTCAGGCGCTTCCTTGTGTTTACCTCCGGGTTGTGATAGAATACCCGGCACAAGGCATACAGAGACGGAGGAAATGCATCATGGAAAAGCTGACCACTCGGGAACTGAAGGACCGGCTCGGCGAGCTGCAGGGGCAGGAGGTTGAACTGAAGGGCTGGATCCGCAACCACCGGAAACAGAAGAACATGGGCTTCATCGATTTCTTTGACGGCACCTGTTTCCGCAATCCGCAGGTGGTCTACGACGAGCATATTGAGGACTTCGCCGGCATCCAGGCGCTGCGGGTCGGCAGCGCGGTGCGGGTCACCGGCAGGGTCGTGCCCAGCTACAAGGATCCGGAGACCCCGGAAATCCAGGCGACGTCCGTCGTGCTGGAGGGGGACTGCCCCGAGGACTATCCGCTGCAGCCCAAGCGCCACACCCTGGAGTTCCTGCGGGAGATCGCGTACCTGCGTCCTCGGACCCGGGTGTTCCAGGCGGTTTTCCGGGTGCGCAGCGTTGCCGCCATGGCCATTCACACCTACTTCCAGGACCGGGGATATGTCTACGTGCACACGCCCCTGATCACCGGCAACGACGCGGAGGGCGCGGGCAACACCTTCACCGTCACCACGCTGCCGCCTGAGGAGCAGGGCGATCCCAGCAAGGACTTCTTCGGCAAGGCCACCTCCCTGGCAGTCACCGGCCAGCTGGAGGGCGAGACCTTCGCCATGGCGTTCAGCAACATCTACACCTTCGGCCCGACCTTCCGCGCGGAAAACAGCAACACCAAGACCCACGCGGCCGAGTTCTGGATGATCGAGCCGGAAATCGCCTTCTGCGATCTGGAGCAGCTGATGAGCCTCGAGGAGGATTTCCTGAAGGCCATCGTATCCTACGTCATGGAGCGCTGCCCGGACGAGCTGAAGTTCCTGGACCAGTTCACCGGCGGCGGACTGCTGGACAAGCTGACCGCCCTGCGGGACAGCCATTTCGCCCGCGTGACCCACGAGGAGGCCATCACGATTCTCCGCAAGGCCATGGAGAACGGCACCGAGTTCAAGTTTGAGCCCGTATACGGCGGGGACACCGCGAAGGAGCATGAGAAGTACCTGACCGAGGAATATTTCCACAGCCCGGTGTTCATCTATGACTGGCCGAAGGAAATCAAAGCCTTCTACATGTACCAGAACGAGGACGGGAAGACCGTGCGCGGCGTGGACCTGCTGGTGCCCGGAGCCGGAGAGCTCATGGGCGGCAGCCAGAGGGAGCACCGGTACGACCTGCTCGAAAAGCGGATGGACGAGATGGGCATCAGCAAGGAGGACATGTACTGGTACCTGAACCTGCGGAAGTTCGGCGGCTGCGTGCACGCGGGCTTCGGCATGGGCTTCGAGCGCCTGCTGATCTATCTCACCGGCGTGGAGAACATCCGGGACGTCATCCCGTATTACCGGACACCCATGAGCTGCGACTTCTGATCCCGGAAGTTTGTTACAAATTTGTAATATTTTCAATTGACAAACAAAATAAAAAAAGCTATCATATCCCTGTTCGGCTGAGCAGGGATATTTTTGTCCCGCTTGCTGTTTATTCGATAGACTGTCCCCGTACTGTGCCAACGCGGTTTCTTGCCGCGATTTGTTTCAGGACACCGCCCGCGGGGCGGTGAACCGTATATCCATTCACGCAGCGCACCGCCGTGTCCTTTTTCAGGCACGTGCTTTTAAGCGTGCTGCTCATGAATTGTGCGGGTCCCGGGTATGGCTCCGGAATAGCAGCGTACAGCCGTGCGAAGCCTTGTTTTCGCACGGGTTTTTTCGTACCATTCAGCCGCTGATGAAGAAAATGGAAATTTTTAGGAGAAGGGGAGGGAATTCATGCCAACAATCGTCTGGATCCTGATCGCAGTGGCCGCGGCCGCAGCCGGCGGCGGCATGGGGTACAAATACCGGCAGGATGTCACAGAAAAGAAAATCGGCCGGACCGAGGAATATGCCAAACGCCTGTATGACGACGCCGTGAAAAAGGCGGAGGAATACAAGAAGGAAAAAGTGCTGGAGGCCAAGGAGGAAATCCTGAAGGCCAAGGCGGAGAATGACCGCGAACGGGCGGAGACCGAGCACGAGCTGCGGGAGCGCCGCAACGAAGTGCAGAAGAACGAGCGCCGGCTGATCCAGCGGGAGGAAACCCTGGACAAGAAGGCCAGCAATCTGGAGGCCCGCGAGGAGAACCTGAACAAGAAAGCCGCCGATCTGACCCGCCAGGAGGAGGAGATCAGCGAGCTGAAGAGCAAGCAGCTGACCGAGCTGGAGCGCATCGCTTCCCTGACCAAGGATGAAGCGAAGCAGATCGTCATTGACCGGGTGCAGAAGGAAGCCTTCCACGATGCCGCCGCCATGGTGCGCGACATGGAAACCCAGGCGAGGGAGGAAGGCGAAAAGAAGGCCCGGAACATCATCGCCCTGGCGATTCAGAAGTGCGCCGCCGACCATGTGGCGGAAACAACCGTCAGCGTGATCAACCTGCCCAACGACGATATGAAGGGCAGGATCATCGGCCGCGAAGGACGGAACATCCGGGCGCTGGAAACCGCGACCGGCGTCGATCTGATCATCGACGACACCCCCGAAGCGGTGATCGTTTCCGCCTTCGACCCCGTGCGGCGTGAGATCGCCCGGGTCGCCGTGGAGAAGCTGATCATGGACGGGCGGATTCATCCCGCCCGGATCGAGGAGATGGTGGAGAAGGCCCGGAAGGAAGTCGAAAACCAGATCCGGGAAGCCGGCGAGAACGCCGTGTTCGAAACCAACCAGCACGGCATTCATCACGAGCTGGTCAAGCTGCTGGGCCGCCTGCGGTTCCGCACCAGCTACGGCCAGAACGTGCTGAAGCATTCCATCGAGGTCAGCCACCTGGCCGGCCTGATGGCCGCAGAGCTGGGCGCGGACGTCCAGCTGGCCAAGCGCGCCGGTCTGCTGCATGATATCGGCAAGGCCGTGGACCACGAGAGCGAAGGCACCCACGTGACCCTGGGCGCCGAGCTGGCCCGCAAGTATCATGAGAACGCGGACGTGGTGCACTGCATCATGGCCCACCACAACGACGTGGAACCCCAGACCGTGGAAGCGGTGCTGGTGCAGGCGGCGGACGCGATTTCCGCGGCCCGGCCCGGCGCCCGCCGCGAGAGCCTGGAGAATTATATCAAGCGCCTGGAGAAGCTGGAGGAGATTGCCAACGGCTTCGACGGCGTCGAGAAGTGCTACGCGATCCAGAGCGGCCGCGAGGTGCGCATCATGGTCAAGCCCGAGGATGTCACCGACGAGGGCATCAAGGTGCTTGCCAAGGAAATCGCCAAGCGGATCGAGGAGCAGATGGAGTATCCGGGACAGATCCGTGTCAACGTTATCCGGGAAACCCGGAGCACCGAATACGCCAAATAATCCCGGGAATCAGAGAACGCGGGACGGAGTTCATCCGCCCCGCGTTTTTTTATGTTCCGAGCAGCCGCAGCAGCGGAGAATCCCCGTCTGCGCCGTCCGGCACCGGCTCCGGCCAGACCGTTTCCCCGGCAAGCAGGATCCGGATATCCGGCTCCGGCTCCATCCTTCTGCGCCGGTAGGGATACTGCTTCGAGAAGGGCCAGTCCGAACGCCAGGCAGGCACAGCTCCGGATGTGTTTCCGGACGCGCCGTCCCGCGCCGCGGAATCAGACACCTGCTTCTCCGCGGATGCCGGAGCCGCGGCCGGCTGCGTCTGCGGCGGCGCTGTTTCCAGCTGCGGCAGCGGCGGCAGGGTTTCCTGCGCGGCGGCCTGCTGCTCCGGCAGCGGCGGAATCACCGGCAGCTCGTCCCCGGATGACGGCGGAATCACCGGCGGCTCGTCCCCGGGCGCCGGCGGAATGACCGGAGCCTCCGCCTGGGTCGGGGTCGGGGTCGGCGTCGGGGTCGGCGTCGGGGTCGGCGTCGGGGTCGGCGTCGGGGGCGGGGTGGGGGTCGGCGTCGGCGTCGGGGTCGGCGTCGGTGTTGACGAATCTCCGCCCGATCCGGCGTCCGGATCCGTGAATGCCGGAACCTCAACCCCCTTCTCACACAGCTCCCCGCATATCGGGCAATAACCGTCCCCGGTATACCCGGGCGTACCGATGCCAGGCTTCACTTCGTTGACCCGGGTCAGCTCCTCCGGCATCACGGTATCCAGATAATGCTCACAGGCCGCCCGGGCCGCCCGCGGCGCGGCCAGCAGCGTAAGACAGAGCACAAGGATGCTTCCGGCTGTTATGCGTTTTTTCAAAGATTTTCCCTCCAGACTCCCCTCCCGGATATTGTACGGCAGAGCAGGCCGCTCCATCAACCACAAGATATGGTGGGTCCGGGGCTTTTGCGCACCATGACCGTTGTCATCCGCGCCGCATGTGTGATATAATTCATCCGTTATTACCCAACGATCACAGGGATTCCCGGGCCGGTGTCCGGCCTTTTTTCAGAATCACCCGACGGAATGAAAAAAAGGACGTGAAAAAAATGATGAAGCATATGCTTTCCCTGCTGCTGGTGCTCTGCCTGGCCGTAAGCCTTGCCGTTCCGGCCGCGGCCGACGGCGAGCTGTCCGCTGACGAAATCGCTGCCTTCGCCGCGGAGCTGAAGGAGACCGCCCTGCGGAGCGAGCTGCAGAACGATCCGGCGGACGAGGAAGCCCTGTCCGAGGACGGATTCGCGATGGTCTATTCTTTCGGCACCCTGTACGCGGACCGGACGGAGATGACGCCGGACACACGCGTGGCCGCCGCGATGATCACCGATCCGGAAACGGCCGGGCCCCGGGGTATCCGGGTCAACGCCCATTATCCCGATCTGCTGGCCGCCTTCCGGAACGACAACCCGACGCTGGACGGCAGCCGGGACGGCGCCCTGCTGTACCTGCAGGGGGATGAGGCCTCCGGCTTCACCTACGGGCAGGTGCTGCGGAACGGGCAGCGGATCCGCTCCGTGGAATACGGCGCGGTCATCCCCGCGGAGGGCGGCTTTTCCCGCACGGCGGTGACCTTCTCCGTGGAGATGGACCTGATTTCCGTCATCCGGGTGGACACGCCCGCGGAAACGGCGGACGCCGCCGCAGCGGCGGACCTGCTGGCCGCTCTGAAGGCCCTGCAGGCTGAAAAGGGCTACACCCAGTTCCTGCCCAGCTGGACCGGAACGGATCTGACGCCCTTCGGGCCTGAGGACCTGACCTTCTCCGGCATCGATTTCCTGAACCTGAAGCCCGGGGATTTCGGCGCCCTGGCGGAGGACGTGCTGATCCCCAATGACGAGGACGGCTGGCTGCGGGTTGTCAACAACGCCGATTTCAGCGCCACCTTCACCTGCAGCGAAAACGGCGGCAACGCGAAAATCTCCTATCTGGAGCTTGTGTCCGACGCGGTCGAAGGCCCCCGCGGCGTCCGGCTCGGCGACTCCATCAGCATGGATCTGAACCGTTTCCGCAGCGGGGACGGGGAGATCAGCGAGGACGCCCTGTATGAAATGCTCTACGGTACGGAGGGCACCGCCCCCTGGGGCAAGGCCTTCTACCTGGACGGGGACGGCATGACCCTGCGCTACGTGACCGGAGCGGACGGATATGAGGTTGAGCTCTACCTGCATTACACCGGCAACGAGCTCACCGAAATCCGGCTTTCCGCCAAACCATAAAAGGATGATGCTATGTTCATTGATCTGAGCTGCCCGGCGGAGCTGTTCGGCACAGCGCTGCCCACGGATGAGGACCCCTCCTGCGAGCTGCTGCTTTACAACCTGAGCGACCGGATCATCGTTTCGGCCGAGGTGACGCTGCGGCTGCTGAACCGCAGGGATGAGGAAGAGGAGCACCTGGTTTACCGGGCCCGGGCCCTGAACGGCCGCCCCCAGTCCACCTTCCCCATGCGGGTTCCCTGCACGCCCGCCCCGGCCATCCGCAGAGCGGAGGTGACCATTGAAAAGGTCTGGTTCTCCGACAACGCGGTCTGGCGCCGGGACAGCAGCAAGGAGGTTTCCTACACGCCCAATGAGCTCCCGATCTCCCGGGGGCTGACCAACCTGAAATACGTCGCCGGCGAATCCGCCGTTGGATATCCCAGCCAGCAGGAGGGCCTGTGGGTCTGCGTCTGCGGCCGGCCCAATCCGGACGACACGGTTTACTGCGCCCGCTGCCGCCGGGACAAAAACCTGATTTTTGCCCGGTACAACCGGGAAGCGGTGGAAAAGCAGCTGAACCAGAAGGAGCGCCAGCTGGAGCTTCAGTCCCGGTCCGCCCGGGAGGACACCGCCCGCATGCAGCGCATCCGGGAGGAGGCCTATCAGGTTTCCCGGATGAAGAAAGGCAAGCGGGCCCATCTGATTCTGGCCATTCTCGGCGCGCTGGCCTTCACCGCGGCCGCCCTCTTCGGCGGAGCGCCTTTCGCCCGGCTCCATATCGCCCGGCAGACCATGGAGGAAGGCCGGCTGGAGGAAGCCCGGTCCATTCTCGAGGACCTGGGATCCTTCCCCGGCGCGGAACAGCTGCTGGCGGACGCGCGCTATGCCATCGCCGAGCGGACCATTGCCAGCAGCCAGGATCCCGCCGCGCTGCAGGCCGCCGCGGAAACGCTGCGCAGCGACGGACGGGAAGGCGCCGAGGATCTGGCCCGGAGCGCCGATTTCCGCCGTGCGGAGCTGCTGCTGGAGATCGAGGATTTCGAGGGCAGCCGGGAAGCTCTCAAAAAGCTGCCCAATAACTATCCCGGCCTGCGGGACCTGCAGCTGGAAACCGATTACCAGGAAGCCGTCAGCAACATGAACCTCCGGTATTACACGCTGGCGCGGAACGAATTCCTGAACCTCGGCGATTACCAGGATTCCGCCGCCCAGGCGGACGCCTGCATCTACCTGCCCGCCCTGGCGCTGATGGAAAGCGGGGAATACGATGCCGCCATCACCCAGCTGGAACGGATTCCGGACTACGAGGACAGCGCGGAACTGATCCGGAAATGCGCCTATCTGAAGGGCGTGGTTCTGGAAAACAAAGAAGATTATTACGGCGCGGCGGACGCCTATTTCGCCGCCGGAGACTACGAGGACGCCGCGGAACGGGCAACCGACCTGACCTATATCCTGGCGGAGGACGCCTTCACCGCGGCCAGCTTTGAGAAGGCCGTGACCCTGTATCAGCGGATTCCCGGCCATCTGGACGCGGATGTGAAAGCCCTGGCCTGCATCTATACCCTGGGGCGCCGCGCACTGAACGACCAGGAATACAATCAGGCCCTGGAACAACTGACCAGGCTGCCGGAGAATTACGAGGATGTTCCTGATCTGATCCGGCGCGCCCGCTACGCCCTGGGGCTGGAGGCGCAGGAGAAGGAGGAATGGCTGGCCGCGGCGGAGCAGTTCTTCGCCGTTTCCGGCTACCGCGACGCCGACCGCCGGCTGGCGCGCGTACTGACTCATCTGACAGAGGAGGAGGCCGCGTCCTTCCTGCCGCAGGAGGAGCCGTCGGAAGCACCGGCCGGAACACCCGAACCCACCGCGGCGCCGACCGCAGAGCCGGCCGCCCCCGCGCCCTCGGACGCGCCGGCTGAAACGCCGGAGCCGGCGGAAGCGCCTGCCGCGGAAAGCACCGCCGGAGCGGATGAGGAGCCGGCGGAATCCGGAGATTCCGACAGCTACCTGGTCAGGGATGATTCATGACAGCGGATAAAGGAGGCCTTTCCTTGCGGCAGCAATCCCGGATTCCGGAGCTGGACGGACTGCGGGCCTGGATGATCTTCGTGATCAGCTGGTACCATATCTGGCAGCAGAGCTGGCTGACGCCCCGGATCGGTTCCGTCAGCCTGGATTTTCTGGTGCGTTCCGGCTACGTCTGGGTGGACGGCATGATCCTGCTGAGCGCCTTCCTGCTGTTCCTGCCCTGGGCGCGGCATGCCGCCGGGGAGGGGCCGATGCCCGATACCCGGCAGTTCTATCTGCGCCGGGTCCAGCGGATCCTGCCCTCCTACTGGTTCATTCTGCTGCTGACGCTCTTTGCCGTCGCCCTGCCCTGGGGCCTTTACGCAAGCCCGAATTACATGGTCAAGGATCTGGCGACTCATTTCACCTTCACCTTCCCGTTTTTTTACGATACCTATATCGCCACGCCCCTGGGCGCGGCCAGCTGGACGCTGGCCGTCGAGGTCCAGGCCTATCTGCTGTTTCCTCTGATCGCCCGGTCCGTCCTGCGCCGGCCGGCGCTGACGCTGGGTACGATCACGCTGGTTTCCTTCTGCTTCCGGGCCTGGTGCCTGTGGAGCCTGCAGGACTACACGATGGTGGTCAATCAGCTGATCAATTTCGGCGACGTATACGCGCTCGGCATCCTTTCGGCATCGGTTTATGTGCGCCTGCGGCGGATATACGCCGGCCTGCAGGGCATGAAAAAGCGGCGGCTCCTCTGGGAGTCCGCCGCAACGGTTCTTTTTATTCTGCTGATCATCGGGCTGATCCGCCTGCTGAGCATCCAGGCCTACGCGGGCGGATATCCGCAGCTGCAGGCCCGCCAGATGACCCTGCGCCCGGTCTTTGCCCTGGCCTTCGCCGGGCTGACCGTATGCTGCTCCTTCTGCGTGCTTCCGCTGCGGAAGCTGCTGGGCAACCGGATCACGCACTTCCTGGCCGGCCTGTCCATGAACTACTACCTGACGCATCAGACCATCGTCGTGCACCTGAAGCGCATCGGCTTCCCGCCCTCCGCCGACGAAAGCCCGAACATGGCGGGGGAGCAGCCCTGGCAGAATCAGTACACGGCGCTGGCCTTCGGCCTGAGCCTTCTGGCCGCGCTGCTGATCACTTACCTGGTGGAAAAGCCTGCCGGAAAATGGCTGGAGCGAAGGTTCAGCCCTCCGTCCGGCGGCGGCGCTTCTTCTTCCCGGTGACGCCGCGGATCGTGGCGCTGGGAACGGAAGCCTGCTTCATGAAGGCGCTGGGGCTGATGCCCACGATGTGCTTGAACTGCTTGGAAAAATGGTAGGGATCCTGCATGCCGACGGCGGCGCCGGCCTCCCGGACGGAACAGTTCTGATCCCGCAGCAGCTCCTTGGCCCGCTCCATTTTGCAGTGGAGCACATAGCTCAGCGGCGGCATGCCGACCTCCGCCACAAAGCGCTTGCGGAAGGTTTCCATCGGCATCCGGCTGATGGCCGCCATCTCCGCCAGGGACAGATTGTCCTTATACTGGTTGGCCCGCAGGGTATCCACCACCTTGGCGATCTCATGGCTGAGCATGGCGTCCATGGCCACGGGCTGGCCCCAGTGGGAGGCGATCATGCCGTAAAGCAGATGCTGCAGCTGATAGGTCGCGTCAGCGGTGCCGGTATGGCGGACGATCACCTGAACAATCTGCTCCGCCAGATAGAGCTGGGAGGGCAGACCGCCCTGACGCAGCGGCTGATGCAGCAGAGCGCCCATCTTGCGGACCACCAGGGGGCTCAGCGGACCCTCCAGCGCGATCCACAGGCAGCGGACATCCTCCTCACAGGTGATTTCGCAGGCCTTGAAGCCGCCGGGAAGGAAGCAGGTGGACCCGGTGTCCAGCGGCAGCTCCTGCCCTTCCCACCGCAGCAGGATGTTTCCTTTTTCCACCGCCAGCCAGACCCATTGATCGTGGGCCTTGAGCGGATAGACACCGGCCTCCAGGACAAAGGAGCCGGCCGCGTGAATCCACGCGCCGCTGGCCAGCGTCAGACTCCCGGGCTTGTGGAAGCCCTCCACAGCCAGAGCATTCAGTTTTTCAGGTATCTCGTTCAGTAAATATGTGCTCATAAGATCTCCCTCCGGCCCGGATCGATATGAAAATCTGTAAGCGTCCGTTAAACGGCCAGGACTGACCAGAAAGGACAAAATACTAGCTTCAGTATACAAAACACAAAATGTTTTGTCAACGTCAGAATAAGACTTTTTACAGGTTTTTTGTTAATTTTTTGTGTTTTTTGTGAAATGACAGGGTCATATATGACAGAAACAGAGACATGCGGACAGGACAGAACGGATGATCCCCCGCCCGCCGCCCTCAGGAGGACAGTCATGCTGCAGGAACTCAGGGAATATGCCCGGATTCACGGGCCGGCCTTCACGCTCCGCCGGAGCGCCGAAAAGGCTGTTCAGCGCGTTTTCGGCACCTACGACCGGCTCTGGCGCCGGCAGCAGCCGACGGCGGAAACGCTTGAAAATCAGCGGGTGAACCCGCCCGCCGCGGGGCTGATCAGCGTCATCATTCCCGTATACAACACGGCTCCCGCGCTGCTGCAGGCCCTGCTGGACTCCCTGCGGGACCAGACCTACGCCGGCTGGGAGGCCATCCTGTACGACGGCGCCAGCACCCGGCCGGAAACCGCGGCGGTTCTGGATGCCGCCGCCGCGCGGGACAGCCGTTTCCGGGTTTTTCACGGAAGGGAAAACCTCGGCATCGCCGGCAATACCAACGCCGCCCTGGCGGAAGCCCGCGGCGTCTACACCGCCCTGGCGGACCACGACGACTGGCTGAGCCCGGAAGCCCTGTGGCAGGCAGCCAGGGTCATCGCCGATTCCCGGCCGGATATGCTCTATTCAGACGAGGACCGGATCACCGAGGACGGCAGGCACCGGCTGGATCCGTTCTGGAAGCCGGACTGGAGCCCCGTCGACCTGCTCACCACCAATTATATCTGCCACCTGGCCGTCATCCGGACAGCGCTGCTGCGGGAAATCGGCGGGCTGCGGACCGGATTTGACGGCAGCCAGGATCACGACCTGTTCCTGCGGGTGGCGGAGAAGACCCAGCGGATTCATCACCTGCCTCTGACGCTGTATTCCTGGCGCATCGTCGGCAGCTCCATGAGCCATCAGAAGCTGTGGGCCTGCCTGGAAACCGGCTGCAGGGCGGTGGCGGAACACGAGGCGCGCCTGGGCTGGCCGGTGACCGCCGTGCCGGTCAACAAGCAGATCCGGCTCTGGTATCCCGTACCCCGGGACGTGACGGTGGAGACCCTGATTTTCGGGGACAGCGAGGAGGCCTGCCAGGATGCCCTGGCGGAGCTGTCCTTCCGCACGGAGGATCCCCGGCTGCGGGCCGCCCTGCTGGTGACGGACGCGCAGAACCTCTATGCCTCCCTGAACGAGGCTGCCGCTTCCTCCGGATCGGATTACCTGCTGCTGCTGGACGCCCGGGCCTGGGGCATGAACCGCCACTTCATCCGCGAGCTGCTGATGTATGCCCAGCGACCGGAAATCGGCGCCGTCACCGCCCTGCTGAGCGACAGGCGGCAGCATGTGACCCATGCCGGGTTCGCGGTCGGCCTCCGGGGCGGCGCCCAGTGTATTAATGAAGGCTTCTTCCACACCGCCGGCGGATGGCGGGACGCCATGAACCGGGTGCGGGAGGTGGCCGCCGTCAGCCCCTGCTGCACCATGATCCGGCGGGACGCCTGGGTTCCCTTTCCGGAGGACTACCGGACCGGGCTGGGCGCCGTGGAATGGAGCCTGCGGCTGCGGGAGACCGGAAAGCGGCTGGTCTGCACGCCGCACGCGGAAGCGGAGCTCGCGCGGAACGAGCTGCTGCTCAGCGGACGCCGCCGGGACAGCGAAGAGCTGGCGCGCTTCCTGTCCGCCCGAAAGGACCTGGCGGACCCCTGCTACGGCAGCCGCTTCGGCCGCCGGAAGGCCGATTATTCCCGGCGCTGATTCCTTTTGACTTGCCCCGCGGTTTATGGTATGATTTGGGCCGTATTATTCGGAAATGAACAGGAAGGAACGGGTGACAGACCATGGAACGGATTTACGATCCGAAGCTGATTGAAAAAAAGTGGCAGGACTACTGGCAGGAGCATGAAACCTTCAAAACGGACGTGTGGGATTTCTCCAAGCCCAAGTTCTACGCCCTGGACATGTTCCCCTATCCCAGCGGGGTCGGCCTGCACGCCGGCCATCCGGAAGGCTACACCGCCACGGACATCGTCAGCCGCATGAAGCGGATGCAGGGCTACAACGTGCTGCACCCCATGGGATACGACAGCTTCGGCCTGCCGGCGGAGCAGTATGCCGTTTCCACCGGGCATCATCCGGAAGGCTTCACCCAGCGGAATATCGAAACCTTCTCCCGTCAGCTGAAGGAGCTCGGCTTCGACTATGACTGGTCGAAGATGATCGCCACCAGCGATCCGGAGTTCTATAAATGGACCCAGTGGATCTTCAAGCAGCTCTACCTGGACGGGTACGCCCAGTATATCGACATGCCCGTCAACTGGTGCGAGGAGCTGGGCACCGTGCTGAGCAATGACGAGGTCATCGACGGCAAGAGTGAGCGCGGCGGCTATCCCGTGGTCCGGAAGAACATGAAGCAGTGGGTCATCAACCAGCCCGCCTTCGCCGAAAAGCTGCTGGAAGGCCTCGAGGAGATCGACTGGCCGGAGAGCACCAAGGACATGCAGCGCCACTGGATCGGCAAGAGCGAAGGCGTTGAGGTGAAATTTCAGATCGTCGGCGGCGGGGAATTCAGCATCTTCACCACCTGTATCGAAACCATCTACGGCATCACCTTCATGGTGCTGGCGCCCGACGGGCAGCTGGTGCAGGATCTGATGCCCCGGATCAAAAATCAGGAAGAAGTCAGGGCCTATATTGAAGAAACCCGCAAAAAGAACGACATGGACCGGACGGAGCTGAACAAGGGCAAGAGCGGCTGCCGCCTGGAGGGCGTCAAATGCATCAACCCCGCCAACGGGAAGGAAGCGGAGCTCTTCATCGGCGACTTCGTGCTGGCCAGCTACGGCACCGGCGCGGTCATGGCCGTTCCGAGCCACGACCAGCGCGACTTTGAGTACGCCGTCGCCCATCATATCCCGATGATCCAGGTCATCGACGGGGCCGACGTCAGCGAACACGCCTTCGAGAAGCACGATTATCTGGGCAAGGGCTGCAGGCTCATCAACAGCGAGGAATTCACCGGGCTCACCGTGGAGGAAGCCAAGGAAGCCATCACGCAGAAGCTTGAAAAGATGGGCGTCGCGAAGCGCACCGTCAACTACCATTTCCGGGAGTGGATCTTTGCCCGCCAGCGCTACTGGGGCGAGCCCGTTCCGGTCGTGCATACGGAGGACGGCGGCATTTATCCGCTGCCGGACGAGGAGCTGCCCCTGATCCTGCCGGAGCTGGAGGACTATAAAGGAAAGAACGGCCGCGCTCCCCTGGAGAACGCCGTGGAATGGAAGCAGTATGACCGCAACGGCGTGAAGGGTACCCGGGAAACCTCCACCATGCCCGGCTCCGCCGGCTCCAGCTGGTACTACATGCGCTACATCGATCCCCACAACGACAAGGCGCTGGCGGATCCCGAGCTGCTGAAGCACTGGCTGCCCGTGGATCTGTACATCGGCGGACCGGAGCACGCGGTGGGCCATCTGATGTACAGCCGGATCTGGAACCGCTACCTGTACGATAAGGGCATCTCCCCGGTGAAGGAGCCCTTCAAAAAGCTCGTGCACCAGGGCATGATCCTGGGCGAGAACGGCATCAAGATGGGCAAGCGGTATCCCGAATTCGTCGTCAATCCCAGCGACATCGTCCGGGAATACGGCGCCGACACCCTGCGCCTGTACGAAATGTTCATGGGCCCGCTGGAGGTCAGCAAGCCCTGGAGCAAGGACGGCGTGGCCGGCGCCCGCCGGTTCCTGAACCGCGTGTGGGCCTTCTTCTCCAACGAGGAGAACATCACGGCGGAAAGCGACGGCTCCCTGGACCGGATTTTCCACCAGACCGTCAAAAAGGTCTCCGAAGACTTCGCCTCCCTGGGCTTCAACACCGCCATCAGCCAGATGATGATCTTCGTCAACGCCTGCTACAAGGCCGGCGCCTGCCCGAAGGCCTATGCCGAAGCCTTCGTCCAGATGATCAGCTGCATCTGCCCCCACATCGGGGAGGAGCTCTGGCAGCTGCTGGGCCATGAGGAATCCATCGCCTGCGCGCCCTGGCCCGTCTGGAACGAGGAGATGATGAAGGAGGACACCATTCAGATCCCCGTACAGGTGAACGGCAAGGTCCGCGCCACCATCGACATCGGCGTCAGCGAGGAGCAGGACACAGTGCTGGCCAAGGCTCACGAGATGCGGAATGTGCAGGCCTCCATCGCCGGCAAAACCATCGTCAAGGAGATTTACGTCAAGGGCCGGATCGTCAATATCGTCGTCAGATAATACACCGGCCGCGTTTACCGGGATCCTGCGGGATCCCGGTTTTTTTGTTAAATTTTTCTTAATATTTATGTGCAAGTTTGTTGACATCGTAACAATTTTGAAATAAAATAAGGGTGTATGATTATCCGCATTCCCGGAAAAGGTGTTTCCGGGCTGCCTTACCCGAAAGGATTTGAGGTGAACTGCTCATGACGAACGATCGCCGCCGTATGCTGGCTCTGGCCCTGGCCCTGAGCCTGCTTCTCTCCCTGCTGCCCTCCGCAGCGTTCCGCACTTCCGCCCTGGCGGAAGACGCCCTGGGGGTTGTGACCTCCAGCAGCGTGCACGTCCGGAAGCAGGCCAGCACGTCCGCGGACTACTGGTTCGATCTGCCCCAGAATTTTGTCTGCACGATTCTGGGGGAGGAGGATGCCGGCGGAATTCACTGGTTTAAGGTGAGAACCCATCATCCGGACAATCCTTCGTCCAAGAATACCTACGACGGATTTATCCACGGAAACTTTTTCCGCAAGCTGACGGATGAGGAAACCGCGGCCTACAAGGCCGGCAGCACGGTCAGCACCGGCACTGCCTCCTCCGGAACAGCCGCCGCGGGCACAGGCTCCACGGACACCGCGGCCGCCGCGGGAACCGTCGGCGTCGTGACCAACGGCGGAACGAATTTCCGTGAAGGCCCCAGCACCAAGGCCCACAGCATGATGAAGCTGGACCGGAACACCCGGGTGGAAATCCTGACCGCGCCTTCCGTCATCAGCAGCGAGACCTTCTATCAGGTGCGCTACGCCAACAAGACCGGCTACATCATGTCCACCTTCATCCGGGTGGAGGGAGGCACCGTCGCGACGCCGACACCCACGCCGGCCTCCGGCTCCGATGCCACCCCGACGCCGGCTCCGACCGGAACCGCCGCCTACACCCATGTGCGGCTGATCCTGTCCTCCTGCCACCTGCGGGAGACACCCGGCGGCAAATATGATTCCGACAAGGACTGGGAAGGCCGTGGCAAGACCCTGCCGCTGGCGGGCGATCCCGTTTCCAAGGACAACTACATCTGGTATCCCGTACGGGTCAACGGCCTCATCCGCTACGTGCGCAACGACTGCGTGCAGCCCTTCACCGAAGGCGACGGCACGCCGACCTCCGCGCCGGCGCCGACCTCCGCGCCCTCCGGCGTGCTGGGCTATGTCAAGACCATCAAGGGCGGCTGCAACCTGCGGGCCTCCATCGCCGGCACGGTCATCAAGCAGATCGCGAAGAACAAGACCCTGCCCTACCTGCTGCCCCCGGTGAAATCCAACGGCTACACCTGGTACTTCGTGGACGCGGACGGCAACCGCGGCTACCTGCGCAGCGACGTGGTGAAGGTTACGAGCAGCGGCACGGCCGCGCCCACCGGCTCCTCTGACCCGACGCCCGCGCCCACCGGCTCCGGCAGCGTGACCGGCTACGTCAAGACCACAGCCGGCGGCGTCAACCTGCGGAAGAAGGCCGGCTACACGGACGTCCTCGGCCGGATTGACCGGAACGTGACCCTGCCTTATTACGGAGCGCCCACCGTTGTGGAGGGCATCTCCTGGTACTATGTCTACACCAAGGAATACGGCTACGGTTACCTGCACGGCAGCTTCGTGGCCGCGGTGGATTCCGGCGGCACCGCGCTGCCCACGCCCACCCCGGTGGTCATCGACGACGGCAGCTCCAGCTACGCCAAGCAGGAGGCCTCCTACACGACGCTGCGCCTGGGCTCCACCGGCGCCTCCGTCAAGAACCTGGTACAGGAGCTGAAGAACCAGGGCTTCTTCACCGGCACTGTCACCACCCGCTACACCAGCGCCGTGGAACGGGCGGTTGAAGCCTTCCAGAAGGCCAAGAACCTGACGGTGGACGGCGTGGCCGGTTCCGCCACACAGCACGCGCTGTACGGCACCGTGCCGGTCGGCTCCTCCGACGTTTCCAACCTGACCATCACGCTCTACCCGGCCGAGAAGATCGACTGGTATACCGGCGGCATCAACGAGCTGTGGCCGCGCGGCGCCAACTTCAAGGTCTTTGACGTGAAGACCGGTATCGTCTGGTGGGCGCACCGGTGGGCCGGCGGCATGCATGTGGACGCCGAGCCGCTGACCGCCTCCGACACGGCCCGCCTCTGCAAGATCTATGGCGTCAGCAAAGCCCAGGAGATCGCGGACAAGGACCTGTATCAGCGCCGTCCGATGCTGGTGACCATCGGCACCCGGACCTTCGCCTGCTCCCTGTACGGCGAGCCGCACAACGAGGGCGGCAACACCATCAAGGACAACAACTTCCCCGGCCAGCTGTGCATCCACTTCACCAACAGTAAGATTCACGGCAGCGGCAAGGTGGACTCCGGACACCAGGAAGCTATCCAGTACGCCTGGGAGCATTCCCCCAGCGGACACAAGTAAGATCTCCGGGTTCCCCGGAATCCCATGAAAAAACAATGAGCCGATGATCCTGTGTCATCGGCTCTTCTTTCAGCAGGAAGGAGAATAACCGTGCCGAAAGTGAAATCCGTTTACGCCTGCACCGCCTGCGGCTTTGAATCCCCCCGCTGGGTGGGCCGCTGCCCCTCCTGCGGGGCCTGGAACACGATGGAGGAATCCATCGCCGCCGAGCCCGTCCGGACCGCGTCCGGCGGCAAAATCGCCGCCAACCAGCGGCCGGGCACCGGCGCAGCCCCGATGCTGCTCCGGGACATCCCGGAGGATACCGCCCTGCGCACACCCACAGGCATTTCCGAGCTGGACCGGGTGCTGGGCGGCGGCATCGTGGAGGGCGGGCTCATACTGATCGGCGGCGACCCGGGCATCGGCAAGAGCACCCTGCTGCTGCAGGTCTGCTCCCATCTGGCGGAATCCGGCAAGCGGGTGCTGTACGTCAGCGGCGAGGAATCCGCCCGCCAGATCAGGCTGCGGGCAAGGCGGCTGGAAATCGATACCGGGAACCTCTACGTGCTGGCGGAGAACGCCCTGGACGCCGTGGAGGAAAAGATCCGCACGCTGCAGCCGGACGTTGCCGTCATTGACTCGATTCAGACGATGTACCGCCCGGAAATGGCCTCCGCCCCCGGATCGGTTTCCCAGATCCGGGAAAGCACCAGCCTGGTTATGCGCCTGTGCAAGGAAACCGGCACCTCCGTGTTCCTGGTGGGCCATGTCACCAAGGACGGCGCCATCGCCGGACCCCGGATGCTGGAGCACATGGTGGATGTCGTGCTGTATTTCGAGGGCGACCGGCAGCAGGATTACCGCCTGCTGCGGGCAGTCAAGAACCGCTTCGGATCCGTGAATGAGCTGGGCGTTTTCCGCATGACGGGCAAGGGCATGCAGGTGGTTCCGAATCCCAGCGAGGAACTGCTGAGCCACCGGGCCAAGGGCACAAGCGGCAGCGCGGTTTTCTGCGGGCTGGAGGGCTCCCGGCCCCTGCTGTGCGATGTGCAGGCCCTGACCAGCCCCACCTATTACGGCACGCCCCGGCGCACGGTCAACGGCGCGGACGGCGGACGGGTTGCCCTGCTGCTGGCGGTGCTCGAGAAGCGGGCCTCCCAGCGGACCTATAACCAGGACGTCTACATCAATGTTGCCGGCGGCCTCGAGCTGTCCGAGCCGGCGGCGGACCTGGCCCTGTGCGTGGCGGTGGCCAGCAGCCTGAAGGAGCAGGCCGTCGGGCCGGACGTGGCCGTGATGGGCGAGGTCGGCCTGGCCGGCGAGGTCCGCAGCATTCCCCAGTGTGACCGGCGGATCGCCGAATGCGCCCGGCTGGGCTTCACCACGATTGTCGTGCCCAAGGTCAGCCTCCGGGGGCTGAAGGCGCCGGACGGCGTGCGCCTCATCGGCGTGGACACCGTTTATCAGGCGCTGAGCGTCCTGTTCTGAACAATAAAATACAGGGGCTGCCGGATGAACGGCGGCCCCTGTGTTTTTTGTTATGATGATCAGGAAAGAATACTGCTGGTGGTTTCGTCCTCATACTGCCGGGTATAGAGCCGGTAATACGGGCCCTTCGCCGCCAGGAGCTCCTCATGGGTGCCCCGCTCCACAATCTTTCCGTCGTTGACGACCAGGATCAGATCCGCGTCCCGGACGGTGGAAAGCCGGTGGGCAATCACCAGGGAGGTCCGCCCCTGAATAATGGTCTCAATCGCTGTCTGAATCTTCTGCTCGGTCAGGGTGTCCACCGAAGCCGTGGCCTCATCCAGCACCAGGATCCGCGGATCGGCCAGAATTGCCCGGGCAAAGGAGATCAGCTGCTTTTCGCCGGTGGAAAGCATATCGCCGCCCTCACCGACGTCCGTATCGATGCCCTTTTCCATCCGGGCCACCACCTCGTCGGCGGAAACCAGGCGCAGGGCCTGCTGAATCTGCTCCTCCGTGGCGTTCGGGTTGCCGTAAAGCAGGTTTTCCCGGATCGTGCCGGAGAACAGGTGCGGCGTCTGGAGCACGTAGCCGATGGCGCTGTGGAGCCAGAGCTGGCTCCGCTCCCGGGCGTCCCGCCCGTCGATCAGCACCCGGCCCTCCGTCGGCTCAAAGAAGCGGCAGACCAGGTTCACCAGCGTGCTCTTGCCGGCCCCGGTTTCCCCGACGATGGCAATATTGCTGCCGAAGGGGATCTCCAGGTTGAAATGCTCCAGCACATACTCGTCGCCGTCCGGATAGCGGAAGGAGACGTCCTCAAAGGCGATATCCCCGCGGATGGGCTCCCAGTTTTCCTTCTTCGGCAGGAAGCTGTCGCCGTACTTCGCGATGACCTCCGGGGAGTCCGCCACATCGGATTTCGTGCCCAGCAGGCGGGTCAGGCGCTCAATATTCACCTGGGTGGTGATCACGTCGGAAATGGCGTCCACGATCCAGCGCACAGGCTCCATCATACCCTGGGCATAGGTCATGAACATCGAGAAGGTGCCCACCTCCGAGGCGGCGATATAACCGCCCTGCCAGAGCACGATGGCCAGCGCCAGGGAGGAGGCCAGATGCATCGTCACGGCAAACATGCCGCGGAGCCTGGCCGCCCGGATGCTCTTCTGCCTCATTTCCGAAGTATCGCCGATAAAGTCGCTGGTCATCTTCTGCTCGATCACCAGGGTTTTGATCGTTTTCGCGCCGGTGATGCCCTCATTGAAATCCCCGGTGATCTTGCTGTTCAGCTCCCGGATCTGCCGGTTGGCGTGAATCAGCTTCGCCTGGAACAGGGAGAACAGCACCGCGATCAGCGGCAGGATCACCATGACCATCAGCGCCAGACGCAGGTTGATCGCCAGCATCACCACCAGGGAGCCCACCAGATAGCTGATGTGCCACACGCAGTCCATCAGGGACCAGGAGACCAGGGAGCCGATGCGCCCGGTATCGCTCATGACCCGGGAATGGATATAGCCCACGCTGTTCTGATTAAAGTAGCTGAAGGACAGCGTCTGCAGATGGTTGAAGGCCGCGGAGCGCAGGTCCCGGTTCACGGAAACCTCCGTTTCCATGGCGCCTTTGCAGGAGATGAAGTTCATGACCGCCGCGAAGAGAATCGCCAGGACGTACAGCGCCAGATAAACCGGCAGGGTGTCCAGGGTCTTCAGGGCGATGAAATGGTCCAGCGCGTAGCGCTGCAGCAGCGGCAGCAGAATATCCACCGCCGAGCCGCCCAGGCCGCAGACCACCATGACCGTCAGTATCTTCCGGAAGGGCTTCAGGTAGGGGATCAGCCGGGGAATGCCGAAAAACGGCAGGAAAGAGGAATCCTTCTTCACATTGTTTTCCATTACGCTGTCACCTCCTCCCGGGACAGAGTCTGGATTTCATAGATCTGCCGGTAAAGCCCGGGCTGCTGCCGCAGCTCCTCCGGCGTGCCCAGCTGCGCCACGTGACCCCGGTCCAGCACCAGCACCTGGTCCGCCTTGGACAGGGTGGTGATCCGGTGGCTGATCAGAATGATCGTGGCGGAGCCGAAGCGCTTTTCCAGTTCCCGTCGGATTCTCGCGTCCGTTTCCGTATCCACGGCGGACAGGGAATCGTCGAACACCATGACCGGCGCGTTCTGCGTCAGCATGCGGGCAATAGCCGCCCGCTGCTTCTGGCCGCCGGACAGGGTCACGCCGCGCTCGCCCACAAAGGTGTCATATCCCTTGGCAAAGCCCTGGATGGTTTCCTCCAGGCAGGCCGCCCGCGCAGCCTCCCGCATTTCCTCCTCAGCCATGGCGGAGCGGGTGATCCCCAGGTTTTCCTTCAGCGTGCGGGAGAAGAGATAGGGCTCCTGCAGCACGATGCCGATGTTCTTCCGCAGATGATCCAGACGGATTTTGCGGATATCCGTACCGCCCACGGTGATCTTCCCGTTTTCCTCCGGCAGCTCATACAGCCGGTCCAGCAGGTAGACCAGCGTGCTTTTGCCGGAGCCGGTGCCGCCCAGGATGCCCAGGGTTGTGCCGGCCGGAATGGTCAGATGGATGTCGTGCAGCATCTCCGGCGCGCCTTCGTAGGCAAAGGAAACATGGTCGAAGCAGATATCGCCCGTCATCGGCGCGTCGGATGCCCCGGGCTGATCCTTCTCCTCCTCCGCTTCCATAATATAGGCGATACGGTCAATGCCGACGCCGGCCTTGCTCATGTCGGAAATCATCCGGCCCAGCTGGCGCACCGGCCAGACCAGCATACCGTTGTAGCTCAGAAACGCGATATACTCGCCGCTGGTCATTTCTCCCCGCAGGCAGAAAAGCACGCCGAACACGACCACCAGCAGAATCTGGATACCGGAAAGGATATCGCTTGAGGACCAGAACAGGCTCATCAGCCGCCCCAGCCGGATCCAGAGGTTGGTGTAGGATTTGTTCTGCACATCAAACCGGTCCCGCTCATACCGTTCCCGGCCGAAGGCCCGCACGACCCGCACGCCCGTCAGGTTTTCCTGCGCCATGGCGGAAAGGCGGCCTTCGCTCTCATCGCATTCCTGGAAGCCCTTCCGGAATTTATGATGGAAGAATATGGAATACCAGACGATGACCGGCAGGGGAATCATCGCGATCAGCGTCAGCCGGACATTCATGCCCAGCATGAAGGTGACGCTGAGCACCAGCAGAATGGCGATGCGGATCAGGCTGGTCATCTGCTCGGATATGAAGTTCCGGGTCGTCTCAATGTCGCTGGTGCAGCGCTGGATGATATCCCCGGTATGATTCTTCATGTGCCACTGGAAGGGGAGCCGCTCAATATGGCCGTACAGCGTATCCCGCATGGTTTTCACCAGGGTCTCGCTGCCCCGGGCGTTCATCACCCGGAACCCGTACAGGGCGGCCACCTTGACCACGGCCACCGCCACAACGGCCAGCGCCATGATCCACAGCCGGGTCCGCAGCGCCTCCGCCCCGCCGGCAGCCTGCAGCAGGCCCTGCACGAGGGGGCTCAGATTCTCCGTGCCCTGGCCGCCGAGCACGTTGTCCACGGTCACCCGGATGATCTGCGGCGTAATCATATCCGCCAGGGAAGACAGGGCGGCGCACGCCATGCAGATCACAAAAAACGCCTTGCTGCCCTTCAGGAAGCGAAGGATCAGCTTTCCCCGGTCCGGCTTCGCCGCCGGGGGATTTGTTTGTATGTTTTCGCTCATGGAAACTCCTTTACGGTCTGGTTCAGGGAACAGGCGGGAAATCCCCGCAGGCTGTTCCGGCTCCGAAAGGGACAGAAAAAGCCCGCTTCCGGTTCACTCCGAAAGCGGGCATTGCAATCAAAACAGGATATTTCAGTCCCGTGCGCCGCAGCCTGATCCGGAGTAAGAGAAACTAACGGTGTTCTTCACTGCATTAATCATGATACTGCCTCTCCATCTTCTCATGTTCTCCTTCTCCGCACCGGGGAGCTATGGAACCGGTATCCCTTGCTGTTCAACGCACTTCAGGCACCTGATCAACCACGCAATCCGAATCTTACACTTCAGGCACGCGAATGTCAATAAAAACCTCCTCCCGGCCTGTTTTTCACCGGAAAGAGGATAAATTACGCATTATCTCTGTCACATAATATGTGTTATTTCCTGTTTTTTTCACTCAGGGATTCCATCAGCTCCTGAACCGTCCTCCTGTCCCGGTCCTGCAGTCTGCTCCACTGCCGAAGCAGGCGCCGCTGTTCTCCGGACAGACCCATTTCATTCTCAGCGTCGAAGAACTGTGCGAGTGTCACGCCAAAAGCCCTGCAGATACTTTCCAGGGTAGCCAGGGAAGGCTCCGTACCTCTTTTGAACATATTCCGGATTGTGCTCCAGGGAATATCCGCTTCCTTCGCCAGGCGGTAAATCGTCCATTCCCGTTCATCCATGAGCTGCTGCATCCTTGCTCTGACGTCCATGAAATCACCTCAGGCAATATAATAATGTCATACGAAACGATATAAAACCTGTCATATGTATTGTCTTATACAGTCCATTTGTGCTATTATTTGTATACATCCTGCTTCCGCGGTTATCCCGCTGTATTACCGTTATTGTTTTCCGAAGCCGGGTGTTTGTCAATTGACTCCGTTGTTTTTTGTCGGGTTTTGACAGAAACGTTCATGTTTTTCAGCAGCGGGCGACGGAAGGGAGAACTTCACATGGTACTGACTCTGGGTGAAAAAATCAAAATTGTCATGAAACGCCGCGGTATGACCATTACGACGCTTGCGGAAAAAACGGGGCAGACAAGGCAGAATCTTTCCAACAAGCTGGCCCGCGATAATTTTACTGAAAAGGAAATAACGGAAATTGCCAGGGCACTGGACTGCGATTATGACGCTTATCTGACAATGCACGGTTCGAACGACAGAATCTGAGTATCCGCGGTTTCCGCATATCCCTGATTCATGCAAAATATACAAAGGCGCCGCTGACCCTGTGTCGGCGGCACCTTTGTAGTTTACCGTTAAATCTTTTAGTGATGCATCTATTTCCGGCCTGCCTCCAGGCATTCCATAACCTTGTCCCGCATCATGTACAGCGCTTCGCCGATCAGGCTGAAGGCTTCCGCATCTCCACTGTCCGACTTCTCAAAGATGGAAACCGCGCCTTCAGCAATCAGGCGCAGCTCAGCCAGGTTTCCCATCATTGTATCCAGATCCGAGTTTTTCATACCTTTCTCATCCTGTTTTTTCCGGGGACAACGTTTCCCCATAAGATAAACGGTTACTGTATTACTGAAAAGCTGTCATTTTTCCATATACTTCCGGCATCTGTTTCATTATATACAAACAGCTGCCGTTTGAAAAGCGGTATTCTCTGATCCGCACTTTTTTTTACGATCCGAATATATAAAAATCCCGCTTGTCCGGCAGGCAGACCGGAAAAGCGGGGTCACAGTTATCTTAAGTACCGTCAAAACAGAACGCTGTAACGGATCCTCTGTTATGCACGGAATCCGCCGAGGGGGCTTACCTCAACTGCTTTTGATAATTCGCAACAGTCTTATCCGATAGCTTCCTCACCTTGCAGTCGAACCCAAATTCCACGATTGCGTCATCCATTTTCATAAAAAAAACCCCCTTTTCTTAATCGTTTCCAATCAAGAAAAGGGGATAAATGCCTATCGTACCTAAATCCGAAATACCAGAACGGTTTACGGTACTAAATCAAACATTTTACGTACCTGGCCTCGTTCTCCTGCTTTCGCAAAAGCTCGAAACCCTCGCGTTTCAATTACTTGAGTTCCGCGAAGTACTTGATGGTGCGGACCATCTGGCTGGTGTAGCTGTTCTCGTTGTCGTACCAGGACACAACCTGCACCTGATAGGTGTCGTCGTCGATCTTGGTGACCATGGTCTGGTTGGCATCGAACAGAGAGCCGTAGGTCATGCCGATGATATCGGAGGAGACCAGCTTCTCAGTGGTGTAGCCGAAGGATTCGGAGCTCTGCGCCTTCATCGCGGCGTTGATGGCTTCCTTGGTGACATCCTTGCCCTTGACAACGGCAACCAGGATGGTGGTGGAACCGGTGGGAACCGGCACGCGCTGGGCGGAGCCGATCAGCTTGCCGTTCAGCTCGGGGATAACCAGGCCGATAGCCTTGGCAGCACCGGTGCTGTTGGGCACGATGTTGGCGGCGCCGGCACGGGCACGCTGCAGATCGCCCTTCCGATGGGGGCCGTCCAGGATCATCTGGTCACCGGTGTAAGCATGCACGGTGGTCATGATGCCGCTGACGATCGGGAAGGTGTCGTTCAGAGCCTTGGTCATCGGGGCCAGGCAGTTGGTGGTGCAGCTGGCGGCGGAGATGACGGTGTCTTCAGGCTTCAGAACATTGTGGTTGACGTTGTAAACGATGGTGGGCAGATCGTTGCCCGCGGGAGCGGAGATAACGACCTTCTTGGCGCCGGCCTGGATATGGGCCTCAGCCTTGGCCTTGGAGGTGTAGAAGCCGGTGCACTCCAGCACGACGTCCACATCCAGAGCCTTCCAGGGCAGGTTGGCAGCCTTGGGCTCGGCATAGATGGTGATTTCTTTGCCGTCAACGGTGATGGAGCCGGGGACCTTCACGGTCTTGCCGTCTTCTTCAAAAACGGGCTCTTTGCTGGACACGGTGTGCTTGTTTTCGCCGATCACGCCGCAGTATCCCTTCTGAGCAGTATCATACTTGAGCAGGTGAGCCAGCATCGCGGGGCTGGTCAGGTCATTGATCGCGACCACTTCGTAGCCTTCAGCGCCAAACATCTGACGGAAAGCAAGACGGCCGATGCGGCCAAAACCATTGATAGCAACTTTCACAGCCATGGAAAAAACCCTCCTTAAAATTCAATCGCATAATGCGTTAACACTACCAAAGATCATTGTACCTTTTTTGCACGCTTTTTGCAAGCCGTTTTTTATCAGTCCCGCCGGGTTTTCGGAGCCGCTGTTTTTCCCTGAAATACAGTTCGGCCGGCTGCAGGTTTCCTGTCGCCGCGGGCCGGCTGTTTTGCGTTTTTCCATTGACTTTCAAGGGGTTGCATGATATTCTTGTCCTGAATACGCAGGTGCGTACAATTTGTATATTTTATAAAGGAGGCCTTTCTGAATATGGAAAACATCCCTGTCATCAAACTGGGTCTTGTCGCCGTGTCCCGCGACTGCTTCCCGATCGTGCTGAGCGAGAAGCGCCGGGCTGCCATCGCCGCAAAGTGCGGACAGAAGGAGCTCAACTTTGTTGAGATCAAAACCACCGTCGAGAACGAAAAAGACATGTGCAAAGCTGTGGAAGAGCTGAATGCCAACGGCTGCAACGCCGCGGTCGTCTTCCTCGGCAACTTCGGCCCCGAAACCCCTGAAACCCTGATCGCCAAATATTTCGACGGCCCCGTCATGTTCGTGGCGGCCGCTGAAGGCGACGGCGACATGATCAACGGCCGCGGCGACGCCTACTGCGGCATGCTGAACTGCTCCTACAACCTGGGCATGCGCCACCTGAAGGGCTATATTCCGGAATATCCCGTCGGCACCGCTGACGAACTGGCGGACAAGATCGCCGAGTTCATTCCGATCGCCCGGACCATCGTCGGCCTGAAGAACCTGAAGATCATCACCTTCGGACCCCGGCCCCAGGACTTCTTCGCCTGCAATGCCCCCATCAAGGGCCTGTATGAAATCGGCGTGGAAATCGAGGAGAACAGCGAACTCGACCTGCTGGTCAGCTATAAGGAGCATGCCGGCGATGCCCGCATCCCCGCCGTCTGCGAAGACATGGCCAAGGAAATGGGCGAGGGCCGCTACTATCCCGATATGCTGGAGCGCATGGCGCAGTTTGAACTGACGCTGCTCGACTGGGCCGAGAATCACAAGGGCGCCCGGAAGTATGTGGCCTTCGCCGACAAGTGCTGGCCCGCCTTCCCGAGCCAGTTCGGATTCGAGCCCTGCTACGTCAACAGCCGTCTGGCTTCCCGCGGCATTCCGGTTTCCTGCGAAGTGGATATCTACGGCGCCCTGAGCGAGTACATCGGCAGCTGCCTGACCGGCGACGCCGTGACCCTGCTGGACATCAACAACTCCGTGCCGCAGTACATCTACGACGAGGACATCAAAGGCAAGTATGACTACACCCTGACCGACACCTTCATGGGCTTCCACTGCGGCAACACCCCCAGCTGCAAGATGTGCGACACCCGCGCCATCAAGTATCAGCTGATCCAGCACCGCCTGCTGGAGCCCGAAGGCAGCGAGCCTGACTTCACCCGCGGCACCCTGGAAGGCGACATCGGCGCCAGCCCCATCACCTTCTACCGCCTGCAGTGCGACAGCGAGGGAACCCTCCGGGCTTACATCGCCCAGGGCGAGGTGCTCCCGGTCGCGACCCGCTCCTTCGGCGGTATCGGCGTCTTCGCCATTCCGGAAATGGGACGGTTCTACCGCCACGTGCTGGTTCAGAAGCGCTATCCGCATCACGGCGCCGTCGCTTTCGCCCACTGCGCGAAGCAGCTGTTCGAAGTCTTCAAGTATCTGGGCATCGGCGACATCGCTTACAACCAGCCCAAAAACCTGCCCTATCCCACAGAGAATCCCTGGGCATAATCCCGCGTGAACCAAGGGCCGCCAGATGGCGGCCCTTTTTCTGTTCCGGTGGGGAAAACGGTCCTTTTTTATCTCCTTTTTATCTCTAAAAGGGGAAGATTGTGTCAATTATGTGGGTAAAATTTGACAAAAGTGGGCTTATATGTTACACTTTTGTCATGAATCCGCCGCCCCATCCCTCAGGCGGCTGTATATAGATATCTGACAGCACAATCATTTTCCGCGGTCCATATGGATGCCCGCGGGGAAAAACCAGAGGGGATTTCCGGATTATGAGCAAGGAATTCATCGTCACCCATTACTATCACAGCGGTTTTTCCGTCTCCCATGAAGATACCCTGCTGATCTTCGACTACTGGCGGGGCGAGGAGGGGGAGCTGACTGCGGACCTGCAGATTTCCAAAGAGGAGCTGCTGACCTACCGGCAGGTATTTGTTTTTATCAGTCACGAGCATGTGGATCACATGGATCCCATTGTCTTTACCTGGCGGGATCTGGGCCACGTGCAATATATCGTTTCCTCCGACATGCCCGTCGGCACCCGGGGAAAGCGGATGGCCCCGGGGGATGAGCTTCAGCTGAGCGGATGCCTCAGCGTAAAAGCCTTCGATTCCACGGATCTCGGCGTCAGCTTTCTGGCGGATTTTGACGGCGTGCGCTTCTTCCACGCCGGAGATCTGAACTTCTGGCACTGGCGGGATGAGTCCACCAAGCAGGAGGTCGAAGAAGCCGAGGAGGAATACCGGAAGGCCCTGGAGCGCATCCGGGGCGAGACCGTGGACGTGGCCTTTTTCCCGGTGGATCCCAGGCAGGGATCCATGTTTGAGGCCGGCGCAGATTCCTTCATTCTCAGCATCAAGCCCCGGCTGCTGATTCCGATGCACTATTTTCACCGGGCGGACGTCGCCATGGAATACGCGAGAACCGCCTGCAACCGGTCCACAGAGGTGCTGGCCATGCCGGAATACGGCGACATACTGAAAATCTCCGTGGATGAGACCGGCTTTATGAACCTGTCCTTCCCGACACGGGAGGAGGTTTCCCGGGTTGCCCCGGATCCTGTGGAGGAGGCCATCAGCGATTCCCTGTCCGAGGACAATCCGTTCAACGACAGCGATCTGCCCCTGTCTCAGCTGGCCTTCACCCCTGAGGAAAAACCGGAAAATCCACCGGAGGAGGAAGCGTCTCAAACCCCGGATTTATAAGCCTTTTCCAAAGCTTTCCACAGGTTATCCACAGATTTTGACGCTTTATACACAAAGCTGTAAACAAGCCAAAACCCCTTGAAAATCCTCACTTTTTCGGATCGCAATACCGAAAAGCAAGGTTTTTCAAGGGGTTTTATCCTGTGGATAACCTGCCTGCTGAAAATGGGGGCAGCTTCCTTCAAAAAACACAAAATTCAGACATGCTCAGCAGCCCGTTTCCGCCGCTTCACCGCAGGGAACCGCCTGGTCAAGATGCAGCGAATAAAGCCAGCATTCCCGCACCGGTTTACCCGTCAGCCGGGCAAGCGCGGTCCGGTACCAGGCCAGCTGCGCCCCGTATCGTTCCGTCAGCTCTTCCGGCCTCTCCACGCTGTCCGTTTTATAGTCCACCAGGATCCATTCCCCGTTTTCCAGGAAGACGCAGTCCATGACGCCCTGCACGATCATGCGCCTTTCCTCCATCAGCAGGTTGAAATTCCATTCCCGGTGAACCTCCGGAGAAGCCAGAAGGCGCCGTCCAAGCGGGGAGCTGTACAGGCCGGCCACCTCCTCCGGGCCGATCTGCCGGGCCTCCTCCCGGCTCAGGATGCCTTCCGACAGCATCCGGTCCCGCTGCTCCCGGATCTCCTGCTGCCATTTTTCAGGGGCTGCCTGCTGCTCCAGGCAGGCTTTAAGCCGGCCCAGATCCGTCAGGGAAAGAAACCGGTGAACCGCCGTACCGTGAGCCGCGCCTGTCCGGATGCCCTGTTCCGTCATGAAATCCGGATACTGCGCCATTTCATACCGGCGCATCGCGCGTTCCACCCGGTCCGGCATACGCTTTTCCTCGGGCGTCTCCTCCGGTTCCTCTCCCAGCGCGGCTTCCGCCTGCCAGAGCAGGGAGGATACAGACTGTTTCCGATAGAAGGATCCGAAGGCTTCATCCTCCTGCTTCTTCCACAAATTGTCCACATCCGGCGCGGGAATGCAGGAATCAAGCCCCTCCGGCATGCTGTGGAAAACTTCTTCGTTTTCCACAATTTCTTGTTGATTACTCTTAAAAATCCTTATTTTCCAAGGCTTTTCAGGCTGTGTATTGTTTGTGGATGATTCCGGCTGAACCGCATCCTGAAGCGCCGGCATCACCCAGTCCATATACTGGCCGGCGGACAGAACACGATGCGGCCCGGCCGGCATCCTCCAGAGAACCTTCTCCCCGCCGCAGTAAATCAGGCGCAGCTCCTCCTGGGCCCGCGTCATCGCCACATACAGCAGACGGATCTTCTCCGCCTTTTCCTGATGCTCCTTCTTCCAGGAAAAAATCTGGTTCGCCACCGTCTTCCGGGAAAGCCTGTGCGCAGATTCCTTGTACCGCAGGCAAAGCCCCAGCTGCGTATCCGTCATCACCTGGGTGGTGTTCTTTCCCAGCACGCTGTGCTCCATGCCCACGCAGAAGACCACGGGGAACTGAAGGCCCTTGCTCTTGTGCATCGTCATGATCCGGACCAGGTTATCCTTTTCTCCCAGCAGCGTCGCGGCCTTAAAATCCCCCGCTTCCGCCTGGTCCTTCATATAGGCCAGATATTCCTTCAGGGTCAGATGCTGGCTTTTCAGCAGCTTTTCTGCCTGCAGGCAGAAAAGGCGCAGATTCGCCTGGGCTGTCCGGCCGTGATCCTCCAGACGGACCGCGGCGTACATCTGGGAATCCTCCATCAGATACCAGAAGAAATCCGGCAGATGCATCAGCCCGGCCCGGAAGCGCCAGTCCTGAATCCGCTCCCTGGCCTGTCTGCATTCCAGGCCCAGCGGCGTGTCCGCTTCACAGCATTTTTCAAAAGCGGTGTAAAAAGGCGTTTTCGCGTCCGGCGCTGTCAGCCGGATCGCGCTCAGGGTCTCCTCGTCCATAAAGAACGGCGCGTTCCGCAACGCGGAGATCAGCGGCAGATCCTGCAGCGGATTGTCAATCAGCTCCAGCAGCAGCCTGAAGGCCATGACCTCCGGCTGCTGATAAAACTCCTGTCCTCCGTCAAAGTATACGGGAATATTCCGGGCCTTCAGCAGATCCGCGAGCTTTCCGCCGTCCTGGCTGACCGCGGGCATCAGGATCATGATATCCCGGTATTCCAGGCGCTGATCCTCCGGCTTCCCCGCCTGCGCGTCCATCAGGTCCTGAATCTGACGCGCCAGATGATCGGCCACGGCGGACAGCTTCGGATATTCCTTCGGTTCATTCTGAATCAGGTCGATATATACCGGAACGAAGCCCTCTGTTTCCCGGCCGGGCAGCAGCTCCTCCTCCCGCGTGTAATCCATCTCCGCGGTATCCTTCCGCATCACGTCCCGGAACACCACGTTGGCGGTCTCCAGGATTTCCGGACGGGAGCGGAAGTTCGTCTGCAGCGCGATGTATGACACCCCGGGATCTTCAGAGCTTTTCGCGTCCTCTATCCGGCGCAGGAACAGCATCGGGTCCGCCAGGCGGAACCGGTAGATGCTCTGCTTGACATCCCCGACCATGAACAGATGCGTCTGCTCTCCTGTCAGCTCCCGGATGATGGCGTCCTGCACCGCGGATACGTCCTGGCACTCATCCACAAACAGCCATCTGTACTGCTCCCGGACAGCCGCCCGGCAGTTTTCATTCCGCAGAATCTTCAGCGCCAGGTGCTCCAGATCGCTGAAATCCGCCACATGGCGCTTTCTTTTCTTCTGATCATAAAACGACGCGGTATACAGCACCAGCTTTTCCAGTGTCCGGGCGTCCTGTCTGATACTCCGGAATTCAGAGAAAACCTGATCCCTGTCCAGCAGAATCAGAGCGTCAATTTCCTCAAACAGCTTTTTCAGTTCATCCCGCTGCTTCCGGTAGCGCTCCTTCCAGTCCAGCTCATAATCGTTCAGTCCCCTGACGGCAGGCAGCTTTGCCGCCTTTCCGCCGCGCACCGCCTCCGTGTCCGCTTTTCCTTCCGTCCATAATTGTTTCACGTGAAACAATTCGTTATCCGCCTTCCAGATGTCCCGGTAGGCTTCCACAAAGGCGTATTCGTCAAACATCTGATACTGGCGCCGCAGAATGGCCGCGCAGGAATACAGCTTTTCACTGACAATGACCCGCACCGTCTGAAACCAGGGATGATCCGTGCTCACCTGCTCCGGAATCTGTTCCACAGCCCGATGCAGCCATTCCTCCGGATCCGCCATGGACATGATGAACGGATAGACCTCATCCAGGATCGCCCGGGTCTGCAGCTGATCATAGTTTTTTCTGAAGGCGGAAAAGGTTTCCTCCTCTTCCTTCATCATCTGGTTGCAGGCCTCGCGGAAGCTTTCCTCAAACAGTTTTTTCCGCACGCTGCTGTCGCAGATCTGAAACAGGGGATCCATCTGCACCGTCTGGAATTCCTGCCGGATCAGCCGCTGGCAGAAGGAATGGATCGTGGAGATTTCCATGCAGTCGATCTGCTCCAGGGCCCGCCGCACCGCGGGCTTCTTTTCCTCCTTCCGGAGGCGCTTCCGGATCTTTTCCTTCATTTCCGCGGCGGCGGCATTGGTAAACGTGACCACCAGAAAAGAGGAAGGATGCTCTCCTTCCTGAATAAGCCGCACGATTCTCTCCACCAGCACCGCTGTCTTTCCGCTGCCGGCCGCGGCAGAGCAGATCAGCTGCCGGGCGTCGGAATCAATTACCTGTCTTTGTGTCCGGGTCCATTCCGGCATGGATGTCATCCCTCCGATTGTTTCACGTGAAACATGGTTCCTGCAGCGTTTCCTTTTTCGTCACATATCCGGGTTTGCTCATAACCACCTGTCCCTGTCCCTCCGGCGCGGATACCAGGTAAACGCGCTTGTCCGGACTTTCCTCCAGATCGCTTTCATCGGTGCAGGTAACAAATGTCTGATAGGGGGTGATCTCCCGCAGCAGGCTGGTCCGCCGCGTACGGTCCAGCTCGCTCATCACGTCATCCAGCAGCAGGACCGGCGACTCGCCGCTCAGCTGCCGCAGGGTTTTCAGCTGGGAAAGCTTCAGGCTCAGCGCCGCGGTCCGGACCTGACCCTGGCTGGCAAAAACACGCATATCCTGTCCGTTCAGCGTCAGATGCAGATCATCCCGGTGAGGCCCCGCGAGCGTCAGTCCCTGATGTACGTCCTGCTCCCGGTTTTCCCGCATCATCTTCAGAAAGTCCTCCTGAATATTTTCGCTTTTCGACAGGGAGGAACGGTACTGAATTCTGAAGCTTTCCTCCTCCCGGCCGGAGATTCCCGCATAGGTTTCCCGGGCCAGCTCCGTAATCACCTCAACGGTTTTCCGGCGCTCCTCCACGATGATCTGAGCCGGCATCGCCATGGCCTGCTCGAAATCCTCCAGATAAGCATTGGAGCCGCCCTGGGTTTTCATGGTTTTCAGAATGGCGTTCCGCTGCTCCAGGCCGGAGCGGTACTGCTGCAGCGCAATAAAGTATCCCCGGTTGATCTGGCTGATCATCATATCCAGATATCTTCTGCGTACGGACGGTCCCTCCCGGATGATGCCCAGATCCTCCGGGGAGAAAATCACGCACTGCAGACATCCCATCATATCCGAGAACCGGCCGATTTTTTTCTGATCGATCAGAATGGTTTTCTTCTGCGCTTCCGCGGGCGTAAACCGGACCGCAATGGTTCTTCTGCCGGACTGGTTCTGCAGCTCCATCCGGCAGGCGCCCTCCGTCTCTCCCTGCTGAACGATGCCCGCGTCGCTGTTGGTCCGGTGGGATTTCCCGAGGGCGCAGAAATGAATGGCTTCCAGCAGGTTGGTTTTGCCGGAGCCGTTCTGGCCGAAAAACAGGTTAATCCCCTCATGGGGCGTGATCGTCAGATTTCCGTAATTCCGGAAATGCGTCAGACGGATTTCTTCAATCTTCATACGTCATCCCAGCGCAGGCCGCGTGCGGCAGGCTCTGTCATATTTCAAACGGGAAAGCGAAACGCTTTCCCGTCTTGCGGTTTCCCGGAGGCTTCCCTTACTGGAAAACCCGGACCGGCAGAATCAGATAGAGATAATCGTCACCGGTCTGCGGAACGATCACACAGGGAGATACGTTGGAATTGAACTTCATGCAGAGCTCTTCCTCCGTGACGTTCCGGATCACATCCATAATATACCTGGAGTTGAAGGCGATATCGAGCTCCTCCCCGTGGAGGCTGGCTTCCATTTCTTCCTCCACGTTGCCCATTTCCGCGTTGGAGGAAATCTTCAGGCTGTCGTTTCTGAAGCTCATCTTGATCAGGTTGTTTTTGCCTTCGCGGGCCATCAGGCTGGCGCGCTCGATCGCGTCCTGCACGTCGCTCCGGTTAACCTTGACCTCTGTTTTGAAATCGGAGGGAATGATTCTCCGGTAATCAATGTATTCCCCGGACAGCAGGGAGGAGGAAAGGCGGATGTTGCCGAAGGTGCACTGCAGGCGTCCCTTCTCGATAACCATATTGCAGAAGGCATCGTCATCCGGAAGAATCCTGGACAGCTCCGTCAGCACCTTTCCGGGAATCACAGCCTTGATCATTTCCACGCCGTTGTCCAGCTCAAAGGGCTGGTAAACCTTCTGCATGGAAAGACGGAATCCGTCCAGCGCGATCAGCCGGGCTTCCGTTCTGCTGACCTCCAGCAGGCTGCCGGTCAGGATCTGGCGGCTTTCATCCGTGGCCACCGCGAAAACGACGTGGGAAATCATATCTTTCAGTTTCTTCTGCTGGATTTTGACACAGGTCCCGGCAGCGTTGAAGGAAAGCTCGGGATATTCCGCGGCGTTCATGATCGCCAGGCTGCTGCGGTTCTTCATGCAGCGGATCGTGGCGGAGCGGCTGTCCTGCACGGAGATCTTTACGTCTCCCTGGGGCATTTTCCGGATCATTTCATTAAAGATCCGCCCCGGCAGCACGGTCTGGCCTTCCTCCTGGATATCCGCCGCGTTGGTATACTCAATGGTCAGGGACCCATCCGAACAGGTCATGGTGACCCGACCGCTGTCCGCGACGATCTGCACGCCTTCCAGAATCTGTTTCGCTGCCCTGGGGGCAAGCGCACGGGTGACCGTATTGAGTCCTTCCAGCAAATCCTGGGAATTCATGGTGAAAATCATGGATGGCATCCTCCCTGTGTTGTTGATTATGATGATAAAATAAGTATCTTCGTCGTAGTCGTAGGGGGTGTGGAAACGGTGGAAAACAGCCTTTGGTCCTTCGGGAAAAAGGCTTCTGCCTGTGAAACGGAATGTGGAAAACCGAATCGTTTTGCACAGCCCGGCGGGCATATCCCCGGGAACCCCGGGATCCGGAATTGATTTTGCGTTCCGGATGAGGCGTCAGCGGCGGATGCGCCCCGGAAAAAGGAGAAAAAGCAGCGTTTTCTTCAGCCTTTATCCACAGTTTACACAGTCTTGCACAGCCTGTGGAAAGCTGCCTGTTGAAAATCGGAAACGCTTATTTTTCCGCCAGCAGCGCGCGGTTCTTCAGAAAATAATCCACACCGCTGTACACAGTGATGAGGATAATCCAGATCATCAGAATCAGCGTAAGCCAGTGGGAAACCGCCGGAATGTTGAACACCAGCAGCACAATGATGAACAGCATCTGGCTGGCGGTTTTCAGCTTTCCGGCCGGGCCGGCGGCGATGACCTTTCCGTTGGTCACGGCGATCAGGCGCAGCCCGTCCACCGCGAGTTCCCGGGCCATGATCAGAATCACGACCCATGCGGGCATCAGCCCGGCGTGAACCAGCATGATCATCGCGGACAGAACCAGCAGCTTGTCGGCCACCGGATCGATGAACTTTCCGAAATCGGTGATAATCTGGTGCTTCCGGGCAATATGCCCGTCCAGATAATCCGTCCAGGACGCGAAGAGAAATACGGCCAGGGCGGCCCACCGGCACCAGGCGGGCTGCAGATACATCAACAGCACCAGCAGGGGAATACAGCACACCCGGATGATACTCAGTTTATTCGGCAGATTCATAACAGCTCTCCCATCAGGTCATAGGGCTCCGCGCCGGTGATTCTGGCAGATACGAAGGAACCGGTTGCCGGAGCCGGGCCGCGGAAACGAAGCAGAATCTGCCCGTCCTCCTCCGGAACCTCCCGGCTGGAACGGCCCAGGGCCGTGCCCTCCGCGGCGCTGATATCCGTGATCAGAACGGTTTCCTCCGTGCCGACCCTTGCCTGATTCCGCTTCAGGGATATTCCCTGCTGCAGGGTCATCAGCCGGTCCAGGCGCTCCTGCTTGACCTCCTCCGGAATCTGGTCCGGCATATCCGCGGCCGGGGTGTTTTCCTCCGGAGAAAACATGAAAGCGCCGAGCCGGTCGAATTCGGAAGCCTCAACAAAATCCAGCAGCTCTTTAAACTGATCCTCCGTTTCGCCGGGGAAGCCGACGATAAGGCTGGTGCGCAGGGTCAGGTTCCGTTCCCTGGCGCCGCGGACGCAGTTCAGGATATCCTCCCGGGTGCCCCGGCGGCGCATACGCCGGAGAATATCCGGGGAAATGTGCTGCACGGGCAGATCCAGATAGGAGCAGACCTTCGGATGCTCCGCCAGAACGTCCAGCAGCTCCTCATTGGTTTCATCCGGATAGCAGTAAAGGGTGCGGAGCCAGGTGACCCCGTCAATTTCCGCCGCCCTGCGCAGCAGGCCGGGCAGCGCGTGCCGCTCCCCTCTGTCGGACCCGTAGCGGGTGGTATCCTGCGCGACCAGGATATGCTCCCGGACGCCGGCATCGGCCAGGCGCCGGATTTCATCCAGCACGGCGCTTTCCTCCCGGCTGCGGTACGGGCCGCGGATCAGCGGAATGGCGCAGAAGGCGCAGCGGTTGGAGCAGCCCTCCCCGATGCGGATATACGCGGAATAGAAGGGCGTGGTCAGCACGCGTTCCTGTTCGAAGTAGCCCAGGTCGTCCTTACAGCTGCTGATACGCCGGCCCTGCATCGCCTGGCTGATCAGCTCCGGCAGCCGGGCGTACTGATTCACGCCGAGCAGCAGGTCAATCTCCGGCAGCTCCTCAAGCAGCTCCTTCTCATACCGCTGGGCCAGGCATCCGGTCACCACCAGCAGCCTGCACCGGCCGGATTTTTTATATTCGGCCATGTCCAGGATGGTATTGATGGATTCCTCCTTGGCGGGGCCGATAAAACCGCAGGTATTGACCAGCAGAATATCCGCCGCCTCCGGGCTGGAGGTGATCTCATACCCGTGATCCTTTAATACGCCCAGCGCGGACTCCGTATCCACCCGGTTTTTATTGCAGCCGAGGGAGACGGCTCCGACCCGATAAGCCATGCCTTCACCTGTCCTTTTTTTGGTTCATGCGAGCAGCCGGTCACCCGGCGTCATCCTTTACAGGAAGGCTTGTTTTTCGCATAAAGAATAATTAACCGGAACATTATAACACGAAAGTCCGGATTTGAAAAGAATTGGACAGGATCCCGGTTTATTCGCTATAATATACCGGAAAAAAGCTCCGGAAAGAACGGAGGAACGGAAATGAAGGATATTTTTCTGCTGGTGGACGGAAACAGCCTGATGCACCGGGCTTTCCACGCCCTGCCGCTGATGGACGCGGACGGAGTGTACACCAACGCGATTTACGGTTTTTTCAGCATGCTGCTGAAGGTGATCCGGGAGGAAAACGTGCAGTACCTGGCCATCTGCTTCGATGAGCACGGGCCGACCTTCCGGCATACGATCTACGCGGATTACAAGGCAGGCCGCAGCGCGACCCCGCCCGAGCTGCGGCAGCAGTTTGACACAATTCTTTCCCTGCTGGATGAGATCGGTATCCGGCGGTTTTCCCTGCAGGGCTGGGAGGCGGACGATCTGCTGGGGACCCTGTCCCTGAAGGGCCAGGCGGCGGGAGCCGCGCCGCTGCTGCTGACCGGGGACCGGGACGCGCTGCAGCTGGTGGGCGGCGGAACCGAGCTGATGTTCACCCGGAAAGGCATTTCCGAAACCATCCGCTTCACCCCCTCGAAGGTTTATGAGGAATACGGCTTCACCCCGGAGCAGGTGACGGACTGGAAGGGCCTGGCGGGAGATTCGAGCGACAATATTCCCGGCGTGCCCGGCGTGGGCGACAAAACGGCGGTGAAGCTGCTGCAGGAGTACGGCACCCTGGAAAAGGTGCTGGAAAACGCCGGGAATATAAAAGGAAAGCTCGGGGAAAAGCTGGCGGCCTGGGCGGATCAGGCCCGGTTCTGCAAGGAGCTGGCCACCATCCGGCGGGACGCGCCGGTGGAATTCAGCCTCAGCGCCTGCTCCCTGCCGGATCTGCGGGAGGGCATTCCGGCGCTGCGGAAGCTGAAGCTCAACAGCCTGATCCGCCGGATCGAGGAGGAAAACGGAAGCCGGGAAGCCGGAGAACAGGCTCCCCGGGACAGTGCGTATCAGCACCTGGATTTCGGCACGCAGGCCGGTCTGTCCTCGATGGAGGCGCTGACCGCCTGGCTCGCGGAGGATCCGGAAGCTGAGCTCTGCCTGTGGATGGATGATCTTTCCCTGTCCCTGGCCCGGGGCGGCCGGCTGGGCCGCGTCTCCCTGGCCGGAGACCTGCTGAATCCCGGCATGGATCCCGGGGAAACCCTGCGGGTGATTTCCGGCGCGATGAAGGACGGAAAAGCGGTGGTGCATGACGCGAAGCGCTGGCTGCACACCCTGGATCTTTACGGGCTGCCGCTGCCGGAAAGCTTTGCCTGGGATACGATGATCGGAGCCTATCTGCTCAATCCCCAGGAAAAAAGCTACCGGCTGAAGGCCCTGTGCCCGGACGACGCGGAGGATGCCGGAACCGTCTGCTCCCTGGCGGCCTGGCAGCGGCGGAAGATTCAGGAGGAGGGCATGATGCCCCTGATGCGGGACGTGGAGATGCCCCTGAGCCATGTGCTGTTCCGGATGGAGAAGGTCGGGTTCCGGGTGGATACGGAGTTCCTGCGGAACCTGGGAAAGAAATACACGGCGGAAATTGAGGAGAAGCGGCAGCAGGTGGTTGCCGCCGCCGGAGGCAGGAGCTTCAACCTCAACAGCCCGAAGCAGCTGGGCGAGGTGCTGTTCGACGAGCTGAAGCTGCCCCACGGCAAGAAGACCAGCAAGGGCTATTCCACCTCGGCGGAGGTCCTGGAAAGCCTGCGGTGGGAAGCGCCGGACCTGATTGAGCCGCTGCTGCGCTACCGCCAGCTGACCAAGCTGAACGGCACCTACATCGAGGGGCTGCTGCCCCTGGCGGACCGGGAAAACCGGGTGCATTCCACCTTTGACCAGGTTGCGACGGCCACGGGGCGGATTTCCTCGTCCGAGCCGAACCTGCAGAACATTCCCGTCCGGACGGAGGAGGGTAAGGAAATCCGGGAGGCCTTCCTGCCCAGGCCCGGATGGATTCTCCTGGATGCGGATTACAGCCAGATTGAACTGCGGCTGATGGCGCATTTCTCCGGGGACGCCGCCATGCTGGACGCCTTCCGGAAGGGCGAGGACGTGCATGCCCGCACCGCCAGCGAGATTTTCGACGTGCCGCTGGAATGGGTGACGCCGGAGCTGCGCAGCCAGGCGAAGGCGGTGAACTTCGGCCTGATTTACGGCATCAGCGGCTTCGGCCTGAGCCGGAACACCGGCGTCAGCCGCCGGGAGGCCGGGGAGTTCATCGAGAAGTACTTCTCCCGCTATCCGGGCGTCAAGCGCTTCATGGATGAAACGGCTTCGGAGGGCGCGCAGAAGGGCTATGCCTCAACCCTGATGGGGCGGCGCCGGTACCTGCCGGAGCTGCAGTCCCCGAAGGCGCCGATCCGGGAGTTCGGCAAGCGGGCGGCCATGAACACGCCGGTGCAGGGCACCGCCGCGGATATCATCAAGCTGGCGATGGTGCGGGTGGACCGGGCGCTGCGGGAAAAGGGCCTGCAGAGCCGGCTGATCCTGCAGGTGCACGACGAGCTGCTGCTGGAATGCCCGCCGGAGGAAGCGGAGCAGGCGGCCGCCCTGTTGCGGGAATCCATGGAGCAGGTGATCACCCTGAAGGTGCCGCTGGTGGCGGAGGTTCACAGCGGGCAGAACTGGGCAGACGCCAAGTGAATTTGACTTTTCCGCGGGTTCATGATACATTTTTCCTGATTTCAGTAAGGAAATGAGAGGTGTGAAACAGATGCTGGAATACAAGTTCGACACGCAGCTGCTGATCGACGGCCACGACCTGGATGAGGACGCGATCAACGATTATTTTACCGAGAACCTGAAGGGCGACTGCCTGCTGGCGGTCGGCGACGAGGATCTGATCAAGATTCACTTCCACACCAACGAGCCCTGGGAGGTGCTGAAATACTGCGCCAGCCTGGGAGAGATCTACGACGTTGTGGTGGAAAACATGGAGCGGCAGGAGAACGGCCTGAAGGGCTGAGTTTTTCTGAGCATACAGACGGAATGTTTCACGTGAAACATTCCGTTTTTTGTCGGCGGCGCGCCGGGCGGCGTCTGCCGCAGGCTTGAATTTTACCGGGAATCCTCCTATACTGATGCTGTTTCCGGCAGGCGGCGGAGGGGCTGCGGGCCGGTGAGAATCCCGGCGGGGATCAAAGGAGAGAAAACCATGAGCAGACTGGGAGATTTGATCCGCACGGAGCGGGTCCGGCAGAAGCTGACGCCCAAGCAGGTGGCGAAAAGGAGCGGGGTCAGCGAGAGCTATATTATGGCTGTGGAGGCGGGCACCCGGATCATCGCGGATGACCAGGCCCGCAGGATCCTGAAGGCCATCGGCCTGAAGCAGCAGACGGAAGCGGAATTCACGCTGGACGATATCGCGGCGACGGTGGATCTGGTGCAGGTGCAGCCCCGAATGGCGCAGATTGCGCAGAAGCCGAAGAAAAAGGAAGCGGAGCTGGTCGCCTCCACGGAGGAAAAGGATGAGGGCGTGGCCGGCAGCGTATGGCTGGACGCGCTGCAGAGCGTGCTGAAGCGGGTTCCCGTGATGAACGCCGTGATGAAACCGATCGATTACAAGCTGGTTCCGGTGGAGAACGGCCGCATTGAGGGCGCCAATCCGGAGAAGGTCTTCTTCTATCTGGCGCCGGACGACAGCATGCGCGGCTTCCGGATTCATAAAGGGGATCTGGTGCTGACCGTGCCGGCCCAGAGCCCGATCGACGGGGCGATCATGCTGATGAATTACAACGAACACAGATATCTGCGGAAGGTCAAGATGCTGGATGACCGGCACGCCCTGCTGCAGTCCTACGACCGGGAGTACGAGGCGGAAACCGTGGACCTCAGCGACGTCGGATTTATCGCGCGCTGCGCCCGGGTAACCTTTGACCTGTGACAGGCGTGTCACCGCGCCGGCTGCCCGCGGCGGCCGGGGAAAGGAAGGAAAAGCCATGGCATTTGAGACGATCGGATTCCGCCCCGCGGAAATTCTGCTGCCCCGGAAGGACGTTCATCCGGAAACCTGGGCCTGCGTGGCCTGCGACCAGTACACCTCCGAACCGGAGTACTGGGAAAAGGCGGACGCGCTGGTCGGACAGGCGCCGTCCGCCCTGCGGCTGATTCTGCCGGAGTGCTGGCTGAAGGAAAGCAGCATGCGGGTGCCGAAGGTGCATGAAACGATGCGGAGCTATCTGGAGCAGGGGCTGCTGGAGCCCGCGGTCCGGGACGGCTTTGTGCTGTGCGAGCGGAGGACGGAGACCGGCACCCGGCTGGGCCTGATCTGCGCGGTGGATCTGGAAAAGTATTCCTTCAGCCGGGAGGAGGAACCGCTGGTACGGCCGACGGAGCAGACCATCACCTCCCGCCTGCCTCCCCGGCTCGCAATCCGGCGGGGAGCGCCGCTGGAGCTGACCCATATCATGATCCTGATTGACGATCCGGACCGGACGGTGCTGGAGCCGCTGCAGCGGAAAAAGGCTTCCCTGCGGAAGCTGTATGATTTTGAGCTGATGGGCGGCGGCGGACATCTGGCAGGCTGGGCCGTGGACGGAACAGCGGAGCTGGCGGAGGTGGACTGCGCCATGAACGCCCTGCTGGCCCGGAAAACCGCGGAGGCCGCGCCGCATCAGCCGATGCTGCTGGCGGTCGGCGACGGCAACCATTCCCTGGCGACGGCCAAGGCCTTCTGGGAGGAAATCAAAGCGGACCTGACCGAAGCGGAAAAAGAAAACCACCCGGCACGCTTTGCCCTGTGCGAGGTGGTCAATCTGTATGACGATGCCCTGGTCTTTGAGCCGATTCACCGCCTGGTCACAGGCATCGACCAGGCGACCCTGATGGCGGACTGGCGGAACTATGCGGAAAGCAGAGGCATGACGCTGTCCGCGGTTCCCGCGCCGGGGAAGCACTGCTTCACGGTTGTTTCCGCTCTCGGGGAGGAAACCGCGGCGGTGGAGAACCCGGAGGGGGCCATCCCCTGCGAAACCCTGCAGAAATATCTGGACGATTTCCTGTCCCGGTATCCGGAGGCGGAGATTGATTTCATTCACGGGGAGGAATCCCTGCGGAAGCTGGCCCGCCGCCAGGAGAACGTGGGCTTCCTGCTGCCGGAGATTGACAAGCGTGCCTTCTTCCGGGATGTGACCCGGCTGGGCGTGCTGCCGCGGAAGACCTTCTCCATGGGCGAGGCCCACGAGAAGCGCTTCTATATGGAAGCAAAAAGAATCTGACGATCAGACCCGGATCAGCGGGGCCCGTTCCCAGAGCCCGGCCGGCAGGCCCGCGGCCAGGGCCCACAGATCCGCGGCCCGGGCTTCGGCCCGGAACCACGGCGCGTCCGCGGGGTAATCCCGGCTGCGGGTCAGCAGCGGGAAATCCGGCGAAGCGGGGCGCAGCAGGCATTCCATGCCGGAGCGCACCCCGATGACGACGGCGCAGTCCGGAACGGCCGGAAGCTCATTCCGCCGCAGGCCCAGCAAGGCGGCGGCGCAGAGCCGGCTGATGCGCGCCCGGGAATACCGGCGGCCGCAGAGCTGATCAATCAGCTGCTCCCGGGAGGTACAGGTCCGGGCGGCGGTTCTCAGCGCCTGATCCAGGCCCTCCGTGCAGTCCGGCAGCGCCGCGAAATCTGCGGGATCCATGCTGCGGAGCCGAGAGAGCAGGGCCTGATCCAGCCCGGAGGGAAAAACAAGTCTGCCTTCAGCCGCTGCCTGTTTCAGGCAGCGGTTTGTTGTATCCGGAACCGCGGAGGAAATAAAGTCCCAGTCCTGCCGGGCCAGGGCTTCCCGGATGCCGGAACCGCTGGCATAGGCGCCGCTTCCGCCGGCGGCATGGTGCGGATGGGTGCGGGCAACCGGATAAAAGTCCGGATGATAATCCAGCTTCGCGGCGGCCCGGAGATAGGCGACAGCCAGGGCGTTGTTGGGCTCCCGCAGCAGGGCGCCCAGGGCAGCATCCCGCTCCGTCAGCGCCTGCTCCATCGCGGCGGCCCAGCCCATGCCCGTATCCAGCGCCCGGTGAAGAGCGGGCCGGAGGGCCGGGTCGTCCATGGCATCCGCGGCCCGGCGGAGCAGGGAAAGGTCCGGTGTTTCCGCGCCGAAGGATACGGCGTCCGCGCCGATGCCCCGCAGAACGGCCAGGGCGCCGAGGGCAAAGCCTTCCGCGGAGCGGAGGCTCCAGGCGGCGGGCAGCAGGGTGATCAGGTCCGCTCCGCCCCGCAGGGCGCAGCCCGCCCGGTCAAAGGGAGACAGGCAGGCAGGCGCGCCGCGTTGGGTGAAAAAGCCGCTCATGACCGCGGCGGCGGCATCCGCCCCGCTGAGCCGGCGGGCTTCCGCCAGCTGCCACGCGTGTCCGTTGTGAAAGGGATCGTACTCCGCGACAATGCCGACAATCCGCATGGATTTCCTCCTGAACAGAAGATTAGGAGCAGAAGGGGGAAAGGACGACCTGCATGACCGCCTCAGCGGGAGATGTATAGGCTTCCGCCAGGGCCGGCCCGCAGCTGCCCGAACCGATGCCGGTCTGGAACGCATCGACGCAGACCACGGCGGCGCCGCATTTTTCCAGCTCAAAGCTGTGCGCCTTTCCGGTCAGCTCCTCCTGGGTGTATTCGGAGGCATTGAAGCAGAAGCTTTCGCCCCGTACGCGCAGGCCGCCGAGCTCATCCCGGATCTCCAGATGGGAGCAGCCGTAATGGCTGCCGTTTTCCTGCGGCTTCAGATAGTTTTCATGCATTGCCGCGAGATCCGACCGGAAAAGGTTCCGGAAGCTGGCGCGGCGCTTGTCGGTATAGCTTTCGTAAGGTCCGTAGCCGAAGTACTCCACCTGCCGCATGCTTTCGGGCAGGAACAGCCGCAGGCCGAAGCGCGGCAGCGCCGGGATGACCGGATTCCGCCGGATGTCCGCTTTCACTTCCGTTTCCCCGTTGGGCCGGACGGTCCAGGTGACCCGGCCGGTGACGGCCGGCTCGAAAACCGGCATGCAGATCAGCAGTGAGCTGCGCAGGACGCAGCAGCCGTTTTCAAAGGACACCTCCGTGCCGTGGCTGGCGGAGTAAGCCCGGTCGAAATTGTATTTTTCCCATTCCAGGCGGATCCGCCGGTCGTTGTCCGTCGGCGCGCGCCAGATGTTCCATTCCATGGGGCGGGTCAGCAGGGAGCGTCCGCCGGCGGTCATTTCATCGAAGCAGGCCCGGACCTTGCTGTATGCATACCGGAAATCCGGCCCGATCAGAATCAGCTGGCGCGGGGTTTCCCGGACCCGGATTTCTCCCTGCGTTTCGGGCAGCGCCGGCGCGTCAAACGTCTGTTCTCCGGCCTCGTCCTCACCCAGCAGCGTGCCGGCGGGCACAAGCTCCGTGCCGTACAGGGAGCGGATCGTGAAATGCGCCGCGAACTCCCCTTCCGGGGCCAGCGGATAAGTCAGGGTGATTTCCTTCCGGCCGTGGGGCGGAATGTCCAGCAGCTCCTGCGGCACCGGGAAGACGCACAGATCCTTTCCGTTCTGGCGGAGAGAGCACTCCAGCCGGACCGCCTCGTTCAGCGGCGTGAAGTCCAGGGTATTCCACAGGGTGAAGGCGCCCCGGGAAACGTCCGCGGCGGTGATGCGGACCGGCCGGTACACGTTCCGGAACTCGATCAGGCCCTGATGGGGCGTCCGGTCCGGATAAACCAGGCCGTCCATGCAGAAGTTGCCGTCGTGGGGATATTCGCCGAAATCCCCGCCGTAGAGGTATTTCGGTTTTCCCTCCGGCGTGCGTCCGGCGTACACGGCGTGGTCGCACCATTCCCAGACGAAGCCGCCGCAGTGCCGGTCATGGCTGTGGAAGAACCGGAAATAATCCTCCAGGTCGCCGGGGCCGTTGCCCATGGCGTGGCAGTATTCGCAGAGAATATAGGGCTTCGGGTTCTTTCCGTCCGTGAAATACTGCTCCATTTCATCCAGCCCGGGATACATGCGGCTGTAAAGATCGGTGTTCAGCTGACCCTCCGTGTCATCCCGGAAGGAATGCTCATAGTGGATCAGGCGGGAGGCATCCCTGTTCTTTGCCCAGGCCTGGGCCTGAATGAAGTTGCACCCGGCTCCGGACTCGTTGCCCATGGACCAGATGACCACGCTGGGGCGGTTCTTGTCCCGCTCCACGCAGCGCTGCACCCGGTCCAGGTAAATTTCCGCCAGCGCCGGGTTATCCGCCAGGACGCTGATGCCGCCGGCGGTGCGGGCGGCGCCGTGGGTCTCCATGTCCGCCTCGTCGATCACATAGAAGCCGTAACGGTCGCACAGGTGCAGGAACTCCGGCGCGTTGGGATAGTGGCTGGTCCGGATGGCGTTCACGTTGTGGCGCCGCATGACCTCCAGATCCCGCTTCATTTCCGGGATGCCCACGGCATATCCCACGAAGGGGTCGCTGTCATGCCGGTTGACGCCGCGGAACTTGAGGGCCTGTCCGTTGATTTTCACGATGCCGCCGTCGATCCGGATTTCCCGCAGGCCGACAGGCTCCGCGATCCATTCCCCTCCGCAGTGCAGCAGCAGGGTGTACAGCAGGGGCTGCTCCGCGTTCCAGAGCTTCGGGTTTTCCACGGTGACGGTGATCCGGTCCCCGCCGGCGGTTTTCCCGCTTTGCAGCTCCTTCCCGTCCGGATCCAGCAGCCGCCAGTCGGTGGACGCGTCCCCGGTGCGGTCCAGGGAAACGGTGACCTCCGCGGCGGACAGGTCCGGCCGCAGGGCGGTCTGCACAAAAAAGTCGCGCAGGTGGGCTTCGCTGCGGCGCAGCAGATAGACGTCCCGGAAGATGCCGGACATGCGCAGCTTGTCCTGATCCTCAAAATAGGTGCCGTCGCACCATTTGAGCACCAGCACGTCGATGCGGTTGCAGCCGGAACGGAGCAGCGGGGTCACGTCGAATTCCGAGGTGGAATGGGATACCTGGCTGTAGCCGGCGAAGGCGCCGTTGATCCACAGATAGAAGCAGCTGTCGACGCCTTCAAAGCAGAGGATGGACTGTCCGCCGTCTTCTGCCTGCCAGTCAAAGATCCGGGAATACAGGCCGCAGGGATTCTCAAAGGGCACATGGGGCGGATCGAAGGGAATCGGATAGCGTACGTTGGTATACTGGTGCCGGTCATACCCGTGGCACTGCCAGACGGACGGCACCGGGATCACCGTGTCCCCGATCGGCCGGCTCAGGATATCCTCCGGCACATCCGCCGGGCTTTCATAGTAGCGGAAGCCCCATTCGCCGCTGAGCAGGCAGAAACGGTCGGAGGCTGTGCGCTCCCCGCTCAGCGCCGTTTCCGGATCGGAGAAGGGAATAAAATACGCGTGATTCGGAAGAGTGTTTACATGGAGATGCTCAAAGCTCTCGTGATATCCGGGCAGCTGCATGGCAGGGCCTCCCTTTTTTGTATGGTAAGAAAAGCATAAAATGACCGGCCGCATTTGTCAAACGGGAAATGACGGCATGCGGCCGGTATTCTTTGTTATTCCTTTGTCGTTCCGCCGTAAAGGTATCTGACTGCCAGGCAGGTCAGCGACGGCACAGCGGACAGGCGGTCGGACAGCACGGTGCTGACGCAGGCCTCGGCGATTTCCTGCACCGGCTGCACGATGGTGGATACGACAGGCTCCTGATCCCCGAACATCCGGATGCCGTCGAAGCCGATGACCTGCACATCCTCCGGCACGCGGATGTTCATGCCGCGCAGCAGCTTGATGATCTCCCACGCCAGATAATCGGTGCCGATGAACAGCCCGTCGAATGCGAGCCGGTGATCCGTGATATGGGACCGGAGGAAATGCTCAAACTCTGAAAACGGCTGTCCGTCCTCCAGCGCCATCACCTCATAGGGCAGGCCCATTTCCGTACAGGCGCTGATGAAGCCTTCCCTGCGTTTGCTGGGTTCATTGGTCAGGGTGGACCCGATCCGGAGGAAAGCGGCGCTGGTGCAGCCGAGCGCTTTCAGCCTGCGCGCGGCCATCGCCCCGCCGCCGAAATTATCGGATGCGACGCAGGGCACCGAGGCGGAAAAGAAGCGGTCTATTGTCACAAAAGGGATGTTGTCCGGAATCGTCAGATCGGGGTTATAGGTCAGCGCGATGATTCCGTCCACCAGCTTCTGCCGGGCCATCTGAATGAATTCGGCTTCCCGGTCCGTATCGTATTCCGTGAAGCACAGCAGCATTTTGCAGTCCCGCTTTTCCAGCGCGATATTGATATGATGCACCAGATGCGCGAAATACGGGTTGATGGTATTGGGAACAATGAAGGCGATTGTGTTGGTTTTTCCGGTTCTGAGGGTGCGGCCGCTGTTGTTGTACTGGTAGCCCAGGCGCCGGATTGCCTGCTCAACCTTGTTCCTGAAGGCTTTGCCGACCGGCTTCCCGTTGATGACCCGGGAAACTGTACCCAATGCGACCCCGGCTTCCCGCGCGACGTCCGCCATGGTGGGGGCATTCTTCTGCTTGGACAAGGCTTTTGCACCTCCGTGATTTCATGAAACAACCATAACATTTTCATGATTGCCGGTCAAGCGATTTTCTATCACAAAAAAGAGGGAAAAACTCACAAAAACGATATAAATTGAAAAACAACGGAAAGAAATGCTGAAATGCCGTGAAACGTATCATGAAAACCATTGCGGCCGTTATGATTTTTCCTCTGAGGGCGGCCGCCCTGCCGGATATACCCGGCCGCGGAGGGACCTGTCACTTTTCCGGGCTGACAACTGACGGATAAAGAGATATAATGATCTCAAGAGGGTGAACCGAATGAAATCAGACGCAAAAATGATAACGAAGCTGTTTTTCAGGCTATTGCCTGTACAGATTCTGCTGGTGGCGGTGGGCAGCATCAATTCCCTGATCGACGGCGCAATGGCAGCCCGGTATATCGGGCCGCTGGCCATGGCGGTGATCGGCCTGTACGCTCCGGCGGTGAAAATCATCGAGACGGTGAACGGCGTGCTGCTGGGCGGCTCCCAGATCCTGTGCGGTCAGTTTCTGGGGAAGAACCAGATCGAGAGAACGCGGAACGTCTTTTCTCTGGATATGGGGCTGCTGCTGGCGGTTTCCGGACTGTTCACCGCGGCGGGGCTGGCCGTTCCGCAGGCTGTGGCCGGCCTGCTCGGCGCGAACGCAGATACGCTGAAGGGGCTGACCGACTATGTTCACGGCATGGCTTACGGGCTGATTCCGCAGTTTCTGACAGCCCAGCTGACGGTGTTTCTGCAGATTGAGCAGCAGCAGCGGCGGACCTACATCGGGGTAGGCGTCATGGCGGCCGTCAATATCGGCCTGGATTATCTGCTGGTGAAGGTGCTGCGGATGGGCATGCTCGGCCTGGGGCTGGCCACCTCCGCCAGCTACTGGGCGGCCTTCCTGGTGCTGGGAACCTATTACCTGACCGGAAAGGCAGCCATCACCTTCCGCCTGCGGGGCATCCGCCGGAGCGATCTCTGGCCTATTCTGAAGATCGGCTTTCCCGGGGCGGTGGTCACGCTGTGCCTGGCCATCCGCGGCGTGGCGCTGAACGCCATCCTGCTGCGGTACGCGGGCAACGACGGAGTCGGCGCGCTGTCCGCGCTCAATACCTGCGGCGGGCTGCTGTACGCGATTACGGCGGGCCTGGCGTCGGCCACGCGCCTGCTGGTCAGCATCTATATCGGGGAGGAGGACCGCGCCAGTCTGCAGCTGGTGATGAGAACCGCGCTGACGAAGGGTATCGCCCTGGTGTGCGGGCTCGCGGCGGCGGTCGTCCTGCTGGCGCGGCCGGTGACGGGAATCTTCTTCAGCGATCCTGCCTCCAATGTATACGGCCTGACCCTCTGGCTGTTCCGGATTTATCCGCTCTGCATGCCCCTCTCCGCCTTCTGCGTGATCTTTATCAACTATTTCCAGAGCTCCTCCCGGATGAAAATCGTGCATGTGCTTTCCGTCATGGACGGGGTGGCGGACCTGATCGTGTTCTCCCTGGTGCTGGCTCCCCTCTTCGGCGGGATCGGCGTATGGATTGCGCATGTGCTGAACGGCGTCTGCACCACAGTCGCCGTGGCGGTCCATGCCGCACGGGTGAACCGCCGTCCGCCCCGGACGCTGGAGGATCTGCTGGCTGTTCCGGACGATTTCGGCGTGCCGGAGGACAGGCGGCTGGATATCACCATTCATAACGCTGCGGAGGTTACGGAGACCTCGCAGCTGGTTATCCGGTTCTGCCGGGATGCCGGCATTGATGAAAAACGGGCCGTGTATGCCGGGCTCTGCCTGGAGGAGATGGCCGCGAACATTGTGAAGCACGGGTTTTCCGACGGCAGATCCCACACGGTGGATGTGCGGGTGGTCAGCAAGGCGGACGGGCTGCTGCTGCGGATCAAGGACGACTGCAGGGCCTTCAATCCCAAGGAAAAGCTGGAGCTGATCGACCCGCAGGACGTGACGCACAACATCGGCCTGCGGATGGCGCAGCGGCTGGCCCGGGATATATCCTACAGCAACATCCTGGGGCTGAACGTTCTGACCATGACACTGTGATAAATAAAAGAATATAATACGGTCAGCAGGAGGGATGAATATGAGCAGGGTCAGTATACGGACAAAGGAAGAACGTTTTCCGGTGGCGCCCGATCTTTACGGACTGTTTTTTGAGGATATCAGCCGTTCCGGGGACGGCGGGCTCTATCCGGAGATGCTGCGCAACCGCTCCTTTGAGGATTCGCTCCTGCCGGAGGGCTGCGTGACGGAGGACGGCGGGAAGACCTTTGTCTCCCCCACAGGGTGGATCGATGAGTTCAACGGCGGCGAGGGAATGAACAAGTGGGTGGAGAACAATCATGTCATCCCGACGCCGGTTCCGGCCTGGTACAGCGACGGGGCGGAAATGACGCTGGACGCGGAAACGGTGCTGAATCCGCAAAGGAAGGTTTCCCTCCGGGTGGACTTCAGTGCCGGGGGCAGCATCCGGAATATCGGTTACGGCGGCATTCCGCAGGAAAAGGGAAAAGTATACCGTTTCTATATGTTTGCGAGGACGGACCGGGAGGCCGCGCTGACGCTGACCGTTGAGCAGGAAGGGCGGATTCTTTCTTCCGCGGAGATCGGGATCCGGCCCGGGGACTGGATCCGGTACGACGCTGAGCTGACCGCCTCCGGTACGGCGGGCGGCGCTGTTTTCCGCATCCGGTGCGCCGATGAGGCGACGGTCCGGTTCGGCTTCATGTCGCTGATGCCCGCGGAGACCTTCATGGGCCACGGCATCCGGAAGGATGTGGCGGAAAAGCTCCGGGACATGCATCCCGCGTTCATGCGCTTTCCCGGCGGCTGCATTGTGGAAGGCTTCACGATGGAGACCGTGTGGTATTTTCGCAACACGGTCGGTCCGGTCTGGGAGCGGCCGTCCCACTGGCTGCTCTGGCATTACCGCACGACCAACGGCCTGGGCTTCCATGAATTCCTCCAGCTGTGCGAGGATCTGAACGTTGCGCCGCTGTATGTCTGCAACTGCGGCATGACCTGCCAGGGACGGGGGCCGCATTACTTCGATGAGGCGGAGCAGGCGGACATGCTGGAGGATATTCTCGGCGCGCTGGAGTATGCGCTCGGCCCGGCGGATTCCCGCTGGGGATCGCTGCGGGCCCGGATGGGCCACGAGGCGCCCTTCCGCCTGGATTATCTGGAGATCGGAAACGAGAACGGCGGCCCCGAGTATGAATGGCGGTTCGATCTGATCAAAAAGGCCGTGCTGGAGCGTTATCCGCACCTGGTCATCATTACGAACGACCGCGGACGGACCCGGAAGCTGGAGGCGGATATCGCGGACGACCATTATTACAGCATGCCGGAGTTCTTCGCGGAGAATATCAACCGTTACGACAGCTACGACCGGCAGGATCTGGATGTGTTTGTCGGCGAGTTCTCCGTCAACCAGACCTATGAGGGCCAGCTCCGGGCGGCGGTTGCGGAGGCCATGTTCATGGTAGGGCTTGAGCGCAACCAGGACAAGGTGAAGCTCGCTTCCTACGCGCCGCTGTTCCAGCATGTCCGCTACGGATCCTGGTATCCGAATCTGATCATTTATGACAACCTGCGGAGCTACGCGATTCCGACCTACTACGCCTGGCGGCTGTTCGGCGGCAGCCGCGGCAGCCGGGTGGCCGCCTCTGAGGAGGAGGTCCGGCGTCTCCCCTATGACATTCACGGTCTGCCGGCGCTGTCCGGGGACGACGGCGTCCGGTTCAGGAATCCTGTCTGGAACGGCGCCCCGGTGAAGCCCTCCCGCCGGATCATGGCGGAGACGGAGGAAACGGCGGACGGGGAAATCACCGTCCTCCGGAACGCGGATCCCGATCTGAGGAAGTTCCCCTTCAAGGTTTATCCCCTGGTCACGCTGGGGGATGACGTGAACTGCCGGCAGGGCGTATTTGAGGCGGACGCGTTCTGCGAGGAGGGAAAAGAGATCGCGCTGGGCATCCTCGTGTCCCCGAAGCCGCTCTCCTATTACGACCGCAACAACCCGAATCCGGTGGACCCCTGGAGTATGCGCTTTCTGGAGGCATCCCGGTGGATCCTGTCCGGCGGGAAGTCATGGGTGGTCCGCGGCGGTCTCCGGACCGTGCCGGTTTCGGAGCTCCGGGAGGTCAGCCTGAAGCCGGATGCCTGGAATCATCTGAAATATACCGTGTCCGGGCATCAGGTGACATTTGAGGTCAACGGGGAAACCGTCGGCACGGAGGAGCTGCCCACCTATCCGGCCATGGGCACCGTGGCGACGGAAACCGATCAGGAAATCTTCGTCAAGATCGTCAATTTCGCGGACAGCGCCGAACCGGTGGAGATCACGCTGGACTGCGACGTGGCGCCGGATTACACCGTCGGCCTGCTGACGGGCGGCGCGGAGGCGGAGAACAGCCTGGAGGCTCCGGAAAATGTGCGCGACGTGACGCTGCAGGCTTCCGGCGCTTCCCGCTGCTTCACCTATCAGGCGCCGGCGCTTTCCGTGAATGTTCTGCGGCTGACCAGGGCTTCCGGCGCTTCCGGCTGACTTTCCCATGACAACACAGAGAGGTGTGAACAGCATGACGCAGACGCTGACTGATTTATACTCCCTGCCCCTGCTGAGATCGGGGCGCTCCTGCTCCGTCAACGCGGAAAACCGGACGGGCGAAAAGGGAAACGCCTGCCGCATGGACAGCCCCCTGGGGCATTCGCGGAAGGGATCGCCCTGCATTGACTGCATTCCCGCCGGCAGCACGGAGACGCTGATGGATCTTCATGGCAGCGGCGTGATTCAGCATATCTGGGTCACTGTGACCGATGCGACGGAGAAGGGGCATTTTGTACTGCGGGACCTGGTGCTCCGGATGTACTGGGACGGAGAGGAGACGCCGTCCGTCGAGGTGCCTCTGGGGGATTTTTTCCTGAACGGCTTTGCCCGCGGTTATGAGGTTGTCTCCCTGCCCATGGCGGTGAATCCCCGCCGCGGCATGAACTGCTATCTGCCCATGCCCTTTTCCTCCCGGGCCCGTGTCACGCTGGAAAACCAGCATGCGGGAGACATCCGGGGTTTCTTCTTCCAGATTGACTGCACCCTGTACGACGAGCCCCTGCAGAACACGGGCATGCTGCACGCGCAGTGGCGGAGGCAGAAGCTGACGGCGCTGCAGCAGGATTATGTGCTGCTGGACGGCGTTCGGGGCCGGGGCCATTACGTCGGCACCCACCTGATGATTCAGGCGCTGGAACGGTACTGGTGGGGCGAGGGTGAAATGAAGTTTTATGTCGACGGGGACCGGGATTATCCTTCCCAGTGCTCCACGGGGCTGGAGGACTATTTCGGCGGCGCCTGGTCCTTCGGCGGATACACGGACGAAAAGGGATGCATGAAGGAAAAAACCTACTGCACACCCTTCCTGGGCTATCCGTTTTACGGATGTGAGGATACCTTCCATTCGGATTATTTCCAGCGGGACATTCCGCCGATGCGCGCCTTCTACCGGTGGCATATTCCGGATCCGGTCCTGTTCCGGCAGGATCTGAAGGTGACGGTGCAGCAGATCGGCTCCGGTCCCCGGGGACCGCACGGCCTTTTTGAGCGCCAGGATGACTACACCAGCGTCTGCTACTGGTATCAGACGGAGCCCCACGCGGCCTTCCCGGCGCTTCCCTGCCCGGAGGACCGCTGGCCCCGGTAATGCTTCTTTCTTATCTGCCGCCTGAAAGGAGATACCGCCATGGCAAGATTTGACGTAAATTTCTTTTCCTATACCCTGGGCCACGGGGTGGATATCGCGGTGACCATTCCGTCCTTCACACCCTGCGATTTTCAGCCCGGCGTGAAGCCGAGCCACAGGGCGGAGGCGAAGTTTCCGGTGCTGTACCTGCTGCACGGCCACGGAAACGATTACCAGTGCTGGCTGCGCTACACCTCCGTGGAGCGGCTGGCGGAGGAGCAGCGTATCGCGCTGGTCACCTTTAATTCGGCCAACAAGGCATACAACAATATGCCGGCCGGCGACAACTATTATGATTTTCTGAATGAGGAGCTGCCGGATTTCATCACCCATATGTTCCCGGTATCCGACCGGCGGGAGGACACCTATATCGCCGGCCTGTCCATGGGCGGCTACGGCGCGCTGGCGCATGCCCTTTCCAGCCCGGCGCGTTACCGCGCCTTCGGCGCCATGTCCCCGGGTGTCGCGGCCAGGGAGGACCGGAGACGCCGGGAGAGCCTGAATCCGCAGTCCGTTGAGGATATGTTCCGCCGGGCCATTGAACCCATTCATGAGCTGGAAGCACGCATAAAGGAAGGGGCCGAGCTGCCGGCAGGCTATATCTGCTGCGGCCGGCAGGACTTCCTGTATCAGCGGGTGGAGGATTTTGTGACGGACGCGAAGGCGCTGGGAGCGGACTTCACCTGGCATCCCGTGGAAGGCTATGAGCATGAATGGCGTTACTGGGATCTGGAAATTGCCAATTTCCTCCGCTGGATCCCCCGCACGGACGCATACGCGGGCAAGCCGCACAAGGTCTGAGCCTCAGGGTTTTTCTGTGACGCCCGGCCGTTTTCACGGCCGGGCGGTATCATGGATCCGGCCCATATTCTTGCAGGAACAGGCGGTTGAATAATGCAATGAGTCAGTTTTTCCGTATTGCGTCAGCGCAGCTGCGATGCACGCTTTCCGGTCTGGGTGCGGCCATAGCCGCTGTGGAAATCAGGACCGCGGAGGATACATGGCTGCAGGTCGCGCTCAGCCCGCGGAACTTTGGCACATGCGCCGCGGATCCGTCCCTTGCCGGAAGGACGGTCGCGCCGTGCTGCGGCCGGGTGCGGGACGGTGTGATTGAAGTGCTGGGCCAGCGCTTTCAGCTCGCGAAAAACGAGGGAGAAAACCATATCCACGGCGGGCCGCACGGCGCCGCGTATCAGCTCTGGCAGTGTGACAGCCATTCTTCTGATGCCTGTGCTTTTTCCCTGCGGCTGCCTGACGGACTGGACGGTTATCCGGGCGTCCGGACATTGAAGGCTGAATACCGTGTCGCCGGCAGCATGCTCAGGGTCACTTATTCCGCCGTGACGGACAGGCCGACGTGGATTGACATAACCAATCATGCATACTGGGACCTGAGCGGCCGGTTTGACGGCAGCGCGCAGGACCAGCTGCTGGAAATATCAGCGGATGACTGTGTGCAGAATGATGAACATCATTTACCGGTCCGCGTTGTGCCGGCGGACGGGCCGTTTGATTTCAGGCAGCCTGTGTCTCCTCGGGAACGGATGCGGCAGTACCCGTCGGACAGCCAGATCAGGATCGGCCGCGGATATAATCACGCTTTCCTGCTGAACCGGGGCCATCCGTATGCAGCAAAACTGTTCTGCCCGGAAAGCGGGATCCGGATGACCCTGCGGACCGACCGGAACGCCGTGGTCTTTTATTCCGGTGGATTTCTGGACGCGCAGACACAGCTGAAAAGCGGAGGCTGCGTGCCTGGCTGCGCGCTGGCGCTGGAGGCCCAGGAGGTTCCCGATCCGTTCCATCTGGCCGGGCGGACCGCTCCCGTGCTCATGCCGGGAGAACCCTGGCAGAGGGAAATATCCTGGGAATTTTCAGCGGGGATTCCCGCGGATCAGTCATGATGAACGGCCTGCGTGATCAGCGCAGGCTTTTACAAACGCGTTGAAAAGCTTCTGGTGTTCCGGATACCGGGCGCTGAGGGATTCGGGGTGCCACTGAACGCCGAGCGTGAAAGGCCGGTCAGGCAGTTCAATGCCCTCAATCAGGCCGTCCGGAGCATCGGCGCAGACGACCGCGCCTTTTCCGGGCTCCCGGATACCCTGGTGATGCCTGCTGTTCACCCCGAGCGGGGAAACGCCCACGATGGAGGACAGCAGGGTACCGGGACGCACGCCGACCGTATGCACGGGATCGGCCGGGACATCGTGACGGGTATGCCGCAGACCGGTCCCGAACTGCTCCGGAATATCCTGATACAGGTTTCCGCCCAGCACGCAGGCAAGCAGCTGGATTCCGCGGCAGATGGCGAAAACCGGCATCCGGCGGTTCAGGGCTTCCCGGCACAGCGGAAATTCCATGGCATCCCTGGCGGCGGAGCATTCTCCGCAGCAGGGCAGTTTTGTTTCTCCGTACAGGGCGGGATCCACGTCCTCGCCGCCGGTCAGCAGCAGTCCGTCCACCTGATCCAGCAGGGCGGACAGCCGGTTCGGATCCGCGGTCACGGGAAAAAGAACAGGCGTGCCGCCCGCGCGGAGCACCGCCTCCACATAGTCCTGGTTGATCATGAGCTTACGCGCTTCCACCCCGGAAGGAACCATACCGATCAGTGTCATTTGCAGCATTCTCCTTCGGATAATCAGAGAATAGTATATGATCCGGTCTTTCACGGAATCAATGATTCATCATGTGCGTTTTTCCATTCCCGGGGCGTGCAGCCCACTTCCCGCCTGAACACCGTAAAGAAATAATTGTAATCCTGATAACCGCACTGCCAGGCCACTTCCGCCAGGGACAGATCCCTTTGCTGCCGCAGAAGGGACTTGGCTTTTTCCATCCGCAGCGTCCGGATATGGGCCGCAAGCCCCTGATGATACAGCTTTTTCGTCAGGTCATAGAGCTGCGTTCTGCCGATTCCCAGCCTTTCGGCCAGCGCCGCGGCGCTCAGCGGCTCAGTGCAGTGGGCGGAGACGTAGGTATCCAGGCGCACCTCCAGCATATCCTCCTTCAGGGTTGCCATGCGCTCCAGAATCAGATAGGAAGCCACCGCGTGCAGAATATGCGCGGCGGAGCGGACATATTCCTCGCTCAGCGGCACTGCCTGAGCGACGGCTTTCCGCAGTTTTTCCCGGTCAATGCCGTATCCCTGACAGGCGGAGAGAATGGCGTCAAATCCTTCAGAGCGGCTTCGGTAGGGAAACACATGCCCGAAGAGCAGATAACCAATCAGCACATCCCCCATATACAGCGGCGCCGCGGCTTCTGTCAATCCGGCGTGACAGCGGTAGATGCAGGTTTTTTTCTTCTGCCCGGCGGCCCGGCAGCCCTTCCGGTCACAGGCCTGGCAGGCCTGCAGGCCCTGAGGGCTTTCCCGGATCACGGCGCAGTAAGGCGCCACCTGCCGGGGATAAGCCACCAGCTCGTTCATGTTTTCATCAAAAACGGTGATCCGGATCCGGCTCACCTGGTAGAAATCCTTCAGCAGGTCCTGCAGCTTTTCAATATTGAATGCGGAAATCACAGCGGCTGTCCTGCCTTTCTCCTTTTTTTGAATTTTATCATATAAACGGACAAAATCAAAGTAAATCGGACAAATCCCTATATATTCTTTTCAAAATATCTGTAAAATGGAACCGGAACAGACAAGGGAGGTGTTTCGCCTTGCATGATTTACTCAGAAAAGGATATATCGGCCATCCCGCTCAGCTGTGCACGCTTCGCCGGGTGACAGTGGCGGAGGGCAAAGCCAGAGGCACGGAACTCATTGAAGTGAAAACTGCCGGCGGACTGGAGCTGGACATTCTGCCGGATACGGGTCTGGACATCGGCCAGTGCCGGTTCAAAGGCGTCAACATGAGCTGGATGAGCAAAAACGGGTACGACAGCCCGGCCGTCATCCATCCGTATGAAACGGAGTTCATGAACACCTTCCCCGGCGGGCTGCTTTACACCTGCGGCCTGCGCTCCGCCGGCCCCGCCAACCGGGACAGCGGGGAATGGCATCCGCTCCACGGGCGGTACCACAGCCTGGCGGCGGAACAGGTGTGCGCGGAGATCGCCGGGGATGAAATCATCATCCGGGGCGTGATCCGGGAAACGGCCCTGTTCGGGCACTGCCTGGAGGTCAGGCGGACCATCACGGTCCCTGTGTCCGGCGCTTCGGTCACGGTAAGGGATGAAATCACCAACCAGACGCCCGGGGATGAAGAAATCATGCAGGTTTACCACTGCAACTTCGGCTGGCCGCTGCTGTCGGAAAAGGCCAAGCTGATTCTGCCGGAGGAGCGGGAAACCGTCCCCCGGACTGAATTCGCCGCGACAGGCCTGGACCGGACCTGTGAATTCGATCCGCCCATTCCCGGCGAGGAGGAGCGTGTCTTCTTCCAGAAGATGAGGAAGGAATTCCGGGCGACGCTGGAAAATCCGGACCTGAATATCCGTATGACCCTTTCCTGGAGCGGCGGCACGCTGCCCATTCTCTCCGAGTGGCGCAGCATGGCGGCAGGGGACTATGTGCTGGGCCTGGAGCCCGCCAACTGCTATATCATGGGACGCCATGACGAGCGTGAGAACGGCACGCTGCCGGTACTCAAAGCCTTTGAAACCGAAACCCATACTGTGACGATCCAGTTTGAAGGAGGAAAATGATCATAATGGAGAAGAAAAAGATGACCTTTGCCCTGGCCTTCTGCAACCGGGGCTTCATGCCCGGCGAGCTGATCTACGGCGCCCGGGAGGACATGATCAAAGCGGTGACTGACGCGGGTTATGACTACATCGCCATGGATGCGGAGCTGACCCGCTACGGCGGCATCGAGACCCGGGATGAGGGTCTGCTGTACGCGAAGTGGCTGAAGCAGCACGAGGGCGAGTACGACGGCGTTATTTTCTCCATGCCCATCTTCGCGGACGAAAACGGCGCCATCACCGCCCTGCAGGATGCGGGCGTACCGATCCTGATGCAGGCCTATCCGGACGAGATCGGCAAAATGGATTTCCAGCACCGCCGGGATGCCTTCTGCGGCAAATTCTCCGTGACGGATGTGTTCACCCAGTACGGCGTGCCCTTCACTGTGCTGAAGCCCCATGTGGTGCATCCCCTGAGCCCGAAGTTCCGGGAAAACCTGCGGGATTTCGCGGCCATATGCCGCGTCGTGAACGGCATGAAGCGGTTCAACCTGGGCTGCATCGGCGCCCGCACCACTGCCTTCAAGACCACCCGCTTCGATGAGATCGCCATGCAGAAGCACGGCATCAACGTGGAATCCTTCGACCTGTCCGAGCTGTTCTTCAAGGTGCAGAACATGAAGGATGACGATCCGAAGGTCGTGGCGAAGAAGGAATTCCTGATGCGCTACACCGATTTCAGCCTCGTGCCGGAAACCAACAAAAACACCCTGGCCAAGGTTTCCGTGGCCATCGACGGCTATATTGAGGAGTATCATCTGGACGCCCTGGCCCTGCGCTGCTGGAATGAAATGGAGCAGGTGCTGCGGATCTGCCCCTGCGTGCTGCTGAGCGAACTGAACGACCGGGGCATTGCTGCCAGCTGCGAAATCGACATGTGCTCCGCCATCACCATGCGGGCCATGACCCTGGCCAGTGAGCAGCCCACCGCCGTGCTGGACTGGAACAACAACTACGGCGATGAGGAAAACAAGGTGATCCTCTTCCACTGCGGCCCGGTGGCCCAGAGCCTGATGACCGGCAAGGGCACCGTGACCAACCACAAGATGTTCGACAAGACTGATCCCGGTTCCGGCTGGGGCAGCAATGAGGGCCGCATCAGGGCTTTCCCGGCCACACTCTCCAACTGCCAGACCAAAGACGGCAGGATCGTTGTCTACGCCAGCGAGGCGGAGTTCACCGATGATCCGATTGAGCAGAGCTTCTTCGGCTGCGCCGGCGTATGCGAGATTCCGGATATGGAGAACAAGATGATCCGACTGGCCCGGGGCGGCTTCAAGCATCACACCAGCGCGGGCGTGGGCCACATGAAGGACATCCTGAAGGAAGCCTTCACCACCTACCTCCACTATGACTGGGTGGACATTGATAAGGAATGATAACCATATGAAGATCGCGGGACTGGATATCGGCACCACAGGCTGCAAGCTGACGGTGTTTGATGAAAACGGAGACCAGCTGGGCAAGGCGTACCGGGATTACCCGGTGCGCCGGGCGGTCAGCGGGCACGAGACTGATATCTCCGCCATGATGGAGAGCGTCTTTGCGGTGATTGGGGAGATGGCCGCCCGGTATCCGGATATCGCGGGCATCGGGGTCACCAGCTTCGGCGAGACCTTTGTTATGACCGACGGTGCGGGCGAACCCCTGCATAACGCCATGCTCTACACCGATCCCCGCGGCGCGGAGGAGTGCGCGGAGCTGATCAGGAAGCTGGGCGCGGATCACATCGCGGAGGTCACCGGCCTGGCGCCGCATGAAATGTATTCCATTGCCAAAATGATGTGGATAAAGCGCCGTCAGCCGGAGGTCTTTGCCGCGGCAAAGCGCATTCATCTGATTGAGGACTTTGTGGTCTGGCATCTGACGCATAAAGCTCAGATCGATTATTCCCTTGCCACCCGCACCATGGCCTTCGATATCCGCACGCTGACCTGGAGCAGGGAGATCTTTGACGCGGCGGGCATCGACGTCTCCCTGATGAGCGAGCCCGTACCCACGGGGACGCGTGCCGGGAACATCACCCCGGAAGCCGCGCGGAAAACGGGATTAAGCAAAGGCTGCGTCATTGTTTCCGTCTCCCATGACCAGGTGGCTGCAGCCGTCGGCGCCGGCGCGTTTGACGGCAGTGTGGCTGTGGACGGGGCCGGCACGGTGGAGTGCCTGACGCCCATCTATGACAGCCTGCCGGATATTGACGTGATGAAGAAGGGCTTCTTCTCCGTGGTGCCCTATGTGATCCCCGGAAAGTATGTGGCCTATGCCTTCTCCTACACCGGCGGCGCGCTGATCCAGTGGGCTATGGAAACCTTCGGAAAGGGGGAAACCAACGCCTCCATGGAGCAGGCCTACGGACGGGACGAGCCTACCGGCCTGCTGGTGCTTCCCCACTTCGCCGGCGCCGCCACGCCCTATATGGATACGGGCAGCAAAGGCGCGATCCTGGGCCTGACCACCGCCACCACCGCCGCGGAAATATACCGCGCCTGCATGGAGGGAGTGGCCTGCGAGATGCGGCTGAATTATGAAGCGCTTTCGAAATCCGGTATTCATTTCACCCGCCTGAACGCCACCGGCGGCGGAGCTAAATCCCGGGTGTGGATGCAGATGAAGGCGGACATCCTGAATCTGCCCATCACCGCGCTGAAAACCGCGGACGCGGGCACGGTGGGTTCCGCGATGCTGACGGGTATCGCCGTGGGGCTGTTCCGCGATCTGGACGACGCGGCGGCCCGCATGGTGCAGGAGATGGAAACCTATGCACCCCGTGCGGAGATGCATGAAAAATATATGAAAATCTATGAGCGGTACAGGGCTGTCTACAGCGCCGTGCGGCCGCTGATGTAAGGGGGAACGGAAATGCTGGTCAATCTTGTTGAAATTCTGAAGCTGGCGGAAGAAAAGAAGTGTGCCGTGGGCGCCTTCAACACACCGAATCTGGAGTGTATTCATGCGGTGCTGCACGCGGCGGAACGGCTGAATGTGCCGGTGATCCTCTCCCACGCGGAGGTGCATGAGCCGGTGGCCCCGCTGGCCGAAATCGGTCCGGTGATGGTGGAAGCAGCGAAGGCGGCGAAGGTGCCGGTCTGCGTGCACCTGGACCACTGCGAAACCCTCAGCTATATGCAGCAGGCGCTGGATATCGGCTTTACCGGCGTGATGTACGACGGCAGCCTGCTTCCCTATGAGGAAAACCTGGCCAACACGAAAAAGGCCGTGGCCATGGTGAAAGCCTATAACTGCGGTGTGGAAGCCGAGCTCGGCGCCCTGGCCTCCCGGGAGGGCGGCGCCTCCGCGGGCAGCGGTCCGGTGTACACCAACCCGGATGAGGCGGTTGTTTTCTGCAGGGAAACCGGGATCGATGCCCTGGCCCCCTCCTTCGGCACGGCGCACGGCATTTACAAATCGAAGCCTGTTCTGGATCTGGAGCGGGTAAAGGTGATTGCTGAAAAGACCGGCCTGCCCCTGGTGATGCACGGCGGCAGCGGCGTATCCCCGGAAGATTACCGGACCGGCATTCAGAACGGCCTGCGCAAGATCAATTACTACAGCTATATGAGCAAAGCCGGCGTGACCGCCGTGAAGGAGCTGCTGGCGCAGGAGGACGTGACCTTCTTCCATGATCTGGCGCTGGCCGCCGAGAAGGCTATGGAGGCTGACGCGGAGAAAGCCTTGCGCGTGTTCGCGGGGCTGTAAGAGCGGATCAGTATTTCATCACGGGATAAAAACCCCGGGCACCCTGAAAATAACAGGGCAGCCCGGGGCTTTTGCTGTCATTGTTCGCATCATTAATGCCTGTTGGGCAGATAAAAACCCGGAGCCCGATAAAAAAAAAAGGACTCCGGATTATTGAAAATCATTATCATCTGTTTTCCGGGCAAAACAGGCCGTGAGCAGATCCGAACCGGTCCGGACAACCTCCGTCACCCGTATATGCCTCGATTGACATCACAGGGCTGGCGTAGTATATTCAACGCAAAATCCGGGAAGCGCTTCTGAAAAACCGGTGAATAACAGAGAAAACGGGACGTTAACCCAGGGGGCAGATCAGGATGAAAAAAACGGGTATTATTTTGGTTCTTCTGCTGTTTCTGCTGCTGTTCTCCGCCGCCGCGCGGGCGGAGGAAAGCGGATTTCAGCCGACAGACCTGCCTGTGGTGAGGCTGACCATCGACGGCGGACAGGAGGAGATCGATCTGCTGAACAGCAGCAGCGACCACTCCTATCGCTGCACCGGAACCATGGATATCCTGGTTCCGGAAGGATACAGCGGGCAGTTTGAAGGCCGTTATCCTCAGGAAAATCTGACCGGACTGAAGATGAGATATATCCGCGGCCGGGGCCAGGGTTCCTGGGGGATGGACAAGAATCCGTACAAAATCAAACTGGAGGAAAAAGCAGATCTTTTCGGCATGGGGAAAAGCAGGACCTGGGTGCTCCTGGCGAATTATTTTGATGAGAGCCTGATGCGCAACTGGATGGTGCAATGGCTGGGAGAACAGGTCGGACTGGAATATACACCCCAGGGCGTATTTACGGAAGTCGTCATGAACGGCAGCTATCTGGGCAATTATTATCTGTGCGAGCAGGTTCAGCTGGACAGATACCGGGTGGCCATTGATGAACTGCGGGCAGAGGACACGGAGCTTCCGGTGATTCAGGGAGGATATCTGCTGGCGTTCTGCCCGGATGACGAGGAAAGTCCCGATTATATTGAGACGACCCGGGGCATGAGATTCGGCCTTATGAACCCTTCCTTCGATCCGGACGACGACGGTTATGAGAACGATTTCCAGAAGCAGTATATACGGGACTACATCCAGCAGGCGGAGGATGCCGTTTATTCGGATGACGGCTCATACGCTGATTATCTGGATCTGCAGAGCCTGGCGGATTACTGGTGGATCATGGAATTCGTCGTGAATGAGGACGCTTTCTATACTGACAGTCAGCATCTGTTCAAGCCCCGCTTCGAAGCGGACGGCAGCGAGGGCAAACTCCATTTCGGGCCACTGTGGGATTTTGACGCATCCTCAGGCAACGGGCAGCTGGAAACAACCCGGGAAACGGGCTTCGGAAACACCAGCTTCCCCTGGATGGAGGAGCTGCGGAAGAAAGCCGAATTCCGGGATGTACTGAAGGACCGCTGGCTGGTGCTGGACGCGAAGCTGGAGGAGCTGGTCCGGGCCGGCGGCGCGCTGGACCGGATGGCTGCCGTCGTGCGGGATTCCTGGTACCGGGATGAGGAAAAATGGCACGCGTTCAAGGAAGAGCGGGATATGCTGCCGAAACGCAGTTTTGAAGAGGAAACCGAGCACATCCGGCAATGGATCAATCTGCGCCGCGAATGGATTCGCGAACACATGGACGATCTCGGAACCCTGACATTCACCGTTACCTTCCGCGGGGAAGGCGTGAAGGAGACATCCTTTGATGTCCCGGCGTTTCAGAGACTGAACCCGTATTTTTATATGGAGGAAGCGCCCGTTGCGGAGGGGAAGGAATTCATCGGCTGGGAAACAGAGGACGGAAGCCTGGCCGAGTATCTGATCATCGAACAGGACACGGTGCTGACTGCGGGGTATGAGACAGGCGCTGCACAGGCGTCGCCGGATAACTGAGGGAAAAGCTTCGCCGGCCCCGATGGGGCCGGCTGCGTCTTAGATACCCGGATGTCACTCCCGCCTGATCATGGCGGCGGGTTTCCTGCTGAAATCACGGTAAAAAGTGTCCGGATTGCTTCGAACGGTCATCGCTGGGAAACGGTGAACAGCGAATAGAAGTAGCCTTTCTTTTCCATCAGATCATCAAAAGTGCCCTGTTCCGCAACCGTGCCGTTTTTCAGCGTAAACAGACCGGTGCAGCGGCGCAGGATATTCTCGTCCAGATCGTGGGTGACGATGACGCGGGTGTAGCCGTCCAGCTTCAGAATCGCGTCCAGCACCTCAAAGGTGGTCTCCGCGTCCAGGCTTGCCGTGGCCTCGTCCACAAAGAGCACAGGCGTCTTGCGCAGCAGCGCCCGGGCGATGGAGATCCGCTGCCGCTCGCCGCCGGAGAGGCCGGAGCCGTTTTCACCGCAGAGATAGTCCGCACCCTTTTCGTCGATGAGCTTTTTCAGCCCGGACAGCCGCACGGCGCCGTCGATCTCCTCCTCAGGGAATTCGGAGAACATGGTGATATTGTCACGAATGGTGCTGTTGAACACAAACACGTTCTGCTGAATGATAGACACAAGGTCATAGAGCGAGCCGGCAGACACGGTTTTGAGCTCTTTTCCGTCATAGAGGATCTCGCCCTGATAGTTTTTCGAGGACGCCATCAGCAGATTCAGAATCGTCGACTTGCCGCTGCCGGAGCCGCCCACCAGCGCATAGCAGCCGCCGGCGCGCAGTTCCATGTCCACATCACACAGTACGGGCTTTCCTTCCTCATAGGCAAATGCAAGATCCCTGACCGAGATCCCCTTGGTAAGCTGCGGCGGGATCTGCCCGCCGTCATCGGTAACATTTTTGTTCAGCGCCTGCGCCAGCTTGTCGATCAGGCCGCAGGCGGACATCATGCCGGCGAAGAACGTGGGGAACGCCTGGATGGGCCCCAGCACGTAGTTCAGCAGCTGAACAAACACAATGGCGGTACCTGCCGTGATTCCCCTGCCGGAGAGTGCCAGTGCTGCGGCCACAAAGAACACGCCGAACTGCAGGATTGCTCCCGCAATGCCTGAGGAATAGCTTACCAGTATGTTCACCTTTGTACGCTTTTTCGAGGCTTCCGCTACGTCAGCGTTGCTGTGATCATGCAATCTGGCAATGTTTTTCTCCGCTTTAAAGCTCTTGATCACAGAGAAACCCATGAGTGCGTCCTTCAGCATGCCGGTATAGCTCTCTTTTTGATCGGAAACGTTCTTTTCCGCGATTGCCGCCTTGTTTCCCAAAACCACGGAGACGATGACGGGCAGCAGGGAGAAACCGATGGCGATCAGTGTCAGCAGCGGGCTGCACCAAAGCATAAGGCCCAGCGCGCCGACAAACGCGATGCCGACCTGTATCGTGCTCTGCAGCTGTCCGATAAAGTCCTTTTCGATGGTGTTCACGTCGTTGGAAAGAGCGGAGATGTAGAGCGAGCTGTTCTCGCCGGAGAAGGCCTGAATGCCTTTGTTCATCAACCGGTCAAAAACGTATTCCCGATACTGCTTCATCGCCTTTGCGCGGAACTCAGAGAGGAATGTCCTGTCCAGAATCCATCCCAGTCCAAACAGCGCAAACGCGCCTCCCGTGATGATCAGGAGCGTGCCGAAACTGTAGGGGCATTCTCCGGAGATCAGGTCGGCGACTTCCTTGATGAGCCAGGAGATCACCAGCTCTGCCGCGGCGCCGAACAGGGCTGCGATTACAGTTATCGCCAGATTGAATTGGTTGTTCCGGAACAGCTCCCTGATGAACGGGCGCCGCAGCGCCTTGATTTCCTTTTTCGTCATGATGGTCAGTTTCCTCTTTTTTCTAAACTGCGGACCGGCAGTGCTTTAACGGCGAATGATATAGTTATATTATAGAGAGTAAAGGGAGATCATGCAACTGCTATCAAACAGTTATCAAAGGGATCTTTGTGAAGCCGGAAATCCTTTGTTTTACTTGGTTTTCCGGATTTTGTACCTCACTCCCACTCTGTGCAGTCTGACGCTTTCAGCTTAATTAGCGTTTCTTCTGTTCGTTCAGGTGATTCTGATTCTGCAGATTATTTGTATTCTCCATGCTCTGCAGCTTCAGTTTATCAATTCTTTATCACCGTGATAAAGAGGCTGTTTTGCTGTGGATCGAGGGGTTATTTTCCCTGGAATTGTTACTGATTTTGTTTTCCGGCGCGCGGCTGAAACATGTCTTTCAGCGTAACCAGATGAATGTGCGGATCATGAATGGCACATACCTCCTCCGTGAAGCCTGACCGGGAAACGAGGTAATAATCAATCACATCATATTGAACGAAAAGGGAAAGGTTTTCACGCATGTGATCAAGCATAGCCATACTGAACGGCGCTTTCCGGTACTTGCATTCCACGGCGAGCAGGTGGTTATTCTGTTTTCCGATCCCCTCCGCCAGGCCATCCAGCTCAACAGAGCGGCCGAGCCGGGAATTTTCAACATTGTAATTACGAATCGGGCCATAATACACAGGTAGTTGTCCATCCCGATTCTGCTCTTCCAGCCAGAGCAGGGCTACATTTTCAAAGGATCGGGCAGTGAAATCCCGGATTCCCTCCAGATTTTCCCGGAAAAGCATTTCCCCAAAACCATTCTGAATCACGTCCCGCTGGTCAAAGATGAACCGATACCAGAAGCGGAGCAGGCTGTCTGTCACAGCATAGTAATTGGTTTTTTTGTTTCGGATGAAGGATTCGCGCCGCTCCAGTACCTGCATCTGCACGAGCGATGACAGATATTTCGCTACATAATTATTCTCGACGCCGACAGCCTCTGCGATTTCCTTGCTGAAGCGCTTACCCAGCGCGACTGCCTGCAGGATCGAATTGTACATATTCTGCTCCGGGACGCCGACCGGCATGATCTTTTCCGGCGCATCCAGCAGGGTTCCGTATTTGCTGTAGAGAAGCTGACGGATATTATCCTGAAAAGAAATCGAGTGATCAATCATGCCCAGATAGAAGGGGTGCGGTCCAAAGAGACCAAGATACTGAACCTGCTCTTCGACGGTTCTGTCTTCCACAAAGGTCTTCGCCTCGTGGAAGGGCATTTTCTCCAGATGAATCTGAAAAGTGGCACGCTGATAAAGCGGATCATTCCGGTTGTTCAGGATTTCTTCCATGAAGGATACATTGCTGCCCGAGAGAATCAGCATCAGCTGTGCCTGCCTGAAGGCGCCATCCACGAAAAATTGCAGCAGGGACAGAAGGGACTGGTTCTTCTGGCACAGGTAGGCAATCTCATCGATAATCAAAACCATCCGTTGGCTTCTCGCATCTGACGCAATGCTCTCAAAGGCATCCGCAAATGTATCGTAGCGCACATGCTCATCCATTCCCCGGAAGCGGCGGTATTCGCGGCTGAAGGCGGTGAGGTTGTCCTTTTCGTCTGCTTTGCGCGCCTGATAATAAAATGCCCTTCTCCCCTTGATGAATTCCTGAAGCATAGTCGTTTTGCCGATGCGGCGGGTTCCATAGACTATGCCGAATTCAAACCGGCCGCTTGCCCAGCGCCTTTCCAGCTCGGCCAGCTCAGATTCTCTCCCGACAAACATGCCTTTTCCTCCTAAACCTGTTTATCAACCAGCAAGTTGTCAACTCGTGAGTTGATAATATTGTATTCGATAGAGGTATCCTTGTCAAGAATGCAATCCGGTTCCAGAAAAGTCTTGAATTGATTGCGCCATGATAAACCAGATTGCCTGGTGCGTCAGGTCCAGGATTTTGTCCGCACCCCTATAAGAGAAGCGTACTCAATCTGTACTCAGAAGGCATAAAAAAACCCGGGAACCCGCATAAACATTGGGCTCCCGGGGTTGTGCCATTCACTCCCACTCTATGCAATCTAACGATTTTAGCTTAATTTCTGTTTCTCCTGTTCGTTCCCGTGATTCTGATTCTACAGGTTATTTGTATTCTCCATGCTCTACAGCCTCAGTTTATCATTTCTTTATCAGCGTGATAAAGAGGCTGTTTTGCTGTGGAATGCGGAGATTATTCCACTAGAGTTATTATACAATACCTTAGCCCTGCAGGCAATTCTTTTTTAATCACCATCGGATGCCATCCGGCTGATGACAGCGTTCATTCCGTAGGACAGCGCTTCGGTGTTCTCCGGAATAATCCAAACGGTAAAGCTGGCTTCGTCGGAATCCTCGCTCAGGGCAGAGCCGACGCCGGAGATTTTCTCGATGGTTCCTGTCATGGTGAAATCTCCTCCGTTGATATAGGTAAACTCAACTCTTACCGTATCACCCACTTTGAAGTACTGCAGGTCCGTTTCAGTCACGGTCGCTTGAATCCTCATGGCGTCATCCGCGTAGAATGTCATGACAGCGTCGCCGGAAGCAACGGTGCTGCCGATACTCAGGCTGAGCGCGGCTACAATGCCGGTTTCTGCAGCGGAGATACGATTCAGACCATCGGTTTGATTGGCATAATGTTGTCAAAGAGGGAAAGGTTCAATCCTGACTTGATGCGATGCGATGAACAAATCCAGAAGACGGCCTAACACTATTGACTTTTTATAGGAGCCATGTATGCTGCGGCTCAGGATGCATGGTCTGGAAACAGCATGGAGAAGGCGCCATCAGGAAGGCAGTTCTCATCATATTCCATATCATATAGGCGATGCTAAGTCAAGACAGGCATGAATGAACGCACGCATACTCTTGTTGGCTTTCGTGCTTTGCGGATCGGGAAACATGGGATATACGTGGCACAATCCTTCTCCTACCATTAATTCTACCGGGACATTCGCGCGCTGCATGGCAGATCGCAGGGCAAAGGCGTCGTCATAAAACACTTCTTCCGTTCCAACGCAGATCCAGACAGGCGGAAGACCGGTGAAATCGCCGTAGATCGGAGAGAGATATGGATCTTTGGGATCATGATCCTTCACATAGGTGATGGCCATTTCCTCAGTAAAGTCCGCTCCAATGATAGGATCACGATCCACCCGATCTTTGCGGGATGGCATGCTGCCGTCTACCTCGCCGACAGGAGAAATGCCGCAAAGACCGGCAGGCAGTTCGATGCCATGGTCCCTCAGGTACAAAGCGGTGGCGAATACCAGGTTTCCGCCCGCGGAATCGCCTACAAAAACGATATCCTTTCCGCGCAGACCCAAGGTCAGCAAATACCGATAGGCATTGACACAATCCTCAAGCCCCTTCGGGTAAGGATATTCAGGTGCAAGCCGATACTCCACGGCGAAAACGGAAAAATCCTTGGAAACGCACAGATGGCGTACGGAGTTATAGGCATATTCCGCGCTGCCGGTGTTGAAACCGCCTCCATGGATCAGCATCACAGCCTTGCCGCGATCCGCGCCTTCCTTTTCAAACCAGCAACCCGGTGCCTCTTTTGTGCACTGAATATCCTTGGGCAACGGCTGCATGGCACTGAGCTTTTTTGCCTTTTCTCTTTCCGCCGAATAGTCGCGGGGCACATAATGAAGATTTTTCGGTTTGTTTTTCATCATGCTGTGCATGATCATTTTAGCGACGATTCCAGCCATACGCTCTCCTCCTGTTCAGACGCTTTCCATGCCGTCGGGCAGTTGAGCGTGCGGCATGATTTTTCCCTGGATGTCTTTTTCCCAGGCGACATGAACCGTACCGCGAGGTGTGATTATATCGCCTTCTGCCGATTGCAGCTTACCGGCTTGCGGAGCGATATGCACTTTGGCAAAACCGGGTGCTGCGGGTCGAACGCCCAGCATGACCGCAGGCATTTCATAGCACATGAGCGCTGCCCAGGCATGGCAGTCTGATCGGGCATCGGTGTCGTTTTCCACACACGTGGTCAAATTGTCTTTGATCATCTGCCGCCACAGGTTCCATAGATCGTCGGTCTTTTCATACCACACGCAGATTTCCAACGCCCTGAACAGGTAGAACATGAACGATACCGAAGCCTGAGGGATGTCCGGGGCGCCCACGGTTTTTTGCAGCATGGCTTTTCCTTCTTCGGGAGATACGACGCCGGTAAGGATGGCCAGCACCTGCGCGTGGACGGAGTATGCTTCGACGCCTGGCCCGTCCTGGATCAAAGGCTGCCCCTGATACCTGCCCATGCAGACATTCCGGATCGCAGCCTTAAGCGCATCGGCACGTCCTGCATATTCCGCGGACACATCTGTCCATCCGATATAGGACGCCAATTCCGCCGCTTTTTGCAGGCCGTACAGATACAGCAGGCTTTCGGCTGTGATGGCTCCGCACCCTTGGGCATACGCAGTGGGAACGCCGGAATCCCATTTCTGCGACCAGTCGATGAACGACCAATACTTGTCCCGCATGATCGGCGCGCCGATCTTTCCCACCAGGCCGTTTTCCGTGAGATGGCCGTCAAAAAAGGACAGGATGCGGTCGATGGCAGGCAGATGCAAGCGCACCAGCGCCTTGTCCCCGAAATACATCATGTGGTCATGCACCATCAGCAGATAGTAAATGGAGAATCCGGGGATCACATTGCTGCGCTGAGTAGGCGCGTCGGCGTTCACCAGTCCGTCCGGACGCTGGGACAGACGGAAGGCTTCCATGGCTTGCCGGGCCAGGCGGTCATCAGCGCTGACCGCATAGGTGTACAGGATTTCAGAACGCCCGTCCATGGCATATTGAAGCTGCTCATAGAAGGGGCAGTCCATATAGGTTTCGTGCATACAGCGGCGCAGCGTGCGCACGCTGATGTCCCAAATCGGGGCAAAGGTTTCATCGGAACAGGTAAAGCGGGTTTTGATTTCCAGCGGATACGCGGTGGAACGGTAGGAAAAGGAAAGGAAGATCAGCGGTTCATCTTTGGTTTCAATGGTCAATCGGATATAGCGGAAGGTGCGGAACCAGAAAGGCTCGTATGTTTCAGGCGCTGCCTGTGTTCCGTTCCCGGAAACAGTATAAATGGAGGTGTGCCCCAGAAGCTCTCCGCTGATGGCGTCGGTGCGGTCACCTTTACGGGGAGGCGGGGCGGATACGCCGCCATAACCGTTGGGAACAGGAGGCTGCGGATAGGCATAACATTCGGAGCAAAGGGTTTCTATACTTGCGCCTGTACCGCTGGAAAAGGAGTACAGCAAATAGCCGCACATTTCCTCCCCAGCGGACAGCTCCACGATCCTGCGGCAGTGGGCAGGGATGATCAAGGGGACGTCTGTGTGGATCAGTGTGTTCCACGCTGCTTCCTCGCCTTTTTCTCCTTCCCTCACCATGGACACAGATTCAAACCGGCGATCTGTATGCGCCATGGGCGGGATCGTGCGCGGGACCAGATTAGCAGGCGCGTCAGCGGAGGACAGGTCAAAGATCAGATAGGGCTTTACGTCCGGCCACGCTGTATCGTCATATCCCGGCAGCTTCCAGCCTGCGAAATCTGCTGATGCCACTACATGCTCCTGGGCGTGAATGGGGGCCGGATTGGTTTCCTCGCCCACGATGCGCACCCCTCGATTCATACGGCATTTCCACCCACTTTTTCCGTTCAGGGAAAAGCCAGGCGCAGGGACGGCGTCTTCCACAAATAATCCGGGCAATTCCGTATGCAGCAGGGAATCGTTGCCTGTGGGATGACTCATGGATAAACCGGGGGTGGGATACCGCAGCACCTCTACGGCAGCTGTGTTGGTCCCTTCGCGCAGATAGGCCGCAATATCCAACCTATCCACAAACCATTCCTTCAAGGAAAGCGCTTTTTGCGGCCCTTCCTGCACGAAGTTGCCATTGATATACAGCTTGTAGCGGGAATCGGCGGAAATCCTGATGGTATGCGTTTGCGGGAGGTTTTGAAGCTCAAACTGCTTGCGAAAGCTAACGATATGCGGCTCCGCAGCGTCCTCCAGCGTCCATTCCGGCAGCCAGATCCAGTTGGTTTGCAGCATCGAAAGATCCATGGATCATCCCTCTTTTATTCGGCGATAAATGCGGCGGTTTGTTTCAGGCACTCAAAGGATTCCGCGGCGGGAACCAGCATAAAGGTGTGATAAAGGCCGTCATAGACCCGAAGCTCGTGACGTACGCCCGCATCTTTCAGTTTTTCTGCCAGGTCCACGGAATCATCCAGCAGCACTTCGTCCGAGCCCACGCCAATGAAGGTAGGCGGGAAGCCGTCAAAGTTTCCGTATCGCGTGCAGCGGATGGGGTCATGCGCCCCCTGCCCGTCGCAGTAATGCTTGAGCATCGTCCTGCCCACGTTGGCGGAAATCATGGGATCCAGCGCGTCCAGCGTCTCACGGGAGGGGAAGCGGTCTTCCAGATCGGTGACCGGGCTGTAGGCTACCACGTGACCGGGCAGAGGCTTTCCTTCTTCTTTCAGCTTCAGCGCCATGGACAGCACCATGCTCCCGCCTGCGGATTCTCCGGCCAGCGTGATGTTTTTGTTTTCATATCCCATGTCCAGGAAAGCGGAATAAACGCTTAGACTCGGCCAATCCCTGGTCAAACCGTCCTTCCGGCCATTGGGTATAGTCTGCGGAAAAGCAATCCGTTTTCGCCATTTGGGCCAGGGTCACGGTGCCGAATCTTCTGGATACGACGGAGCCGTTTTCCCAGCCGCCTCCATGAATATAAAGGATCAGGCTGTTTTTCTTTTTATCTGGCATACTGTCGTCTACCCGATAGTATTCACCCCAACGTCCGCCGATCACTTTTTCCTCGACGGTGACTCCCTCCGGCACCGAAATGAATTGCCGGATGATTTCGTCGTTCTGTACGCGCAGGGCAGGCAGACTCGCCGCCAATTCTTCATCGGACTGCGGATGCGCTTCGTTTTGCTCTTTCGTCTGCCGGTACATGCTGCGCAACTGTTCCAGCACTTCAGATGCCATCGTGTGATTCCTCCTTTACTGATCTGCTTCGTTCATGGCCTTCAGAATCATCTCATACAGCGGCCTGGCTTCCGCGGCATAAGCCAGCTGGAACGAAATGGGCTCATTCATCACATATTCCAGCAAAGGATTATCCAGCATCTGCGGCATATACTGCTGTATAAGCGGCCGGGCAGCCGGATGGTTCATTATCACCCGAAGCGGCGTTTCCAGCGTGTAGCGATCCAGTTCCAGCTTCGTTTGCGTTTCGTATTCGTAATGATAGCTGCCGCTGCCCAGGGCGATGGTTTCTTCCTTTTCCGGCAGGGTCAGAAGCGCTTCCGTGCCCACGGGCACCGTAAGATCCACGGTGATTCTTCCGTTTTCACAGCGCCAGGCAGTTTTGATTTCGCCGTATACGCTGTCATAGCTCAGCTCGGTCCAGGTAATGCCCTGGATAAACTGCGGCGCGACGGCGAATTTTTTATATCCGGGTTCGATCAGCCTGAGACCGCACAGACGGGTATAGAGCCAATTGGCGACAGAGCCGTAGGCATAGTGATTCAGGCTGTTCATGTTGAGGGGGTTGAAGCTGCCGTCCGGCAGAATGGAATTCCAGCGTTCCCAGATTGTGGTGGCGCCCATTTTCACTTCATACAGCCATCCGGGGCTTTCCTCCTGCAGCAGCAGCTTCCCGGCTACAGCATGCTTTCCGCAGTCGCTGAGCGCAAGGCAGAGATAGGGTGTGCCGATAAAGCCGGTCGTCAGATGCGTTTTGTGCGCCGTAATATTTTGCTCCAGCCGGTTGGCAATACCGGGCCTGTGCCGGTCTTCCACCAGGTTGAAATACAGCGCCAGAGTCAGGGCTGTCTGGGTTTCGCAGACCAGGCGGCCTGTTTCGGTGACATATTCTTTCCGGAAGGCGGACAGCGTCTTTTCCCTCAGATTGCCGTAACAGGCCGCATCTTCCTCATATCCCAGGACCCGGGCGGTGTCCTGCATGATTTTCAGCGACCACAGGTAGCAGGCATTGGCGACGAAATAATCGTCCGTTGCGCCTTTCCGTTCATCGTTCAGTTTGTTGCTTTCGGAATCCAGCCCAAGCCAGTCGCCGTATTGGAAGCCGGTTTGCCACAGGCCGTTTTCCCCGCATTGCCGGATGATGTAATCCACCCAGGTTTTCATGCTGGGATACTGGGCTTCCAGCACCTGCCGGTCACCGTAGGTTTCGTAAAGTGTCCAGGGAATCGCCGTGGCGGCGTCGCCCCAGTAGGCAGAACCGTTCTGAACGGAGCCGCCGGGCCCCTGGGACAGGATATCGGGCACCACCTGCGCCATACCGGTTTCCGCATCCTGGTCTGCAGCCAGATCCCGCAGCCACTTGCGCATAAAGGGCATCACGTTCTGATGGAATACGGCGGTGGGGGTAAAGGCCGTAGCGTCTCCTGTCCAGCCCAGGCGCTCGCTGCGCTGCGGGCAGTCGATGGGCACATCCAGGAAATTGTCCCGCTGGCTCCAGAGGATATTCTGCTGCAGGCGGTTGACGCGGCTGTCGGAGCAGGAGAAGGATCCCGCTGCTTTCAGATCGGTGGACAGGTGGCAGGCTGTGATTTCGATTTCCTGGTTTTCCTCCAGCCCTTCCAGGCATATAAAACGGAAGCCGTGGAAGGTGAAGTGCGGGCGCAGAATCTGATATTGACCGTTGAGGATATAGGTATCCGTCGCCTTGGCGAAGCTCAGATTGCCTGTATAGAAATTGCCGTTTTCATCAAGCATTTCCCCATGGCGCAGGATGATTTTCTGGCCGGGCCTCCCCTGAACCTTCACCTCCGCCCAGCCGGTCAGGTTCTGGGCAAAATCGAAGAGCCTCTCCCCGTTTGGCGCGATAAAATCCCGGGACGCGGGCAGCCGCATCAGGCAGCGGACGGGCTCGTTTTCCTGGGCAACGAGGGGATCGAACGGACTGCTGAACAATTTCGCGCTGCCGATGGTCTGCGTTTTCAAGGCAGTATCCTGCGTTTCACCGTCATAGATCTGAGAAAAGCGGATGGAACCGACGGAAACGAGCCAGCTTTCATCCGTGCCGATCGTTTCCTCCGTCCCGTCCTCATAGGTGAGGATCAGCACGGCCAGCAGCGCTGTGGTATCGCCGTAAAGATCAGGCGTGGGCAGAAAGCCCAGGGGACTTTTATACCAGCCCTCACCCAGGGTGAAGCGCAGTTCGTTTTCGCCCGGGCGAAGGCCGTCCACGGCATAGGTCTGGTATTGCAGCCGCTTGTGATAGCTGGTCCAGCCGGGGGCAAAATAGGTATCGTCCACCTTTTCGCCGTTTATTTCCGCCTCGTACAGGCCGCAGGCGGTGGCGTACAGCCGGGCTTTCTTCAGGGCCTTTTCCACCTTGAAGGATTTGGAAAAGACCGGGCAGGCTGTTTCCTCCCGGGCCAGGCCGTGGGTGATCCACTTTGCGCAGTCCTGAAAAGCCCTGCCGGAAAGCAGGCCCGTTTCAAAACGGGCGGAGGCGGAGGCGGATTCCCCTTCGCCTGTCCATACGGTGACATCCCATTGATATTCCGTGCGGGGAGAAAACGCGGGGCCGGTATAACTGATCAGGATACTCTGATCGCTTTCCACCCGGCCTGTGTCCCACACGTCCTTTCCGTCGGTCACTTTGATCTGATAAGCGGACTGCCGCGTGTTCATCCGGTCGCTCTGCAGCTTCCAGCTGAAACGGGGATGCGCCTCATCCATGCCCAAAGGCGCGGTTTTATATTCCACGGTCAAATCATACAATTTCAGCATAACGGCCTCCTTTTAAATGCCTGAACGGCATGAACTTCCTCATCAGCTGTTCCATACCCGGAAAGAAACCGAATCCATGATCTGCTCCAGGGTCCTGGCTGCGCATTCCCTGATATCTTCCATGGACAGATATGCGCCCCGGTTCTCTCCGCGGTAGGTGACGGTTTTGCTTCCGTCTGAATGCTCCGCAACTTCAGCGATTCCTTCCTCCACCCGTTTCAAAACGAGCGGATTCAGCGCTGTGCCGGCCGGAACATCGGTGCTGACTGTGTCCCGGCCGTCCTTTGAAGGAACAAATACATTCCAGAATTCCACGGTATTGGTAATAAAACCGCCGTAAACCTGGAATTCCTGCGTTCTGACATAGCCGTCTTCAGCAAATTCGGGCTGCAGCCCATGAACCGCCGCTTTCAAGAAATCACTTCGGTAGCCGCCCATGATCAGATCGTTTCCGGCTGCCAGGTCATACGCCTTGACGCTGTCGGTTCCCCAGTCGGTCATCACAAGGCCATTAAAGCCCCATTCGCCCCGCAGGACATCGGTCAGAAGATCCTTACGGGAGGAGGAGTGCACGCCGTTGATCAGGTTGTAGCTGGTCATCACGGTTTTCGGAGCGGCTTCCCGCACGCAGATTTCAAAGCCCTTCAGATAGATTTCCCGCAGCGCTCTCACGGAAACCGTGCTGTTCTGATGCAGCCGGTCCTCCTCCTGGTTGTTGCAGGCAAAATGCTTGATGGAAACAGCGGCGCCGGGCGTCTCCTGCACCCCTTTCGTGATACCTGCCGCCATCCTGCCGCTGATCAGCGGATCTTCCGCGAAATACTCAAAAGCGCGGCCGCACAGCGGATCCCTGTGGATGTTCATGCCGGGCCCCAGGATCACACTGAAATCAAAGGCCGCCAGTTCCTTTCCGATGCCGAGTCCCACACGGTACGCGGAAGAATTGTCCCACGTCTGGGCAATCAGCATGCCCACCGGGAAACTGGTTACCTCAGCCAGGGGAAGATGGCATCCGGCCGGGCCGTCCGTTACCTTCCAGATCGGGATTCCCAGGGATTGCGCAAACAGGGCTGTCGTAGCCCCGGAAGAGGTCATGGGATGGATCTCTTTGTGTTCCCGGTTTTGCCGTACGGGAACCTCGTAAGGCGTCTCATCCGCGCTGCCGGCAACCAGCCGGAAAAGCACCTCCTCGTCCAGGGAGTCCACAAACGCCTTCATCGAAATCCGTCCCGTCCGGACATCGTCCAGGATCGCGTCCTGCGGCTGAACCGCGGCTGCCTGATGCGCATTCCTGAGATACGCGGAGTACGGTATGTTCTTTGTATCATCCTTCAATACCGCGTCAGACGCCTTTAATTGCAGCGTGATTGCCGGATTAATCGTTTCCGGCTTTCTGGCAGGGGCTTTCAGCACATTCAGCGGCCTGTCCGGCCGGAGTACATCGAAAACGCGCCTGAGAGCCGCCTCCCGGTCAAGCCGCAGGACGACGTCAGCCTGCGTATCCCTGCTGCTTCTTCCGATCCGGAAAACATACTCCCCAGGTTCGCACACCCAGGTGCAGGACGCCTCGTCGAAGCTGGACAGGGATTCCGTTGGGATCAGGATCTGTACGTTTTCGGACTGACCGGGCTGAAGCAGCCCCGTCTTCGCATAGCCCTTCAGCTCCTGATAAGGCTTTGTCAGCCGTCCTTCCGGCGCGCTGACGTATACCTGCACAACCTCCCGTCCGGCGGCAGAACCGGTATTGGTGACCCGGACGGCCAGCCGGACCGTTTCCCAATCCGCTGCTGCCTCCCTTACCGTACAGGAGAAGGCGGTATAGGACAAACCGAAGCCGAACGGATACAGCGGTTCAATCCCGAAGGTGTCAAAGTACCGGTATCCCACAAATATATCCTCTGTGTAGTCCTCCTGCAGAATGTCGCCGTCATTGGCGCTGAAGGTGCCGGATGCCGGATAATCCGCGTACTGTCTGGCCCAGGTATCCGTCAGGCGGCCGCTGGGACTGACTTTCCCTGTCAGCACATCGGCAACGGCGTTTCCGGTTTCACCGCCGCCCATGCTGACGAGAAGCGCGGCATCGATCCCCGGGATTTCCTCCAGGAAGCCGGCATCCATCACACAGGTGTTGAACAGAACCACTGTGCGGGAAAAGGAGGCCGCGATCAGTACCAGATTCTTCCGCTCGGTATCGGAAAGGCAGTAATCCCCTTTGACATTTCGCCTGTCCCCGCCTTCTCCGGCATTCCGCCGGATGGCGTAAACCGCCGTCTGCGCTTCCCGGGCTGCGGCTATGTCCTCCGGCGTCACTTCCGTTTCGTCGATCAGGATTGAAACGCCGCTCCACATGCGGGCAATCGGGCTCAGGGTCGTATCCTCGTCATTTGCTTTCTGCTTCGCGGCGGCAAAGCGATCCAGCCAGGCATTGCTGGTGATCGTCATTCCTGCCTTCTCCAGGCCTTCTCTTATGCTGATCACATAAGGCGCGGAAACGTATCCGGATCCGGTACCGCAGGTAACGGTGTCCACCGCTCCCGCGCCAAACAAAGCGATTTTCTGTTCGACGGAAAGCGGCAGCACGTTTTTTTCGTTTTTCAGCAGCACGATTCCGTCCGCAGCGATCTGCCTCGTCCATTGCAGGTGTTCCGGAAAGGGATGGGTGCCTTTCTTTTTCATCATCATCTGCGCAATCTGGTTCTGATCCATGATATCCTCCTTATGATCCTGCCGGCCTGACAGGCGTCGGAAAAGGTTTACAGACGAATATGCGCCGTTTACAGCACAACGATCCGCACACGGTCCAGGTTCAGGATCTGGGTAAAGACATCGTTTGCGTCCCCGTGTACGTTGCTCTTTACGCGGACGGCGGCAAAATAGGTGCCGGGCCTGTCGTAGGTTACGGTGATTGTTCCCTTCGCGCGGGTCACACCGCAGGAATCTGTGCCCAGCTGAACGACCTGCGCAGGATGATCAAATACTTCCCGTGCGCCGTCATGCAGATCGATCTTCCGGTTCTCAAGGCAGAAGTCAAAGGCCGTCACGCTTCCCGCGTCCCTGGGCACCTCTGCCAGCACTTCCAGCGCAACAGGCTCCCCGGCCTTCACAACGGCCTTTTTTTTGCCGCCCGCAAGCAGCGTCACCCTGGCCTGGAGCCCGAAGCGCTTTGCCGGATCCTGCTCGATCAGGATCTGCCCGTCATGATACGTATAGGCCTCAGATTTCCGGGGCTCTGTTCCCTGTTCCACCCAGTCCGCCAGGTCCAGGATCGACTGGCGCAGGCTGCCCAGATAATTGACCACCCGGCTGGACTGTAGGGCGCTTACATCTCCGTGCAGGCAATTTTCATTCCAGTACAGGCGGTAATCGCTGTCGGAGCCTTTGGTTTCCACGACTTTCTGACGATACCAGTCCGCGCACCAGGGCCAGGTGGATTCATCCATCAGCGACTGGTTCATGATCATTTTTCCGTGGATGTTGCCGTCCTGTACGGTGCCTGTACCGTTAAACCCGTAGCCCATGATGAAGGCGCGCTGCGGGATGCAAAGCTTTCCGTCTTCACTGCGGAGGTGCGAGAAAGCTTTGAAGGACGGATCGTCCGGCACCTGATGGCGGTAATACATCTGCACGGCGATATAATCGGAATTGTCCAGATGCAGCGTATCCCCGGGCTGTATGTCGCCGATCACTTCGCCGATATCCGAAAAGCCGTACGCAGAGCCGATCAGAAGCGCGTTTCCTTCGATGCCGCCCAGGATCATCACTTTGCCGGAAGCTTTTCCGGAGGTCAAAGTGATATTCACACCCTCCAGATACAGATCCTTGCCCTCCGGCACCTTTTCCAGTTCAATCCAGGCGCCGTTTCCTTTGGCAAGCTGCTTTTTCCATGCGGTATCCACGCCGTTGCTGTACTCATCATCGTCTGAGCTTCCCGGTTGATGAACGGCCCTGACAACGCCGTCAAAGACCAGCCGGTCACGGCAGGAAGAGCTGTCAGGATCCGCGCCGTCGTAGCCGGGAACTGTCCAGAAATCCGTAAAATACGTGGGATCAGCCGCACGAACGCCGGGCATGAGCACAGGAAGCGCGCCCGGATCAACAGTGCCTTCCGCCTCGATAAACCAGGCCTTCGGGGGGAAACCCATGCGGCAGAGCTCCTCATAGCCGGCCTTTTCCAGCGCGTCCATCCCCGCGGTGGGATCACCCGACCCGCCGGCGTCAAGCGCGTCCACGATGCTTTGGAACTGATGCCTGAGCACACGCTGGCCGTAAACATGCAGCGCGATCGAATTCGGCAGGGATACCGGGCAGCCGATCACAAAAGGAGCGCCGCCGTCCCAGGTATCGGTGTTTTCCAGGCAGGCCATGGTTTTGTAGCCGCCGCCGGAGCCGCCGTATACATACCCGTACGGCCGGCCGCCGCCGTAAAGGCCGGATGCGTATTCACGGGAATATTCCGCGCACATCGCCGAAGCCTTCCAGGTCAGCGTGGGGTCCGCCGCAGCGCCGAAGCTGCTCCTGGAGCCCATGTTCGTTTCGATAAAATACGCGCCGTGAGCAAGCGCAAAGGCGATTCCGTCGTCCTCTCCGGTGTGCTTCAGGCTGGCTGTTTCTTCATCCGGTCCCGGAAAGGGGCAGAGATAATGGAAAAAGCGGCCCCGATAGGCTTCCTTTTCCGGGAAGCAGAAGGAGAACTTGATGTTCCTGTTTGCTTCTTCATCCCGGAAACCGCCGTGGACATAGAAATAACGGATGCCGGGACCGTCCGGCTTGTTGGGGTCAGGTCTTTCTTCCCATCGTTCTGTATCGATATAGACCTTTTTGTAGGTCGGATCCTCCTTGGCATGGTAGACGTTTTTTCCCATGGATTAAACCTCCTTCAGACGGAATGGCGCGGCGATATTTCCGGCAAAAGCTGCAGGAAAACACGGGAGCCCCGTATGCGTTCAGGCGCAGCAGGGCTCCCGGTCTTTCTGTTACAGGGCACTCCTGAGCATCTGCACCAGGCCCTGCAGCTGTTCCCTGTTCATCACGCCGAAGCTGATCAGGGATTTTAAGGGCATATATTCCATCATCGCCTGCATCATCGCCTGATCCTGCGCTTCATCGCCGGAGATTCCGTCCTGACTGGCGTTGGCGGCGCTCATCCGGGCAGCCATCAGCTGCTGGAACACGGGCGCGGTCCGGGGATCCTTCAGCAGCTCACCGACGTTGGTATCCGTATCGACGGCCAAATACGGCAGCTTCTTCGTTTCAAACCGGACAGTTCCTTCCGCGGTGATATGATCCGAGCTGTCGCCAGCCAGCAGCGCGTATTCGCCGGAGGGAGCATACCAGTCCCTGAGGTCTTCATCGTAATAGGACAGCGCCCGGTCATCGATCGTCATTTCCACGGTCTTTGTTTCGCCCGGCTGAAGCGCCACTTTCACAAAGCCCTTCAGTTCCTTGACAGGACGCGCCACCGTTCCGTTTTTTGCGGCGACATAGAGCTGCACCACTTCTTTGCCTGACCGGTCTCCGGTGTTTTTCACGTCAACGCGGACGGTCAGCTGTTCGCCGTCGCCGAAGGCTTCCCGGTCGCACCGCAGGTTTGAAATCTCAAAGCTTGTGTAGGAAAGGCCGTGCCCGAACGCATAGCGGACAGGCATTTCCTTCGCGTCATAATAGCGGTAGCCCACGTAGATCCCCTCGGCATAAGAGACCCTCCTGGGTGTGCCGGGGAAATTGATGAAGCTGGGATTGTCAGACAGTTTCATCGGCCATGTTTCCGCCAGATGGCCGGAGGGATTCACTTCGCCGAAGAGAAGCTTATCGGTGGCCTGGCCTACGCCTTCGCCGCCCAGGTACATTTCCAGGATGGACGGCACTTCATCCGCCCAGGGCAGCTCCACCGGCGCGCCGTTGGAAAGCACCACGACCACGTTTTTCTGCACCCTGAGCAGCGCTTCAATGAGCCGGTTCTGGGATGCGGGCAGCTTCATGTCCTTCCGGTCATAGCCTTCGGATTCGATGATATCCGGCAGCCCCGCGAATACGACCACCGCGTCATAGTCCGGCGCAGCCTGAAGGAGCTTTGCCAGATCTTCTTCGTACAGCGTGTCCGAATCCATGGGGAAGCCCTTGATGTAATCCGGGCTGCGGCCGGCAGCGCGGCTCGCGGAAAGCGCGGAATCCACCCTGTAGCTGTTGATATGGGAGGAACCGCCGCCCTGGTAACGGGGCTTTTCGGCATATTCGCCCACATAGAGGTACTTCCCGCCCGCGCGCAGCGGCAGCAGGCCGTCGTTCTTCAGAAGGACCGCGCACTCCTCTTCGATTTTTGCCGCGATCGCGTGATCCTTCTCCCGGTCGAAGACCTGCTGCTCCCGGTGCTCATCGAAGTCGAAGAACACCCTGAGGATGCGCTCAACGCACGCATCTACCGCTTCTTCGGGAAGCTTTCCGGATCGCACCGCTTCCACCACCAGGGCGTCATTTTCGGCTGTGTTGCCGGGCATTTCCAGATCAAGGCCGGCCATGACACCCTTCACCCGGTCCGCCACCGCGCCCCAGTCCGTCACGACGAAGCCTTCAAAGCCCCAGTCCTTCCGCAGCACATCCGTCAGAAGCCATTTGTTTTCGGAACTGTAAACACCGTTGATCTTGTTGTAGGAACACATGATGGTTTTGGGCTGGGCTTTTTTGACCGCCGTTTCAAAGGCAGGCAGGTAGATTTCCCGCAGCGCCCGCTCGGACACCTCCGCGGATACGCTCATCCGGGCGGTCTCCTGGTTATTGGCTGCGTAATGCTTGATGGAGGTGGCGACATGATGGCTCTGAACGCCGTTGATATAGGCTGCCGCCATTTCGCCCGCCAGATACGGGTCTTCGCTCATGTACTCGAAGTTTCTGCCGCACAGCGGGCTCCGCTTGATGCAGACCGCAGGTCCAAGAACCGTGGAAAGATTCTCCGCCTGGCATTCCCTGCCGATCACATCGCCCATGCCGTAAATCAGCTCCCGGTCATAGGACGAGGCGGTGGCGCAGGCCGCCGGGAAGCACACGGCCTGGATGGAATCGTTGATCCCCAGGTGATCGCCGCCTTCTTCCTGCTTGCGAAGCCCGTGCGGGCCGTCAGACAGCATGTACGATCCGATTCCCAGGCGTTCCACAGTCTTCGTATGCCAGAAATCCGCGCCGCCCAGCAGGGATGCCTTCTCCTCCAGCGTCATTTCCGAAATCAGTTTTTTTATGTCTCTTGCCATAGCAGCCTCCGTTTCTTTTTAAAAATCCCGGACAGGTATTTCCGTCCGGGATCGTTATGCTTTATCCGCGTATCCCGAACTGCCGCCCTGAATCGTTCAGCAGGCAGGATACTCCTTCTGACCCATTATTCTTCGTTGTAAATCCGGTTCAGGATGTCGCAGTATTCCTCTGCGCCGTATTCCGTCAGCTGCTGGCAGAAGGCATCCCAGGCCGCATCGTCATTGATGTCTTTCTCTCCGGTGATGAATTTGGGCAGTTCGATGTTGCAGTAGGTGGAGATATCGTTCTGGATTTCCGAGTAGCGGGAGCTCTCGTCCGGGGTCAGCTGAGAGGTGATCTCGGCGCCGATGCTGCCGGTCACTTCGTACATATGGAAGAGGTCCATCTGTTCCTGATAGTACGGAAGATAGCCGCGGTCGAGATTACTTTCGTCGGTGTTGCCGTTGAAGCGTATCAGGCCGATGGCGCCGCCGAGGTTACCGTCGCTGTTCAGTTTGGGATCCTTCAGGAATTTGCCTTCGTCGGTGACAGTGTACGCGCCTTCAGAAAGCCCCCATTTGTCGTAGAGCTCCGCCGCACCGGGCGCTACCGTTCTGCACTCCTCTATCTGCTCCTTGGAAAGGCCCAGATTCATCATGACGCCGCCTTCATCGCCGTAGAAATAGTCCAGGAAGGAGAAAAGCGCCGGCAGATCCTTATCCTTCGCCTTGTCGGTGATCACAAGCTGCGCGCCAAGCTGATCAGTCGCGTAGTACATGAAGGGGGTAATGCCCTGCACGGATTCATCGCCGTACTTGTCGTTGATGGGGGTAGGCGCCCCAAACACCACCGCGCCGGTCGTCAGCGGCGACGCGCCGGTATCCAGGGCCGCGCCCAGCTGGCTCGTGAGGCCGTACCAGGTGCCGATCATGCCGCCGTAGGTGGCGGCCATGTCGATCATGAAGAACATATCGTTCGCATGCTCCTGGAAAGCCGGATTGATCCAGCCGTTGTTCCACCAGGCGTTCATCATCTGCAGATACGTGCGGAAGCCCTTGGTGGCAAACCCGTTGACAACTTTGCCGGTATTCACATCATAATACCAGCCGTTGACCCCGCCGAAGCCGGAGATCATATCGCCCCACACGCCGAACGTACCGTCCGCCTTGCAGCTCACGGCATAGCCGCCTGCCTGATCCAGGCCCATGGAGGTGATGACCTCCTGGAAGATCCCGATCATCCATTCCCAGTCGGAAACGGTCTTGGGATAGGTTTCCCCGGAGGGGAACACCACGTTGTCTTTCCAGTTGCCGTCTTCCTCCCACGCGCCGGAGAAGGCCTCGCCGGTCACGGGATTCTTGCCGTAATTTACGATCCAGTCACGGCGGTACAGCATGCCGCCCCAGGCGGCCGGCACCACTTCATCGGTGTGGTAGAGGCAGATGATCTTCTTTTCACCGTCCACCATCGTGTACTGCTTGCCGGCATACAGCGGATGACGTTCAAACCAGGCCATGTAGTTGGGCATATACTTTTCCACATATTCTGTGATGTCCAGCGCCATGCCTTCATCATACATTTCCGCCGCGCTCATGCTCATGATCTGGATATTCATCACATCCGGATAATCGCCGGTACCGACAAGCGTATTCGCGTAGTCGGCTTCCGCGCCGCCGGGAGGCGTCAGCACCGTGAGATCGATCTTGCGGGTGTTGCCGTTGCTGTCCGGATCCCATTCCTTGGAAAGCACGTATTGCAGGCACGGCGCATCCTGGTATTCGTCAAAGTAGAAGCCCTCAATGCCGTTTGCAATCATGTAGCTGAAGGAAGTGGACTTTCCGAAGTAATCATCGCCCCGGATTTCTGCCGAGGCTCCGACGAGAGACAGGAGCATCATTGCTGCCAAGAGGCACGCCAGTAGTTTCTTTCCCATGATTATCCTCCTTTTAGTTGGTTGAGTCGAAATTATGTTAATACAGAAAACCTGTAATAACATCCAGGCGATTATCCCTTCACACCGCCAAGCACCATGCCCTTTTCCAGCTTTTTGATGAAGAAGGGCAGCGCAATGAGAATGGGCACCGTGGAGATGACGATGGCCGCGTACTGGATGAGATACCGGGTGTAGTCCGGATTCTGGGTTTTCAGGAAATCCATGCCGCTGGAGGTCAGCTGCTTGACCCACAGCTGCAGGGGCCATTTGCTTTTGTCGGTGGGCACATAAATGCTGGCTTCAAACCAGCTGTTCCATTTCATGATGGCGGTATTGATGGCGGTTACCGTCACCATGCCCTTGGCCTGGGGCAGAATGACCTGGAAGATCGTGGACAAATGGCCGGCGCCGTCAATGGCAGCCGCTTCATAATAGGATTTATCCACCGAGAGGAAGGAGTTCATTACCAGCAGCATGAACATGGCGTTGGTGGCGCCGGGAATGATCAGCGCCAGGCGGGTGCCGGTCATGCCCAGCTTCCGGATCACCATGTAGGTGGGGATCATGCCGCCGTTGAACATGGTGGTGAAAATCACGATCAGTGTCATGACGCTGCGCAGCTTTGTCTCACGGCTCAGCACATAGCCGCCCACCACGTTCATCACCAGGCCCAGCGCCGTGCCGCCCGCCACATAAAGCAGCGTGTTCGCATAGCCCAGCATGACGGACGGATCCTGAAAGATGTAAGCGTAACCGCCGAAATTGAATTTTCCGCCCACCGGCGTTAAAACGGTGCCGCTGTGCGCCATCAGCTGCTGGCCGTCGGAGAAGGAGCTCATCAGTACGTGCCACAGCGGGATCAGGCAGATCAGCGCCACGAGGGTCAGCACGATGATGATCAGGATATCGCCGATGGTGCCCGCCACGCCGGGATGTTCGACCATGGAAAGGGTCGTCTGCTCCGCCAGCCGCGCGCGCTTTCTTTCTTCCATTTTTTCTTTGAAAGAGCTTGCCATTTCCGTCTCCTCCTTTCTCAGAACAGCGAATACTCAGAGAATTTTCTCGTGAGCGCGTTGGATGACAGAAGAAGCGTCGTGCCCAGAACGGACTGGAACAGCGAGGATGCTGTGGACACGCCGTAATCGATCTTGTTGCCGAAGGCCATGCGGTAGGTGTAGGTATACAGCACATCCGACGTTTCATAGGTCTTGGGCATGTACAGCAGCAGCACCCGGTCGAAGCCCACCATGAACATGGTTCCCACGGCCATGGTTAACTGGATGATGCACAGATTCTTGATGGAGGGGAGAATAATGTGCCACACCCGCTGGAAACGGTTCGCGCCGTCCAGCGCGGCCGCCTCCTTGATTTCCCCGGATACGTTGGAGATGGCGGTGGTATAGATGATGGAGCCGTAACCAAAGCTTACCCAGATGCCCATGAACACATAGATCAGCCAGAACACCGGGATGTTGGAATTGGCCAGCCAGTTCTGCTTTTCCGCGCCGAAGAAGCAGAGCAATTGAGTGACGGCGCCGTTCATGCCCACAAACTCGGTCACCAGGGCGCAAACCACCACTGCGGAGACGAAGTTCGGCATGTAGGACATGATCTGCGTGACGCGCTTGAAGCGTTTCGGCTTGCATTCCGAGAACAGGATTGCCAGAATGATCGGCGGCAGGAAGCCCAGGATCAGCGAAAGAACAGCCATGCAGGTGGTGTTCCTGAAGGCGTTCAGGAACATATCGCCGGTAAAGAGCTTCTGGAAATTTGCCCAGCCTACCCATTTGCTGGCGAACAGCCCTTTGTTGACCTTGTAATCCTCAAAGGCCATCATCACGCCCGCCATTGGGATGTAGTTGAAGATGATGAAATACACCAGGATCGGCAAGTAGAGCAGGTATACCAGGCCATTCTTCTGGAAATCCTTTTTCCATGTGACTCCCTTTGGCCTGTAGCCGGTGATTGCGTTCTGTTTTGCCATATGTACTCCTTCTGTTACGGGAATATCCCGGAATTCCAGGTCCCATTTTTCCACTGCGTTCAACGAATGATTCTTTTTATACTGACGAATGATTTTTTCTTATAAATAATATAGCCCATTCCACATGAAAAGTGCTATCAATTATTTGTGTTTTCTGATAAAATTTATATACGCATCATTAAGCTGATTCAGGCGTCAGGGGCTGCCCGCCCCGGCAAACGGGCTGTGAGACGATGAATATCAAAGATCGTGTTGAATTCATGAGCGGTATGCTGCTTTCATCCCAGCAGCTGTATTCCTGGTCGCTGGACCTGGATTTTCATGTGCTTCGGACCAACTGTCCGGATGATGTTTTTTTTATGCGGGCTTTTGCAGACGGGCGATGCCATTCCGGTGATCCGGCAGCATTTTCTGAGCGAAAAAGGGCCTGTCCTCTGTGCGAACCGGATCGGAATCGGCTGGATCGCCCAGCTGTACGAAAACGTTTATTACCTTTTGGGGCCTTTCCTGACCATGGACGTCAATGAACAGCATTTTCAGATCATTTGCCGCAATGCCGGTATTTCCCCGCAGATGACCGCAGCGGTCCTGTCCCGTCTCGGGTCGATCCCGGTACTGCATATTCACGGCGCACACCGCTACTGCGCCATGCTGTACTACTGTCTTCTCGGAACTGCCCTGGCCGAAGATGAAATCACAATCCATTATGACGCCCAGGATATCCCCGCCGAAGAATCCTGGACAGAAAGGGACTGGCACGGCTCCTGGAACATGGAAAAGAAAATGATGGCGGCCATCCGGGCCGGTGATTACAACGCCTACCGGAAAGCGGTCCGGGGCATGGGCGCCACACGCATCGGGAATCTGGTGTACGGCGACCCGCTCCGGCAGGCCAAGAATCTCTGCATCGTCTATATCACCATCATCAGCCGCTGCGCCATCGAGGCCGGTGTTTCCCCCGAAGGCAGCTACCGGCTGTCGGATCATTTCATCCGGCGCGCTGAAGCCTGCCGCTTCGTCACGGAGGTGAACCGGCTGCAGGATGAGATTACCGACGCCTATTTCAGTCGGATCCGTCTGGCAAAGTCGTTCAGCGGCATGTCCCGTGCCGTCCACTATGTTTCGGATTACGTGGAAAATCATATTGGGGAAAAGATCAGTCTGGAGAATATTGCCAGAGGCGCAGGCTACTCCGGCTACTATCTGAGCCGGAAATTCCGGCAGGAAACAGGAAAAAGCCTGACCGGCTACATTCAGGAACGTAAGATCGAGTACGCAAAAAGAAAGCTCATCGAAAGTCCCGCATCCATTGCGGACCTTTCGGAAGAGCTTTCCTTCTCTTCTCCCAGCTATTTCTCAGCCGTTTTCCGCAGATTCACCGGGCAGTCCCCGGCGGAATATAAAGCGGGCGGGAAGAAATAGTTTACCGGGAACCGTTCAGGTACCGGAATTGTTGATCAGAATCTCCGCATATTTCCCGATTTTCTCCGCGATTTCCTCGGGGCTTTCTCCGTTGTCGGAAAGCAGCCAATATTCGATCAGCGCCCCGGAGCCTCCGGTAATATAGGAAAAGAGGCGGATCTGCTCATTTACATCCGCGCCGGGGATGGATGTATGCAGCTGCTCAAAGCAGACGGTGAACAGCTTCTGCAGATACCTGTTGATTCCGTCTTCTCCGAAGGCGTTGGACATGAGCATGGAGAAGAACGCGCGATCCTTCTGAAAAACACGGAGAACGCCGGCAAACACTTCCGTATAGCTTTGGCCGTTCTCATTGGCTATCATCTCACGAATCCGCTCGATCCCCTGATCCATCATCTTTTCCGCCAGATCATATACATCCGGATAATAGCGGTAAAAGGTCCCACGGTTGATTTCCGCGAGCTTGCATATATCGCTGACTGTCACCCTGGAGAGCTTCTTTTTTTCCCGGATCAGCGTTAAAAACGCGTTTTCGATGACCGATTGGGTATATCTTGACCGTGGATCAGTTTTCATTCTTCTGTGCCCTTTCTGAACAGTTTTTCATCATGTGTCGTTTTCTGCAGCAGTTTGATCAAAGCTGATGATGGACGCCGCCTTTCCCGCAGATTATAATTCAAACCGTAAGCAAGAGCAACGGCTGCTTACAAAAAAGACAGTTGTTGATTCGGACTTATCCGGAAGAATATAAGGAGGATTTGACCATGCTGAATGTAAATCTGTTTACCGAAGAAGAAAAGAAAATGATCTGCCGTTTCCATATGAAAAACGAAAAGGCCCTGGTGAAGGATATCACCCGGATGCTTCCCTGCCTGCCGGCAGAGGAGCTGGAGACGGCGCTCACCGTTATCGGAAAGCTGCAGGGCGCTTCGGATGAAAGCAAGCGCAAAAAGACCGCCGGCAATGCGGCTGAACGCATTCTTTCCCGCCTGACTGCGATCCGGGGCTACAGCCTTCTGGGCGTGAGCTCTCAGGTCCGCTGCTTCGCGGTATAAGCTTCAAAGCGGAGGATACGCCTGCGGAAGGATTTTCCCGTTCGAACATGGACTGATAAGGAAACAAAAACATGAAAAACGAAGAAAAACTGCGGAGTGCGTCGGTTCCAAAGCTCATTCTCTCCCTGTCGCTTCCGATGGTTCTCGTCATGCTGGTCAATGTGCTGTATAACATGGCGGATGTGTTCTTCATGGGCCGCACAGGAAACACCATGGCGGTCGCCGGCGTTTCCCTGACGGGCCCGGTTTTTTCGGGAATCTCTGCCTTCAACACCCTGATCGGCTTCGGCGGCTGCACCGCCGTATCCATCGCCCTGGGAAAGGGTGACCGTGATATTGTCCGGAAATACACTTCCTTTGTCACCTATGCCGCCCTGGCGCTGGGCGTTGTACTGGCTGTGCTGCTTCTTTCGTTCTCGGAGGGGCTGCTGACGATCCTTGGAACCAATGAAGAGACAAGACAGCATGCGAAAGACTATCTGTCGATCCTGGCGCTTGGTGCGCCGTTCATGCTGACAGCGGGCGCGCTTGGCAATACCATCCGGGCGGACGGGGAAAGCAGGATTCCGATGCTGGTCGCACTGCTGACAAACGGACTGAACATCGCTCTGGACGCTCTTTTTATCCTCCGGCTGGGCTGGGGTGCGAAGGGCGCAGCAGCTGCGACGGTGATTTCCAATGCTGTCAACTTTATCATCGTCCTGATCATTGCGGCAGGAAAGTCCTCCTTTTCCCTCTCCCCGAAGGATTTCACCCTGCGCCGTCAGGTCTCCGTGAATGTTCTGTCCCTGGGTGTTCCCATGGCGGCGGGTACGCTTTTAATGAGCATCGCCCACATTTTCTCCAACCGGCTTATGGTGCAGTACGGCAATCTGGCCGTCGCCGCCGGCAGCGCCGCGGGAAAAGTCAGCATGCTGATCCCCATGATCATTATGGGTATCTGCATGGGTGTCCAGCCCGCGATGTCCTATGCTTACGGCATGCAGAACCGGGAAAGGCTGCATCGGATCGCACTGGGCACCGGCTTGTCCGCGCTTCTGTTCGGCGCGTTTCTTTCAGTATTTTCCGTGGTTTTCCGATCACAGCTCATTACGTTTTTTCTGCCGGATCCCGAAGTGCTGGAGCTGGGAAAACGGATGATCATTGGCCATGTGGTTTCGGTGCCGGTTTATGCGGTTTACCAGATGTGCTCATGCTATCTGCAGTCTGTCGGCAGTGTCAGAAAAGCCACGCTTACCTCGCTTCTGCGGCAGGGCATCGTATTTATTCCCGTGGTCTACACGATGAACGCGTTGTTCCAACTGAACGGAATGATCTTTTCCTCCGCCGTAGTGGACGTCATTTCCGCCGCCATCGCTCTGTTTCTCTGCTTCCGGGCTTCCGCTTCAATGGCGGGCGAGCCAATAAACCAGTGACGGCCATAACATGAAAATATTGTGTCCGGAATAAATAGACCCGAAATTGGCCGCCGGAGAAAATCAAAACCCGGATCCCGTTGAAAAATATGGGGATCTGGGTTTTTGGCTGTCATTATCCGTAACCTCAATAGTCGCGACTCCACACAGGGGAGTAAGGAATCGCACGCGCACCGCGGGCGCAAGCGCCTCACGCACCGCGCGCGGAAGCGCTCCTTTTCGGTTGAGAATCTGACCCATTTCTGACCCAATAATTCCATATATCGCTGACTTGCTTTGCACACGCAATAATACAAAGCAGGACGCTCTGTATTCTTCCTTTTCCGGTTGATTGAATCTCAAATTCGGGATAATAGCAGCAAGCAGGGCAAATGTATCACATTTTGCATAGCGGCAAGCAATGCAAAGTTAATACATTTTGCAAAAAGCTTGTTGAGGGCTCCGCCCTCAATTCCCCAAAACCTCACGATTCTTCACTTTGGGGAACAGCGTCTGCCAGCCAGTCGGCAGCGTCCATGATCCGGATGCCCTCGTGCTGCCAGGCAGGCTGGTAGATCCGGGCGATCAGCAGTTTGGGCCAGGCATCGCGGATCCTCAGCAGCGGGTCAATCTCCCGCCGGAAGGTGTCAGGGGATGAAATGTCGTTGGCCACCTGGATATACAGCCTTTCTCCCTGGCGAATGGCCACAAAGTCGATTTCCTTCTGATACAGGACACCCACATACACCTCATAACCCCGCCGAAGCAGTTCCACGGCGACGATGTTCTCCAGCACCCGGCCGTAGTCCATATTCTTTGTGCCGAGCCGGGCGAAGCGGAAACTGTGATCCGTCAGATAGTACTTGTCCTCTGACCGGAGGTATCGCTTTCCCCGGATGTCATAACGGCGGATGCGGCAGAACGCAAAGGCCTTGCACAGCGCGTCGATGTACTTTCCGATGGTTTTGTGATCGGCCTTCTTTTTTCCGGAGGCCAGTGTGTCGGCGATGGTGCGGACGGACGTCACATTGCCGATGTTGTCCATCAGGAAGTCGATCAGTTCATGGAGCAGCGGCTCGTTCCGGAGATGATACTTGGTCATGATGTCCCGGACGATCAGCGCGTTCAGGACTTCCGTGTTGATGTAGCGGTATTTCTGAGCCTCGTTCCTGTACAGATAGGACCCGGCCATGCCGCCTTCGCGGATGTAGCTGCCCAGGCTTCCGTACAGGTTTTCGGCCGGATAATAGGCGAGGTATTCGCTGAAGGAGAAGGGGAAGACATGCACCTCATAGGTCCTTCCCACAAAGAGCGTGGCCAGGTCGCTGCTCTGCAGGAAGGCGTTTGAACCGGTCACCCAGATGTCATATTTCTCCTTCGCGTGCAGGCTGTTGATGGCCTTTTCGAAGGAAGGACACATCTGTACCTCATCGATCAACACATAATTGTTCTTCCCCGGCTGATACCGCCCTTCGATATACTGCTCCAGCGCGTGGTACTCCAGCAGGCCCTCAAACTCCGTCAGGTTGAAGTTGATATGGATGATGTTTGCGCCGGCATCCGCCTGTTTCAGCCGCCCCGAAAACGCTTCCATCAGTTTTGATTTGCCCGACCGCCTGACACCGGTGATGACTTTGATGTCCGGCGTCAGCGCAAGCGAAGCCATTTCCTCAAGATACGCAGAGCGAACGATCAGTTTCAAAGCGCAGCCCTCCTCTCCGGATGGCTTCATTATATAACGGCTATTCCCCAAAATCAAGAAAGCATTGAAATTGGGGAATAGCCGCTGTTCATATCGTTTTGTATCTGTTGGAAAGGTGGAATTTTGTTGCCAAAGGGGTTGCCGCCCGTGGGGGGCTGACCGCCCTGAATCCATTGTTTCATGCGGGTTTCAGCTGTTCGGATACAACCTCGTTGAGCGTCAGATTGCCAAAAAATGACAATTTCATTGGCCGCGTTTCCTGAATCACACCTCAGACCACCGGCTTCAAGGCACGCAAGGATATATCGTATATCCTATGTTCTCTTCGCAAAAAAGCCCCATGCAGTGCACAGGGCATATGTCGCTCAACGAATTTGTAATTTAGATGCTAAAGAGGTTTGTTACTGGACATCAGTCTTTATTCCCACTCAATCGAGGCGGGGGGCTTGGAGGTGACATCCAGGACAATGCGGCTGACATGAGGCACCTCGTTGACGATGCGGGCTGAAACCCGGGCGATCAGGTCGTAGGGCAGGCGTGCCCAGTCGGCGGTCATGAAGTCGTCCGTGGTGACGGCGCGCAGGGCGACGGTATAGTCATAGGTGCGCTCATCGCCCATGACGCCGACGCTGCGGAGGTTTGTCAGCACCGTGAAATACTGGTTGACGTGGCGGCCGAGGCCGGCGGCGGCGATTTCCTCCCGGAAGATGGCGTCGCTTTCCCGGACGATCTCCGCCTTTTCCGGGGTGACCTCCCCGATGATCCGGATTGCCAGACCCGGGCCCGGGAAGGGCTGGCGCCAGACCAGCTCCCGCGGCAGCCCCAGGGCTTCGCCCAGCGCCCGCACCTCGTCCTTGAAGAGCATGCGCAGCGGCTCGATGAGCTCCGTGAAGCCCAGCTCCTTCGGCAGGCCGCCGACGTTGTGGTGGCTCTTGATGACCGCGGCGTTGGCGCCCTGGCCGCTCTCAATCACGTCCGGATAGATGGTGCCCTGGGCGAAATAGTCCATTTTTCCGAGTGAAACAGCTTCTTCCTTAAACACCTCAATGAAGTCCCGTCCGATGATATGCCGCTTTTCTTCGGGATCCGTAACGCCCTTCAGATCGGCAAAGAAGCGGTCCGCGGCGTCCACCCGGATAAAGCGCACCGGGAACAGATGGCTGAACACGTGGCAGACCTGGTCGCTTTCATGCTTGCGCAGCAGGCCGTGGTCCACGAAGACGCAGGTGAGCCGTTTGCCGATCGCCCGGTAAATCAGGGCGGCGGCCACGGAGGAATCCACGCCGCCGGACAGGGCCAGCAGGACGGTGCCGGTGTCCCCCACCGTTTCCCGGATGCGGCTGACGGCGGTTTCGGCAAAGGCGTTCATGGTCCAGTCCCCGGTGCAGCCGCAGTAATGGAACAGGAAGTTGCGGATCAGCATACTTCCCTCTTCGGTATGGGTGACCTCCGGGTGAAACTGCACGCAGCAGATCCTTCTGTCCTCATCCACCATGGCGGCGATCGGGCAGTTGTCCGATTCCGCAATGACCCGGAAGCCCTCCGGGCAGGCGCTGACCTGCCAGGTATGGCTCATCCAGCAGCCGGAGGCGCTTTTCATTCCGCCCAGCAAGCCGCGCTGCTCCTTCATCCGCACGGTGACCCGGCCGTATTCCCGCTGCACGGCCTTTTCCACGCTGCCGCCCAGCAGCAGGGCGGTCAGCTGCATGCCGTAGCAGATACCCAGCACCGGGATGCCGGCGTCATAGAGAGCCGGATCGATCCGCGGCGCGCCTTCGTCATGGACGCTGGAGGGGCCGCCGGAGAGGATGATGCCCTTCGGCTGCCGGGACAGAATATCCTGCAGCGGGGTGTTCCAGGGGATGACCTCCGAATAGGTATGGCATTCCCGCACCCGGCGGGCAATCAGCTGGGTATACTGGCCGCCGAAGTCCAGAATCAGAATCAGGTCTTTCATGGATATGTGTTCCTCCGTATTTCCCCCACGGCGCGGCGGATTCTTCCGCCGTTTACACGCCGCTTAATCCGTAGTTCGCCAACACCCTCGCGGAGGGATCGTCCACGTCGCAGCCCGGCCAGGATTTGTTGGGCATCCAGAAGCCGGGAATCATGCGGGCCTGCCCGGGATAATACTGCTCAAACAGCTCCCGGTAAAGGAGGCTTTCCTTCGTAAAGGGCGGGCAGTAATCGTATTTCGCCGCCATTTCCGCTAATTCCTTGTCCGTATAGCATTTCTCCGCGTACGCCTTCAGGTCGTTGACCATGCTGTGGCCCACGGCGTCGGAGAACGCGGCCTTCTGCCGCCACAGAATCTCATCCGGCAGAATATGGTCGTCCGCGAAGGCTTTGCGGATCAGATATTTGCCCATGCTGTGCCGGTTCATTTTCAGCTCCGGATCGATGCTCATGGCGTAGCGGACGAACTTCAGGTCGCCGAAGGGCACCCGCGCCTCCAGGGAGTTATACGATATGCAGCGGTCGGCCCGGAGCACGTCGTAAACGTGCAGCTCCCGGATACGCTTTTCCGCCTCCTCCTGGAACGCGGCGGCGGAGGGGGCAAAATCCGTGTATTTGTAGCCGAAGAGCTCGTCGGAAATCTCGCCGGTCAGCAGCACCCGGATATCCGTATGCTCATGGATCCATCTGCAGACCAGGTACATGCCGACGGAAGCGCGGATGGTGGTGATATCCCAGGTGCCCAGCAGCTCCACCACGGTCGGGAGCACCTCCAGCACGTCCTTTTCGCTGATGATGACCTCCGTATGCTCGCTGCCGATGTACTCCGCGGCCTTGCGGGCGTATTTCAGGTCGATGGCGTCGGTGTCCATACCGATGGCGAAGGTGCGGATCGGCCTGTCCAGCAGCTGCTGCGCGATGGCGCAGACGAGGGAGGAATCCAGGCCGCCGGAAAGCAGGAAGCCCAGCGGAGCGTCCGCGTCCAGCCGTTTTTTTACCCCGTCGATCAGCAGGCGGCGAAGCTTCGGGCAGACCTCCTCCTCGGTTTTCATCGTGAAATAGCCCACGTAGGCCGGATCCGCATACTGTACAAACTCCCCGTCGATCCAGTAATGTCCGGGCGGGAACGGCAGGATTTCGTCGCACATGCCGATCAGGTTCTTCGGCTCGCTGGCAAACGCGATGCCTCCGCCTCGCACCTCTCCGTAATACAGCGGGCGGATACCGATCGGATCGCGGGCGGCGATCAGCTTCTGCCGCCTGCCGTCCCACAGGATCAGGGCAAACTCCGCGTCCAGGGTTTTGAACATTTCCACGCCGTACTCCCGGTACAGGGGCAGCAGGATTTCGCAGTCGCATTCGCTCTTCAGATCATAGGTTTCCATCAGCCGGGCCCGCAGGGGCCGGAAGCCGTAAAGCTCTCCGTTGCAGACGACCAGGTCGTCGTCCAGCCGGAAGGGCTGCATCCCCTCCTCGTGCAGGCCCATGATCGCCAGGCGATGGAAGCCCAGCAGGCCGCCGGGGATATCCGCCATCCGGGTCATGTCCGGGCCGCGGGAAACGGTGCGGTCGAAGCAGGTTCTGATCAGGTCCCGGGGAAACCGGGAGCCGATGGTGCCGAAAATGGAACACATAAGGGATCGCCTCCTGTTTATTCATGGGTTTACGGGAACCTGCAGGAAGCCTCCGGGTTGGAGCAGCTGGCGGAAAATGCCGGCATAGGATCATCTCCTTTGAAAACAAAAAGAGGCAGGGGCGCCGTTTACAGGACGCCCTTGCCTTGATGGCAGGTATGGTATCATTCCGCCGCGGGCTTGTCAAGAACGGCACGGGCGAAACGAAAGGCAGTACAAAGGGAATACAATCCGGACGCTTGACAGCGGTTCAGGCCGGTGATAATATGCGCCCATCAGGACAAGGGTGTCGTGGATGCGATACGCCTTGTTTTTCTTTTTATTGATGATGAGGAGGTCGGAACGATGAGTAAGTACACGAAAGAGGACATTATCCGCCTGGTCCGGGAGGGTGACGTGGAGTTTATCCGGATGCAGTTCACCGATATTTTCGGTCAGCTGAAGAACGTGGCGATTACAGCCAGCCAGATTGAGAAGGCGGTCAATAATGAAATCATGATCGACGGGAGCAGCATCGAGGGCTTCGTGCGGATCAATGAAAGCGATCAGTACCTGCATCCCGATCTGGACACCTTCACAATTCTGCCCTGGCGTCCGCAGCACGGCAAGGTGGCCCGGCTGATCTGCGACGTGTACAACCCCGACGGAACGCCCTTCACCGGCGATCCCCGCGGCGTGCTGAAGAAGGTGCTGCAGCGGGCGGCGGACATGGGCTATTCCTTCAACGTCGGGCCGGAGTGCGAATTCTTCCTCTTCCAGACAGACGAGGAGGGCAGGCCCACCACGACCACGTCGGACGAGGCCGGGTATTTTGACCTGGGCCCGCTGGACCACGGCGAGAGCACCCGCCGGGAGATCTGCATGGCGCTGGAGCAGATGGGCTTCGAGATCGAGGCCAGCCATCACGAGGTGGCCGCCGGCCAGCACGAGATCGACTTCCGCTACGCGGATGCCCTGACGTCCGCGGACAATATCATGACCTTCAAGCTGGCGGTTAAGACGCTGGCCCAGAAGAACGGCCTGCACGCGACCTTCATGCCCAAGCCCGTGTTCGGCATCAACGGCAGCGGCATGCATACCAATATGAGCCTGTTCCGGGACGGGAAGAACGTTTTTGCGGACCCGTCGGACAGGCGCGGGCTCAGCAAGGAAGCCTATTCCTTCATCGCCGGCATCCTGGCGCACATCCGCGGCATGGCGGCGGTCACCAATCCGCTGGTCAACAGCTACAAGCGCCTGGTGCCGGGCTATGAGGCGCCCTGCTACCTGGCCTGGAGCGCCAGCAACCGCAGCGCGCTGATCCGCATTCCGGCCGCCCGCGGCATGGGCACCCGGGTCGAGCTCCGCTGCCCGGATCCCTCCTGCAATCCCTATCTGAACATGGCGGTCTGCCTGGCGGCCGGCCTGGACGGCATCGAGAAGGGTCTGACCCCGCCGGACGAGATTACGGAGAACATTTTCGCGATGGACGCCGCGACCCGCGAAGCGAAGGGAATCAAATCCCTGCCCGGCACGCTGAAGGAAGCGGTGGAATGCCTGAAGGCGGATCCGGTGATCTGCGGCGTGCTGGGAGAGCATGTGCTGACCCAGTATGTGGAGGGCAAGGAAAAGGAATGGGATGCCTACCGGACGCACGTCAGTCAGTGGGAGATTGAACGGTACATCGTTATGTATTGATGCGGACGTGTCCAAATCTGTGATTTGGGTAACACGTCCCATGCTACAGCCGTCCATTGCCGCGAGGCGAAGACGAAGCGGGAATGGGTAACGGCGATCGCATCGTACAGACAGAAAAAATCTTTCTCAGCTGACGAAAGGAGGAAGCCCGCGTGACGAGAACGATTATCGCCGCCGCGTCTGAAGCCAACCGCGAACAGATGTCCCGGCTCCTGGCCTCCTCCGGTTATTCTGTTTACCGATGCTGCGCGTCGGAGAGTACCCTGCGGAGAGCGCTCGCGGAAAGCGAGGACAGCATTCTGGTTTTCATCGGTCTGCTGCCGGACTGCAAGCCGGATGACCTGGTCTGGGACTACGGGGACAGGATTCAGATTCTCTGGATCGCGAAGCCTGCCGTGCTGGAGGATTGTGAATCCAGGAGCATTTTCCGGCTTGCGCTTCCGACCTCGGGCCAGACGGTGATCGGCGCGCTGGAAATGCTGCTGCAGTTGCACCGGCGGAACATGCCCCGCCGGACCGGACAGGACCGGGAGCTGGTGGAGCGGGCGAAAGCGATTCTGATGAAAAAGATGCAGTTGACTGAGCCGGAGGCGCATCATCTGCTGCAGAAGCAGGCGATGGACCGCGGGGTCAGAATGACGGAATACGCGGCACGGATAATTCAGAACAGTCGGTCATCGACGGGACCGGAGGATGAGTCATGAAGGATCGGCAATATCCTCTGTATCATGAGGAACTGGAACATGAAAGCTGCGGCGTCGGCGCGGTGGCGGACCTGAGCGGAAGGGCCACCCACCGGACGGTCGACCAGGCGCTCTGCATTGTGGAGCGCCTGGCGCACCGGGCCGGAAGCGACGCCCTGGGAACCACCGGCGACGGGGTCGGGATTCTGACACAACTGCCCCACAGCCTGTTTTCGGCCTGGGCCCGGGAGGAGGGAATCTCCCTGGGACAGCCCGGGGACTACGGCGTGGGGATGTTCTTTTTACCGGAGGATGAGGTCGGTGCGGAGAACGCCTGTCTGATCTTTGAACAGCTGGCGGCCGCCGAGCGGATTGCCGTGCTCGGATGGCGCAATGTGCCCTGCCATCCGGCGCAGCTGGGCGCCGGCGCGCGGCGCACGATGCCGCGGATCCGCCAGTGCTTTGTCCGCCGCCCGGAGGACGCGGCAGCCGGGGCGGAATTTGACCGGCGGCTGTATGTGCTGCGGCGCGTCTTTGAAAAGCAGAACACGGATACCTTCATCTGCTCGCTGTCCTGCCGTACGGTTGTATACAAGGGCATGATGCTGGTCGGCCAGCTGCGCTCCTTCTATGACGATCTGCAGGACGCGCGCTACACCAGCGCCATGGCAATGGTGCATTCCCGCTTCTCCACCAACACCTTCCCCTCCTGGAGCAAGGCGCATCCGCACCGGATGCTGCTGCACAACGGGGAGATCAACACGATCCGCGGCAATCACGACCGGATGAAAGCCCGGGAGGAAACGATGCGCTCGGAGGTCATGGGCGCTGAGATGCGGCGCGTGCTCCCGGTGGTAGAGGACAGCGGAAGCGACAGCCAGATGCTGGACAACGCCCTGGAGTTCCTGGTGATGAACGGGTTCCCGCTGCCGCTGGCCGGCATGGTGCTGCTGCCGGAGCCGTACCAGGGCATGCGGCAGCAGAAGCCCTGGCATGATCTGTATCGGTACTATGCCACGATGATGGAGCCCTGGGACGGGCCGGCTGCCGTGCTGTACTCGGACGGCGAGAAGGTCTGCGCCTCGCTGGACCGGAACGGGCTGCGCCCGCTGCGTTGCGCGCTGACGGACGACCGTCGGCTGATCCTTTCCTCGGAGGCTGGCGTGCTGTTCGAGGAAAACGCGCATATCATCCGCCGGTGGAAGCTGGGCGGCGGTGATGTGCTGGAGGCGGATCTGACGACCGGCCGGCTGATCGAGAACGACGAGCTGAAAACCCGCTACGCGCGGGAATACCCGTACACGGAATGGATGCGCGGCACGGTGCGCCTGGCGGATCTGCCGGAGAACGGGGAAACGGCGGAGCCGCTGACCGGCGGCTGTCTCGCGCGGCTGTGCCGGGCGTTCCGCTACACCCAGGAGGACCTGCAGGACATCCTGCGCCCGATGGCGGAGAACGGCACGGAGCCTATCGTTTCCATGGGCGCGGACGAGCCGCTGGCCGCGCTGTCAAAGACGCATCCCCCCCTGTTCGATTATTTCCGCCAGCGCTTCGCCCAGGTGACAAACCCGCCGATCGACGCGCTGCGGGAGGAGGTCAAGACGGACTGCTCAATCCTGATCGGGGACGACGGAAACCTGCTTTCCCGCGATCCGGAGAACTGCGTGGTGCTGGAGCTTCCCTCTCCGGTGCTGACGGAGGAAGAACTGGGCCGCATCCGCGCCCTTCAGCATCCGGCCTTCACCGTGCGGACGGTTTCCCTGCTTTATAAAAAGGAAGAAACCCTCCGGGACGCGATGGACGAGCTTTACGCGGCCTGCGACCGGGCATGCCGGGACCGCATTAACGTGCTGATCCTGTCCGACCGCGGGGTGGACACGGAGCATCCGGCGATCCCCTCGCTGCTGGCGGTCTCCGCCCTGGAGCAGCATCTGATCCGGATCCGGAAGCGCACGGCTGTGTCGGTGGTGCTGGAAAGCGGCGAGCCGCGGGACGTGCACCAGCTGGCGCTGCTGGTTGCCTTCGGGGCGCGGGCGGTCAATCCGTACCTGGCCCACGACTGCGTCCGGGCGCTGTGTGCGGCGGGACAGATTGCCAAAGCGGCGCCGGAAGCGCTGGCGGCCTACGACCGGGCGCTGACGGCAGGCGTGCTGAAGATCGCCTCGAAGATGGGAGTTTCCACCCTGCAGGCGTATCAGAGTGCCCAGCTGTTCGAGGCGGTGGGCCTGGACCGGGCGTTCGTGGATAAGTACTTCACGAATACGCCGGCATGCCTCGGCGGCACGGACCTGAACCGGGTGGAGGCGGATCTGCTGTTCCATCACCGGGCGGCATTCGCGGATCCGGCAGAAAACGGTCTGCCCAGTGTCGGCATTCACCGGCTGCGCACCGGGGAAGGCGCGGAGGAGCATCTGTACTCCCCCGAGACGATCCATCTGCTGCAGCAGGCTGTGTGGACGGACAGCCGGGAAACCTTTGACAGGTACGCCGCGGGTGTTGAGCAGGAGGGACCCCGGACGATCCGCTCCATGCTGACGTTCCGGTACGAGGCCTGCCGGGAGATCCCGCTTTCCGAGGTGGAAAGCGCGGCGTCCATTGTGAAGCGGTTCCGCACCGGGGCGATGAGCTACGGCTCCATCTCGCAGGAGGCTCACGAATGTCTGGCGAAGGCCATGAATCATCTGGGCGGACGGTCGAACAGCGGCGAGGGCGGCGAGCTGCCGGAGCGCTTCGGGACTGAGCTGAACTCCGCCATCAAGCAGGTGGCGTCCGGCCGCTTCGGCGTGACGCGGGACTACCTGCTTTCCGCGCAGGAGATTCAGATCAAAATGGCGCAGGGAGCGAAGCCGGGCGAAGGCGGACACCTGCCCGGGGCTAAGGTGACGGAGAGCGTCGCGAAAACCCGCTGCTCCACGCCGGGTATCTCCCTGATTTCCCCGCCGCCCCATCATGATATCTATTCGATTGAGGATCTGGCGGAGCTGATCTACGACCTGCAGTGTGCCAACGAGCAGGCGAAAATCACCGTCAAGCTGGTGGCCTCCACCGGCGTGGGAACGATTGCCAGCGGCGTGGCCAAGGCCGGCGCCGGCGGTATCCTGATCTCCGGCGGCGAGGGCGGAACCGGCGCGGTGCCGCTTTCCAGTGTGCATCATGCGGGCCTGCCCTGGGAAATCGGCCTGGCGGAGGCGCACCAGGTGCTGTGCCGCAACCGGCTGCGCCAGCAGGTGACGCTGGAGACGGACGGCAAGCTGATGACCGGGCACGACGTGGCGGTGGCGCTGCTGCTGGGAGCCGAGCAGTTCGGCTTTGCCACGGCGCCGCTGGTGACCATGGGCTGCCGGATGATGCGGGTGTGCCATCTGGGCACCTGCCCATTCGGTATCGCCACCCAGAATCCGGAGCTGCGCAGGCGCTTCGCCGGCAAACCGGAGTATGTGGAGCGCTTCATGCTGTTCATCGCGGAGCAGCTGCGGGAGATCATGGCGAAGCTCGGCGCCCGTACGGTGTCCGAGCTGGTGGGCCGGAGCGATCTGCTGAAGATGAAGCCGGACGCGGCGATGGATCTGTCCGATCTGATCGGCTTCGCGCGCAATACCTGCTTCCGGCCGGAGGCGAAGCATGATTTCCGCCTGCAGGAGCGGACGGACGTGCGCCTGTTCCAGGATCATGTTCAGCTGATGACGACGGACCGGGCTTTCGGCACGATGCTGAAGGGGAACCGGACGATCCAGGCGCTGGGCTGCGGCGGCCAGTCCTTCGGGGCGTTCCTGCCCGCGGGGCAGACGATCACCCTTTACGGCGTGGCCAACGACTATCTGGGCAAGGGCCTGTCCGGCGGAACGCTGGCGGTCTGTCCCCCGGCGGACGCCATCTGGCGGCCGGAGGATACCCTGATCGGCAACGTTGCCCTGTACGGCGCCACCGGCGGCTGCGCCTTCGTGGCGGGCCGGACGGGCGAGCGCTTCGCCGTGCGCAATTCCGGCGCGTGGGCCGTGGCGGAGGGCGTGGGCGATCACGGCTGCGAGTATATGACCGGCGGCCGCGTGGCGGTGCTGGGCTCTGTGGGAGACAACTTTGCCGCCGGCATGAGCGGCGGCATCGCCTGGGTGCTGGACGAGGACGGCACCTTGGCGGAAAAGCTGAATACAGGGCACGTCCAGGCGTATCCCGTCAGCCCGGAGGAGGCGGAGGAGCTGGAGCGGCTCCTGCGCATGCACGAGCGGGCGACCGGATCCCGGAAGGCCCGGGAGATCCTGGAGCGCTTTGCCGATTATCTGCCGCTGTTCAGAACGGTTATCTCGGACGAATACAAAGCCCGGCTGAAGGGAGCGTGACGGTATGGGAACGGCAACCGGATTTCTGGATTACAGCCGGAAGGAAAACCCGTTCCGGGACGTCAGGGAACGCCTTTCGGATTATAACAATCTGCATGTCAGCCGGCCGGCAGAGGAGCGCCTCTGCCAGGCGTCCCGCTGCATGAACTGCGGCGTGCCGTTCTGCCAGTCGCGCTTCGGCTGTCCGCTGCATAACCTGATTCCGGAGTGGAACGATCTGCTGTGCCGCGGCCTGGAGCGGGAAGCGCTGGAGCGGCTGCTGCGGACGGCGCCCTTTCCGGAGTTCACGGGCAGGGTCTGCCCGGCGCTGTGCGAGAAAGCCTGCAATCTGGAAAATAACGCGGTTACGAACCGGGACAATGAGCTGTATCTGATCGAAAAGGGTTTTCAGCAGGGCTGGATCAGCGGCGAAGCGCCGGCCTGCCGCACGGGAAAGCGTGTCGCGGTGGCCGGCAGCGGCCCCTCAGGGCTGGCGGCGGCGGACCTGCTGAACCGCATGGGGCATCGGGTGACCGTGTTTGAGCGCGCGGACCGGCCCGGTGGACTGCTGACCTACGGCATCCCGAACATGAAGCTGCCGAAGGAGATCGTGGAGCGCCGGATACGGCTGATGGAATCGCAGGGCGTGGAGTTCCGGGTGAGTACGGAAGCAACCCCGGAGCTCCTGGCGGACTTTGACGCGGCCGTGCTGTGCGGCGGCGCCCGGAAGCCCCGCTCCCTGAACGCGGAAAACACGGACGCGCAGGGAGTATGGTTTGCGGTGGATTTCCTGACGGAGACCACCAGGCGGCTGCTTGCCGGAAAGGATTCCCGACTGGCAGCCGGAAAGGATGTGGTGGTGGTCGGCGGAGGCGATACCGGCAACGACTGCGTCGGCACGGTGCTGCGGCAGGGCTGTGCTTCGGTGACCCAGCTGGAGATGATGCCGGCGCCGCCGGAGATCCGGACACCGGGGAATCCCTGGCCGGAATGGCCGCGTACGCTGCGGACGGATTACGGCCAGCTGGAGGCGGAAGCCGTTCAGGGCGCTGATCCGCGGGTCTATGAGACGACGGTGAAGCGGATTATCCCGGACAAAAAAGGGCGGATTGAGGCTGTGGAGACCGTGAAACTGCGCCGGACGCCGGAAGGCCGGATGGAGCCGATTGAAAACTCGGAGCGGACGCTGCCCTGCGGCCTGCTGCTGATCGCCGCGGGCTTTGTGGGCTGCGACGAAGCGACGCGGGAAGACTTTGCTCTCTCCCCGGACGCGCGCGGACGGCTGATGCCGGAGGACGGTTCCCATTTCCTGGGCGGGAACCTTTTCAGCGCCGGGGATATGCGGACAGGCCAGTCCCTGGTGGTCCGGGCGCTGGCGGACGGCCGGGATGCCGCACGGGAGATCCATCAATGGCTGACGGGCGGCTGCTGACCTGATCATCCGGAGGTGATTCTGTGGCTGCTTTTGACCGTATTCTGTCCGGTATTCCGGAAATGGATAAAGCCCTCGACAATATCCGTCTCGGTGACAATGTGGTGTGGCGCGTGTCGGACCTGTCCCAGTTCCGGCTGTTCATGGAGCCTTATGTGGAACAGGCTGTCCGGGACCGGCGCAACATCATTTATTTCCGTTTCGCGGGCCACGAGCCGCTGCTTGCCGGCTGCCCCGGGGTCAAAACGGTCAGTCTGCCCCTCTCGCACCGGTTTGAAACCTTTACGGTCGACATCCATCATGTGATCGAGCGGGAGGGAAAGGACGCGTTCTATGTTTTTGACTGCCTGTCCGACCTGCAGGCTGCCTGGGCGACGGATCTGATGATGGGCAACTTTTTCCGGGTGACCTGTCCGTTCCTGTTCCTCCTGGATACGGTGGCCTTCTTCCCGATTATCCGGGGAAAGCATTCCGTTCAGGCAATCAACAAAATCCTGAACACCACCCAGCTGTTTATCGATGTATACGGGGACGGCAAAAGCATCTATGTCCGTCCGGAGAAGGTCTGGAACCGCAGCTCCGCCACGATGTTCCAGCCGCATACCTACGAACCGGACACGGGCCGTTTCCGTCCGATCCTGGACGGGGTGAAATCCAGCCGGTTCTATCAGACGCTGGGGCAGGCCCAGCGGTCGGCCGAGGAGCAGTATGCCGATTCCTGGGACCGTTTCTTCAACCGGGCGAAGCTGCTTCACGAAAGCGGGGCGGATATTGCGGAGGACTGCGGCCGGATGTGCAATATCATGATGACCCGGGATGAGAAGCTGCGGGAGATGGTGAAAAAACACTTCCTGCCGGAGGATTATTTCGCCGTCCGGGATCATATGATCGGCACGGGAATGATCGGCGGCAAGGCCTGCGGCATGCTGCTGGCCCGGGCCATCATCCGCAACCGGGAGCCGGATATCGGCGAAGTGCTGGAGCCTCACGATTCCTTCTACGTCGGATCGGATGTATACTATACCTATATTGTGGACAACAACCTGTGGGATTACCGGGTCCGGCAGCGGACAGACGAAGAATATTTCACGCTGGCGGAGGAGTTTGCGGACAGGCTGAGGAACGGCGTTTTTTCGGACAGTATGCGGGAGCAGTTTGTGCGCATCATCGAATACTACGGTCAGGATCCGTACATCGTCCGTTCCAGCAGCATTCTGGAGGACGGCTTCGGCAACGCGTTCGCCGGGAAGTACGAATCGGTTTTCTGCGTGAACCGGGGAGAACTGGAGGACCGGCTGGATGAGTTTGAAAAAGCGATCAAAACCGTATACGCCAGCACCATGAGCCTCTCCGCACTGGATTACCGGAAACGGCGGGGACTGGACAGGCGGGACGAACAGATGGCGCTGCTGATCCAGCGTGTTTCCGGCTCCTATTACGGCTCCTATTACATGCCCTGCGCCGCCGGCGTCGGGTATTCCTGCAGCCCGTACCGGATCATGAAGGATACCGATCCTTCCGCCGGCATGCTGCGGCTGGTCATGGGCCTCGGTACCTCGGCGGTGGACCGGTCGGAGGGCTCCTATCCGCGGATTGTAAACCTGGATAATCCGGAAAAAACCTCCTGGTCCTCCTCCGCGGACAGGCACAGATTCTCCCAGGGACAGGCGGAAGTCATCAATATGGCGGAACGCAGACTGGAGAAGCTGCCCTTTGAGAGGATGATGCCGGATATTCCGAAATACCTGGACAGGATCCTGCTGGAGCATGATGATGACGCGGAATATTACCTCAGGGAATCGGGAACGCCGCGGGATGTGAAGTTCATCTCCTGCAGGGGACTGGTGGCCAACCGGACGCTGATGGAGCAGATGCGCAGGATGCTTCACTGTATTCAGGAGGAATATGCGTATCCGGTGGATACGGAGTTCACGATCAATATCTCGGAAAACGGTGAATATTCGATCGATCTGCTGCAGTGCCGTCCGCTGCAGATCCAGAAGGGAAAAACCGGCACGATGGTTCCGGAAAACATTCCGGAGGACAGGATCCTGCTTGAAAGCAGGGGGGCGTCCATGGGAATGTCCAGAGCGTCCGGACTGGACCTGATCGTCCTGGTGGATCCGGTTTCATATTACCGGATGCCGTACAGGGACAAGAGCTCCGTCGCGCGGCTGATCGGGAGCATCAACTGGCATTACCGGGATCTTGGAAAGCATATGATGCTGATCGTGCCCGGCCGCGTCGGGACGTCGTCCCCCGAGCTGGGGGTTCCCACGGCGTTTTCGGATATCAGCGCGTTCGAAATTATCTGCGAGACGGAGGAGCGGGACGCGGGCTACAATCCGGAGCTGTCCTACGGCAGCCATATCTTCCAGGACCTGGTGGAGGCGGAGATTCTGTATACGGCGGTATTCCGCAGTGAGAAGACGGTTCATTTCCGGCCGGAGAAGCTGTCGGACTGCCCGGACCTGGTGAAGGAATTTGAAAACGGCGCGGCGCTGGCCGGCATTGTTCATGTGTACGATGTCAGCGGGAAGCAGTGCGAGGTATACAGCGACGTGGCGGAGCAGCACCTGATGATCACGCTTTAGCGGCCGGCAGGGATGAGGCGGTTCTGTTCAGGTGATGTTTTTCGGAAAAAAAGGGTTGACAAGCAATTGTATACAGTATACAATACGCCCTGTCAAGCAAGGCGCAAGGGTGTGCGGAACACCCCGGCGCCTTTTTTTAATCCTGTGCCCCGGCACAGAGGAAAAAAGGGAGTGAGTTGAATGTACTCTGCTGCAAACACGATCTGGGTCCTGCTCGGCGCTGCGCTGGTGTTCTTCATGCAGGCCGGGTTCGCGATGTGCGAGGCCGGCTTTACCCGGGCCAAGAATACCGGCAATATTCTGATGAAGAACCTGATGGACTTCTGCATCGGCACGCCGCTGTACTGGCTGTTCGGCTTCGGCATCATGTTCGGGGCGGGCACGGCGGTGTTCGGCTGGATCGATCCCTTTATCATGAAGGATTACGGCGCGGTGCTGCCGGCGGGGGTTCCGCTGTGGGCCTACGCGATCTTCCAGACGGTGTTCTGCGCCACCTCCGCGACGATCGTTTCCGGAGCCATGGCGGAGCGTACGAAGTTCTCCGCCTACTGCATTTATTCCGCGGCGATATCGCTGTTCATCTATCCGGTCAGCGGCCACTGGATCTGGGGCGGCGGCTGGGCGCAGCAGATGGGCTTCCATGATTTCGCCGGCTCCGCGGCGGTGCACATGGTCGGCGGCATCTGCGCGCTGATCGGCGCGAAGATTCTCGGACCGCGCGCCGGCAAGTACAGCCCGGACGGAAAGCCCCGGGCGATCCTGGGCCACAATCTGAGTATCGCCGCGCTCGGCGTGTTCATCCTGTGGTTCTGCTGGTTCGGCTTCAACGGCGCCTCCACCGTCGCGATGGACAGCGACGAGGCGATCGGCTCCGCTTCCCTGGTGTTCTTCAACACGAACCTCGCGGCGGCCGTGGCTACGCTGGCCTGTATGATCTTTACCTGGATCCGCTACGGCAAGCCGGATGTATCGATGACCTTCAACGCGGCGCTGGCCGGCCTGGTCGGCATCACGGCCGGGTGCGACGCGGTGAACCCGTTCGGCGCGGCTGTCATCGGCCTGGTGTGCGGCATCCTGGTGGTGCTGTCGGTCGGCTTCTTTGACAGGGTTGTGAAGATCGACGATCCGGTCGGCGCGATTTCGGTCCATGGCGTGTGCGGCGCGGCGGGAACGGTCCTGACCGGCCTGTTCGCCACCGGCGGCACAACGATGAAGGGTCTGCTTTACGGCGGCGGATTCAGATTCCTGGGTGTGCAGCTGCTGGGCGTCGCAGCCACAGTCTGCTGGACGGCCGTGATCATTACGGTCGTGTTTACGGTAATCAGGAAGACGATCGGCCTGCGGGCGGACGCGGCGGACGAGGTCATGGGCCTTGACCGCAGTGAGCACGGGCTCACGACCGCCTACGCGGGCTTCGCGATCCTGCCGGAGGAGGGAGTATTCACCCTGACCGGCGAGGTACCGCCTGCCTCAGAAACCGCACCCGCGGGTTCGGCTGAACCGGTGGTGACCGCGAAGAAAGCGCAGAAGGCGCCCGGCGAGCCGGTCTATACCCGTGTGCAGATCGTCTGCCGTCCGGCCAGTCTGGAGTCCCTGAAGACCGCTATGAATGGCATCGGGATCACCGGCATGACCGTCACGAACGTCATGGGCTACGGCGCGCAGAAGGGCAAGCCGGAGTATTACCGCGGCACGCCGGTGGAGGTAACGCTCCTGCCGAAGGTCCAGGTGGACATCGTGGTCAGCAAGGTGCCGGTGGCGCAGGTCATCGAGACCGCCCGGAAGGTGCTGTACACCGGCCATATCGGCGACGGAAAGATCTTCATTCACGATGTGGAGGATGTGGTCCGTGTCCGGACGGGCGAGACGGGCTACGACGCGCTGCAGTCGGATGAGGAATAAAATGTATTATAACGTATTGACGGAATGAGCCCTGTTATGGTATGATCCTCTGCGGCAGGGCAAGGGGGTCTTGTACGGACTCCCTTGCTCTCTTTTTATTTCAGAGGCGGAGGCCTCTTGAATCAGGAGGATCAATCCATGTGCGGAATTGTGGGATATACGGGGCGGAAGCAGGCAGCGCCGATTCTGCTGGACAGCCTTTCGCGGCTGGAATACAGGGGCTATGATTCAGCCGGCCTGGCTGTCCGGAACGGGACGGCGCTGGCGGAGGTTGTGAAGGCGACCGGGAAGCTCCATCATCTGGCGGATAAGACGGATCAGGGCCGCGCGCTGGCCGGCTGCTGCGGCATCGGGCATACGCGCTGGGCGACCCACGGCGATCCGAGCCTGGTGAACGCGCATCCGCATGTCAGCGGCAACTGCTCCGGCTCCGGATCCGGCGCGGTGGAGTCCGACGTGGTGGGCGTGCATAACGGCATCATTGAGAATTATACGGAGCTGAAGGAAAAGCTTCTGCGCCGCGGATATACCTTCTACAGCGAAACGGACACGGAGGTGGCCGTGAAGCTGGTGGATTATTACTATAAGAAATACAAGATCGGCCCGGTGGACGCGATCACCCGGACCATGGTGCGGATCCGCGGCAGCTATGCCCTCGCGCTGATGTTCAAGGACTTCCCGGACGAGATTTTTGCCGCGCGCAAGGATTCCCCGCTGATCATCGGCACGGATGAAGAGGAATCGTTCCTGGCTTCGGACGTCCCGGCGATCCTGAAATACACCCGGCAGGTATATTATATCGACAATCACCAGGTCGCCCGGGTTTCTCCGGGAAAGGTTGTTTTTTATGACCTGAACGGCGACGAGGTGCCCATGCCGCTGACCGAGATCACCTGGGACGCGGAGGCGGCGGAAAAGGGCGGCTATGAGCATTTCATGCTCAAGGAAATCCATGAGGAGCCCGCCGCCGTGCGCGATACGCTGAACAGCATGGTGAAGGACGGAAAAATCGACCTGTCCCAGACCGGCCTGACGGAGGATGTCATCCGTTCCATTGAGCAGATCGATATCGCCGCCTGCGGATCCGCCTGGCATGTGGGCATGGCGGCCCAGTACGTGATCGAGGACCTGGCGGAGATTCCGGTGCGGGTGGAGCTGGCGTCGGAATTCCGCTACCGGAAGCTTCCGCTGAGCCGGAACACGCTGGTCATCGTGATTTCCCAGTCCGGGGAAACGGCGGACAGCCTGGCCGCACTGCGGGTCGCGAAGGAGCGCGGCGCCGTGACGCTGGCCATCGTGAATGTTATCGGCTCCACGATTGCCCGGGAGGCGGACCATGTGCTGTATACGCTGGCGGGCCCTGAAATTGCCGTGGCCACAACCAAGGCCTACAGCGCGCAGCTGATCGCGGCGGACGTGCTGGCGGTGCACCTGGCGGCGGTGCGGGGCACCGTGTCCCCGGAGAGGGAAGCCGGGCTGCTGGAGGAGCTGGCGGCGATCCCGGACAAGATTTCCCGGATCCTGGAGGAGAAGGATCGGCTGCAGTGGTTTTCCTCGAAGATGGCGAATACCCATGATATTTTCTTCATCGGCCGCGGGCTGGATTACGCGATCAGCCTGGAGGGCAGCCTGAAGATGAAGGAAATCAGTTATATCCATTCCGAGGCCTATGCCGCGGGCGAGCTGAAGCACGGCACCATCAGCCTGATCGAGAACAATACCCTGGTGATCGGCGTGCTGACCCAGAAGGAGCTGTATGAAAAAACCGTATCCAATATGATGGAATGCAAATCCCGCGGCGCCTTCCTGGCGGGCATCACGACGAACGGGAATTTTTCCGTGGAGGATTCGGTGAATTTCACCGTATACATACCCAAGACGGACGAGCACTTTATGGCGTCGCTGGCAATCGTTCCGCTGCAGCTTCTGGCGTATTACACCAGCGTGAACCGGGGCCTGGACGTGGATAAGCCGAGAAACCTCGCCAAGAGCGTGACAGTGGAGTGAGAAAACAATGCTGAAGCCGAACGGAAATTACCGGAATCTGAAGGATTCCTACCTGTTTTTCGGGATCTCGAAAAAGGTGGAGGCCTACCGGAAGGCGCACCCGGATCTGCCGCTGTACCGGCTCGGGATCGGGGACGTCTCCCGGCCGCTGTGCGATGAAGCGATCAAGGCGCTGCACGCCGCGGTGAACGACCAGGCGGATGCCCGGACCTTCCGGGGCTACACGCCGGAGTGCGGCATCCCGGAATTCCGGCAGGCCGCCGCGGGCTACTATGCCCGGCGGGGCGTACGGCTGGATCCGGAGGAGGTTTTCGTATCCAGCGGCGCCAGCGACGAGCTGGGGGATATCCTGGACCTGTTCGACGCCTCCTCCCCGGCGCTGATCACCCAGCCGGCCTATCCGGCCTATGTGGACGCCAGCGTGATGGCGGGCCGGAAGGTGTCCTTTCTGAACGCCGGGCCGGAGAACGATTTCCTGCCCCTGCCGGGGGAGGATACGGAGGCGGATCTGATTTACCTGTGCTCCCCGAACAATCCGACCGGGGCCGTGTACAGCCGGGAACAGCTGCAGGCCTGGGTGGATTACGCCAACCGCCGCGGGGCCGTGATCCTCTTTGACGCGGCGTACGAGGCGTTCATTGAGGAGGATCTGCCCCACAGTATCTTTGAAATTCCCGGTGCGGAAAACTGCGCGGTCGAGATCTGCTCCCTGTCCAAGACAGCGGGCTTTACCGGCACGCGGCTGGGATATACGGTGATCCCGAAGGCGCTGGAGCGGGACGGCATGAACCTGAACGCGATGTGGGTCCGGAACCGGACGACAAAGACCAACGGCATCTCCTATATCCTGCAGAAGGCCGGCATCGCCGTGTTCTCGGATGCCGGGCTCCGCCAGATTCAGGAAAACATACAGATATACAAGGAAAACGCCCGGGTTCTGATGCGGGCGCTGGACGGGGCGGGTATCCGGTACTGGGGCGGAAAAAACGCGCCGTATATCTGGATGGCGTGTCCGGACGGAATGAAGAGCTGGGACTTTTTTGATCTGCTGCTGAATGAAATCCAGGTGATCGGGACGCCTGGCGAGGGCTTCGGCGCGTGCGGCGAGGGCTTCTTCCGTCTCTCGTCCTTCGGGGATCCGGAGGATACCCGGATCGCCGCGGAGCGGATCCGGTCTCTGATTGTGAACCGCTGAAAAGGGGGAACAGGAATATGCCGAAATATATCTTTGTCACGGGAGGCGTGGTCTCCGGGCTGGGAAAGGGCATCACCGCGGCGTCCATCGGAAGGCTGCTGAAGGCCCGCGGGCTGAAGGTGGCCGCCCAGAAGCTGGACCCGTATATCAACGTGGATCCCGGAACCATGAGCCCGTATCAGCACGGGGAGGTCTACGTGACCGAGGACGGCGCGGAAACTGACCTGGACCTTGGGCACTATGAGCGGTTTATCGACGAGGATCTGAACAAATACTCGAACCTGACGACCGGCAAGGTGTTCTCCAATGTGCTGCATAAGGAACGGCAGGGCGGCTATCTGGGCTCGACGGTCCAGACCATTCCCCACGTGACCGACGAAATCAAGCGCTTTATCTACCGCGTCGGGGAAAAGACGGACGCGGATGTCGTGATCACGGAGATCGGCGGCACGATCGGCGATATTGAAAGCCAGCCGTTCATCGAGGCGATCCGGCAGGTGGGCCTGGAGGCCGGCCGGGAGAACACGCTGTATGTGCATGTGACGCTCGTGCCGTATCTGCGGGCCAGCGGGGAGCACAAAACCAAGCCGACACAGCACTCTGTGAAGGAGCTGCTGGGCATGGGCATCATGCCGAACATCATCGTGCTCCGGGTGGACGAGAAGATTACGGATGAGTCGGTCTTTTCCAAGATCGCGCATTTCTGCAACGTCAAGCCGGACTGCGTCATCGAAAACCTGACGCTGCCGGTGCTGTATGAGGCGCCGCTGATGCTGGAGCAGGCGAACCTGTCCGCCATCGTCTGCCGGGAGCTGGGGCTGCATACCGCGGAGCCGGATCTGGCTGAGTGGCGGGAGATGGTGGAGCGCGTCCGTCACCAGAACCGGGAGGTCCGGATCGGCCTGGTCGGGAAATATGTCCAGCTGCATGACGCCTATCTCTCCGTTGCGGAGGCGCTGCGGCACGCAGGGTACGCGCTGGACGCCCGGGTGAAAATCGAATGGATCGATTCCGAAAACGTGGACGAAAAAAACGCGGAGAGCGTTTTCTCCGGTATTCAGGGAATCATTGTGCCCGGCGGCTTCGGCAGTCGGGGCATCGAGGGTATGATCGCGACCGCGAGATATGCCCGGGAGCATCATGTTCCCTATTTCGGCATCTGCCTGGGCATGCAGGTGGCGGTGATTGAGTATGCCCGGAACGCGGCCGGGCTGGCCGGCGCCGATTCCCGGGAGTTTGACGAAACAGCGCCGTACCGGGTCATCGACTATATGCCGGGCCAGAATGACGAGATTGACAAGGGCGGCACCCTGCGGCTGGGGAAATATCCCTGCGTGCTGCGGGATGATACGGTGATTGCGCGCTGCTACGGGCGGACGGAGATCAGCGAGCGCCACCGCCACCGTTATGAATTCGCCAACGATTACCGGGAAACGCTGCAGCAGGCGGGCCTGTGCCTGTCGGGCCTGTCGCCGGACGGGCGGCTGGTGGAAACCGTCGAGCTGTCGGAGGAGGCGTTCTTCGTCGGCGTGCAGTTCCATCCGGAATTCAAGAGCCGCCCGAACAAGCCGCATCCGCTGTTCCTGGGCTTTATCCGCGCGGCGTTGGGTTAAGGGGACCGTTCTGAAAAAATAACAGGATTTCTGCAATGGCAGGAAGAAGTAATAAGCCCGCAGTGTTTTATTTGCTGCGGGCTGTTGTTCTGCCGTGCGCAGGAGGCGCGTGCCCGGCTGAACGCAGGTTCTGTCGGCAAGCACCGTCAGATTCACTGCATAATGATCTGTACCGCGGAGGGATGCTCTGATGTTCCCGCTGATCCTGATGGCTATGGAGAATAACGAAGACAGGGCTCTGATAGAGGAGCTTTATCTTTGTAATCACAATCTGATGTATGCACAGGCGCTGCGGATCCTGAAGAACCGTTCTGCCGCCGAGGACGCGGTAAGCGACGCTCTGGAAGCCCTGATCAAAAAAGTTTCCCTGCTGCGGGATATGGACAGTAACAAACGGAAGGCCTATGCCGTCATTACAGTCAGGCACATGGCAATCAACATTTACCGGCGGCACAGCCGGGAAACAGTGACGGAGGAGGACACCCTGAACGCGATTCCTTCGGACAGCCGGACGGAGGATGCTGTGCTGGACAGCGCCGGAGTGGATGAAATCCGGGAGGCGATCCACCGGCTGGGTGAAAATGACAGGGATATGCTGATGATGCGCTATTTCCGGGAGCTCAGCGATACGGAAATCGGCAGGGAGCTGGGTATTCTGCCGGTAACAGTCCGGGTAAGAATGAGTCGGGCGCGGAAGCATCTGGCGATGCTGCTCAGAAGCGGGGAGGCCGGATTATGAAACAGGAACCGAAATTGAAAGAGGCTTTTTCCAGAGCCGCACAGGAAGAAACCGAATGGCTGGACCGGAGCCTGACATACAGGGAGCGGGCGGGAGCGGAAACGCTGTATAAGCGCCATCGGGATACCGCGCTGCGTCTGATCCGGAAGAGAAAAGACGCTTCCGCAAAATGGGCTGCCGGGCTGACGGCTGCTGCCGCGGCTGTGATTCTGCTTCTCTGGGGGCTGAACCGGCCCGTTCCGGATCCTGTGACGCTGGCCGCGGATCCGGCGAACAGCGTCATTTCCCTGCTGACGGGCGAACCGCTGCCGGCGGATACCGATACGCCGGAACAGACCGCGCCGCCCGCGGAAAGCCCGCTGCCGGAGTTGAAGGCGCAGCTGGCGGACTTCCCCGCGGATCAGAAATATCCCGTCTATACGGGCCCCGGGACAAACTATGAACGGGCCAGGCAGAACAAGGCGGCCGTTTCGACCAATGACTGGATTCAGGTTTTCGGCACGGAAAACGGTTATCTGATGATTCAGTATGCCGTCACCGCCTCCCAATACCGCATCGGCTATATCGACGCCTCTTCCCTGCCGGGAAATATTGACGCCGGGCCGCTGGCCCTTGCTTCCCTCCCGGCGCTGATCCTGCAGGAGACCGCCCTGACGGATGATCCGCTGGGCGAAGGGCAGCCGCTGCATACCCTTTCCGCGGGTACGGAGGTTCAGTGGCTGGCTGTCATGGGCGGCTGGGCCTATCTGGAGTGGACGGGAGACGGACAGCCTGTCCGCGGCTTTGTTCCCGCTGACGCGGTCGGGCGGAAAACCGCTCCCTGAAAGAAATTTTTACAGCTTTGTAACATCCGCTTCTCCCCGCGTGTCCTTTTATACAGAAGGGCGGACACGGCCGCGTCCGGCGGCCGTCCGGAACCCTGCAGAAATATGGAAGCGGAGGAAAAAGGGAATGAAAAAGTTTCTGGTTTTGCTGTTGATGCTCTCGGCAATGCTTCTCCCGGCCGGCGCGTCGCTGGCGGAGGACGGCTCTCTGGAAGGCCTGCCGCCCCTGATTTCGGAGTTCCTGGCCGGCCGGGGGCTGAAGGACTGCGCGGAGGATTATGTCCGCCTGAATTGGACGGAATCTCCCAAAGGCGTATATCTGGACCATCTGTTTGTGCTGACCAGTCAGGACGGAACGCACCATGATGTCTGGCACTTTACGAATGACCAGACGGATGAAAACGCGGCGCAGGGCTGGAAGTTCAAGGCCTGTTATGACAGCCTGGCCCCTCAGGGAAAAGGCACGCTCGCCTTCCGCAGGCATACCGCCTCCGACCTCGAAGCAAATGATGTCAGCCTGTATCAGGATGACCAGGGCTTTCTGATTTACCGGATAGATCCGGACCACGAGGAATATTGGATGCAGGGGATCAACGTCCATGTGATCAACCATCAGTTCCGGGTGATCTCCTGGTTTGACCGGAGCAAGGCGTCGATGACGGGAGCGTATATCAGGAAAGGAAAGCTGTACTTCTATGACTGGGACGCGGAGAGGATGCTCGGGCATGTGAACCTGTATACATCCTTCGGACTGAACATGGCCTTCAGGTCCCTTCCCAAGTCCTATAAGGAGGCAAAAGCAACTTTTTCCGATCCGCCCGCGATTCCCGGCGGAACTCTGACGGCGGAGCGGATTCAGTTTACCTCCAATAAAAAATACGCGGTTTACACCGGGCCCGGGGAGAACTACCTGCGCGGCGGGAACGGAAAAGCTTCCGTTTCCACCAATGACTGGATTCAGGTCTTCGGCAGGGAAAACGGCTGGATCATGATCCAGTATGATATTACCAGCGAGCATATGCGGATCGGCTGGATTCCGGAGAGCGCGCTGCCAAAGAAGGCGGCCGTCGGCAATATCGGCTTCGGAGATCATACGGCCTGCGCGGCGGCGCAGTGCTCCCTGACGGATGATCCCCTGTTTTCCGGGACCGCCGTCGCGAATCTGCCGGCGGACGCGAAGGTCAGGCGGCTGGCGGTGATGGGCGATTGGGTGTATGTGGAATATGACAACGGAACGCAGCCGGTGCGCGGATTCGTGCGGTCCGGAAACCTGACTCACCTGACGCAGGAGCAGGTTCAGAGCCTGGCGCAGACGGCGCTGCTCGCGACGGGGCCGGTGGCTGAAGGCAAAACCGTGACTGCGGACGCGCTGAAAAGCTATGTTGTTTCGTACAGCTTCAGCGCTGCGTCCGGACAATGGAGCGTACGCTTTGATTCCGGAAGAGATTATGGCTGGTCTGTCATCGTGGAGGATCAGTCCGGTACAGCCTGGCTGGAGTCGGCGGATAACGGATAACACGCGGTTATGAAGGATGATGGGTATGAAGAAGCGGTTTTTATGCATTTTTCTTCTGATGCTGACGCTGGTCAGTGCTTCAGCGCTGGCAGCAGCCAGTGACGAAGCGCAGATCACAGAGGCACTGCGTCAGGCAGGCATCACGGAGCCGGTGCAGCTCTCGCAGTGGGGCGATACGGCAGCCTGCTTTGCCGGGACGGACGGAGTGAAAAGGCTGGTCCTTCTGGAACGGCATGACGGCGCATGGCAGATCGTCATCGACAATCCCGCGGCGCTGATCCAGAACAGGGACTGGCCTGAGCTTCTGCTGGACAGCGATAACGCCGTGTTCTGGACCTACCTGCTGTCGGACACGGAGCTGGTGCGTTACCACAGCAGCCGGAACGCGGACGGAACCTGGGGCCCGGTGGATCAGTATGCCGCAGACAGCGGCTTCGGTGAATACACCCATGTATGGAGCACCGTGTGGGACGACGCCCACGGCGGGGAGATCGTCCGCACTTTTGGCATGTACAGTGAGGATGACAACGACCACGGCATTCAGCGCATGGAGGTGCTTCCCGCCGCCTGGATGGCGGACTGTGTCCGGCTGGCAGACTTTGACGTTTCCCGCTTTCCGGCGTTCATCAGCACCACTGACTTTTACGCATCGGAGAACGGGCGCTTTTTCCGGGAGGCTGCCGCAGCCCTCATGCCGGAATATACTTTCGTGAAGGGCATGCTGAAGAACAGTGCCCTGCATTTCCTGATGGAGAAGCCGGACGGCAGCCGGGTGTATGTGATCTGCGAGTATATGAGCCACCGGGCCGTGAACCTGATTGAGAGCTCCCCGCTGCCGGAAGGTACAGTGCTGGGGTATGAGAACTTTTCCGACAGCCTGTGGATCGACGGGCGCTGCGTGACGGTCCAGCTGCTTTATTCCGGCAGGGCAGGGCTTGAATACATTTATGATGACAGCGCTTTTTCTGAAGAAACGGGAGGTTTCATGTTCTTCGGGGACCGCACGGTATGGGACGGCTCGGAAGTGCCGGCCGGAACCCTCCTCTACGGCGATCACCCCTGGGGCGACATTACGCAGATGGACTGGACCAGCCTGCCGCATACTCTGACGGAAGCATCTGCGCAGATGGACTCCGGCCAGTACGCCATGGTGGTCAATCCCAACCCTGCCGACCGCCTGCACCTGCGGGAACGGGCGGACAAAGGGAGCCGTTCCCGGGGAAAGTATTATACCGGCACCCCGGTCGGCGTCAGCGCGCAGGACGGCGACTGGACACTGGTGACGTTCGGCGACTGGCGAAGCTGGGTGCACGGGTACATGATGAAGCGCTACCTGACCTTCGGGCAGTCCGGCAGCGCCCTGCGCCTGGATCTTTCCGCCATGCCGCAGCTTTCCGCCAGAGACGAAAAGCTGAAGGTATACAAAGAACCGCAGATCGGCGAGTATATCTGGCACATGGACGCGGGCTGGAACACCATGAAGGTCATCGGAATCATCGGGGATGAATGGTATCACGTCTGGTTCCCGGTGACCGGGGAGTACGGGTTCGTGCGGCAGAGCGATCTGACGGCCGGAAACGGATGACGGAACGCAAAAAGGGCGGGGAGCAGTATGAAAGCTCCCCGCCCTTTGGGTATAAGGCACGATCGTCTTATTCTTCCCCGGTACACCTGACGACCAGTTCCGCAGGTTCAAGACCCTCGCAGAGACAATGAATATGACCGGTGCCGGACTTGCCTGTCGTACGGAAAACAGCCATCACATGGCCCTCATACAGACGCTGAACGGGTTGCGCGTAATTGGCGGTAGTCTGGATGGCGGTGTTTCCTGCGGAAATAAAGTGCAGAGGACCGGCGGCGGAAAAAGTAACGGTCCTGTCCTCATCGAAAACCGCGTTTCCGTTTTTATCTGTCAGCTGAGCCTGTACATAGATCAGAGCATCGCCTTCCGCTTCCTGCCTGTTTTCCACCCGAATGAAAGCAGGCTTCATTTCACAGAAATAATCGTACACAAACTGCGGCATTTCTTCCGCCTTCAAAGTACGGTTGGAACCGACTGTGTAATCTCGCCGCAAAAGCGAAGCTGCACAGCGCGCTGGTGGATCTCACAGGGTGCCGGATCCCGGAAAAACCCGATGCTCCCGGCAATGACCATCTCATCCGGAAAGGGAAAGTCATCCAGCCTGTCATGATAAAGCACCCGGCCCGCAGTCTTTTTTTCATGTGCAGAATATTGTATATGCCAAAAAGGCTTCAGGGAAGAACCATTCGGCGCATCTGAGTATTGAAGATTTTCGGGAGTATGTTATTATTTTTATGGCAGATACAGATAAAAGAATCGTATTTTGTATATAGTCAGGGAGGATGGGGTGCTGTTTTTTATCCTGGGGATCGCTGTCTGCATTCTGCAGGCAAAACAGTATTCCGCGCCGATGCTTTCCCTGATGGATGCGGTCGGCCTGAACATTTCTTTCGGGATGCCCGACCGGCTGCCGCTTGGTTTTGTCAACACCCTGAAGATTATCTGATAAGGAGGAACGTCTATGTTACTGCAAATGATCCAGGGCCGGAATGTTCAGCTTCATGATATGGAATTAAAACGCCGCGAACGGGAAAACCGTGATTACATGCTGCGGCTGGAAACCCGGTCGCTCATGCTGAATTTTGAAATGGAAGCGGGGCTGGGCGGCCCGGCGGAAATACCCGGCTACATGCACGGCGGCTGGGAAAGCCCCACGTGCCAGCTGCGCGGACATTTTCCGGGACACTGGCTGTCAGCTGCCGCCATGCGCTATGCGGCTTCGGGTGACAGAGCCGTCAAGGCGCAGGCTGATGATATGATCGATATTCTGGAACGCTGCCAGAATGAAAACGGTGACGGCTGGGCGGGACCCATTCCCGAAAAATATCTGAACCGCATCGCGGCGGGCAAGCCGGTCTGGGCTCCCCACTATACGATCCACAAGGTTTTTATGGGGCTGGTGGATATGTACAGGTTCGCGGGAAATGAGAAGGCGCTGGCTGTCGCTGAAAAATGGGCGGAATGGTTTCTGAACTGGACGAAGGATTTCAGCCGTGAGCAGATGGACGATATCCTGGACGTGGAGACTGGCGGCATGCTGGAGATCTGGGCAGATCTGTACGGCATCACAGGCAGGGAAATGTACCGGACCCTGATGCAGCGCTATTACCGGGGCCGCCTGTTCGACCGCCTTCTGGAAGGAGCGGATCCCCTTACCAATATGCACGCCAACACCACGATCCCCGAAGTCTGCGGCTGCGCGCGGGCGTATGAAGTGACCGGTGATGAAAAATGGCGCCGCATCTGCGAGGCCTATTGGAAATGCGCTGTCACGGACCGGGGCGCTTACGCGACCGGCGGGCAGACCCTGGGCGAGATCTGGCTGCCCAAGAATGAAATCAGGGCCCGTCTGGGCGATAAGGCCCAGGAGCATTGCACAGTCTATAATATGATGCGCCTTGCGGACTATCTGTTCCGTTGGACGGGGGACAAGAGATACTGCGACTATATTGAGCGCAATCTTTATAACGGCATCATGGCGCAGGCATACTGGGTCCGGGAAGCCGTCAATGACGGCAATCAGGACAAAACACATCAAAAAGGCTTGCTCACTTATTTCCTGCCCATGCGGGCAGGGGGAAGAAAAGGCTGGGCAAGCGAGAAGAATCATTTCTACTGCTGCCACGGAACGCTTGTGCAGGCTAACGCTGCCCATAACCGTTATCTGTATTATCAGAATGACCATACAGTATATGCCTGCCAGTACTTTGATTCTGCCTGCACGGTGAAGATTGACGGGCAGGAGATCACCCTGACTCAGCGCAATGATACGCAGGCCGGTTCATTCCATATGTCCAGCGATTCCGCAGGAAGGCAGTGCATTGATCCTGTGCCCGCGAAGGTATTGCATCATCCGGAAATGAAATGCCTGTATTTCTCAGTCAGCACGAAAATCCCCGTTCACATGGTTCTGAAGGTTCGTATCCCGGACTGGACGGATGCTGAAAAGACAGAAGACGGATACTATACTTTTGACCGCGAGTGGAAGGACGGCGATACCGTCTGCGTGAAGCTTCCCATGAGAGTCCGCGCCGAATACATGCCGGATGATGACCACATGGTGGCGTTCACCTACGGTCCAATGACACTGGCCGGGCTGACAGATGCCGAAACGCAGCTTGATCTGGGCGGAAAGCCCGCGGAGGAGAGCATTGCACGCGAAAGTGAACGTGAATGGGCTGTCTGGACAGAACTGTTCAAAACTGTAGGTCAGGAAAAGGGTATTCGTCTGCTTCCTCTCTATAAAGTCGGTTATGAACCGTATGAGATTTATTTCCCGGTCAGGAACAAGCCCGGTGACTGATGCCGGTTCATAAGCTGCCTTCAGCCTCAGTCTTGTGGCAAATTGCTTATGAAAACCCCTGCAGCACCGGTCCGGAACGGGATATTATCTGACAAAAAACAGCATAAGCCGACAGGATACGTCCCCTGAAGCCAGATACCGGAACAAGGAAAGCCGGTAAGCTTCAGGGGATGTCAGTCAATAAACAAACCGTCTCACCCATTAGACGACAAATTTCTGTTTTTTGCAATATCAGGGGGAAATCATTTCATAGAACCTGTTTCCTTGCACATCCGCCCCGCATTTGCTATCATACCTCCCGGAAGATCACAGATGTTTGCTGTGGATGGCAGGAGGATCGGCCATGAACACATTGCTGCTGGTGGAGGACGACGCGGTGCTGCGGGAGGGGCTCGCAGAACTGTTCATCCGGGAAGGGTATCGGGTCGTGGAGGCGGGATCCGTGCGCGAAGCCCGGGCCAGGCTGGATGATGCCGTCCAGGCCATCGTGATGGATGTGGGCCTGCCGGACGGCGACGGTGTGGCCCTGTGCCGGGAATGGCGGGCCATGGGTGACACGCGGCCGATCCTGTTTCTCACGGCCAGGGACGAGGAATTCGATGTGGTGCGCGGCCTGGACTCCGGCGGGAACGATTACGTGACCAAGCCCTTCCGGATGCAAGAGCTGCTCAGCCGGGTGCGCGTCCTGCTGCGCGGCAGTGCGCCGGGAAGGGTCACAGCCCGGGGTGGATTCACCGTGGACGAGACGCGGATGCAGATCACCCGCGACGGTGAGGCCCTGCCGCTGACACTGACGGAGTACAGGATTCTGGTGCTTCTGCTGGAGAGCAAGGGCGTCGTCTCCCGCGATCGGCTGCTGCAGCTGCTGTGGGACGACGGCGGGAAGTACATCGACGACAACACGCTCTCCGTCCATATGAGCCGGCTGCGGGAGAAGGTCGGTGCAGCGCAGATCCGCACGATTCGGGGAGTGGGGTATCAATGGTCGGATATGTGATCGGCGGCATCCTGGCGGCGGCCATCCTCGTGATGGCTGTTCATCTGCTGCGTCAGAGGAAGCGCCTCAGCAGGCTCGCGGAGCAGATGGAGGACTTCCTGGCCGGGCGGGAGAAGCCCCTGCCCTTTTCCCTGCGGGAAGACACAATCGCGCCGCTGGAGAATGCCGCGGCCGAAATGGAAAACCGTCTCGCGGTGGAACAGGAGCGCTGCCGCCGGGAAGCCCGGCGCACCAGCGATCTGACGGCTGACATCTCCCATCAGCTGAAGACCCCGCTCGCCTCTCTCCGGCTGTTCGTGGAGATGGATGAGGGAGCGCACCTGGCGCAGGAGATCAGTCAGATCGAGCGGATGGAAGCCCTGATCGGCAGCCTGCTCCGCCTGGAAAAGCTGTGCGCGGACGGGTATGAATTCACCTTTGCGGATCACGCGATCCGGCCGCTCATCGAAAGCGTGTGGAGCCGGCTCCGCCCTTTGTGGCCGGAGAAGGTCATGCAGATCGAAGGCGATGCAGCGATCCGCTGTGATGAAAAGTGGCTGTCCGAGGCCTTCCTGAATCTACTGAAAAACGCCTGCGAGCATACGGCGGCAGACGGGAAGATTACCATTTCGCTGGAGCAGACCGACCGGGCCTTCTTCTGCACGATGGAAGACAACGGCGGCGGTGCGGCGGAGGCGGATCTGCCCCATCTGTTTGACAGGTTCTACCGCGCGCAGGATCAGAAGCAGAGCGGCGCGGGGCTCGGTCTGGCGATCGTGAAGGAGATCATTTACCGTCACCACGGCCAGATCTCGGCAGAAAACACAAAAGATGGACTGAGATTCGTCCTCTCGATTCCGATCCTGAATCTCACGCGGTCCTGATACCGGAAGAAAAGCTGCGGGGAACGGCTGTCATGCTGCCTCCCCGCCCTTTCTTTTCCCGCAGTCTTACGAAATCGTAAGGTGAAAGTCACCTGAAAGCAAGGATATTCTGGTAGCATTCAGTTGAGGAGGGATGAATCATGGAAGCATTGCGCTGTGAAAGCCTCACGAAGACCTACCAGGGCGGCGGTGTGCCCGTGCACGCGCTGCGGGATGTCAGCCTGTCCTTTGCCCAGGGCTCCTTTACCGCCGTGACGGGGAAGAGCGGCAGCGGCAAATCCACCCTGCTGCACCTGCTCTCCGGTCTGGACCGGCCCACGTCCGGGAGTGTCATCTATCAGGAGCATGATCTGGCCAGGTACAACGACAATCAGCTCTCCGTTCTGCGCCGGCGCCGTTTCGGCTTTGTGTTCCAGAGCTACAACCTGGTGCGGGAGCTGACGGCCCGGGAGAATATCCTGCTGCCGGTGATGCTGGATGGCCGCAAGCCTGACGAAGGCCATCTGAACCGGATCATCGAAGTTTTGGGCATCGGGGACCGCCTTTCCCACCTGCCGGGCGCCATGAGCGGCGGCCAGCAGCAGCGGGTGTGCATCGCCCGGGCCCTGGCCAACAAGCCTGCCATCCTCTTTGCGGACGAACCCACCGGCAACCTGGACGGAAAAACGGGCCGGGAGGTGCTGACCCTCATGCGCACCGTCAGCCAGGAGCTGGGCATCACCATGATTCTGGTCACCCACGATCTGGGCGTAGCGGAGCAGGCCGAGCGCATCATCCGCCTGGAGGACGGGCAGGTGGCCGACGACAGCGGCGAGGGCGAAGATTCGATTACCGCCAGTGGCGGAAATTTCATCGAATCTGAGATCAGCCGAAACAAGCGATCTCCGCAGTGCGGAGTCGCGCCGATTGAGACTGCGGGGGTGATCCCGTGAAGCGCCTCACCATGAATCAGGTGGCCGCGGCCAGCCTGAAAGCCAACAAAAAGGCCTATTTCAGCCTGGCCATTGGCATTTTTCTGGCGGTGTATCTGTGCACGGCGGCGGTGCTTGGGGCTTACGGCACGATCCAGGCGAACCAGCAGAAAATCATTGATCGTGTGGGATATATCGATGGCTTTTTCCTGAACAGTGCCAGCGTATCGGATGAAACCGTGCGCAGCAGCGGATGGTTTGCACGCGTCGGCAAGGTATTCGTCACCGCCCAGATCGACAAAACGGGGCAGTATGTGGGGTACTACGACGAGGAAGCATTATCCTTGATGCCCAGAACGTGTGTGGAAGGCCGCATGCCGGAGAATCCCGGCGAAATCGCCATGGAAGAAACCGCCCTGGCCCAGCTTCGCTTGGATATCGGGGTGGGCGATCAGGTCACCTGCACCATGCAGCCCGTGGAAGGACTGCCGGAGGAAAGAACCTATACCCTGGTGGGCGTGCTGGCCGATCAATCCCCCTATATGGAAAGCTACGGCTCCATGCTGACAGATCACGGCACCCCCGAATGGCCTAACGCCCTGGTATATCCCCAGGATGCGCCTTTTCAAACGGGCGATCCCGCCGTGCACCGCGTAGTCACTTACGCAACCCTGGTTACCTATAGCCGGTTCACAAATTCCGACGCTTACGAAGCGTGGGGCTATAACTTCATTGCCATCAGCCGTTCCACCGGCCAGGCTACCTGGTACGACCCAGCTCTGGAGGATCTGGAAAAATACGCCGGGCAATCCATGATCTGGTGGATCATGGGCGGAGCGCTGCTGTTGACTTGCGGCATCGGCATCTCCAGCGCCATGGAAAGTATGCTGGCGCAAAAGACGGAGGAAATCGGAATGCTACGGGCGGTGGGCGCTACCCGGCGGCAGATCCGGCGACTGTTCGGGCGGGACGGGTGGCTGCTATGCCTTATCGCCCTGCCCATCGGCATGGGACTTGGCATCGTGACCGTGTGGGTCATATCCCGGTTCGCGGAAGGGACGATCCTGTTCCGGCTGAACGGCTGGCTGTTGCTGCCTGTGGCGGCACTCTCCGCCCTGTGCGTGCTCCTGTCCTCAAGACTTCCACTGAAACGAGCCTCCCGGCAAACGCCCATGGGTGTGCTGAGGGATACGGGGACACTGCGCAAAGCCAAGCGATTCCAAAGCAAAAAGCAGTTCCGGGCCACCCGGCTCATCGCTTCCCGTCAAACCCGGTTGCATCCCCTGCGGCAGGCGGGCGCTTCGGTGATGGTGGCGCTGACCTTGTTGCTGACCGCTATCGAGTTGGATGGATTTCTGTATCAATCAGATTATCAGCCCGCCTACGACTTTTATATCCAGCCCATAAACGGACATTACACCATGATTACGTTGGATTCTATGCATTTTGCCAATCAGGCGGCTAAAGAAAACGTGCTGACGGAGCAAGACCTTCAGCAAATCCGCGCGATTGAAAAGGTGCAGTCCGTCACAGTGGAAACCTCGGCGACTATCCTGTTGGAGTTGAATGAAGAGGAAGTGCCCCAATACCTCCGAGATTACTATACGGAGGAGCGGCTCGTTCCCGGGCTTCGTAACGGCGATGTGGCTTCGCTTCATTACAGCTTTCATAATGCGGTCATGCCCTTTATCTTCACGGATTCTTTGGCTTATCTGCTGGAGGACACGCCTGACCAGGTAACCGATTTAACGGACGAATACCGTGCCTGGAACGCGAAAGCCTTTCAGGAGATGCGGGCGGCTCAAAAGGGCTACGGCGTTACGGGCAAGCTGATCCCCCTGACGATCGAAGTCGTCGATGTGAACGGTCCCTCTTTCCAGCAAGGTATCGTGGATGGAAGAATCAATATTGCCGCCCTGGACGCGGGGCAGGAGGTACTGGTCTATGCCCCGTCGCTGGGCTACTGGGAAACGGTGGAGCACGGTGAAACCGTGGGCAACGTCGCCGGAGCCGACTTTGGAGAATATCACCCGGATGCCAGGCTGAAAGGCATGGCTGTTAACGATTATTTCAAGGCCGGGCAATCCCTGTCTCTGCTCCAGGCGCTGACGGAGCCTGATAACGGCCTCATGGAACGCGGCTCCGCGCCTTATACCCAGGCAGAATTGGAAGATTTGGAGCAATCCTATCGCAGTATTCATACCGATGCTGCGTCCGTGTTGGTGGGTGCGGTGCTGGAAAGCGCGCCTTTGGGCAGCAACGGCTTGTGCCTGATCACTACGGAAAAGGGCCTCCGGGCTCTGGGTTTTGCGCCAACCCAGCCCACCTACATCCGGATCACCCTGACAGGCGAAGTAGATCAGACAACGGAGGAAGCCATTCAGCGCCGCCTGGAAACCATCGCTTCCCGTGCCGGGATGGAGGTAAAAAACCGCATGGCAAACGCCCGGGAGAACGCCCGGCGGCAGCGGCAGACTGAAATCGTTTTCCTCGGCGTCATCATCCTGTTCTTCGCCGTGGCTGTGTCCATGCAGGTAAGCAATGCTGGACGCCGCATCCGGGCGGATCAGCGCATGATCGGCACCCTCCGGGCCGTCGGCGCGGATGAAAAAGCGCTCATGGGCTGCTATCGCCTGCCCATGCTTGTAACGACCGCTGCGGGGCTGCTGCTGGCGCTCTGCCTGTTCATTCTCATGGGGACAGCGGCATATCATTATTTCCTGGCGAGCCATCACCTCATCCTGATGCTTCCGCTGATGATCCTCACGGCCGCGCTTTGCGCCTTGTGCTGCTTGATCGGCGTGAAGGCACGGCTTCGGCAGTTGTTGAACAAGAGTGTGGTCGAAAACATAAGGGAGCTATAAAACATGAAAAATATATACAGAATCGCGGTTTTGCTGACCGCTTTGCTTCTGATACCCATTTTCGCCGTCCGCGCGGAGGAAACCCCAGCGTTTTCCATCGACCAGCGCCGGGTATTACAGGGCATGAACCGCTCCTGGCTGCAAGGGTATGAGCCGAAAATATCCAACAACGTCCTATCCTTGGTGCTGCCCATATTGTCCGATCAGGCAGAAGGAGCCATACAGACAGAATTGCTGATGCCGGACGAAAGCATTTCTCCCTTCAAGCCCCAAACCATGTTTATCAAAACCCAGCGATCGGAAAGCGGAGTGTACGCGGTGCGGCTGAACCTGGAATTGCACTCGGACAGGAAAAACGGCGATTACGCATGCACGATCCGCGTTACCGGCAAGACCAGGCAGGGAAATGCCCTTCAAACGGATTTTCCATACACCATCCAAATCCGGGACGGCGCGCCGAACACGGAAATCAAGCGCATAGAAATTTCGGACATGCAATCGGATTTCACCGTGGGCGAAGATGGATACATCCGAGCTGTGTTCCATAATCCCTGCCAGATGGTTTCCTTCGAGCAAATTGCTCTGCGGGTCAGCGATTCTAGCGGCGAAATCATCCCCCAAGGCGTGGACGTCCTATACCTGCCCGAACTGGGGCCTGGTGAAAGTGCCGAAATCACTTTCCCCATGACGGTACTGAAGAAAGCCGCCGTGTCCCCGCACAGCCTGAAATTTGATCTGAACTGGACAGCATTGGGGCAATCAGTGACTCAATCGGAGAGCTTTACCCGACTGGTGACGCAAAAATCCCAGCTGGAGCCGGGCGGCATCCAGGCGGAGGGCACCGTGACGGCGGGAGAAAAATGGACGGCTGCGCTGCCCCTGATGAACCCCGGTAACGCGAAAATCCACAGCGTCATGGCATCGCTGTCGCTGCCCGGCCTGGTGGAAAAGCAAGTGGTATTGGTGGGCGATATCGTCCCCAGTGAAACCAAAGAGGCACAGTTCGCCGTGACCCTCGGCAAAGATGTGTCGGGCGATTTCAGTGGCACGGTAGATGTCACCGGGACGGATGGAAATGGGAATCCCGTCGCCTTCTCCGTGCCTGTCAGCCTGACAGTGGAAAAGCCGTTGGATGTGCTGATTGCTTCTTTACGGATGGACGTTAGCCATGTGCAGGGGGATTTGAAGGTGGGCGAGGATGGCGTTCTGACCGCAACGCTGACCAATCCAGATCTGCTGATCCCTTACGAAAGCATCACCCTGCGGATCACCGACGGAAATGGTGATATCCTGCCTCAGGCAGCAGATACGGTGTACATTCCCGCCCTGGCTCCGGGAACATCCTATTCGCTGTCCTTCCCCGTCACGGTGCTGCCCAAAGCCTCCGTGTCTCCACACAGCCTGAAATTTGAAATGAGCTGGATCGCCAACAAACAGACCGTTACCCAAAACGAAAGCTACACCCTGCCGGTCAAGCAGGAAATCCGCCTGGAGCAAGGGGGCCTCAAAATGGCTTCCAGCGTCATCGCCGGAGATTCCGTCACCCTAACTTTGCCCCTGATGAACATGGGAAAAGCGGATATTATCAACGTCATGGCGACCGTCGCCCTTCCCGGCATCACGGATCGGCAAAGCGTCTTGGTCGGCACCATTGCTCCCGGTGAAACTCGCCAGGCCCAAATCACCCTCACCCCTGACAAAGATCTATCCGGCGATTACGAAGGCTCGTTGAATGTAGAAGGGACTGATAATGACGGGAATCCGACTTCGTTCTCTATTCCTATTCACTTAACAGTGGAAAAGTACGTTAAAGTTGCAGAAGCTGATGATCCGACAACAAAGGAAAACGAAAAGCCACCCTATCTGATCTACGGTTTAGCCGGTGGATGTGGTTTGCTTCTATTGCTTCTTCTTTTACAGGGTATTCTGCTCAGAAAGAAGATTCATCAGTTGGAAGAAGATAAACTATGAACAAAAGAGCCTCCGCTGATCGAGTTTGATCGCGAAGGCTCTTCTTATCGACTTTGATTTGAAATTTCCCTTTCAGAGCGGATTTCATCAAGCGAAAGGACGGATTCTTCATCTTTCTGCGTTTCATTGCCTTAGAATGCAAAGTGACAAGAAGCACCACTGTATATTGCGTTTGCGAGATAGTATGACACTCTATATATAGTATGATTAAGAAGTGACTAAATCATCAGGAAAAGCTGGTCAATCTGTGATCATTTGAAAATGGCGTAAGGCATCTTCTATAGCCTTTTCTTTTTCAGGCGGGCATTGCGGTACATGATTGCCTTCCGTCTTTGGCTTGTTGTAGCAATCCCGCTCAATAATGCCATGCTTGGCTTTCACCTGGGCGATATACAGATAAGAAACCTTCAATCCTGTATGCTCCAGCACATAGGCTTTGATTTCTTCATAGGTAGCCTTGGTTTCCGCTTTCGTCACATCCAGCTCCGTCATATCCAGATCAATGTCGATATGTACGGAGGTCTTGATTTTGGACAATAGTGCAACCGTCTCGATGCCGGAGGTCCAGCAGAACATGTCCACCGGCTGAACCTTCCGTACAGGGTAGCCGGCTTCCTCCAGCAGCTTTGCGTCCCTGGCCAGGGTGGCGGGGTTGCAGGATACATAGACGACCCTGGAGGGCGCTGCCTGGGCGATGGCCTGAATCACTGCGGACTCGACGCCCTTCCGCGGGGGATCGATGACGATCACGTCCGGGCGGAGGCCATCCGCCACGAAGCGGGGAAGCAGCTCCTCAGCCTTGCCGCAATGGAATTCAGCGTTGCTGATCCCGTTGGCGGCTGCGTTGCGCTTTGCGTTCTCCACTGCGGCAGGTACGACTTCGATTCCGATGGCCTTTCTGCATCCGGAGGCCATGCTCAGCGTGATCGTCCCGGCGCCGCAGTATACGTCCGCCAGCAGCTCATCCGGCCACAGGGCGGCAAAATCGATGGCGGTCCGGTAAAGCTTCTCCGTCTGCTCCGGGTTGACCTGAAAGAAGGAGGCGGGGGAAAGCTCAAAACGCAGGTCCAGCAGGGTGTCCGTCAGGGTCTCCTGCCCGTCGATCAGATGGAAGCTGTCGGAGAGGATGACGTTCGTCTGCCGGCGGTTTTCATTCAGCCAGAGGCTGACGACTCCGAGGGGGCGCAGCAGCTCCGCCAGCTCCCGGGCGTGCGGAAGGGAGGCTGCGTTGGCTGCCACCGTGACCATGGCCTGCCCCTGCCGGTTCACCCGGATCACCAGATGGCGGATCAGACCCTTGTGCTCTGTCTCCCGGTAGGGCTCCAGGCGGTGTCTCCGCATCCAGGACAGGAAGGCGGCGGTGATTTCATCCGCCGGGGGCATGGCGTTGGGGCAGGCGGAGGCCGGTATGACCGCATGGCTCCGCGGGGCGTAAAAGCCCAGCACCGGCTGATCGGCGGTGCCGCCGGCCGGCAGGGATGTCTTGTTCCGGTATCGGGAGGGCTCATCCATCCCCAGCACGGGGAGTACTTCGGCGGAGATGCCGCCGATCCGCTGCAGGCAGTCCGCCACCTGCTGCCGCTTGGCAGACAGGGTGGCCTCATAGGTCATATGCCGGGCGGTGCAGCCGCCGCAGCGCGGATAGGCCGGGCAGCCGGGCTGTTTCCGGTCTGGAGAAGAGACGGCAGGAGCCGACTCCAGCCGGCCGAAGGCGTACCGCTTTTCAACCTTTACGATCCGGACCTGCGCTTCCTCGCCGGGCAGCAGCCCCGGCACGAATACCGGCATCCCCTCGTACCGGCAGACGCCCTCCATCTCAGCGCCCAGGTTTTCCGCGCGGAGCGTCAGGCAGTCGTTTTTCCGCATGATTCCTTCCTCCCGGTTTCTTTCCTTATATTAATAAGGATATTATCCGGTAAAAAGAAACAAAAGTCCATCTGTTTTGAACTTTTTTTGAAAACAAGATGTGGGGGACAGTAAGGAAGCCCATTTCCCATATGTTGGGGAAATGCCCGCGGCAGGGGAGAAAAAGTCAAAGAAATCCATGATTTTTCCGAAAAATATTTCAAAAAAATGCTTGACATGGCCTTCGGTTTCTGTTATTCTATCCAAGCTCGCTCGAACGGGGGTGCCGAAAGGGGGCCTGAGTGAGAGGGAGCAGGAGCGAACCTTGAAAACGATACAGAGGAAGTAAACGCGCAATTACAGGAAGAGACAGCGAAGATTCCAAAGAGTTAAAAACGCGGAGAC
>JAFRLY010000045.1 GCA_017431005.1 Clostridia bacterium
GGCAACGGTGCCGTCGCCGCTGTTTCTGGTAACCACCTATAAATCAAACGGCCTGCCCAATGCCTGTATGCAGTCCTGGGCTGCATTTACCAGCGCTGACCACGGCAAGGGTTTCTATACAATCCTGGCCAGCGTGAATAAACGCGGACACCTTTACCAGACCTTAAAGGAACAACAGGAAGCTGTGATCAATTTCATGTCGGCGGATTACCATGCCGCCTGCATGGCAACCATCCGGAACAACGCATTTGAGGCAGACGAGATTACAGCATCCGGGCTGACAGTGGAAAAAGCAGACCGGGTGAACGCCCCGATGGTCAGAGAATGCTTTATGAACCTGGAATGCCGGTATGTATGGGAAAAAGAGATCGTACCGGGGGACGATCATGCGATGATCTGCCTGGAAGTGCTGGGTGTGCATATCGATGAGGATCATCTGGAGGACAGGACTGGCGAAGAAGGACTTCTTTATAACATTCATTACCAGATGAATCCGGAACATGTGATGAAAACCGGACATGATTATGCGGCTGTACTGCAGAAAAAGATAGATGTGATGGAATACTGATGATGCCGGAGGCAAGCATATGAAGTGTGAACTGTTAGCAGAGCAAAATCTTTCGATGATGCTTGACTTTGTTGATGACGAGAATACGAAATACGATGAAGCCGTGCTGAAGGCGTTTTTGAATGAAAAGAATGCATACGGATATATTGTTGCAGACAACGGAAAAGCAATCGGATTTGCTTACGGCTATGTTCTGAATGAGCCAAACGGGCAAAAAATATACTAGCGGGTTTTGATTTTTCTGAGCATCAGAAGGATTTGCGGAGGATGATAATATGAAGCGAATTCTGGCGTTTCTTCTTGCTATTCTTTTTTCTCTACCTGCCATATGCTGTGCAGAACAGACAAAATATCAAAAAGAAGAAAACACAGGCTGGAATAAAGACAGCCGTCCTTATATCATCCGGACGCCTTTTGCTGTATGGTATATTTCGAAAGCAGATATCGAATTGCTTGGCGAAGATGCATACTATCAAGGTTTATATGCAATTCTTGATGATGCAGAAGCAGACTTTGCCGATGCCCGTGCGGCGCTTAAAGGGTTTATCCCAGATGAGATTCAACCGATTGATATTTATACTGACTTCTGCAATAAAGCAGAAGCCTCGAAAACGTCAGATGCGTTCTACCGAGAACTGGGTAATTACATCAAGCTCTTCAATGGATGGAATACAGCGCGTATCGCACTGCTGCATGAGTATGTACACTATTTAACTATGCACTGTGCCCAATCCCGCACACAATTCGGTTTCTGGGCGGAGGGCATAGCGGAGTACATTGCCAATTTCGTCTGCAAAAACAGAATGGGCCGGTCCGAAAATATGGGATTTGAAATCGCCGGTTATCCCCCGGTAATGTGGAATCAGTCGTTGAACGAAGCGGAGAACAGCATCGATCCCCGGAAACTGAATATCGGGCTCGGCGCGCTTGCGGCAAACGGCGGACTGGTCGGACTACGGTACTATGCCGTTAAGAACGAAACAATCGAGCGCACGGAAGAAATGGATAAGAACCTGAAGCCTGAAGACCTTTCCCTTTGCGAGGCGTCCGGCATGATCGCGTATCTTGTGGACATATACGGCAAAAATATAGTATTCAACAACTGGAGCATTGATCCGGACGCAATGGAAACAGTCTTCGACAAGCCGTTTTCGGAACTCTACCTTGAATGGACGGAATGGAATGCTGAGCAGTGCAGAATAATGGGGATTCAATTCTGATAAAACAGAAGCAGCACAGATAGCACGATCACTACCTACTAAAGGTTTCCGAAGGGTGTAAAACAAATTCGGGTTTGTCAGGATAGCCTAGCAGACAAAATCGGAAAGTTAATTGAGTGAAGAATTCGGAGAATGAAAAACAATGAAGCAGAAGCCAAAGATGATTCTCTTTGATTATGGCGGAACATTACTCTGCGAACCCGGCTGGGATATGCTCAGGGGAGAAAGAGCTCTTTTTGAGCATGTAATCACAAATCCCCATCATTATACGCCTGAAGAACTCAGCTCCTGGGAAAAGAATTACTTTCAGTCTCTTCAGCCGGTCCGGGATCTCGGTGCGGAGCCCACAGAAATTCAGATGCTCCGTCTGAAATATGAGCTTCACGGAATCAAGCTGGACATTTCTTATGAAGAAGCGGAATCCATCTTCTGGGATCATACGGCACCTATGACAGCAGACTGCATATATACGAATGTTTGTGAGTTGCTGTCGTTCCTAAAAGAGAGCGGTATCCGCACGGGAGTAATCAGTAATATTGGATGGACCGGAGCTGCACTTCAGAGAAGAATTAACACGCTGCTTCCGGAACATCATTTTGAATTCATTCTGGCATCCAGCGATTATGGCTTGAGAAAACCGGACCCGAGACTCTTTCAGATTGCACTGGAAAAGGCAAACCTGAAACCGGAAGATGTCTGGTTTTGCGGAGATACCTATGACAAAGATGTGGAAGGGGCAAAGGAAGCGGGTTTATCAGCTGTATTTTATCAAGGCCTGACAAACGGTCATGCCAGACAAGCACGTCCTATCCAAACGTTGAATGATAAGGATGTGCCGGTTATTACAGATTGGAAGGATCTCATCGAGATTCTGAAAAACATCGAATCATACGATAAGTCGCCGCCAAATCCAGTTTGAAGGGATGAACGTTGGAACAGAAACCTGGAATTTAGATTGCTAACAACAGATTGAGATTTATGTGTGTATAGGAGTTTCCTATCCCACATCATCGTTGTAATATATTTTTTCTGTTCCATCTCCGGGTTTAAATAGAAACCATCTGAACTTATCTCAAGAGCGACATTTCTCTGTTCGTCTGATAATGACGAATAAGGAACCAGTATTATATTCATTTTCATGGTCAGCTCGAACCCGCTGATAGGAATGCAACGAACATCATAACGAATAAAAAGATCAATGACTTCCGCTTTGATTTCCTCTTATCTTTCATCGCTAAGTCGCATGGTTATCGCCTCCCGGTTATGCATTATTGAGCAAGATGCTGACAATTATCATTTTCTCTTCCTTGCTCATGTGTTCAACATTTCTGGCAATTAGCCTTGTAACAATAGGGTTTTCTTCAGATATTTTCCGGAAAATGAACAGCATCTGTAAAACGTGACAGGAAAACAAAAAATGGCAGGTGACGGAGTATATATGATGGATTATCAATTGGAAAATCTGATCCTTCATTACGTTACAGAGGAAGACCTGACAGAAGTCGCAAGGACCTGGCCCGCTGATCATCATCCGCTTTCTGACACAGAGGCACGGGAAGCGATTGCCTATATGCGCAGAAACTACGAAAGAAATGCAAAAGGCCGTATCTGCCATCTTTGCCTCGCGGTGTGCGGGAAGGAGCATCCAGGAACGATCATGGGCTGGTGCGGGCTGGACGGCACGAGGAATCGTCTGGAGCCGGAAATCTTTATCCTGCTGGATGAAGCATACCGAAACAAGGGATACGGCACCCAATGCATCAGGGAACTGCTGCGGATCGCTGCGGAGGAGTATGCGCTTTCCAGCGTGCACGGCGGCTGTGCGAAAGAGAACATCGCCTCCGCCCGGGCAATGGAGAAGGGCGGCATGGCGCAGTACGGTACGGAAGAAAACGGCGATCCGCTGTTCAGGTTTTGTGTAAAGCAATGATTCGGTTCGCTTCAGGAGGAAGATGACATGCAAAAGAAACTGATCCTCATCAGCGGGTCTCCCTGCGTCGGCAAGACCGCCGCAGGCACAAGGCTCTTTGAAAGCTATGACAACAGCGCGTACCTGGACGGCGACTGGTGCTGGTGCGTACATCCCTTTTCCGTCACGGACAGCCGGCTTCGTAACGGGGACAGAAGCATGTCCTTTATTCTCTCCAACTATCTGGATTCGGATTTTGAATATGTATTTTTCACCTCGGTCGCACTGACGGATCCGAAGATCCGGGAAGGCATCCTGAACGGGATCACGGCCGGGGATTATGAAACCATCGCCTTTACTCTCACCTGTTCTGAAGAGACGCTGAAAAAACGGCACGACAGGCGGGGCGACAAAGGCGATACGAATTATTACTGGCTGCACCTTCAGCCGTGCCCGGGGGATATTGTGATTGACACGGATAACAGGAGTATCCGGGAGGTTGTCAAAGAAATGAAGCGGCAGATCGATGCTGCGGGCAAACAAATCGGATAACGAACAGGAGGGCGCTTGATTGACCGATATACTTGAACAGTTAAAGAATCGTTATTCTCTGGAAGGCTGCACCTTCACCCCGGTGTCCGCCCATGAAGGCGGACGGAACCGGATTATGATCGTCAGCCGGAACGGGAACAAACAGTATGTCCTTCGTGTCTCTGATCTCGGGGACCGAAACGGGAACGATTATCTTGCCGAAACAGAGTTTATCCGCTTCCTGGCTGAAAACGGCGCGCCTGTGGCGGATGTGATTCCGTCTGTTTATGGCAGGCTGGTGGAAACCATGGAGGCAGACGGTAAGGCTGTATATGTCAGCCTGTTCGCTTTTGCCGAAGGGATGCTGCTTTCTGATAACGGCTACCGTTACCGGAAAGGGGCACCGCTGAGCGAATACTTTTGCAACACCGGCAAGGCTCTTGGTGCGATCCACAGGCTGTCCAGGGCGTACGCACCTGTCCATCCGCGTCCGGATTACTTCGACAAGTACAACATGGAATATCTGGGCCGCCTGATCCCGGACGAATACGGCGAGCTGAAAACCGCTGTCGCTAAACGTCTGGAGGCGTTCCGTGCGCTCCCGAAGGACAAAAGCTGCTATGGCCTGGTTCACTTCGATTTCAGCGACGGCAACTACCATGTCGATATGGATACAGGCGCGATCACTGTCTTCGATTTTGATAACTGCATGAACTGCTGGTATATGTTCGATCTGGCCAATCTTTGGATTCACAATGAAGGCTGGACAAGGCACGAAACCGACCCGGACAAACGTTTTGCCCTGATGCAGCAGTGCTTTGGCCTTCAGTTGCAGGGCTACAGAACCGAAACGGAGCTTCCGGAAAAAATGCTGAAAAAGCTGCCGCTGTTCATTGACATGGTGCTGATTGAAAACATCGTGGATGAACTGGAATGCTGCGCCCGGGAAGGAGAAGCACCGGACTGGGAAGACATTGAAGACGCGGCAGCATGCCTGATCAGCGACATCCCTTATGCGGGATTTGGAGAAGGAACATGAATATGCCGCTTTTATACCGGGCAGCCCTGCAGGCTTCATTCGGCAAACGAATTGAATTCAGCCGGAGCAGTATCACAGATGCGCTGTTTGTTTATCTGGAGGGAGAACCGGAACCGGAATCCATAGCCCGGGTGGATTCGCATTTCAGAGTCAGGCCATTGGTCTGCCTGTCAGATGCCTGGGAAGAGCAGATAAAAACGCAGTATCCCGATGCGGCGATATACCGGCGAACGATGATGAAACCTGCATGCAGCTTTATTATACCGGATAATACGGAACTCCCGGCAGGATACCGATTGACCGATATGGATGAAACCGCCTTTGACCAGCATCCTTTTTCTCATGGGGAGAATTATTCCGGCTGGGCCGCTTTTCAGGCGGATGGTTCCGGAGCTGTAGTCTATCACGGCAGGGAGATCGTGGCAGCGGCCTCGTCCTTTCTGAGTGTGGGCAATGAAGTTGAACTGGACGTATCCACACGGGAGGATCACCGGGGCAGAAAACTGGCTGCTGCCTGTGTTGCCCGGATGCTTCAGGATTGTATGAAACGCGGCATCACGGTCCATTGGGACGCACAAAATGATGTTTCCCGGTATCTGGCTGAGAAATTCGGCTTTGAGGCTGAACAGGAGTATTCGGTTTACTGGCTGCCCGGGTCATAATTGGACAAAACATTTATCCGCAGGCATGAGGAGCAGAACTATACGCACAATTTGCTGCCGGAAGGCACAGAGAAACCCACCGTACCGGGAGACGATCATGTGATGATCTGCCTGGAAGTGCTGGGTATGCATATCGATGAGGATCATCTGGAGGACAGGGCTGGCGAAGAGGGTCTTCTTTATAACATCCATTACCAGATGAATCCGGAACATGTGATGAAAACCGGACATGATTATGCGGCTGTGCTGCAGAAAAAGATTGATGTGATGGAATACTGATCCTGCTGTTCAGCCTGCATACGGGAAGAGCCGGCATGAGAAGCCGCAGAGGGTACTGGCAGCGCGCGTGATCCGGTTTCCCAAAGGCGGGCAGCTGAGCCTGGTTTCCCGGAGCTTCGGCTCCGGTTTTTTTGTCGTTTCGGAAGAAAGCAGATTGCCGTTTTTGCTATGCTGGAGTATCATATGGAGGGTCTCTGATGAACAGGTCTTAAAACATCTTTTGCTTTTGTTGACGATCGACAACCGGAATTTGACGGAGGAAACTATGTTAAAAGATTATGAGACAGATAAACCAGTTCTTGAAACTGACAGATTGATTATTCGTACGCTTAACAATAACGATGTAGCTGATTTAAAAGAGTGGCTGGGGAAAGATGAAATCTATACATATTGGGGAAGAAAAGCAAGCAAGAACGAGAAAAATCCTGAACTTATGTTTACTGATCCCCGCCCTTGGGTAAAAAGAAAACCTTCTCCTGATTTTGATTGGGGAATTGTAGTGAAAGAATCCAATAAAGTAATAGGCATGATTGCGGTATTTGACATCCAAAATGCCAGAATGGGTGATATAGCATACAGAGTTAACCCGGAGTACTGGAATATGGGGATTACTACAGAAGCTTTAAAGGAAGTGGTACGGTTTATATTTGAGAACACGGAAATAGACCGATTGAATGGGCGTGCGGATGTAAGAAACATTGCCTCAAATAAGGTTATGGAAAAATGCGGTTTTATAAAAGAAGGAACCGTTCGCCGGGGGAAAATGGTTTCTGTTTATTGCGATTATAATATTTATGGTATGCTCAGAGATGATTATGTGAGCTTGCAAGTTATAAACACTTAGGTTAATTCCAGCTTGCCGGGGCGCCACTCCCTGCATAGTTATGCAGAATTCGTTGATTTGCAAAGCCTTTTATCTCGGCAGATAAGCTTCTGAAGGTTTCGTTTCCAACTCAATTTCCTTAACCGGGAGGACTTGATATGGGAATCCTGATATGCGGACTCAACGGAACTGGAAAAAGCACGCTGGGCAGATTGCTTGCCGACCGGATGGAATACGAGTTCATAGATAATGAAGATCTCTTTTTCCCGAAGGCAGATCCTTCGTACACGTTTTCCGACCCGAGAAGCAAGGAAGAGGTGATCCGGCTTCTGGAAGAAAAGATCAGCGGGAACAGCCGGTTCATCTTTGCAGCTGTAAAGGGTGATTATGGCGACAGACTGATTGCCTCACTGGATTATATTGTTCTGATCGAGGTTCCGAAGCAAATCCGCAGCAATCGTGTCCGGGATCGCTCATATCAGAAATTCGGGCACAGGATTCTTCCTGGCGGTGACCTGTATGAAAAGGAAAGCAAGTGGTTCTCACTGACGGACAACCGGCCTGATACCTATGTCACAGACTGGCTTGATACGCTTGATTGCCCTGTGATCCGAATTGACGGAACACTGCAGATTGAGGAAAACGTCGATTATCTTGCATCTTTCTTTTCAAAGAATATCTGAACAGGTCTTGACCTTGCACTTAACTGCAATGCTATCTTCCCGGTGAGGAGGCAGAGATATGATTACGATCCAGGGTTTCGCCAGATTGTGCGGATGCAATACCCAGACACTGCGCTACTATGACCGGATCGGCCTGCTTGCCCCGGCCAGGGTGGATGAATGGACCGGTTACCGGTACTATGAAGAAGAGCAGGCCATGCTGTTTGTGAGGATCAAAAACCTGCAGCAGGCGGATTTTTCCATTGAGGAGATCAAATCATTGCTCGGCCGGAATGATGATGTACTCGCAGCGTTTGACCGGAAAGTGGAGGAACAGAAACAGAAACTGGCGAAAATCCGTAAAATACAAAAATCATATCTCGAAGAAATAATGGAAATGCGCAATACAGTCAGCACCATCATGGATTATGTGGAAAGAAAACTGGATAACCCGGCGCTCTGGCAGGAGTTCGGGCTGGATCCGCAGGGAGACACGCAGATTATCGCTGAAGTACATGAAGTTCTGACAGACTGGCTGGCCCAGTGCCGTGCGGAGGGTGCCAATGTTTCCCTGTTTGCAGACAACCGGGAATTCAGCGGCCTGAAGAATGTGGCAGAGCAGATTGAGAGCGGTGCGCTGGATAACGCAGAGCAGCTGCTGCTGAGCAGGGAAAGCAGGGAATATGAGGAACGGATCCCGGATGGCGCTCACAGGATTTTTGCGCAGGATGGATGGGAGCATGTATCGGATTGGCTGAAAAATGTTCCGGATCTTGGCGGCGGCAAGGAGCATTATTTCCATTTCCGGGTTCGTGAGGGCAGTCCTGTGACAGACGGCGGCTTTCCGACAATGCTGCTGGCTGTCATGGCCGCCAGGAATCATGCAATGAACGGAGGAGGCGGTATTACCTGCCAGGTCGGTCTGAGCAGCGACGGGATCAACCATGTCATCCTGATGGAAAAATAAGGAAGCTCTGGAGCCTGATCACAGAAGATATTACTGGCAAATACGCAAAACCCTGCAGAATGAACGCCTGCAGGGTTGCTTGTTGAAACACATGCGATATGCTATACTTTGACAGAGAATGAATCAATGCTATAGTAATACAGACGGAGGGAAAGACAGTGAAACACACCAGCCGGGGGATATCGTTAGCCGCAGATGTCGCTGCTCCGCGCAAGGTCTGATAAAGGACGAAACCTGCACGGAGCGATCGGGATCCATTCGTCCGGTCAGGCTTTGCGCCACATGAAAAGATACAAACATGTGAGGAGCAAAGCCATGAATAAACACTCTTTGAAACAACTTCAAAGCTTCCTTTTGCTTTGGGGATCACAGACCGTATCCCAGCTTGGGACGGCCATGACGGATTATGCGGTGATGATCTGGGTATACAGCCGGAAAGGAACCGCGTCCAGCGTGACCCTGCTGACGGTATGCACCTTTCTGCCGACCATCTTTTTCCGCTTCCTGGCGGGAAGCATGGCGGACCGGCTGCATAAGAAGCGGATCATGCTGATTGCGGACCTGCTGGCAGCCTGCGGAACGCTGGCTGTGTTTTTGCTGCATTCAGCGGATGTTCTGCAGATCTGGCACCTGTATGTGATCAATTTCCTGCTCAGCCTCATGAACGCTTTCCAGGAACCGGCTTCCTTTGTCGCTGTCAGTATACTGGTGCCGAAGGAGCATTATGCCCGGGCCAGCGGCCTGCAGGGATTCAGCGGAGCAGCGGTATCCATTCTGGCTCCGGCGCTGGGCGCGCTCCTTCTGACCTCCGGCGGGCTGAACCTGGTGCTGATTGCTGACCTGTCGACTTTTGCTGTTGCCTTCCTGGTGCTGCTGTTTCTGATCCGGATTCCGGAGCCGGAACAGCAGACGGCGGAGGAGGCGCCTTTCTCAAAAACCTGCCTGGAAGGGATCCGCTATCTGAAAGATCATACGGCCATCCTGCGGATGACCCTGTTTCTGGCCGTGATCAACTTTCTGGCCAAACTGGGCAATGACGGAATGCTTTCTCCGTTTATCCTGGGCCGGACCGGCAATAACCAGTCTGTGCTGGGCATGGCGGAAAGCTTTACGGCCATGGGCGTGCTGGCCGGGAGCGTGCTGGTAACGATGATGAAACCGGTAAGGAGAAGGACCGGGCTGATTTTCATTACGACCGGCCTTGTCTTTGCCGGAAACATGATCCAGAGCCTGACTTCCCGCCCCTGGCTGTGGTGCGCCGCAGCCTTCGGCAGCTATCTGCTGGCGGCTGTGATGAATGTAAACATAGATATTCTGATGCGGGAAAAGGTTCGGCTGGAAATGCAGGGACGGGTGTTCTCCGCAAAAAGTACCCTCCAGAATTTCACGATTCCGCCGGCTCTCCTGCTGGGCGGGCTGCTGGCGGATACGGTGTTTGAACCGTTTATGACAGCGGCTTCCCCGGCACAACGGGTACTGTCCGGACTCTTCGGAACGGGAAAAGGCGCCGGCATCGGGCTGATGTTCTTTGTTATCGGGATTACCGGAATGCTGGTCAGCTTTACCCGGCTGCGAAAACCGGTCTACAGGGAACTGGACCTGGCGGAAACGGAAACAACCGAAAAGAATTGATCAAATGCTTCCGGGTATCGAATTCAAGGCGCAACCTGCAGTTGCGCGATTCGATGAAACAGCGCCTGTGAGTTGGTAGGAAAACTACCTGCTCTGTGTTAAGCTGTCCTTGCGGCGCGGCGCAAGGAACTGTCAGCGAAAACAGAGTAAAAGGAGAAGAAACATGAGTTTTGGGAAAAATCTTCAGTATCTGCGTCAGCTCAGCGCGGGCATGACACAGGAAGCGCTGGCGGAAAAGCTGAATGTAAGCCGCCAGACGATTTCAAAATGGGAAATGGATGCCGCCAATCCTGAAATGGACAAGGCGCTTGAACTCTGCAAAATATTCAACTGCTCCCTGGATAATCTTTTCAGGGACGAAATGGATCAGCACAGCAGCGTTTATTCAAATCTTCGTGTTGAAGAGGTTCCGGGGTTCCGGTATGTGGAGCATACCGTTATCAGTACGGAGCCGGAGAGCGACGCGATGGACAGAGTATACAAATATGCAAAGGATCATGGAGATACAAATCCCAAGGTGATCGGATGGGATTTCCCCAGGCTGTCTGTTGAGCAGATCAATGTGTTCAAGATGCATGGTTATACCGCTGCCTGGATCCTGCCGGACGGGATGATGCCGGACGGGCTTGAAATCAGGGAACAGGCAAAGCACAGGTATGCGGCCATCCACATCGAACGGCCCTTTGACAATCCGTTTTACACCATTCCGGGCGCCTATCATACCCTGGGAGACTATATGAGAACGAACGGGCTTGTACATGTGGAGAATGAAGTCATTCCATGCTTTGAAACGGACGGGGAAAGCATGGACGTTTACATGGCCTGTAAATGAAGGGGATCCGGAAAGCAGAAGGTAACTGATGCATGCCCGAAAGATTGGCCGGTATGGATGAAGCCGCCTTTGAACAGCATCCTTTTTCTCATGGGAAGAATTATCCGGACTGGGCTGCTTTTCAGGCGGAGGGTTCCGGAGCTGTGGTATATTACGGCGGGGAGATTGTGGCTGCTGCATCTTCCGCCCTGCCCGGGAGATATTGTGATTGGAACAGACAGCAAGAGCATCCGGGAGATTGTCCGGGATATTGATGATTAACAGAGTGAAGGAATTTTGTCAGTCCTGAGGGACGCAAAGCAGCAACTCAACCAATAAGCAACACAGCTTGACGACCGCGTTATTGAATGCCGGGCAGGTGTGCTGTATTATGTGTACAGCTTCGAAGCAGCAATACCGGCAAGGAGGAAAAATCATGGAACTTGGCAAGAGAATCAGACAGCTTCGCTTCAAGGCCGGGCTCACCCAGGAGCAGCTGGCAGATAAACTCGGTCTTGGTGCGCAGGCTGTGTCAAAGTGGGAAAATGCTGCGGCGATGCCGGATATCACGGCGCTTCCCTTGCTGGCGGAGATTTTCGGCGTCAGCATTGATGATCTGTTCGACCTGAGCAGCGAGCAGCGCCTTAACCGCATCGAGAACCGCCTCGATACGGAGGAGGATCTGCCGCAGGATGTGTTCATGGAGTATGAGGAATTTCTGAAAAGCCAGCTGAACACAGAGGAATACAAAAAACGTGCAACCAGCCTGATCGCCTTTCTCTACTGGCACAGGATGGAAAGCTTTGCCCGCAAAGCCAGCCGCTACGCCCGGGAGGCTGTGCAGGCGGCACCGAACGAAAAGGATTGCCAGTGGATTCTGCAGAAGGCAGAGGGGCATGCGGTCTGGGACTGGAACTTTGCCAATCACAGCAAGGGAATCGAATTTTATCAGGAGCTTGTGAAGAAAAACCCCGAAGCCAGGCTGCCTTATCTCTATCTGCTCGACAACCTGCTGGCGGATCACCGGGCGGAGGAGGCGGAAGCGCTTCTGCCGCGTTTCGCAGCCCTGCCGGACGTTAATCCCGTCCATGTGGAGGTCTATCGGGCCCATATTGCGCTTGCGCGCTTTGACGAGCCCGGCGCTGACCGGATCATCGAAGATCTGGGCAGAAAGTATCCGGATGATTTTGTGTATCTCTTTGAGGCTGCCCAGTATTATGCGGCCAAGTGCGACTATGATAAGGCGATCGCCCTCTATGAACGTTCCTTTGCGTTGGAACCAAGGCGTCCCAGATTCCAGGATGAGCTGATGGCCATTGCGGACATCTGGGAAATCCGGGGCGATTATAAAAAAGCCGCGGAAACCTGTGACCGGATCATCGATCTGCTGGAGAACGAGTGGGGGCTGACCGAAGAGGTGGAGCTGCTTGTGGCAAAGCGCAGAAAAGCGCGCCTGCTTGAAAAGGTGTGATCTGATCCTGTTGTCTCCCCCGCCGGGCTCAATTCTGAGCCCGGCGTTTTTTCATGTGATAAGGTCATTGCGCTCCGGAAGGTTTTCAGCTACAATCGACAGCAGTTATGATGGCTTAAAGTTTACTTATGTTGCCGCGGCGAAAAAAGCGGTTCCGCTTCTGACAGGTCTCCCCTCCTCCGGCAAAAGCAGGGGCACGCCCAATGCTTTCCGGATCAGCAAGGGAGCTTCTGAAAACCGTATATCGGAAGGTAAGACACCATGAAATATGAAAATGTAGTCCCTGCGGTTTTTCTGAATCGTCTGAACCGCTTCACCGCGCTGGCGGAGATTCAGGGGAAAAAGGAAACCGTGCATGTGAAGAACACCGGACGCTGCCGTGAGCTGCTGATTTCCGGCAGCGAAATCTGGCTTTGCCGTTCGGACCGTACCGACCGGAAAACCGCCTATGATCTGATTACGGTCCGTAAGCAGAACGGAATGCTGTTCAACATTGACAGCCAGGCTCCGAATAAAGTGGCTCTGGAATGGCTGCAGGCGCAGGGCTGGGACAGGATCATTCCGGAATACCGTTACGGATCCTCCAGGATTGACTTCTGCATGGAGAAGGGTGACGGCAGGTATCTGATGGAAGTGAAGGGCTGCACGCTGGAAAAGGAAGGGATCGGCTGGTTTCCCGACGCGCCGACTGACCGGGGCGTCAGGCATATCCGGGAACTGATGCATGCCGCAAAAGAAGGATATCATGCCATCCTGGCGTTTGTGATTCAGACGGACGGCATAACGGAGGTCCGTCCGAACCGGATGACGGATCCGCAGTTCGCGGACGCCATGGAAGAAGCCGCGCGGCAGGGAGTGAAAATCCTTTTTCTGCCGTGTCATGTTGAAACGGATTCCATCGTCGCTGTCAGAGTCTGATGGAAAGGATATGAACAAAACCGGGTTCCGGATATGGGGGTGTGACTATGAAGCTGGTATTCATTATCGGAGACGCTGCTGTCGGAAAAATGACGGTTGGCCAGGAGCTGATGAAAATCACGGATCTGCGGCTCTTCCATAACCATATGACCATTGAACCCGTAATTGAGATATTCGGCAGATATGACGGCCGGACGATTGCCGGGATGAGAGACCTGATCTTCAGAAACTTTGCTGCTTCTGAGAACTACGGGATGATTTTCACACTGATGATGGACTTTGACATGCCCTCGGAGTGGGATTATCTTGAGCATATCCGGCAGATCTTTGAACCGTACCATACGGATTTTTATTACGTTGAACTGATTGCGCCGCAGGAGATCAGGCTGCAGCGGAATGTGACAGAAAACCGGCTGAGGAACAAGCCCTCGAAACGGGATCTGGAAGCCTCCCGTCAGCGTCTGATCAATGATGACAAAAACCACAGATGTGTAAGCCGTCCGGGAGAAATCAGGTTTGAGCACTATCTGAGAATTGAGAATGCTGACAGGGAGCCTGATGAGGTCGCAAGGATGATCAAAGAGACCTTTCACCTGTAACCGGGTCTCTGCCTCGGAGGAAACCTGCGGATTTTATGTCAGATCAGCAGCGCTGCGGTAATCAGTACAATGCTGAACAGGATGGAGAAGGAGTTAACGGTACTGGCCAGCTCATAATCCCCCTTCAGCCGGGCGGTAAAGGCCGGCGCGGCGGTCGCAACCGGCCCCAGGAACGGGATGATCAGCGCCGGACGGTATTCAGGCGGAACCGGCAGGAAGAAATAGCACAAGGCTGCCAGTGCGATGCTGACAATATACCGGGGCAGCAGGAGGCGGAGAACCTCCCGGATCCGGCGGATATCAAGCTGTAATCCGATCCCCAGCATCAGCATGGCCAGAAATGAATTGGCGCCGCCGATAATTCCCGCCAGACTGACTGCCGGGGCCGGCAGGCTGATACGAAGAATTGACAGAAGGCACATGATGATATAGGTGATCAGCGGAACAGATCTCCTCAGCGTCCGGAAAATGGGCCGCAGAGAAAAGCGGTTTTCTTTTTCGAGTATCATTCCGGCAACGCTCCAGGCTCCGCCCAGACAGGTAAAAGCATTGCCGACATCAAACAGGCTGGCTGTCATCACACCTGCCGGGCCAAGAAAGCTCTGGGCAAAAGGGAGCGCAAAGTTGCCGATATTCACGCCTGATGTATTCAGAACAGCAAAAGCCTGAGCGGAGGCTCCCCTGCTCCGGTTCAGGAGCCAGGCGGTAAGCATATGGATGATGCCGCAGAGGAAGCCGATCAGAATCAGGATCAGCAGGGAGTATTCCAGCTGCCGTCCGGCAAAATTGGTAATGATGGCAGCCGGCATCGTAATATTGATCACGATCCTGCTTAACACATGAAAATCCTTTTTTTTGAAAAAACCGGCCCGGCGCAGTACGGCGCCGAGTGCGATAATCGCAACAAAGCAGGCAGCCCTGAGAAGAATCTCGGTCATAATGGATGCGCCTCCGTCATTTATAGGGCCGTTTTCCGGATTTCAAGCAGGGAAATACTGTGGACCGGAACAGACAGGCTGATCTCCGTCCCGCCGTCCCGGACTTCAGCATTTTCCGGTGCGCAAAGAAGTTCCGGACCCGATCTGGCCAGGATGGCCGCCCGCTGCCTGTCATCCGGCCATTCCGGTTTCCCCTGGCGTTCCCATTCAGTGCAGGCATTGGAGTGCTCACGGTCGATCCGGTACTGCGTGACAGTGACCCGGCCTTCCATGGGCAGGTTTGACAGATTCAGTGAAAGGTCAAAGCTGTCCTTCCGGTCCCAGTCATCATGATGGCAGTATACCAGCACCTGCAGGCAGTTTTCATTGTCGCAGACTGCCCAGCCGTCGATCTCCGGTTCCGAATCAGGCAGGCCCTTTTCCCTGGAGCAGCAAAACGCCACCTGCTGTGTTCCGAGGCGGGCAAATATCCGGAACAGATTGAGTATTGCCTTGTCGATTCCCTGTGTGGAGAGCGAACGGGTTCCCTCAAAGCACCGTTCTCCCTCAAACATGAACGCCCAGGTGAGCGGCCTGAGATCCATGTTCAGTTTTCCGGCCAGGTCAAACAGATTTTTAAAGGCGGACATCACCCAGGATGCATAATATTCAGTATTTCTGAAATTCAGGTTGAAGTTGTCGAACCGGCCTCCGGCAGCCCAGCCGTCAGGATCGGCTTCCGAAAGCACGCATTCCAGATCGCCGTATCCGTATTCCCGGATGATCCGGGTCTGTGTTTCCACATTGGCCAGGAAGGTCCGGACTGAAGGCAGCTGCTTTTCCGCCAGCGCATCGGACCTGTAATTTCCTCCTTTTGTGTGGAAGGACGTGAAATCAAGCCGGGTGCCTGTTTTTCCGGAATAGTAATTGACTCCGCTGCGGGTATGCGCCAGAAAGGTGCGCAGGAAACGGCTGGCATTCCCTTCCGGGTTGTCAGTGCCTGTAGTCGCAGGTCCGCCGAAACGGGCGGAGGGAATCGCCTGATGCAGGGCAGCTTCTGTATAGTCAAACAGTTTGCAGTATTCTTCGGGTGTTCCGTGCCAGTAAAAAATATCAGGCTCATTCCACATCTCGAAATACCATTTTTCGATTTCTTTCAGACCATACCTGTCAAGCAGGTGGACGGCCAGATGATAAATCAGGTCGAACCACTTGCTGTAATCCCTGGGCGGCTGGCACCAGCCCCGCACCTGATATTCGGAAACAGAGCTGTAGCCTGCCGTGTATGCTGTGCCGTTTTCCGCTTCCCTGGGATCAGCCAGATCCTTGGGCATGAATCCCAGCTCAAAAAAGGGAATGCAGTTGTTCTGCAGCCAGATATCAATGATCCGGTCAATGGTTTCATAATCATAGACAGGATTTCCGTCCCGGTCTTCCCTGTAAACATTCGTGGAGCCCCATTTGTAGAAGCCATGGCAGATTCCGGTGCACAGCATATGATGCGCCCGGATATAGTACGGCTTCTCAAGAGATCCGATTTTTCCGATCAGGGCGCGTCCACCCGGGGAATGGGTGTAGTTGCATTCATCATAACCGATATAATTCCAGCGATGCTCCAGCTTCCCCGTCCGGCGGGAAGCGTCGACTGAGATCTGAATTTTATCGCTCATCTTTTTTCTCTCCTGTTTTTGCTGCCCTAACCATATACGATCGTTTTCCTTCCGTCAACAAAAATTTCGCTTCCTCTGCCGTCTGCAGCACCACCGCTGACGGCATGTTTTTGCCGGATGGACACATTTCACGCACTCTGATAAAATATCCTCAGCAGAAGAGGAATCCTGCGCCGGGGATAATCCCCGCGCAGCAGTATGCCGGTTTACAGAAACAGCTGAAAAGGAACAGATAAGAACGGAGGACGCACAGATGTATATTCTGGATGACGGAATCAGACTGAACGCGAAGCTTGACATGCCCGCCGCGCACGGTGAAAAGTGCCCGCTGGTCATTGTTATCCACGGCTTTACCGGACACATGGAGGAACGGCACATTGTCGCGGTCTCCCGGGCGCTGAACGAAATCGGGTTTGCCACGCTGCGCGTGGATATGTACGGGCACGGAAACAGCGACGGAAAATTCGAGAATCACACCTTATACAAATGGCTGACTAACGCGCTGACTGTGATTGATTATGCCAGAAGCCTTGATTTCGTCACGGACATCTGGCTCTGCGGGCACTCGCAGGGCGGAATGACCGTCATGCTGGCCGGAGCGATGAAGCACGATGTCGTCAGGGGACTGATTCCGCTTTCCCCCGCCTGGATGATTCCGGAAGGCGCAAGAAACGGAACGCTGCTGGGGCAGAATTTCGATCCGGATCATATTCCGGATGTGCTCCCGGCCTGGGGAGACCGCGGTCTCGGCGGGAATTATGTCCGTGTGGCACAGACGATTCACGTGGAGGAAGCGATTGACCGCTATACCGGGCCCGTGCTGATTGTGCACGGGGATCAGGATGAAGCCGTGCCGGTGGAATACGGTATCCGGGCAGCGGAAAGATACAGGAACTGCAGGCTGGTGCTGATCCCCGGAGACACGCATTGCTACGATTATCATCTGGACCAGGTGCTGAATGCCGTAAAGGAATGGATGCGCGGAGCGGCGGCCAGCCGCCCGGAATCCTGACAGCAGCAGCGCAGGCTCATTAAAGGGTATAGCCGGAAAGAGAGATCGGACGCATTCATGAAAATATATGATATTTCACAGGAGGTATTCGGGTGCGGGGTTTATCCCGGGGATCCGAAGCCGGAAAGAAATGTCCTGCTGAAGATGAGCGACGGCTCCGGATACAATCTGAGCGCGTTCAGCATGTGCGCCCATAACGGTACCCACGTGGATGCGCCGCTGCATTTTATTGACAGGGGAAAAAGCGTGGACCAGGTTCAGCTGGATCATTACATCGGGTTCGCGTATGTCGCTGTTCATCACGGTCTTATTCTGGCCGCCGATGCGGAACGGATTCTGGAGAAAGCCGGAAAGTGCAGCCCTGAAGCTGCGGAAAGAATACTGGTGAAAGGCCGGGCGACGGTTACGGCGGAAGCAGCTGAGGTATTTGCCGCCAAAAAGATCTGGCTTTTCGGAAACGAGTCACAGACAGTCGGCCCGGAAGACGCACCGATGAAGGTGCATCAGATTATGCTTGGTGCGGAGATTGTCCTGCTGGAGGGCATCAGGCTTTCAGCGGTGGAGGAAGGCGTGTACTTTCTGCATGCCGCGCCGCTGAATCTCGGCGGAGCGGAAGGCGCGCCCTGCCGCGCGACGCTGATCCGCCCTGATCTGTAATTCTTTGTCAGAGGAAAGCTGCCGGATGAAAAATATCCTGAATACAGACCTGATTTATGAAGTGCTCTCCGTTGTGGAAGAAATTCCGGAGGGGCATGTGGCTACCTACGGCCAGATTGCCCGGCTGATCGGGCGGGACAGGAATGCGAGGCTGGTCGGAAAAATCCTGAGCATGTCCGAATATTACGGAAGCTACCCCTGTCACCGTGTAGTAAACCATGCCGGAAGAACCGCTCCCGGATTTTACGATCAGAGACGGCTGCTGGAAGCGGAAGGTGTCGGATTCGGCGTGAACGGGTGCGTTGACCTGAAGAAATTTCAATGGGATTGCTGACGCTGCGCAGAACTGCAGCAGCAACTGCGGGTTGCTTGTGCTGCTGATTCCGGTGTACTACAATGAACCTGAGAACAGCGACAGGAGGTATCCGCAATGAATACACAGGATGTCATTCACAGGCTCAGAACACAGAAAGGGCTTTCGCAGGACGAACTGGCTGAGAAGGTGTTTGTCACCCGTCAGGCAGTATCCCGCTGGGAAACCGGTGAAACTGTGCCGGGCACGGAGACGCTGAAGCTCCTTTCCAGTCTTTTCAACGTTTCCATCAACACCCTCCTAGGATCGCCGCAGCAGCTGATCTGTCAGTGCTGCGGCATGCCGCTGACGGATGAAATTCTCAGCAGGAACAGGGACGGCACTATCAACGAAGAATATTGTCAGTGGTGTTTTGCCGACGGAACCTACACCTACAGCAGCATGGACGATCTGATGGATGTCTGCGTGGGAAATATGGTCAGTGAAAGCGTCACTGAGGAACAGGCCCGGTCTTATCTGAAGCAGATGCTGCCGAAACTGGATTACTGGAAACGCTACGAGGAGCTCAGCGATAACGGCCAGTTTGAAGCTTTTAAAAAGCAGCTGATTGACGAAATCAACGGTCTGCATATTGAGGGGCTGCCCAGGGTTGAGAAACTGTATGCTCTCGTCGGAAAGGATGTCAACCTTGCGTATCGCCTTCCCGGAGGAGTGGAAGTGAAGTTTCTGGACGATCGGACATCCTATCTGGGAAATCAGCTCGAATCCGTGTTCGGCGGCGACAGATGCTTCGGGGTGCTGGCCTGCATGGATTTCATTCTGATCAGTACCTACGGAAAGGACGGCGCTGATCCGGAGCTTGTTCTTTACCGGAAAAGATAAATACAGGCCGGGCCGTGCTTCCGGAGCGGAAGCGGATCGGGCAGGCAGGAGGAGACAGCAGGCGCTGTCTCCTCTTTTCATTATCTGTTCAGGCCGGACGGTTCCGCTTTCGTCATCCCGCACCCGCGCCGCATTTACTCTGTTGTGGGACCTTCCGGTATATGATATATTATTTTCAGTCAAAAAAAACGGAGAAGCTGACAAATGAAAGAATACAGCGAACAGCATAAGAAGGCATGGGAGTTTGACGCGTATGCCTTCTGGGTCAGACAGAACGGTACACCCGAAGAGCGGGCAAGGGAGGATATCGGCAATCCGCGGAAAATGCTGAAGCGGTACGCGGACTACTTTGAACATTTCGCAGGCGTCAGAGTCGCCAACATCTGCGGATCCTGCGGAAAGAAAGCCATCCCTCTGGCGCTGCTCGGCGCGCAGGTCACGGTGTTTGACATTTCCGAGGACAACAGGCGGTACGCGATGGAAACCGCGGAGGCGGCCCATGTCAGTCTTGCGTACGAAGTTTGCGATATTCTGGAGATCGACCTCGGAAAATACGCGGGGTTCTTTGATGTGGTTTTTATGGAGGGCGGTATCCTGCATTATTTCCATGACATTGATGAATTCATGCGGATCATGTATGCCCTTCTGAAGCCCGGCGGAAAAATGATCTGCAGCGATTTCCATCCCTTCACCAAGATCATGGATTCCCTGAACCTGGAAAGGCCTGTGATGTCTTATTTCTCAACTGAAATCTGTGAAGGTGAAATGGCACACGCCAGGTTTTATGATGAAGAAACCCGGAAGCGTTTCCCAAAGTGCAGCTACAGAAGATATACAATCAGCGAGATCCTCAACGCAATCATCGGGAACGGATTCCGCCTGGAGCGGTTCGATGAGCATCCTTCCTGGGAAAACAGCAGCCTGCCGGGTGAATTCACGGCCGTCGCCGTCAGGACAGAATAAGCAAAGCCTTTCTGTGAAAAGCAGCCTTTGCAAACGGAGGTACAGAACAAATGGAAGTACGCAAGCTGACAGAAAAAGAGCATTTTGAGGCGGATCTGATCTCCTGTATCGCGTTCCATATGCGCATGGAAAATCCGGAAAAAGCCCGGGAAGAGAGCGAAAAACTGAAAACAGAGGATTGGGGCGCATTTGACGAGCGCGGAAAGCTTATGGCCCGGATCCTGAATTACCGTTTTAATACCTGGCTGGACGGTCAGCCGGTCGTCAGCGGAGGAATCGGCGGCGTATCCACCTTGCCGGAATACCGGAACAGCGGCGCAATCCGGGAGATTTTCAGGAAGCTGATCCCGGAAGCCCGGCGGAACGGGGAAATCATCTCCACGCTCTATCCGTTTAATCACGCGTTTTACCGCAAGTTTGGATATGAAACCGCCTGCTGGCGGAATGATTATGAATTCGCTCCCGCCGTACTGAAGGAATACCGTTTCGGCGGCACCGCAGAGCTGTGGAAACCGGGAGATCCGGTCAGCGAGTATACCGCGTTGTATAACCGTTTCGCCAGGGACTTCAACCTTGCCATGCGCCGCGACGACGAAATGATGCTGGAGGGTCACCTGAAGGGTGAATATTACAGAGACCGGAAATTCGGCTATCTGCTGCGGGAAAACGGGATCCCTGTCGCATACCTGATCTTCAAGGACATCCGCCATGACCCAATGGCAATCCTGTCCGTGGAGGATCTGGCCTGGGACGGCCGGGCTGGCATGAACGCGCTGCTTGGTTTTCTGGCCCGCTTCACTGCCGACTACGGGACGGTCAGGCTGTTCCTGCCCGCGTGTCTGGAGCTGTTTTCCTTTATCCGGTGCCCGCAGTCCTATGATATCAGCCAGACGGTCGGGCACGGCTACATGATCCGGGCCGTCAATGTGCAGCGTCTGCTGGAAATTATCCGGAAGCCGGATCGCTGCAGCTTTATCATCCGGGTTGAAGGTGATGAGTTTATCGCGGATAACAACGGAACCTGGGAGGTCTGTGGAAAGGAAGCGGTCCGGACGGACAAGGCGCCGGACCTCACAGTATCCGTTCAGGCATTCGGCCAGCTGGCCGCCGGCTGTGCAAGCCTGTCGGAAGCCGTATACCGGCCGGATGTGACCGTGGCGGACAACAGGGATATTCTGGAAAGGATATTCGTCCGCAAGCCTGTTCTGGTGGAGGATCATTTCTGACAGCAGGAATCCGTGCAGAAAGAGGTGCATTGTATGGAAATCAGAAAAAGAGCTGAACTGGACGCGCTGTATCCGGAACCGCAGGAAGGTATTATTTACGATTCTCCGGAGCTTCTGATGATGAAGCACATCGCCGGAAACAATATCCGGGGCGTCATGGATCTGTTCCGGGACAGGCGGCAGTTTTCTGACGCTCCGCCGGCTGTGGACACTCCCTACGGCAGATTTGAGGGAAAGGAGCAGATCCGTGCCTTCGCGGAGGGGTTTATCGCCCGTTTCGAAGCGGACGGCCTGAGCATTGTCCCGAAGTTCCAGACCCGGAGCGGCGGCCGTTCCGTAACGGAAATGGTACTGAATTTCGAGGTCGAGGGGATGATTGATCAGACCCCGATGTTTGTTGTTGCCGATCTTGGCAGCCGGGGAACACTGGAGGAGGTGCGCATGTACTGCCACAGCAGCTTTGTTCCCCATCTGACGCCGTACCGGAAACCCCTGTTTGTCCCGGCGCATCTGGAGATGGGTGATCCCGGGCTGATGACAGGCGCGGTGCGGGAGTATTACACCGCGCTGCATCATGTCCCCCGGGTGGATGTGGACCGGATTGTGCGGTGCATGCACCCGGACTGTGTTTTCGGCGGCTATGCGCTGTATCATGGCCAGGAGCCTGAAAAGGGGCTCGAAGCCATGCGCAGGGTATACACCCGTATGGCAACCTATATTCCCGAAAAAGTCGGTATGCGCTATGAGACACTGATCGACGACGGTGTGACCGGCGTTATTGAATGGGTGCATGTGATTTCAGACCTGGGCCGGAAGGACCTGGGGCGGATCGCCATGTCCGGTATTGCCGCCTACATGCGGGGAGACGACGGCCGGCTGATCAGCATCCGCATCAGCGATTACGCCGGCATGGAAAAGCAGATCGACTGGGACCAGGCGGGCATTACGGAGGAGGAAGCCAAAAAGGTCAATGCTGTCACCTGCTTTCCTGCCGGTGTCGGCCGCAAGCTTCAGGAAATGCTGTAGCCTTACACAGCGGAACATATGGAAATGCATGACAGGAACGGAGAAAAAAGCATCTCATGAATCGTCCTGACAACATCAAGATCTACTTTGCGCCGATGGAAGGCATGACGGACGGAATTCTGCGGCGCGTGCATCACGAGATTTTCGGCGGTGCGGATGTATACTGCCTGCCGTTTCACAAGCTGACACAGTCCATGTCACTCACCGCGCGTGAAAAGCGGGATATTCTTCCGGAGGAGAACAGCGGCCTGAACGTTCTGCCGCAGGCACTGACCAGGGATCCCTCTCAGCTGCTTGCCTGGCTGGATTACGTGAAGGAGCAGGGCTACTCCTGCGCGGACCTGAATCTCGGATGTCCTTCCCCGACGGTCACAAAACGCGGGCGCGGCAGCGGCATGCTGCGGGATCCCGGATACCTGCTGTCTTTCCTGGATTATGTTTTTTCGCGTCCTCTGCCCGTCTCCCTCTCCGTCAAAACCCGGATCGGTTATGAGCAGGCGGAGGAATGGCCCAGGATTCTGAATATTCTGACTGAGTTTCCTTTTGAACATGCAGCAATCCATGTCAGAACCATGAAGGAACAGTATACCGGCGCGGTTCATCCGGAAGCCTTCGAAGCCGCCCTGCAGAAGCGAGGCATGCATCCTGTTTATAACGGAGACCTGAAAACGCCTGCGGATGTCAGCGACCTGCTGGCCCGCTGTCCGGAAACGGAAGCTGTCATGATCGGCCGCGGATTCCTGGCTGATCCGTCGCTTGGCCGGCAGCTGCGCGGAGGAGCAAAAGCCTGCGAGGAAGAGCTGATCCGCTGGTACAGCGCGCTTTATGATGGATGGCGGCAAAGATTCGGGATAACCCAGGCGCTGGGCAGAATCAAGAAACTGATGGAATGGCCCGCCGGGGGCGACATCCGGCGCAGGAGGCTGCTGAGAAGAGCCGATGACATCGGCAGCTGTATCCGTGCTGTTCTCGGAAAAGATGAGACCAGCCTGCCGGAATAGCATGCCCGCAGACTGATGCATCTGTCTGGAATACATATCTGATCCTTCGGCCCGGTAAAAAACCGGGCCCTTTCCTATTAATACTAATTTGGCCTTGTTTTTTCCGGATTTTACATTATAATAGAAGTAACCGGGTATCATACAAAAATACATGCGAAGGAGGAACCCCTGTTGAATTACGCTGAGGAATCCCTGCGCCTGCACGGCGAATGGAAAGGAAAAATCGAAGTTATCTCCCGTGTCCCTGTCAAGAGCAAAGACGACCTGTCCCTCGCCTATACTCCCGGTGTCGCGCAGCCCTGCCTGGAAATCCAAAAGGATTACGACAAATCCTTTACGCTGACCCGCCGCAGCAATCTGGTTGCCGTCATCACGGACGGAACTGCCGTGCTCGGTCTCGGAGATATCGGTCCCGAAGCCGGCATGCCGGTCATGGAGGGCAAATGCGCGCTCTTTAAAGCCTTTGGCGATGTGGACGCCTTCCCCATCTGCATCCGCAGCAAGGATGTGGATGAAATCGTCCGGACGATTTATCTGATTTCCGGCAGCTTCGGAGGCATCAACCTGGAGGATATCGCAGCGCCGCGCTGCTTTGAAATCGAGCGGAAGCTGAAAGAAATCTGCGATATCCCGATCTTCCATGATGACCAGCACGGCACGGCCATCGTGGTCGGAGCTGCACTGCTCAACGCGCTGCGCGTTGTCGGCAAAAAGATCGAGGATGTGAAGGTCGTTATCAACGGTGCCGGCAGCGCCGGTATCGCCATCGGCCGCCACATCATGGATCTGGGTGTGAAGCATCTGAAGATGGTGGACCGGAACGGTATTCTGTGCGAAGGAATCGAAATGAATCCTGCCCAGGCCGAAATGGCAGCCATCACCAATCCGGAGAAGTTCTCCGGTAAGCTGGCGGACGCCCTGAAGGGCGCCGATGCCTTCATCGGTGTCAGTGCTCCCCACATTGTCAGCAAGGAAATGATCGCATCCATGGCCCCGGGCCCGATCGTTTTCCCAATGGCCAATCCAACACCGGAAATCGAGCCCGATGAAGCGCTGGAAGCCGGCGCTGCCGTTGTCGGCACCGGACGAAGCGATCACCCGAATCAGATCAACAACGTGCTCGTTTTCCCGGGTCTGTTCCGCGGCGCCCTGGATGTAAGGGCCAGGGATATCAACCAGGACATGAAGCTGGCTGCCTCCCATGCGCTGGCTGAGCTGGTGTCGGCAGACGAACTGAGTGACAAATACATTCTGCCCGCCGCCTTTGATCCCCGTGTCGGCCCGGCGGTTGCGAAGGCTGTGGCACAGGCCGCCAGAGAAAGCGGCGTAGCACGGATCTGAATCTGAACATGAACCGACAAGAGAGGAGAAGTTAAAGTGAGTAATGCTAGTAAGGAAAAAAAGCCTTTTCAGCTGTTTAACCTTCCCTGGCCGGTTTTCCTGATTATCACACTCGTTGTTTTCGGGGCAACCTATCTGGGTGTGCTCCCCAAGGGTATGGCCGGCTGTTTCATCTTTATGATTGTGCTGGGCACCATTCTGGGCTGGATCGGCGATCATACGCCGATCATCAAAAGCTACCTCGGCGGCGGAGCGATCGTATGTATCTTCGGCTCAGCGCTGCTGGTCTATTTCGGAATCCTCCCGGCCGCCAAAACGGTGGACGGCCAGACCGTCTATAATATGACACTCCCCTTCGGAAAGCTCGATCTGGTCGGAAATATCGGAACCTTCTTCAAAACAGAGGGCGGCTTCCTCGACTGGTATATTGCAGCGCTGATCACCGGTTCCATCCTGGGTATGAACCGGAAGCTGCTGATTAAGGCCGCGGCGCGGTATTTCCCCGCCATCTTCGGCGGCCTGATCCTGGCCTTCGGCCTCTGCATGGGCGTGGCTGCCCTGATGGGCTATCCCGTCATGAATGCGCTGCTGCTGATCGCTCTGCCGATCATGGGCGGCGGTATGGGTGCCGGGGCAACCCCGCTCTCCAAGATTTTTGAAACAAGCAGCTCCATGAGCGCCGCGGAAGCGCTCTCTGTCATGACACCCGCTGTGGCCATCGGCAACGCGATTTCCATCGTGCTGGCCGGTGTTCTGGTCAAGGTGCTCTCCTCCGAAAAGGTAAATGGGCACGGCGCTCTGATGAAGGCAGGCTCCATTGACCCGAAGGAGCTGGAGATCAGTCCTGAAATGCAGGCCAAGCGTGATGCCCTGAGTCTGCAGAACATGGGTATCGGTCTCCTGACCTCCGGCGCGTTCTTCGCCTTTGGCTTTATCCTGGCCGGCATCTGGAAGTCCCTGGTTCCCAGCATAACCATTCATGCTTATGCCTGGATGATTATCACCGTTGCCATCTGCAAGATCACGAACATCGTTCCGGAACGGATTGAGATCGCCTGCTATCAGTGGTTCCAGTTCATCATGAAAAATCTGACCAACATGCTGCTGGTCGGTATCGGAATCTGCTACCTGGATATCGGCACAGTGGTCTCGTCCTTCAGCCTGACCTACCTGCTGCTCTGCGCGGCAACCTGCATCGGAGCCTTCGTCGGCGCGGCGCTCATCGGCCGTCTGGTAGGCTTCTATCCCTTCGAATCCGGCATTACCGCCGGTCTGTGCATGTCCAACATGGGCGGAACAGGCGACGTGGCTGTCCTGTCCGCAGCGAACCGGATGGAACTGATGCCCTTTGCGCAGATCTCCTCCCGCCTGGGCGGAGCGGTCATTCTGCTGCTGGCCAGCCTGATGCTCTCCGTACTCGCGCAGTTTATTGTTGTAGCTTCGCCGGAAGCGGCTGAGCAGGCGGCAAATACCGGAAGGCTGCTGATGACAATGGCCGGTATGGGCTAATAGAAAGGAAGGATGCATGATGAAATCAATTAATGTTGCGATTCACTCCACAGGTGACGGTTTCAGGGATGCCAGTCTGGAAACGCAGCGTATAGCTGCCGGTCTGCCGGAGGAGCAGGTGATGCAGCTGTGTCTGATCACGGAGGAAATGATCTCCCTGTTCAACAGCATCACAGGTCATGTGGACAACGCCGAATTCCGGATTGAGAGTGAGGACGGACTGTATACCTTCTTCCTGTCAGTGCACCAGAAGCTGGGCAACGTACAGCGTGAGCAGCTGATTCAGTCCACCTCCACCGGCAGAAACGAAGCCCACAAGGGCTTCCTCGGCACGCTGAAGGAGATTTTCGTCCAGGCCATGTCGGTCGGCAGGGATATTGATCAGTATTACAACGGGAATTCCTATTCCTCCCAGGCTGCGGATCTTTCGGATGAAGTCATCTCCTCTCAGGAATGGGATCAGTATGAGCGTTCCGTCCTTCTGTCCATAACGGACGAGGTTAAAATCAGTATTCACGGCGGAATTGTGGAGCTGATAGCCAGCAAGAAGTTCTGACTTCGGTTAATCCTGCAGTTTCCCACTAACACATCAAGGAGAGTGATCTGATATGACTATTAAGGAAACCAAAACAGGCGATGCTCTGACCGTAGAGCTGGAGGGACGGCTTGATACCACAACTTCTCCCGAGCTGGATGCATTCCTGGATAAGTATTATCCTATCATCAACGAGCTGATCTTTGATCTGAAGGGTCTGGATTACCTTTCCTCCTCAGGGCTCAGAGTTTTCCTGAAGGCCCAGAAAGCCATGATGAACAAGGGCGGCGTTCTGATCCGTAACGCCAACCGCTTGGTTATGGGCGTGTTTTCCGTAACCGGATTTGACAGTCTCCTGCGTTTTGAGTAAGCTCCTGCTGAACTGTATTACCGCACCGGATGCAGCCCGCATCCGGTGCGGCTTTTATGTGCGATGTATGGACGGCTGAAAGCCGGTCTGCTATACTGACTGCACAGCATACTGAGCTGAGCTCCGGCCGTCTGCGGAAAGCCTCCGCGATCAGCCGGAGCGGAGCGGAGAAAAGCCATGCATTTTGTGGATGCCAGGGGGATTCTGACCGGAAGCAAAGGCCATTACGGCATGAACATCTACCGGGGATGTTCTCATGGGTGCATATACTGCGACAGCCGAAGCAGATGTTATCAGTTCACACATCCCTTTGAGGACATTGAAGTGAAGCGTAACGCACCGGAGCTGCTGGAGCAGGCGCTGAAGTCAAAAAGACAGAAGTGCATGATCGGAACCGGTTCAATGTCAGACCCGTATATGCACTGCGAAGAACAGCTCGGGCTGACACGGAAATGTCTGGAAGTGATCTGCAGATACGGTTTCGGGGCAGCGATACAGACAAAGTCAGACCGTATCCTCCGGGATATTGATCTGCTGGCTGAAATAAATGAAAAAGCCGGGTGCGTCGTGCAGATGACACTGACGACCTGGGATGATTCCCTGTGCGGAATTCTGGAACCGAATGTCTGCAATACCCGGCGGCGGATTGAGGTGCTGGAAGCCATGCGGCGCCGGAATATTCCCACGGTCGTCTGGCTGTCTCCGGTGCTCCCGTTCATTAACGATACCGCCGATAACATCCAGGCAATTCTGGAGGCCTGCGCCGGGGTGCAGGTAAAGGGAATCGTCTGCTTCGGCATGGGACTGACGCTCCGCGAGGGAGACAGGGAGTATTATTATGAAGCGCTGGACAGGCATTTCCCCGGTCTGAAGGAGCGCTACATCCGGACCTACGGCAATGCGTACGAAATACCCAGTCCGGATAATGCGCGGCTGATGAAGCTGTTCGGGGATTTCTGCCTGAGCCGCGGAATTCTGTATAAACCGGACGACTGCTTCCGGTTTATGAATCAGCTGCCCGAAAGATTCCGGCAGATCAGTTTTCTTGACGGTGAAACCTGAAGGGAAGGACAGCCTATGTATCTGAGTGCGTTTTACTTCCCCGGCGAAGAAGCGGAATCGGATTTCATGTTCGACCTGAAAACCACCTATGACCAGTCGGTCTATCCCTATGGCGTCCTGCCCCGGATCGGACTGGAGGAGATTTTCTTCCGTCCGGTTACGATTCTTTACGGCGGTAACGGAAGCGGAAAAAGCACCGTTCTGAACATCATTGCCGAAAAGCTCCGTCTGGTCAGGAGCAGCGCGTACAACCGTTCCCGTTTTTTTGAGAATTTTGTGGACCGTTGCCGGGCTGTTCAGGAGGAAGCCGTTCCGCCAAACAGCCGGATTCTCACCAGCGATGATGTTTTCGATATGATGCTGGATATCCGGGCCGTCAATGAGGGCATCGACAGGAACCGGGAACAGCTTGCACAGAGCTATTTTGAGCTGAAGCATGAAAAGTTCCAGGTCCGGTCTCTGGAGGATCTGGAACACCTGCACAGGATCAATCAGTCCCGCAGCAAAACCATGAGCCGCTTTATTGAAAACGAATCCGGAAAAAGCCTGCGGGAGCGGTCCAACGGTGAAAGCGCGCTCCTGTACTTCCAGAGCAAGATTGAAATGGATACGCTCTGCCTGCTGGATGAGCCTGAAAACAGTCTGAGTCCGGAAAATCAGCTGATTCTGGCGGATTTCCTCGCTGAATCCGTTCGTTACTGCGGCAATCAGCTGATCATCAGCACCCACTCTCCTTTTTTACTGGCATTGCCCGGTGCCAAAATTATCAGTCTGGATGATCATTCCCGGGTGGTCGATAGCTGGACCGACCTGAAAAACCCGCGGATTTACTACGATTTTTTCAGGAAGCACGCCGCGGAATTTGAGCAAAATACATCCGAATAACAAAAGCGCGGCGGAAAGGAGCCTATGAGCATATTTACAGAGCAGGAGCGGATCACGCACCCCTTCGGACCGCTGTTTTCAGAAAATAGCAGGATCCTGATTCTCGGTTCCTTCCCTTCCGTGAAGTCCAGGGAGCAGCATTTTTTCTACGGACACCCGCAGAACCGGTTCTGGAAGGTGATCGCGGCGGTGTTTGACCGTGAGGTTCCGGTAACAATTCAGCAGAAAAAGGAGCTGATTCTCAGCCAGCGCCTGGCTTTGTGGGATTCGATCGGCAGCTGTGTGATTACAGGCTCGTCGGATGCCAGTATCCGGGAGGTGCGGCCGAATGACCTGAGCATCATTCTCGCTCATGCGCCGGTTCACCGGATCTACTGCAACGGAAAAAAATCCCTGGAAATCTATCAGAAATACATTGAACCGCAGACAGGCCGTAAAGCCGGATGTCTCCCCTCCACCAGCCCGGCCAACGCACAGTGGACGCTGGAGCGTCTGGTGGCAGCCTGGTCCGTGATAAAGGAAGAGAATCCGGTTGACAACTGAAGTTGTACGTTTGTAAAATAGGCATGTTCACGTATTTGCGTGAAGGGAAAACAGACATTTGTGAGGATACGGACTGTGAAGAAAACAAATCTGCCGCGGTTGCTGCTGGTGCTGCTGTGCTGCCTGCTGGCCTTCCCGGGGAATGCCGGTATCGCCGAAGACAGCCGGGCGGATGCTTCCGCCGCACGGCTGCCGGACAGTGTTCTGATGACTTATTATGATCATTCCATGTTTGCGGGTGATTCCCTGATCTGCATGTTCCGGAATTATGTCAGAGCCCGGCAGAAAACCGACCCGCAGTATTTCGCGGGCATTGATTTCCGCTGTGCCTACAGCTTCACCCTTCAGATGGCTGCCTGGGAAAAGGTCATGGAAAGCAGCAGCGCGAATCTGAAATATAAGGCGCGGGAGATGACGTTAAGCCAGATCGCGCAGACGCTGCAGCCGGAAAAAATCTTTGTTCTGGCCGGTCTCAATGATAATTTTGCCAGGAAGTCCAAAGGGGAAACCGGAATCGAGCGCGGTCTCCGGCATGTGGAAACAGCGGTCGGCCTGCTCAGAAAAACCGTTCCCGAAGCCGGGCTGTTTTTCATTTCCCTGACGCCTGTAACCAAAAAGATTGAAGACAAGCGGCATATTCAGGAACTATGGAATGAATATAACCGGCAGCTGGAAGAAAAGTGTAATGAACTTGGCATCGGTTATATCGACATCGCTGACTCCCTGAAGGATGAGAACGGGCTGCTGCCCGGCGCCCTGTCTCATGACAAGGAATATCACCTGAACGACGCCGGCAACGAAATTTTCGCGCAGGTGCTTCTGGATTATGCCCAGGCGCAGTATGAAGCCGGCCGGTGGTCTCCTTCCCTTTCGGAATCCGCGGCCGAATGAGCCTTACAAAAGCGAGGAAAAAATTGTCATGAAGAAAATGCTTTCTGTTATTCTGGTATGTTTTTCTGTGCTGTTGCTGACCGCCTGCGGCAGCCGGACTGCTGCCGTCACGCCTGCTGAAACCGCCTCTGCCGCTGTTCCTGCTGAGACCGCTGTTCCTGCCGGGACAGAAGCCCCGGCTGAAAATGCGGATACTCCGCAGACGCTGCTTTCCAGGGTGGAAACCGCCGCGTCCGACGCAAAGGATCTGGCGTATTTTACCGGGGACGACCTGCTGGATCTTCTGGGAATTGAACCCGGGGAATACACGGACCTTGCCTTTATGCAGGATACGGGAATGAGCGGCCGGGAAATCATCGCACTGTATGCTGCCGATGAAGAATCCGCAGGTCATATCAGCCAGGCGCTGAATGATTATCTGGAGCGCCGCCGGGATGAAACCCGGAATTACGCTCCGGAAGCGTACCAGGTTTTATCCAAAGCGCATGTGGAAAGGAAAAACCTGCTGTTTGTCCTGATTTCAGGGCCCGATGCGGAAGCGGAAACTGCCGCGCTGCTGGCAGGAGAATAATATGATCTTTTCTTCCTTTACTTTTCTGCTTCTCTTCATGCCCTGTGTGCTGCTGCTTTACTGGGTGATGCCGCCCCGGCTCCGAATGCCTTTTCTGCTGGCGGCATCCCTGTTTTTTTATGGCTGGGGAAACCCGGCCTACCTGCTGCTGATTCTCTGGACGATGCTGCTGAACTGGGGCGGGGTGCTGCTGATGACGCGGAAAGGCACCCCTTCACGTCTTCTGCTGATTGTGCTGCTGGTCCTGAATGTCCTGCCGCTGATCTGGTTTAAGTATGCCGGTTTTCTGGCGGATAATCTCGGCCGGCTGACCGGCCTGCGTCTGGTATTCGCCGCGCCCCCGCTGCCGCCCGGCATTTCCTTTTTCACCTTTCAGGCCCTTTCCTATGACCTGGATGTATATCGCGGAGATGCCCGTCCGCAGAAGAGTTTTCTTCTTTTCAGCGTTTATCTGTCGCTATTTCCGCAGCTGGTTGCCGGACCCATTGTACGCTATACAGACCTGGAAGCCCAGCTGACTGCTCCTGCCCGGCCCTGCGGTGCGGAAATGCGCGAGGGGCTCCGCCGGTTCTGCATCGGACTGGGGAAAAAAGTCCTGCTTGCTGATTCCATGGGCCGCCTGTGGGGCAGTATCAACGGAAACTGGACGCAGGCCGGCACGCTCGGCGCGTGGGTCGGTCTGCTGGCATTCTCCTTTCAGATCTTTTTTGATTTTTCAGGCTATTCGGATATGGCCATCGGTCTCTGCCGCTGCATGGGATTCCGTATTCCGGAAAACTTTGACAGGCCTTATCGCGCCCTGAGTCTCACCGATTTCTGGCGCAGATGGCATATGACGCTGACCGGATGGTTCAAGGCTTATGTTTATATTCCTCTGGGAGGCAGCCGGCGTGGAGCGGTGCGCAGGAACCTGAATGTCCTGATTGTCTGGGCGCTGACAGGCTTATGGCACGGCGCCGGATGGCATTTTGTGCTCTGGGGGCTGTATTTTGCCCTGCTGCTGATTTTTGAGAAGAGTGTCCTGCTGAAAAGTGCGGTCTGGAGTAAAGTGCCGCGGATTCTCCGGCAGGGGGTCACCTTCTTTGCCGTCATGCTCGGATGGGGGCTGTTTTCCGGGTTCGGCCTGAAGCTGTTCGCCGCCCTGACAGGCGGATACGGCGCAGCATCCTCTGAAACACTGCTGCTCTGCGCCGCCTACGGTCCGCTGATGATGATCTGCGCTGGCTTCTGCTTTCTGCCGGCTCCGGAGCGCTTCCCGCTGCGGCGCTTTGCAGCCCCGCTGCTCCTTCTGCTCAGCCTGGCTGCGCTGGCTGCCCGCGGTTTTATTCCCTTCGTTTATTTTCAGTTCTGACAGGAGATCCTCATGATGACAAAAAAGCGCATGTCCTGGGATACGGCAGCCGTGCTGCTGACCCTGATTCTTCTCCTGGCGGCCGGAGTATACGCGCTCCTCTGGCCGCATCCGGATTTTTCAGACTCGGAACGGCGCTATCTGACAGAAGCGCCCGGTGTTCCCTCCCTCTCCGCCTGGAAAACAGATCAGGAGCTGGAGGATTATCTCTCCGACCGGGTGCCTTTCCGTCCCGTTCTGATTGGAACGGATGCCGTTCTCCGGACCGCTCTGGGAGAGCGGACGCTGCTTGACGCCTGGCCGGCAGCCGGTGCGATTCTGGAGCCGCCCGTCACGGGATCCCCGTCCGCTGTAACCCGACGGCTCGAACAGTTCGGCAGTCTGGCTGCGGCGCTGAACGTCCCCTGGAATGTTCTGGTGCCCGAAACGCACGGCTACCTGCTGCGAAACCGGCTGAACGCCTTGCTGCGCGCGCAGTATCTGACAGAGGAAGCACTCTTTGAGCCCCTGAGAACGGATGCTCATTTCCTGGATGTTTTCCCGGATGGGACCGACCCGCAGGAGGTATATTACCGCACGGATCACCACTGGACGCTGCAGGGTGCGTATATGGCTTACCTGGCCTGCTGCCGGGCAGGGCAGCTTTCACCTCTTGCTCTGGATGATTTCAGTCTGTCCCGTTATCCCGGTTTCCTGGGCACCACGCAAAGCCGGAGCGGCCTGCCGCCTGTTCATAGCGATACGCTCGTATGCGCCGAGCCCCGCGCCGCTGTCCGTCTGACCCTGCCGGAGCAGGAAGCGGCGTTTGATCGTCTGATTTTCCCGCAGCGGGCAGAAACCTATGACGGATACGCCGTCTATCTGGACGGCAACCATGGCATGCTGGAGATCTGCAATGATGATGCGCCGGGCGGAACGCTGCTTGTCTATAAGGATTCCTTCGCCAACTGCCTGCTGCCTCTTCTGGCTGCGAACTACAGCCGCATTGTGGCAGTGGATGCCCGTTATTATGCCGGTTCCTTCTCCGATGCGGCCGCAGCTGCCGGAGCAGTGGACAGGCTGCTCTTCTTATATTCCCTGGACAGCCTTGTCAACGACACCGCTGTCGCGCGAAAAGCCGGTCACTGACCGGCTTTTCTCCTGTTATTGGATCATTCTGTTACTGAATGACTTCCTCCGGTGTGATCAGTCCCCGCAGCCTCCTGCACAGCTCCTCATCGCTGAGCTGCTGCGTACGGTGGGACTGAAGCGTGACCCTCGTCTCCCCGACAGGGATCAGATATTTCTTTTCCCAATCATAAAGCTGTTCGCAGTCGCCACGGATCCGCATCCAGGCTCTGACACCCGTCAGCACCTCAGCTGTCACCCTCACGCCTGTGAAGCAGTCATTATCATACAGATGAGCAAATCGGCCGGACAGGGCGTCCATTTTCTGCAGTACGCGGAGCGTTGCCTGCAGGGCGCTGTCCGTCCAGAGATAAGCCTGCAGATCATTGCCGTTCAGGCTGTGCATACAGGCCTGGCAGAAAGCGTAAAAGCTTCTGCAGCCCTCTGCATGGATCAGGCCGTACAGCTCCATGGTCTGCTGCAGCTTCAGGGTGTTTTCCTCTGTCATGCCTTCCTCTGTGTGCCGGCACAGCCGCAGATACTTTTCCCAGGACTGTATTCCCGGTTTGAGTACGGCGGCGAAGGCCCTGATCTGTTCCTGGAAAGGACGGTCCCCCGCAGCCCACCGCATGGAGTCCACAGGTCTGTCTGTCTCTCCGCGCAGGAGTGCGCGGGCCATGGCCCGAAGCGGCCAGTGATAATACTGATCCCCTGCCAGGTCATCCGGGTTCGGCCCGTACCGGACAGCGGCGTCCGCGTATTCTGTCAGCACGGGAGCAGCTTCCGCGCATCCGTAATAGGCTTCTGCAAATTCCCGGGCAGTTTCCTGCACGTTGCAGGCGCCGTCGCGCCACATCCGGCTGACAATCTCCAGCATGAACATGTGCGGCTTCATGGAACCGACGTTAATGTTCCAGAGCGTATCCGCTTTCCTTTCCAGAATCCGGGACAGCTCCTCCGCCACCATGCGCGGCGGGACCTGCAGCATGGTGATATGGTTGGCCGCCTGAAGATCATAGAAGCTGACATGATAATAGATGCCGTTCCTGCCGGTTTCCTGTTCTCCGGGCATTGCATCCGCGCGGGGATTCAGGTTTCCCTGTCTCCGGGAAACCATCCTGCTGAACCCGTTATCGCCCCAGATTTTGATCACGTTCTCCGGCACCTTCAGATATCCCTGCCGGTAAAGCACCATCAGTTCACCGTAAAGGTTGGTGGAAAAGCATGCCCCGGGATCCTTTGCAAGTGTCATTTCCATCTGCCGGCGCATCACGGCGGAAATGAAAGCGCCGCGCTTGGCATCCGTGTCAAAGCCTGCGTCATCGTCATCCCAGAATGCGTGGTCTCCCTGGCCCCGGAAGCCGATACACCAGACGACCCTGCGTCCCGCGTAGCGGTCGATGGCCTCCTGCCACAGGCCTTCATATTTTTCGGGATACAGCGTATAGGAGGGTGTCAGGTCCGGGTAAACCCGTCCGAACATGCGGGACCCCAGAATTTCGCTGTGATGCTGTGTGATCCAGAGGCCCATATCCAGCGCCATGCTGTTCAGAATCACCCCGTCGTATTCCCGGTCCGTCCCGGGAATCACCATGTTTCCCCCGCAGCGGAGAATTGTTTCAAACACGCGTTTCCAGACCTCCGCCCGCTGGTTTTCCTCTGCATGCCAGCCGGTAAACAGCACTTCATCGTTAATAAACCAGCTGCGGTAACGCACCCGGTATGCGGGGGAACGCCATTCCCCGCACGGTGTCTCAACGGTCTGGCACCGGACCGGCTTCGTCTCCATCCACCAGTCCAGCGGCCTGACCTTCAGCAGCCGTTCGCTGACGGAAAGCAGCGCGTAAACAGCGCCGAGATCATCCCCGCAGGTCAGCCGGATCTCATCGCTTTTCACCTCGGCCCGATAGGTTTCCGCGGCCATCCCCGTATCCAGCTCCACGCGGATCATGTTCTCCGGTCCGCTGCCAGTCAGCCGCTCCGCCATATCCCGCTTCAGGATTTCCGCAGCGTTCCGGATCGCAGGGAAGGTATCATCCGCACAGATTTTCGTTTTCAGGGACAGAATAAAAGCCTTCATATGTTTCCCTTTCGTTTGTCAGTATTGTCCTGCCGGAAGCAGCACCCGAACATATTTCTCCGGCCGCACGGCTTTTTCCTGTTCTTCTTCCTGTTTTTTGCCTGATAACCGATGACGTCTGCCTTCATCCCGTGCTATAATCGTGAGGAACTGACATCGAAAAGAGGAATACCCTATGCGGCTGAGAAATATGACCGGCATTTACCTGGTCCGCGGCGAGGAGATCCTGCTTCTTTACCGGGAAGGAAGCCGTGTGGTTGATCATCTCTGGGTACCGTCCGCCGGCGGCCATTTCGAGCCTTCTGAGCTGAATGATCCGGAAGCCTGCATGCTCCGCGAACTGCAGGAGGAGCTCGGGCTGACCCGGGCCGATCTGGTCAATCCTGTTCTCCGCTATATCGGAATCAGACCCGTCGGCGGGGAAATCCGCCTCAACTATTACTATTTTGCCGGTCTGCGGCCGGAGTGCCCGGATGCCCTGATTTCCGCTGAAGGAAAATGCCGCTGGGTGAAACTGGAGGATATGCATCAGTATGAAATGCCGCTGACCGCCAGGTATGTAACGGATCATTACCGTCATACGGGCCGGTTCACCGAAGAGCTGTACTGTGCCGTCACTGACGGTTCAGGGTATCAGTTCACGGCGGTGCGCGACAGTTGCCCGCCCCTCACCGGTCATGATATACTGTCTTCAGAAAAAGGAGGATAAAACCTATGAGCAGGAAACTGGTCACCGTTATCTCCGTTCTGGAGGATCATCACCGTGCGGCGATCCGTTCCGCGGCGGAAAGTATGGGCTTTGACGCGTTCTTTTTTGATCGGGACGAGGATGCGTTTCCTGCGCTTGCGGACGCGGAAATCATCTTCAGCCAGTCCGCTGCTTTGGCCCCGCGCGCTCCGGCTCTGAAATGGTTCTGCTCGCCCTCTGCCGGAGTGGACTTTCTGATGGATAACGAAGCCTTTCTTTCCGGACGTGCCGTGCTGTCCAGTTCTTCCGGCGCATACGGAGTGACCATTGCTGAGCATATTGTCATGGTTGTGCTGGAAATGCTGCGCCGGCAGCCGGAATACAATGACATGGTCCTGCGCCGCGAATGGTCCAGAGCCCTGCCCGTCCGTTCCATCAGGAACAGCCGGATTGTACTGCTGGGAACCGGAGATGTCGGGCAGGAAGCCGCACTGCGTCTGCGTGCCTTCGGTCCCGCCGGTCTGACCGGCATCAGCCGCAGCGGCAGAAATCCCGGGGAGCGTTTTGACCGCGTCCTTCGTCAGAGCGCATTCGATTCGGTTCTGCCGGAGTGTGATATCCTGATCTGCTCGGTTCCCGCCACCCGGGAAACGGCAGGGATGCTGGACGCCCGGCGTCTTTCCCTGCTTCCGGATCATGCGCTTGTGGTGAATGTCGGCCGCGGTTCCCTGATCGATGAAGCGGCGCTGGAGAAGGAGTTGCGGACCGGCCGTCTGTCCGCGGCGCTGGACGTTTTCGGACAGGAGCCGCTGCCTGCGGATTCCTCCCTGTGGACCTGCCCCAATCTGCTGCTGACCCCTCACGTTGCCGGAAACATGATGCTCCCCTATACCCTGGACCGTATTGTTTCCCTGTTCCTCGAGGATTTTGAAAACTGGTGCGCCGGCCGTCCGCTCCTGCGCAGAGTGGATATGAAACTGGGCTATTAAGAACGTTTGTGATATGATGAACAATAAACCGGAGGTGTATAGTATGACAGAAAACCGTTACATCGGCAGCTATCCCGCAATCGGCATCCGTCCCACCATTGACGGGCGCCGCGGACCTCTGAAGGTCCGGGAAAGCCTGGAGGAGCAGACCATGGGCATGGCCCGTTCCGCTGCGAAGCTTTTTGAAGAGAACCTGCGTTATTCCAACGGCGAACCGGTCCGGGTGGTCATCGCCGACACCACCATCGGCCGCGTGGCGGAGGCCGCCGCCTGTGAGGAGAAATTCCGCAGGGAGGGCGTTGCCATTACGCTGACAGTGACCCCCTGCTGGTGCTACGGTTCTGAAACCATGGATATGGACCGGAACACCATCAAAGCCGTCTGGGGGCTGAACGGGACGGAGCGTCCCGGCGCCGTTTATCTGGCCAGCGTGCTGGCCACCCACGCCCAGAAAGGACTGCCTGCCTTCGGTATTTACGGTCACGATGTGCAGGATGCGGATGATACGGTCATTCCCGACGATGTGCAGGAAAAGCTTCTGCGGTTCGGGCGTGCGGCAGTTGCGGCTGCCACCATGGGCGGCAAAAGCTATCTGCAGATCGGCGCTATCACCATGGGCATCGGCGGCTCCATTATTGACAGCAGCTTCATCGAGGAATATCTGGGCATGCGGGTTGAGTCCGTGGATGAGGTGGAGATCATCCGCCGCATGACACTGGGCATCTATGACGAGCAGGAATACCGGAAGCTGCGCGCCTGGGCCGCTGAAAATGTGAAGGAAGGCTTCGATAAAAATCCGGCCGTTCTTCAGAAATCCCGCGCTCAGAAAGATCAGGACTGGGAATTCACCCTGAAAATGTATCTGATCATTAAGGATCTGCTGAACGGAAATCCGAACCTGCCTGCCGGCAATGAGGAGGAGGCGGTCGGTCACAACGCGATCGCCGGCGGTTTCCAGGGCCAGCGCCAGTGGACGGACTTCTATCCGAACTGCGATTATCCCGAAGCCATGCTGAATACCTCCTTCGATCATAACGGAGCCCGGGAACCCTATGTTTTTGCCACGGAGAACGACGTGCTGAACGGGCTGGGCATGCTCTTCATGAAGCTTCTGACCAACCGCGCCCAGATGTTCGCGGATGTACGCACCTACTGGAGTCCTGAGGCCGTCCTCCGCTGTACCGGTTATGAGCTCACCGGCAAAGCCCGGGAAAGCGGCGGCTTTATCCATCTGATCAATTCCGGCGCCTGCTGTCTGGATGCCAACGGCCAGGCCAGGGATTCCGACGGGAACCGTCTGATGAAACCCTGGTATGAAGTCACGGAAGCGGACCAGAAGGCGATCATGGCCGCGACCACCTGGAATTACGCCGACCTGGGATATTTCCGCGGCGGCGGTTATTCCAGCCGTTTCGTCACGGATACTGAAATGCCTGCCACCATGATCCGGCTGAATCTTGTCCAGGGTCTGGGGCCGGTGCTGCAGATTGCCGAAGGCTGGACTGTTGCCCTTCCGGATGAGGTCACGGATATCCTCTGGAAACGCACGGATTATACCTGGCCCTGCACCTGGTTCGCACCCCGGTGCGACGGAAAGGAAGGCAGTCCCTTCAGGACGGCTTATGAGGTCATGAATTGCTGGGGCGCCAATCACGGTGCCATCAGCTACGGCCATATCGGCGCCGATCTGATCACGCTTGCATCCATCCTCCGTATTCCGGTGTCCCTGCACAATATTCCCGCGGAGAAAATCTACCGGCCCGCTGCCTGGAACGCTTTCGGCATGGACCGGGAAAGCGCGGATTACCGGGCCTGCGCCGCGTATGGTCCTCTCTATAAGAAGTAAGCATCCCCCGATGCTTCCCGTATAAGCTGACAGAAAGCCGCCGGCAGGATCCTTTTCCCTCCGGCGGTTTCTCTGTCTCCGCGGGCGGATGTATTCCCCGCTTCAGTCCAAATCTTTATACTCTCTTAATACCTGCGGCGGACTTACTAATACCGTCCTTATTTTTTTTGTCTTATGATTTCCTTAACTCAGAGGGAGGGAAAACGGCATGCGGCTCTTTGGCAGTTATCGGCTCTCGACGTTTCAGGTGATCGCATTCGGATTCGCCGCGCTGATCCTGACCGGCACGCTGCTGCTGTTCCTGCCGGTCTCCAGCCGTCAGCCTGGCAGCGCCGGTTTTATGGATTGCCTGTTCACAGCTACATCTGCCGTCTGTGTCACCGGCCTTGTCGTGCGGGATACAGCAACCTGCTGGATAACGCCGTCAAATATGCCCCTCCTGCTTCACATATCTGCGTGGAGACCTCGGGCACGCCGGAAAGCGTGCTTGTCCGGGTTGCCGATGAAGGCCCGGGTATCCCGGATGACCGGAAGCCGCGTATCTTCGACCTGTTTTACACAGGCGGCAAGCCCTCCGGCGACAGCCGGCGGGGACTCGGTCTGGGGCTGGCGCTGTGCCAGTCCATCATGAAGGCACATCACGGAACCATTACTGTCCGGGACAATATTCCCCGCGGAACGGTCTTCGAGCTGGTTTTTCCCCGGGACGAGGTGAGTATCGATGAATAAACCGCTGATTCTGATCGTGGAGGACGATCCGCCTATCCGCAATCTGATCTCTGTAGCCCTGGAAAGCCGCGGCTACCGGTTCCTGATTGCCGCAAACGGCAGCAGCGCAATTCTGGAGGCGTCCTCCCATAATCCGGACGTCATGCTGCTGGATCTGGGTCTGCCGGATCTGGACGGGGTGGAGGTGATCCGGAAGCTTCGTTCCTGGTCTGCCATGCCTTTCATTGTGATCAGTGTGCGCAGCGATGATACTGACAAAATCGAGGCCCTCGACGCCGGAGCCGACGATTATCTGACCAAGCTCTTTTCCGGGTATGCAAAGGCCGGCGGGAAAACTCCCGCCGGCCTTTCCTGTCCGCTGAATGCTTATTCTGCCAGCTGCTTTCTCGCGGCGTCAATGGCCCGCTGCACGCTGGCCGGCGCCGGAGCTCCGGGGATCACCCGCTTCTCCACGCAGGCAATCAGGCTCAGGTCATCAAATACATCTGCCTCAAAGGCCGGATGGAACTGCTGCAGCTCCTCCAGGCTCAGATCCAGCAGCGCCTTGTTTTCGTTCAGGCAATGGGCCACCAGTTCCCCCACCACCCGGTGCGCGTCGCGGAACGCAACGCCTTTCTTCACCAGATAGTCCGCGCAGTCCGTTGCGTTTGTAAATCCGCCCGCCGCGCCTTTTTCCATCGCCGCCTTCCGGAAGGTCACGGTCTTCAGCATGGCCGTGAACACCGTCAGCCCTTTGACCAGGGTATCCCGGGCATCGAAGAAGGCTTCCTTGTCCTCCTGCATATCCTTGTTATATGCCAGCGGCAGGCCCTTCATCACGGTCAGAAGACCGATCAGATGGCCGTAGACCCTGCCGGTCTTTCCCCGGATCAGCTCCGCCACATCCGGATTCTTTTTCTGCGGCATAATGCTCGAGCCGGTGGCAAAGCCGTCATCCATCTCCACGAACCGGAATTCATTGGTGTTCCAGAGAATCAGCTCCTCGCAGAACCGGGACAGGTGCATCATACAGATGGACGCGGCCGCCAGATAATCCAGCATGTAATCCCGGTCGCTGACACCGTCCAGGCTGTTCTCCGAAATTCTGCTGAAGTCCAGCAGCTCCGCCACCCGCTCCCGGTTCAGGGGATAGGTGGTTCCGGCCAGCGCGCCGGAGCCCAGCACCATCACGTCCGCTGCCTTAAAAGCCTGACGGAAGCGCTCCCGGTCCCGCAGGAACATCTGGGCATAGGCCATCATATGATGGGCCAGGGTGATGGGCTGCGCCTTCTGCAGATGGGTATATCCCGGCATGATCGTGTGCAGGTTGTCCTGGGCTGTTGTCAGGATGGTTTCCAGCAGATCCTCCAGCATCGCCTCCGTTTCCCGGCATGCGGCCTTGGCATACATCCGCGTATCGAGCGCCACCTGATCGTTGCGGCTGCGGCCGGTATGCAGCCGTTTCCCGGCTTCGCCGATCCGCTCGGTCAGCAGCGTTTCCACATTCATGTGGATATCCTCCGCGTCCGTCCGCCACTGAATTTTTCCGGCCCGGGCATCGGCAAGAATTTCCTTCAGCCCGCCGACGATCTTCTCAGCATCCTCCGCCGGGATGATTCCCTGCTCCCCCAGCATGGTGGCATGGGCTATGGAGCCGGCAATATCCTGCTCATACAGACGCTGGTCAAAGGAGATGCTGGAGTGAAAGTCGTCCACCAGCCCGTCTGTTGCCTTTTCGAACCGCCCGCCCCATAGCTTCATGCTCTCGTGCTCCTTTTATTCATTGGTTTCCCGCAGGAATGCCTGCTGACCCGCTCAGGGTTCAGGGCAGCTCTGCAGCGCTTTCCGGACACCGCCCGCCTCCAGCATGATCCGGAAGTTCCGTTCAATCTTGTCCGTCAGCGGCGTCTTTGTCAGGTCAGTGCCGAAAATCACTGCATTTGCAAGGATCGGCCGCAGGTTCTCGCCCATGCTGTCCGGTTCGCCGAAGCGGATGCCGGCCAGTGCCTGCTGCAGGTTCTCAGCCATGGGATCCGGGGACACCTGCATGGCCTCGCCCTTGTCATCCACCGCCAGCAGATACCGCAGCCAGGCGGCAATTGCCAGCGGAATGCCTTCCAGCTCTCCGGCAGTACCCGCTGCCAGCCGGCTCTTGATCGTCTCGCCGAAACGGATCGGCACCTTCTGGGAGGTATCGCAGGCGATCCGCTGGGGCGTATCAGGCATAAAGGGATTGGGCAGCCGCTGTTCCAGCACCTCCCGCAGGAAATCCTTCGGGCTCAGGATTCCGGGATCTGTCACGACCGGCAGTCCTTCCGCATAACCGATCCGTTCCACCAGCCGTTTCAGATCCGGATCCTTCATTTCATCCGCGATCAGCGTATAACCCAGCAGGCATCCGTTTACGGCGAGCGCTGTGTGCAGCGGGTTCAGGCAGGTGGTCACCTTCATACGTTCTGTTTTGTTGACGGTATCCCGGTCCGTCATGTACACACCGGCTTTTTCCAGCGCCGGACGTCCGTTGGGGAACCGGTCCTCCACAACCAGATACTGGGGAATTTCCGCATTGACAAAGGGTGCGATATAGGTATGTTTGGCGGTCTGCACCGGCGCCATGTCCTCGAAGCCCTCTTCCGTCAGCTGGCGGGTAATGGAATCGGCCGGCCGCGGAGTGATCTTATCAATCATGGACCATGGGAAGGATACCTTCGTTTCATCGCTGATCCAGGCAAGGAAAGCTTCCGGAGCAAAGCCCTTCTTCGTCCACCCCTCTGCGATTTCCAGAACGGATCCCCGCAGCTTCTCGCCGTTATGGCTGCAGTTGTCCATGCTCACCAGCGCCATCGGCGCGGCTCCGTTTTCGAAGCGTTTCAGCATCAGGGCTGTCACGATGCTCATGGCATGCCGGGCATGCGCGGGGCCTTCCTCCAGATCCTGCAGCACCACAGGCATCAGGTCTCCGTGCATGTCCCGCAGGGCATATCCTTTCTCCGTAATGGTAAAGGATGCCATCTGCAGTCCGGGCCAGGCAAAGGCCTTTTCCAGTCTGCTCCAGTCCTCCCCGAACCGGGGGGAGGCTTTCCACCCGTCCGCGAGGGACGCGATCACTTCCCTGTCGGTGCCTCCGTCCGGCTTCAGGGAAATCATCAGGGTCAGGGAATCGAAAGGCTTGTAGATCCGGTCGATAATCTCATCGTCAAAGGTTTCTGCTGCGATAATGCCTTTATCCGCCTCTCCGGCATTCAGCAGGCGCTGCTGCAGGCCGGCAATAAATCCCCGGAAAATGTTGCCCGCGCCGAAGTGAATCCAGACGGGTTCCTTCAGCGTCCGTTCCGCCATCTTTTCCCGGTCATATTCAGGCAGTTTCACCTGTTTTTCCTTCCAGGCTTCCGTTTTTTTCAGGCCTTCATTGGTCAGTTTCAGTGACATGCTGTTCATCCTCCCTGAATCAGGTCTTTTCCGTATTTCCGGCAGTGCGGTTCCTCCCGCGTCTGTCCGGTCTCATGTGCCGTTATGTTATTTTACCTTATTCTCTTCTTCTGTGGCAAGTAGGTGCGGGAACATTTTCCATTGCCAATCCGCATCCGGAAACCTATAATACGGTGGAAGCGTCCCCCCGGAGGTCATGCTGCCATGAAACAATCCTCAACAGTCCGTAACCTGACAAGAGGCCCCATCGTCCGCCAGCTGGTTCAGTTCTCCGTTCCCCTGATTCTGGGGGATCTGTTTCAGCTTTCCTATAACATGGTTGACACCATCGTCATCGGGCGGTTTGCGGGCAGTGTCAGTCTGGCGGCAGTCGGAACCTGCGACCAGATCATGACGCTCCTGATCCTGGGGGTTTCCGGCCTCTGTATCGGGGCCTCTGTTCTCATGGGCCGTTTCTTCGGCGCAGGCCGGAATGACCTGCTCCTTTCCGAACTGAAAACCACCGTATCCCTGGGGCTGATCTTCTCCTTCGTAATCCTTGTGCTGGGGTTTCCGCTGACCGGTCTTCTGTTCCGCCTGATGGCGGTTCAGCCGGAAGCTCTGCCGGATGCGGCAGTTTACATGCGCGTCATCTTCATCGGCCTGCCCTTTACCTGTCTGTATAACATTCATGCGGCCGCCCTGCGCAGTGTCGGCGATTCCGGGACGCCTGTCCGGTATCTGATTCTTTCCACGCTGCTCAACATGGCGATGGATCTTCTCTTTGTGGCCGGGTTCGGGTGGGGGGTTTTCGGTGCCGGTCTGGCCACTGTTCTGGCGCAGGCGGTCAGTGCGGTTCTCTGCATCCTGTTTATCCGCCGGCGGGTTGCAGTCCTCCGCTTCTCCTGGCGTGATCTTCGCGTTGATAAGGCGCTTGCCCGGCAGACGCTGTCCTATGGCGGTATCACAGCGCTCCAGCAATGCGCTCAGCCCATCGGAAACCTGATCATCCAGGGCAGCGTCAATCTCCTGGGCGTTACAGCCGCCGCTGCGTTCAGCGCCGCCCGGAAAATAGAGGATATCGGTCTTCTGCCCGGCCGCAGTGTCTCCTCAGCCATAACCGCCTTTACCGCCCAGAACACAGGCGCGCAGGAATACCGGCGTACAGAGGAGGGGTTCAGGAAAGCCATCCTGCTGGAGGCCGGCTGCGGCTTTCTCGTTTCTGCGGCTGTTCTTTTTCTCAGAGCACCGCTGATGTCACTCTTCACGGCGGATTCCGCCGTGACAGAGGAAGGGGTCCGTTATTTCAGCATTATCGGATTCTGTTATCTGCTTCCCTGCCTGACCAACGGCTTTCAGGGCTATTTCCGGGGAACCGGGCGAATGGCGCTTTCCCTTCTGGGAACCCTGACACAGATTTCAGTCCGCGTCATCGTCACCCTCCTGGCCGTTCCGCGTATGGGGATTCCGGGTGTCGGCCTGGCTTGTGTCGCCGGATGGTCGGCCATGCTGCTCTGGCAGATTCCCCTGCGCCGCAGTATCAGAAACCGGATGCTCTCACAGCATCCGGTCAAGGATTAACGGTTCCGTCTTCAGCAACGGATTCTGGCTCCCGGCGGCAGCTTCGGCTTTCTCCCGGGTTCCGGCGCCGGTGCGTCAATCGCCAGTCTTTCCAGATGCGCGCTCAGCTTTTCGCACAGCTTTGCCATCTGGTTTTTTTCTTCTTCCGTGAAGCAGGCAGTTTTTTTCGCCGCGTCAGTCTGCTGCGCCTCCGCCATGCCGGTCACCCACCGGTTTCCGCGCTCTGTCAGGGAAATATGCTGCATGCGTTTATCCGTTTCATCCGGTTCCCGTTTCAGCAGCCCTTTTCCCTCGGCCTGCCCCAGCATCTCGCTGAGCGTGGATGGCCGGACATCGAGAAGCTCACACAGCTCTCTCGACGAAATGCCCGGATTCATATGCACGCAGTGAAGCATGCGCCCCACCGCCGGCGGAAAGGGCCGCTCGCCCAGATCCGGAGGGCAGCGTTTCAGCGCTCTGCTGACCTGCAGCACGGCAAAAAGTGTTCTCATATCAAGGTTTTCATTCTCTTTCATCATCGGTTTCCTCCTCCCTTCTGTCCGCAGCGGATCTGCAGAAATAATAATTCGGTTCCGAACGTCTTTTATTTTAGTTCGGAACCGAAATTTTGTCAACCTGTTTTCAGCTTTTTTTATTCATCCCGGATCAGTGTGGCTTCAAATTCTCCCTGCCAGGCTTCTCCCGGAGCAAGAATGGTCACAAAAGGTTTGTCCTCAAACCGGCCCGTGGCATCCGCCGTGTCCGGCATGCCGTGCCACGGCTCCAGACACACGTAATCGGCGTGGGCCCCGGGTTTGCTCCATACAGCCAGGACTTCCATCTTCGGGAAATCGAAGCGGAGACCGTTCCGGGTTCCCCTGCGCACCAGGAGGACGCTGCGGCTCTTCACATGCGTCAGGACCAGCGCGTCCCGGGTATCGAACCATTCATGCCTGAGCGGAATCCGGCCTTCATCCCGCAGACATTCCAGGGTCTCTCCGCCGTCAATGTATCCGCCCCCGGGGGCCAGGGCATTCCACCCGTCTTCCTTCTCAGGAAAAAGCAGCTCATAGTCCTCAAACCGGGCATCCGGTTCCATCGGGCAGATGAACCCTGGATGTCCGCCCACGCAGAAGGGCATCGGACGGTCTGACAGGTTCTCCACCAGGAAGGCGGTCCGGTAGCCGTTCTCCTTCAGGGTGTAGGTCACATGAAACGCGAATTCAAAGGGATACAGCGGCCTGCTCTCTTCCGTGGGTGTCAGAACCAGCTCAGCGAAATCCGAACCTTTGCGGACCAGCCGGAAATCCGGATTCCGGGTAAAACCATGCTTGGGCATGGCATATTTTTCTCCGCCGATGCTGATCACGCCGTCCTTCACTGATCCGCAGACCGGGAAAAGAACCGGCGCGTGCTGCGCCCAGACCGCGGGATCCGCCTGCCAGAGTCTTTCCCGTCCGTCCGGCGTTTTCCAGGAAGCGATCTGTCCGCCCCGGAGCTGAATTTCCGCTGTGGCATTTCCGCAGTGCAGAACGATGCGGGTGTTTTCGCTGGATGCCATCTTGTTTCCTCCTTATATCTCAGACAAACATACTCATCTGGTTGGTTTCCGTCATGCCCTTCAGCGCTCCGTGAGTCCGCAGCAGCTCGATGGTGGCGCTTCCGGCTCTGGCCCGGTTCTGCAGGTCTTCAACACTGAGGAACGGCCCGTCCTTCCGGGCTTCCACAATCGGAATCGCGGCGCTTTCCCCCAGCCCTGACAGGCTCGTGAAGGGGCAGCGGATATGCCCGTCCTCCAGCTGGAACCGGCTGACGTCGCTCTTGTAGAGATCCACCGGCAGAAAGTGGATGCCGCGCAGATTCATTTCCAGCACCAGTTCCAGGCAGGTTGCTGTTTCCTTGTCCTTTGCGCTGGGCTTTTCCATGTCCCGGATGGCCTGCAGCCTCACCCGGCATGTTTCCGGAGGCACCAGCATGGTTGCCGCGTCAAATCCGTCCCCGCGCACGGTGAAATACGCGCAGTAATATGCCAGCGGTTCATGCAGCTTGAACCATGCCACCCGCAGAGACATGGTCACATAGGCCACCGCGTGTCCTTTGGGGAACATGTATTTGATCTTCCTGCAGCTGTCCAGGAACCATTCGGGCACATCCGCCTCATGCATGGCCTGCTCCATCTCCGGCTTCAGGCCCTTGCCCTTGCGGACGCTTTCCATGGTTGTGAAGGCCAGCTTCGGCTTGACGCCCTTGTCGATCAGATAGTTCATGATATCGTCACGGCAGCAGACGCATTCACTCAGGGTGGCTGTCTTGCTGGCGATGATTTCCTGTGCGTTCCCCAGCCACACGTCCGTCCCATGGGACAGTCCGGAAATCCGCAGCAGCTCCTCCATGGTTTTGGGCTTTGTTTCCTCCAGCATGCCCCGGACAAAGGAGGTCCCGAATTCGGGAACCCCGTAGGTGCCGGTATTGCAGAGGATATCCTCCTCCTTCAGTCCCAGGGCCGCAGGTGAAGTAAACAGGCTGCGCACGCCGGGATCGTCCAGGGGAACCTGCTGGAAATTGATGCCCGTCAGCTTTTCCAGCTCGTGCATCATCGTCGGGTCGTCATGTCCGAGGCAGTCCAGCTTCACCAGAATGTCATGCATCGAGTTGAAGTCAAAATGCGTTGTTGTAAAATCACTTTCCAGATCGTCCGCCGGATGCTGCACCGCGGTGAAATCATAGATTTCATATTCCAGCGGAACGACGACCATGCCGCCGGGATGCTGGCCCGTCGTACGTTTCACGCCGGTGCATTCCAGTGCCAGCCTGTCCTTCTCTGCATTCCCGGCCTGGATGCCCCGCTCCTCCAGGTACTTGGAAGCATAGCCGAAGGCAGTTTTATCCGCCAGGCCGGAGATCGTTCCTGCCCGGAACACATGATCGTGTCCGAACAGCTCCTCCACATAATGGTGGGCCTTGTTCTGGTATTCTCCGGAGAAATTCAGGTCGATATCCGGCACCTTGTCGCCCTCGAACCCCAGAAAAACCTCAAAGGGAATATCAAAGCCGTCCTTGGTCAGCCGCTGCCCGCAGACGGGACAGTTCCGGTCCGGCAGGTCGACTCCCACATGATACCGGTTCTTGTCCACGTCGAAATAGCCCTTGTGGCAGTGCGTGCAGCGGTAATGCGGCGGCAGCGCGTTCACTTCGGTGATGCCGCACATTCTGGCCACCAGGCTGGATCCGACACTGCCCCGGCTGCCGACCAGATAACCGTCGCGGAGAGAACGGGAAACCAGCTTCTGCGCGATGGAATACAGCGTGCAGTAGCCATATCCGACAATGGACTTGAGCTCTTTCTTCAGTCTGTCTTCCACAATGGTCGGCAGCGGGTTGCCGTACATTTCCTCCGCCGTGGACCAGGTCATGGACTGAATGGTATCCTCCGCGTCGTCCCAGAAGGGCTGGAACGTATCCTCCCCCTTGGGATGCACGGGGAACAGCCGGATGTTCTCCACCTGCTCCGCAATCTTCCGCGGATTGGTTATCACAACCTCCCGGGCTTTTTCCTCTCCCAGGTACGCAAACTCCTCCAGCATTTCATCCGTGGTTTTGAAATACAGCGGCGGCTGGTTGTCTGCGTCGTTGTATCCCATGCCTGCCTGAATGATCGCCCGGCCCACAGCGTCCTTGGGGTCCAGAAAATGGACGTCGCCCGTAGCCACGACAGGTTTCCCGAGCTCGTCCCCCAGGGCTACAATCCTGCGGTTCAGCTCCCGCAGTCCCTCCTCATCCGGCACCTGCCCTTCGCGCATCAGGAACGCGTTGTTGCCGATCGGCTGAATCTCCAGATAGTCGTAAAAGGAAGCGATTTCCTTCAGCCGCTCAGGCTCCTCACCGGCCAGTACTGCCCGGAACAGCTCGCCCGCCTCGCAGGCGCTGCCCAGAATCAGGCCTTCCCGGTATTGCTGAATAATCTCCCGGGGCATGTGCGGAACCCTCCGGAAATATTCCAGATGGCTGATGGAAACCAGCCGGTTCAGGTTGACCAGCCCGGTCCGGTTTTTTGCCAGCAGAATGATATGCCAGCTTTCTCCCACAGCTCCGCCCCGAAGTCCGGCGTTCAGCTCCTGCAGGCTGGTCAGCGCCGGCAGCCTTTCCCGGGTATCCTGGAACATGCGCAGCAGGCAGTAAGCCGTAGCCGTGGCGTCATGCACCGCGCGGTGAGCATTTTTCAGGCTGACTCCCAGCCGCTTGCACAGGGCTTTCAGCCGGAAGGATTTCAGCTCCGGATACAATTTCCGCGCGTAGCTCAGCGTGTCCAGCACGGGCCCGCGGAAGCTGCGCCCGATCCGTTTCAGCTCAGCCTTCAGCAGGCTGACGTCGAAGGAGGCGTTATGCGCGGCCAGCGGCAGATCACCGATAAAATCCATCAGCTTCGGCAGCATCTCCGCAGCCTTCGGCATATCCTTCAGGTCCGCGTCTGTAATACCTGTCAGTTCCGTGATTTCCGGTCTCAGGGTTTCTTCCGGATCAATGAGTTCAGAGAAGGTTTCCGTAATCTGTCCCTTCTCCATCTTCACCGCGCCGATCTCGATGATTCTGGCTGTGGATGTGTTCAGGCCTGTGCTTTCAAAGTCAAGCACTACCACCGGTCCGTCGTATTCCCGGCTGTCCGCGTCGGATACGATATCCTTCTCCTCCACCAGATACCCTTCACATCCGGGAATCAGCTTAATCTTTCCTTTAGCCGCGCGGAATGCCGCAGGGAAAGACTGCAGCACGCCGTGGTCTGTTATGGCGACTGCCGTATGTCCCCATTTGACCGCTCTGGCAATCAGATCCTCCGCAGGGGTCAGCGCGTCCATGGTGGACATGTTGGTGTGCATATGGAGCTCGACCCGTTTTTCTTCGGAAGTGTCCAGGCGTTCCTCCTTTTCCGTTTCCGCCATGTCCCGGACCGAGATGGACAGCTCCCTCGCGAAATTGTCGTACAGGCATTCTCCGCGCAGTCTGACGGTCATGCCGTTCTTCAGCCGGCTGACCTTGTCTGCCACCGCCTTCCGTTCCTCATCGGTGATGGGCGGCATCTCTCCCGCTTCGTTCTTGCGGGCGAACCGGTTGCGGTAACGGAAAAAGATTTTGCAGAGAATGGAGCTTGTATAATCTGTTACGGCGAAGGAAACCAGCAGCATTTCCCCGCCCTTCAGTTCCTTCTCCTCCAGGTTGAAGATTTCGCCCTGAACCACCACAAGACCGCTTTCGCTGGTCAGCGTCTTGATCTCCACAGGATGCTCACTGACAGCTCTGCCCATAATCGGCTTGCCCACCGTGGCGGCTTCCTGCGGAGCCGGCTCCTGAGGTCTGGGCTTCCGTGCGGTTCTCTTTTCTCCGGTCTCCGGATGTTTTTTCCCGGGCGCAGCCTTGCTGTCCGTGCCGGTTCCTTCGCCGGCTCCGTATCGCTCCGCCATTTCCTGACGGGATACGGTCAGGATTTCCTCCGCTCGTTCCGCCTGCAGGCGGCGCATTCTTTCCTCCCGGTCGCCGCTGACGGTCAGTTCAACACGCACCGCTGCGTCAAAGATTTCCTTTATCGCCATGGCCAGTCTGGGGCCGACGTTCTGCCGGCTCATAAACTGATGGCTGATTTCGTCCGGAAGAACCAGCGTCAGCAGTGCTTCAGCGCCTTCGCGGGCCGGGTCCGGCGTTCCCTTCAGCTGGTTCTTCTCAATCTGCCAGTCAATCCGGTTCAGCCATCCTCTGGCTGCCGGGTAATTCCGGCGCAGAAAATCAACCAGCACCTGCCGGTAGGGAGCCGGATTCTCCAGAAAGCGGTCCCGCAGGGAAGGGGAAATAATCCGGACCGCCAGTGGGCGTCCGGGAAAGACCTCGCGGAGAATCCGTTCCAGCTTCAGGAATTCCTTTTCCCCTGCCAGTACCGTGCTTTCAAAAGTGATATAGGTTTTTCGAAGAGATTTGACATAGGTGATCCGGGGCGCCGAAAGCGCACCGGCAAGCGCCGGAATATCCCGGCCAATCCTTGCCAGCAAATCTTCGTAGCTCATAATGTTTTACTGCTTTTCCGCCGCGATCCGCCGCGCCTCCCGTATCAGGATTTCCGCCAGATCGCCCTCCACCTTCCGGGGCTCCTCACCCCGTACAAACAGTGCCCCGCCGGTTTTTCCCCCGGCGATGCCGACATCTGCCTCCCGGGCTTCTCCCGGGCCGTTGACGACGCACCCCATCACCGCCACAGTCAGGGGTACCGTCAGATCCTTCAGGGCTTCCTCCACCTTCCGGGCGATTTCAGCCACGGGCACACAGGTTCTGCCGCAGGTGGGGCACGCAATCAGCTGCGGTCCGCGGATCCGCAGGTTCAGCGCCCTCAGGATATCCCAGGCGGCAGCCGCTTCCGGAAGCGGATCGCCGCTCAGGCTGACGCGGATGGTCTCTCCGATGCCGTCCAGCAGCAGAGCGCCGATACCGATCGCGCTTTTGACCGTTCCCTGGCCCGGAAGGCCGGCCTCTGTTACGCCCACATGCAGCGGATAATCACAGCGCTGCCTTGCCAGTCTGTAGGCATCCACCGTCAGCCGGACGTCACTGCTCTTCATGCTCAGCACGACATCCTCAAAGCCGGCCTTCTCCAGCAGCCTTGCGTGGCCCAGTGCGCTTTCCACCAGCGCCTCTGCCGTCGGCCCGCCGTACCGGGCAAGCAGATCCTTCTCAACCGAGCCGCTGTTGACGCCGATCCGGATCGGAATATGATGCGCCCTGGCACAGTCAGCCAGCTTCCGCACCCGGTCCTCTCCGCCGATGTTCCCGGGATTGATCCGCAGCTTCGCAATGCCGTTCTCCGCGGCCTGAATGGCCAGCAGATAATCGAAATGGATATCCGCCACCAGGGGCACAGGGCTTCCGTCCACCAGGGTACGCACAGCCCTGGCGCATGCTTCATCATAGACGCTGACGCGCACAATGTCACAGCCGGCATCCGCCAGTGCCCGGATCTGTGCCAGTGTGGCCTCCGTATTCCGCGTATCCGTGTTGGTCATGCTCTGCACCCAGACCGGATTTCCGCTTCCCAGCGTCAGGTTACCGACAGATACATTCCGTGTCATGTTTTTGCCCCCATCCAATCAGTATTACCTTCCGAACAGCCGCATAACGTCTTTGAACGTGAAGAAAATCAACACGCCGAAGAGCAGCACCATCCCGGCCAGATGCACCATGGCCTCCTTTTCCGGAGGAATCGGCTTCCGGCGGATCAGCTCCAGCAGGCAGAAAACCAGCCGGCTGCCGTCAAGCCCCGGGATCGGCAGCAGGTTCATCAGCCCAAGGTTGATGGAAATCAGAGCCAGCAGCTGTACAAAAGCGCTGAATCCTCCCTCCCGCACTTCCGAGGAAACCATGGAAACAATTCCCACCGGCCCGGCTGTCTGATCCAGCCCTTCTCCCTTGGTCACCAGATCCTTCAGGGACCTCAGAATCGCCCCGGAAGCATTCACGCACAGTTCCCATGCGCTTTGTGCCGCCCCGGCGAACCCGACAGCCTGCTGTTCTGTCCGGTAGGTCCCGCCGATCATGACGCCGATACGCATCTTCTGCTCCTGCTCATCCCATACGGGCGTCAGGGTAAGATGCAGGATCTCCTCTCCCCGCTGCACCGTCAGATTCATGGGGCCGTCCTTTTCCTGCCATTCGGAAATGCTTTCCAGCAGGGTTTCCATGGTACCGTCCAGCATGTTCTTTCCGTTGATTTCCGCAATCCGGTCTCCGCTCTGCAGTCCGGCGGAGTGGGCCGGTCCGGCAGCCATAACCTCCGCGATCACAGGATCCACGCCGGTGGCTACGGTCACACCGTTTGCCCAGTAAAAGCCGAACGCCACCAAAAAGGCCAGAATGAAGTTCATTCCCGGCCCCATCAGAATCGTCAGCATCCGCTTCCACAGCTTCTGTTTTGAAAAGCAGCGCGGATCATCCCTGCTGACGCCGGACGTATCGTCCTCCCCGTAAAAGGCGCAGTATCCGCCCAGGGGAACCGCCCGGATCGCAAAGGTGGTTTCATGCTTCCTGCTTTTCCACCCGATCAGCTTCGGCCCGAAACCCACCGAGAATTCAGAAACCTGAATGCCCGTTGCCCGGGCCGCCCAGAAATGTCCTCCTTCATGGACAACAATCAGAATTGCCAGCAGCAGTATCGCCAGCAGTATATACACATTCCATGCCCTCTTTCTCCTGCGCAGTGACCCGGCAGTCCGTCACATTGCTTATTGCATGCGCCTGGCCAGCCGGTCCGCTTCCCAGATTTCCTCCAGGCAGTCCGCCTTCAGCCCGGCCAGACGGTTCAGCGCGCGGTCCACCCGCTCCGCGATCTGTCCGAAGGTAATCTCGCCTCTCAGGAAGGCTGCGTTCGCCTCCTCATTGGCGCTGTTGAACACGGTGCAGGCTGCGCCGCTGGCCCGCAGGCATTCCCGCGCCATCCGCAGCGCCGGGAATTTATCCGGATCCGGCTTTTCAAAGGTCAGTTTCCCCAGAGCAAACAGATCCGGAGCGGCAACACCGGTTTCCATCCGCCGCGGATAGCTCATGGCATATCCGATCGGCACCCGCATATCCGGCGCTCCCAGCTGCGCCAGCACAGCGCCGTCCCTGAACTGAACGGCTGAATGCACAATGCTTTCAGGATGCACCACCACTTCAATCCGATCCTCCGGCATATCAAACAGCCACCGCGCTTCCATAATTTCCAGCCCTTTATTGAACATGCTGGCGGAATCAACGGTAATCTTGGCTCCCATATTCCAGTTGGGATGGCGCAGCGCCTCCTCCCGGGTGGCCCGGGCGATACGTTCCTTATCCCATGTGCGGAAGGGGCCTCCGCTGGCTGTAAGCAGAATCTTTTCAGCACGGTTGGGTCCTGCCCCCTGCAGACACTGGAAAATGGCGCTGTGCTCACTGTCAACCGGCAGCAGGGTAATGCCTTTCCTGGCAGCCAGATCCATCACCAGATGGCCGCCGGTAACCAGCGCTTCCTTATTTGCCAGCAGAACCTGCCTTCCCGCCTCCAGTGCGTCCATCACGCTCTGCAGTCCGGCAATTCCCACAATGCTGACCAGAACCTGATCCGCCCCGATCTCTGCCGCAGCAGCATGCAGGGCTTCCTTTCCGCTCAGCCAGCGGCAGAAGCGCAGATCCTCCGGGATTTCCTCCGGCCGGATTCCTTCTGTCAGCCCCGCCATCTCCGGTCTGAATTCCCTGACCTGCTCAAACAGCTTTTCCCGCTGGCTTCTGGCTGTCAGCGCGGAAACCGTGTACTCGTCCGGATGACGTCTGCAGATGTCCAGTGCCTGGGTTCCGATGGATCCGGTGGATCCCAGAATAGCGATTCGTTTCATTCTTATCCTCTTTATTCACTTTCCGTCAGGTCCGGTTTCTCACAAAGGCGCTCCAGCGGCGAAGAGGCGGTAGCAGTACATCAGCACCGCCATGAACAGCACGCTGTCCAGCCGGTCCAGCATTCCGCCGTGGCCCGGAAACAGGTTGGAAAAATCCTTGATTCCGCTGTGACGCTTGACAAGGGAGGCAAACAGATCGCCGATCTGTCCCGCAGCGCCGCCTGCCAGGCCAAGCAGCAGGTATTCCCACCACTGAGGCAGCTTCGCCAGCGTTGCCTCATTGCAGGCAAGCTGTGCGATGCCGCAGACAATCATGGCCGCGGCGATACTGCCCGCCAGTCCTCCCAGGCTGCCGGAAATGGTCTTCTTCGGACTGACAGTGGGGCATAGCTTCGGTCCTCCCACCGCGCTGCCCACAAACAGCGCAGCCATATCCCCTGTCAGCGGAACCGCGAATGTCAGGGACAGCAGGATCACCTCCACCGCCTTCTGATCTGCCAGGCTCATGGCGACAAGGCAAAGCCCGGGAAGCATCACTGTCAGCAGCGGCAGGGCGCTCATGCTCAGATCCGGCAGCTCCGGCTCCTTCCGGAAAAGAATGACCGTCACAATGACAACCAGCGTCAGCGCCAGCAGCGGAACCATTGCCTTCGGCCCGAATGCCAGTGTTACCGGTACGGAGGCAGCCAGGAAAACCCATGTGGGCCAGCTGACCACCCGGTGTCCCGCCGTCTGCAGCGCGTGGTATTCCTCCCAGACCGCAAACCCCGTGCAGACCAGGGTGGCCAGCGCCATGCACCAGCCCGGCAGCACCAGCATGATAACCAGCAGCAGAACCAGTAAGGCTCCGGTAATAATCCGTTGTTTCATGGTGCCTCCATCTCCGTCTCATCATCAGCGGTCCGCCCGCCGAAGCGGCGGTCCCGTTTGCCGTATGCACCCAGCGCCTTGTCATACTCTGCCACAGTGAAATCCGGCCAAAGTGTTTCCGGAAAAACAAATTCCGCGTAGGCGTTCTGATACAGCAGGAAATTGCTCAGCCGCATTTCCCCGCTGGTGCGGATCAGCAGATCCACATCCGGCTGTCCCCTGGTGTACAGATGGTCCGCCAGCGTTTCCTCGGTAATACTTTCCGCCCGCAGCGTACCGTTCCGGACCAGCACGGCGATTTCCTGCGCAGCCTTCACGAGCTCTGCCCGTCCGCCGTAATTGATGGCAATGTTCAGCCGCAGTCCTGTGTTGTTCTGGGTACGGCGCTCCGCCTCCAGCAGGGTTTCCCGCTGTTTTTCCGGCAGTCTCCCCTTGTCTCCCAGAATCAGGATCCTTACATTTTTCGCGTCCAGTTCGTCAATTTCCGACGCGAAAAAGTCCAGAATCAGCTGCATCAGCGCGGCCACTTCATCCTCAGACCGGTTCCAGTTCTCCGTGGAGAAGGCATACAGGCTCAGAGCTTCGATGCCCAGATCATCGGTATGGCGGATGATTTCCCGCAGCGTTTCCGTACCCTGCCGGTGCCCCTTGGATACGGACATTTTATGTTTCTTTGCCCAGCGTCCGTTTCCGTCCATAATGATCGCCACATGCCTGGGCAGCCGTTCCGGCGTTTTGGTTTCCGAAGCGTTTTTGCGCAGCAGGTTCAGCGCTGTTTTGACTTTCATTTCTGCATCCTCATCAACTGCCAAAACCCGCCGGCAGGCGGGTTTTGAGCCTTATATAATCCTGAAGCAGCCCTGAAGCGTCAGACTTCCATGATTTCCTTTTCTTTTCTGGCGAAAATCTCATCCACGTCCTTGATCGCCTTGTCCGTGATCTTCTGCATGTTTTCTTCGGCGTCGCGCTGATCGTCCTCAGTAATTTCGCTGTTCTTCTTCAGCTTCTTGATCTGATCAATCGCGTCCCGGCGGATGGAACGAATGGCCACCTTGGTTTCCTCCGCGCTCTTGGAAGCGACCTTTGTCAGATCCCTGCGGCGCTCCTCATTCAGCTCCGGGAAAACCAGCCGGATGATTTTTCCGTCGTTGGAAGGATTCAGTCCCAGATCGCTCTTCTGGATCGCCTTTTCAATCTGGGAAATCATTTTGGCTTCCCAGGGAGCGATTACCAGCAGCCGGGGTTCCGGAGAGGAAACATTGCCGACCTGAGGAATCGGTGTGGGTGTGCCGTAGTAATCCACCATGATCCGGTCCAGCAGCTGAGGATTGGCCCGGCCGGCCCGCAGTCCCATCATATCCCGCTCATACACCGCGCAGGATTTGGCCATTTTTTCCTTGGCTGTATTCAGAACGTCCTCCAACATTTGCAATCCCTCCTGTTTAATTCAATCGCGCTTCACAACGCGCCTGTTTTCTGCGGTTATTATACCGGTTTTCACGGCCTTTGACAACAGAAAAATCCGGAGGGCGTTTCCCCTGCGGAAAGCGCCCTCCGTTTGTTTTGTCTTCTTCAGTTGTCGCTTCAGGCAGATCAGAGCTTATTTGCTCAGCCGGATCACGTTCCAGCTCAGCGCCGGCAGCTTCACGTTCATTTTGCCGTCGTCCAGCTTGCTGTTCCGTACTTTCGACGGAGCCACCTCATCGGGATTGTCTTCCGTATTGATTGCCTTCACGTCGTCATGATGCAGCACGATGTGCTCCACGGGCTTCAGATCGCCGAACGCGCGCAGGTCGCAGGCCAGGGTAATGTCCTCCTTCAGATCCCGGTTGATCGCGAAAATCGTTACGCTGCCGTCGTCTCCCAGCGTTGCCGCGGCATCCACCAGCGGAACCTTCTCATAGTCCTCGCAGTCGTACACCGGAGAGGTCAGGATGGGCCGCAGCGCCGTGCCCCGGCCGTACCTGCTGGCGTGCATCATGGGATAGAAGATCGTCTGGGCCCATACGCCGCCGCCGTTCCGGGTCATGATCGGAGCGATAACGTTCACCAGCTGGGCCAGGCAGGCCACCTTCACCCTGTCGGCGTTCTTCAGGAAGGTGATCAGGATCGCGCCGGCCAGCAGCGCGTCTTCAAAGTTATAGATATCCTCAAGCAGCGGCAGCGCGCGGCCCCACTTGTCGCCCTTCCAGATCTCCTTGTCCTGCTCGCTGGAATGGTACCACACGTTCCACTCGTCAAAGCTCAGGTTCAGCTTCTTCTTCGCGTGCTTCTTGCCGCCGACGGCGTCGCAGATCGCAACGACCTCCTTGATGAAGTCGTCCAGATCCATGCTGCGGGCGAGGAAGCCGGGCGTATCATTGGTCGGGTTGCCGTAATAACGGTGCAGGGACACGTAGTCCACGGTCTCGTAGCATTCGTCCAGCATCTGATACTCCCAGGAACCGTAGGTCGGCATGGCATGGGACGCGGAGCCGCAGGCCACCAGTTCGATGGAGGGATCCACCCACTTCATCATCTTGCCGGCTTCATTGGCTGCCCGGCCGTATTCATAGGCGGTCTTGTGTCCCATCTGCCAGGGGCCGTCCATCTCGTTGCCCAGGCACCAGAGCTTGATATTGAAGGGGTCCTTTGCGCCGTTCTTGATCCGCATATCCGACCAATAGCTGCCGCTCTTATGGTTGGCATACTCTACGATATTCCGGGCCGCGTCCGCGCCGCGGGTTCCCAGGTTCACCGCATACATGATTTCGCTTCCGGCCTTTTTGGCCCAGTCGGCAAACTCATGCAGACCGACCTCGTTGGTCTCGGTGGTAAACCATGCCAGATCCAGCCGCTTCGGGCGCAGCTCCCGGGGGCCGACAGAATCCTCCCAGTTGAAACCGGAAACAAAATTGCCGCCGGGATAACGCACGATCGGGATGCCCAGCTCCCGGACTTTGTCAATCACGTCCTGCCGGAAGCCATTCTTGTCCGCTGTCGGATGGCCGGGTTCATAAATCCCGCCGTAAACAGCCCGTCCCAGATGCTCGATGAAGGAGCCGTACATCCTCGGATCCACCTTGCCGACAGCAAAATCCCTGTCCAGAATCATCGTGGCTTTTTTCATGATCTTTTCCTCTTTCTCTGTTTTGTTGCCTTCAATGCAGGCGTTTCCTTCCGGGCTTTTGTTTCCGACTGCATGAACGTTCATGTTGCAGCTGAAAGATACCATTTTTCAGAAGCCCTGTCAATCTCTTTCCGGATCATTTTCCGCCTTTTTTCTGATTGTCAGAACGTTTTTTCTCCGCGCCGCTGCTTTTGTTGTTTATGTGCTGTTCTTTTTCCCTGCCATGGCTTGACGATCCGTACCGGCGGTGTTACTTTTCTTCTTAGTTTTTTGTCAGAAAGGAATGATCTGTATGGATCTTGTGATCAAGCTTGGCATGCTGCTGGTCTTTTTCGGTGTCATGGTCTATGTCGGCTTTTATTGCCGCAAGCATGCCACGGATGTGAACGGCTTCGTTCTGGGAGGCCGCAGCGTCGGTCCCTGGCTGACGGCTTTTGCCTACGGCACTTCCTATTTCTCCGCCGTCGTTTTCGTCGGCTATGCCGGTCAGTTCGGCTGGAAATACGGCATTGCCTCCACCTGGATCGGTATTGCCAACGCTTTCCTGGGTTCCCTGCTGGCCTGGGCTGTGCTGGGCCGCCGCACCAGGATCATGACGCAGCATCTGGAATCGCACACCATGCCCCAGTTCTTCGCTTCGCGTTTTGATTCCTCTTCCCTGAAGATTATTGCCTCTGTCATTATCTTCATTTTCCTGATTCCCTATACAGCCTCCCTGTACAACGGCCTGAGCCGCCTGTTTGAGATGGCCTTCCATGTACCTTACGCCGCCTGCGTTATTGTCATGGCAATTCTGACCGGTGTGTATGTCATCGCCGGCGGATATATGGCCACCGCGGTCAACGATTTCATTCAGGGTATTATCATGCTGATCGGCATCGTGGCTGTCATTGGTGCAGTGCTGAACAGCAACGGCGGTTTCATGGCCTCTCTGAACCGGCTTGCCCAGGTTTCGGATCCCGCTGTTTCCGAAACGCCCGGCATCTTCAATTCCTTCTTCGGTCCCGATCCCGTCAATCTGTTCGGCGTCATGATTCTGACCTCCCTGGGTACCTGGGGCCTGCCCCAGATGGTCCAGAAGTTCTACGCCATCAAGAGTGAGAAAGCCATTACCAAGGGCATGATCGTTTCCACCTTCTTTGCCACCGTGGTGGCCGGCGGCTGCTATTTCCTCGGCGGATTCGGCCGGCTCTTCTCCGACCAGGTGAACATCGCCGCTGACGGCTATGACGCTGTCATCCCCACCATGCTGTCCAACCTGACGCCCTTCCTGATCGCCATCGTTGTCATTCTGGTGCTCAGCGCGTCCATGTCCACCCTTTCCTCCCTGGTACTGACCTCCTCCTCCACCCTGACTCTGGATTTCCTGAAGCCGATGATGAAAAAGGAAATGGATGAGAAGCGTCAGCTGGTCATCATGCGGGTGCTGATCGCTGTCTTCATCGCGATTTCCGCTGTCATCGCCATCTTCCAGTACACCTCGGGCAGCGCTTTCATCGCCCAGATGATGGGCATCAGCTGGGGCGCTCTGGCCGGCGCTTTCCTGGCCCCCTTCCTGTACGGTCTTTACTGGAAGCGCGCCACCAAGGTAGGATGTATTGCGAGCTTTGCGTTCTCCACTGTTGTGATGATCCTGAACGTCACCTCCCGTCCCGCCTTCCCGGCCCTGCTGCAGAGCCCCATTAACGCGGGCGCCTTCTGCATGCTGGCAGGCATGGTCATCGTTCCCCTGGTCAGTCTGATTTCCAAAGCGCCTGACCGGGCCAGAGTGGAACAGATCTTCTCCTGCTACGACCGCATGGTCACCGTCAAGGCCAAGGACGCGATCGAATCTGAGGAATAAGCGAATTCCTGATGAAGCACAGCAGGCTGCCCTCGTCTGAGAGCAGCCTGCTTCTTTTGTCTTTCCGTAAACTTCTTACCGCAGCGTAACCCTGAACACAATCGGGTTTTCTCCGCCGACGGTCTTTGTCTGAATTTTCAGCCCGTCCTCTGTCTGTTCAAAAACGGGTTTCTCATCAAAGCCCAGTACATCCACGTCATCCACAATACCGAAGAATACGGAGTCGGCCGTATGCGCCTTTCTGCCCAGGCTCCGGATCAGGATTTCTCCCTTTTCCGGATACCGCAGCGCGATGGCGTACAGCTTTCCGTGATTGACCGTAAACCGGAAGTCCTCGGCTGTATAAACCTTGTCCTTCCCGTCGGTGAACTGACCCTGTTCCTGTTTGGTCGGACCCTCCTGGGCATAGCGCCAGGGCCGGCTGCCGTAAATGGCTTCTCCGTTGGTCTTCAGCCACGCCCCGATGCTCTCGAGCACCTTCGTGTCCTCAGCTGAGATGGTGCCGTCTGCTTTCGGCCCTACATTCAGCAGCATCGTGCCGTTCTTGCTGACCACGTCCGCCAGATCGCACAGAATGCTCCAGGGCTTCTTGAAATCGTTTCCTTCCGTGTAGCACCAGGAATTCTTGGCAATCGCCGTATCCGTCTGCCAGGGGAAGGACTGAACCTCGGAGAACTGTCCCCGCTCAATATCCACAACGGCAGTGCCGAACATAAAAGCGTCATGCTTGTAGGCAATCAGGACCTCCTCGCCCCATTCAGCTGCCCTGTTGTAATAATACGCGGCAATCTTCTGCAGATAGGGCTTCGCAACCGCCTGCTGGATCCACCAGTCGAAGTACAGCTCATGGATGCGGTACCGGTCAATCAGCTCGCAGGTCCGGATCATCCAGTCGTTCAGGAATTCCTCCGTCGGCACGGGGGTGCAGAACAGGCTGTCCATATTCTCCGGCTGTTCCTTCACCGCAGGCCAGTAGAAATCTCCCAGCTTTTCCTCCGGCCGGATATCGCTGTCGAAGGAGCGGCCGCCGCCCATAAAGAACCAGTGCTCAATCCGGTGGGTGGAGGCGCCGTTCACCAGGCCGGCCTTTTTCATTGCCGCCGTCAGCTCGCCCAGCGTGTCGCGCTTCGGGCCCATCTCCGCCGCGTTCCAGTGGGAAAGCTCGCTTTTGTACATCTGGAAGCCGTCGTGATGCTCCGCCACCGGCACCACATACCGGGCGCCGGCCCGCTTAAACAGATCCACCCAGGCCGCGGGATCAAATTTCTCGGCTTTGAACATCGGGATGAAATCCTTGTAGCCGAATTCTTTCTGCGGTCCGTAGGTCTTCACGTGATGCTCAAATTCCCGCGTACCCTGCAGGTACATGTTCCGGGAATACCATTCGTTGGCAAAGGCGGGCACGCTGTAAATTCCCCAATGAATAAAAATGCCCAGCTTCGCATCCCTGAACCATTGGGGCGTCTGATGCTTTTCCAGGCTTTCCCAGTTCGCCTCATACGGTCCCTGTGCGATGACATCATCTATTTTCTTCAGCCAGGCTTTCTGGTCATACGCCATTTATATTCGCTCCTTCGTTTTTCTTACAGGGTGACGCCCTGCTTGAAGATCGCCAGGTCATGGAATCCGTTGGCCTCGTTGCGCGTTTTCTCTCCGCTCGCTGTGGCCAGCACCTTGTCCATCAGCTCCTGTCCCAGCTCCGCCAGCGTCATTCCGTCCAGCAGCCGTCCCGCGTTGAAATCGATCCAGTTTTTCTTATGAGCCGCCAGCGGGGAGTTGGAGGAAATCTTGATCGTCGGCACCGGACATCCGAAGGGTGTTCCGCGGCCGGTGGAGAACAGCACCAGCTGCGCTCCGGAAACGCTCAGCGCCGTGGAAGCCACCAGATCGTTGCCCGGCGCGGACAGCAGATTCAGGCCGGGGGTGCTGACGCGCTCGCCGTAAGCCAGTACGCCTTTGACCGGGGAGGATCCGCTCTTCTGGGTGCAGCCCAGCGCCTTGTCCTCCAGGGTGGTGATGCCGCCGGCCTTGTTGCCCGGGGAAGGATTCTCATAAACCGGCATATGGTAGGACTCGAAATACCCCTTGAAATCATTGATCAGATGAACCGTCTTACCGAACAGCTCCTCTGTTTCGCAGCGGTCCATCAGAATGGTTTCCGCTCCGAACATCTCGGGCACCTCCGTCAGGATCGTGCTGCCGCCCATGGATGTCAGCAGATCCGAGAACACACCGATCGTGGGATTGGCGGTAATGCCGCTCAGTCCGTCGGATCCGCCGCACTTCAGCCCGACCACCAGCTGATCTGCGCCGCAGGGAATCCGCTGATCCTGCTGCATCCTTGCCGCCAGCTCCTCCAGCAGCTTCTCCCCTTCGGCGACCTCATCCTCAACCTGCTGGCTGATCAGGAAGCGCACCCGGCTCGCGTCATATTCCCCCATATAGGGTTTGATCTGGTCGATGCCGCTGTTCTCGCATCCCAGGCCCAGCAGCAGCACGCCGCCGGCGTTGGGATGGGTGGCCAGGGATGCCAGCACCTTCCGCGTGTTGTTCTGGTCATCTCCCAGCTGCGAGCAGCCGTAGGGATGCGTAAAGGCGTATACGCCCTCCACGCTTCCGCCCACCAGCCGCTGGGCCTTTTTGACCAGGGTGTTGGCGATATCGTTCACGCAGCCCACCGTCGGCAGGATCCACAGCTCATTGCGGATACCCGGCCGTCCGGCGGCCCTGGGATAGCCCATGAAGGTGGCAGGCTCCCGCTTCTCCGTTTTCGGATGCGTCGGATTCCAGCTGTATTCCTTCGCGCCGCTCAGCAGTGTATGCAGATTGTGGGTATGCACATGTCCGCCCTGCGGAATATCCGCTGTCGCCTCACCGATGGGATATCCGTACTTGATGACCGGCTCTCCTTTTCTGATGTCCCTGAGGGCAATCTTGTGCCCCATGGGAATATCCTCCTGCAGCGTCACCCTGATGCCGCCGGCTTCAGTCACTGTACCGGCTGCCAGGGGCTTCAGGGCTACAGCCACCATATCCTTCTCTGTAATCCGAACCGTCTCGTTCATCTCCGGTCTCCTCTCTATCCGATAACCGCCCCGGGAGATCTCCTTCCGGGGCGGTACAGAATCATGTTTTTTACAGGCACTGCTGATAGGCTTTCAGGGCGCCCTCGTTCCGGATGGTCTTCAGCCCGCAGATCACGGCCTGCTCCAGGCCTTCCACCTGTGTCAGATCCTGGCCCCACATCTGCTCATTGGTCAGCACGGCGTGCACCAGCTCTTCCGCGCTGTCCCCGCGGTGCGCCCAGTAGAATTCCAGCGCCCACCGGTCGTCGCTCACGGTGTATTCATTGCCCTTGGGCCGGCGGCAGACCAGGCCCTTGTCGTTCAGCTCCTGAATATCGCTGGAATAGAAGGCGATGTAGGCCGCCAGGCTCATGGTCAGGCAGGGAGGCAGCGCCTTTTTCTGCTCCACATAGTCCAGGAAGGTGGGCATATTCCGGGCCCGCCACTTGGAGGTGGAGTTCAGGGAAATGCTCATCAGTTCGTGATTCACGAAGGGATTGTTGAACCGGTCCTGCACGGCGGAAGCAAAGTTCTCGCAGTCCTGTTTGTCCAGCGGCAGGGTAGGAATCACTTCCTCATACAGCATCCTGTTCATGAACCCGCGGACAGTATCGTCGTTCATGCAGTCCCGCACAATATCAAAGCCCGCCAGGTAGGCACCCAGAACAAAGCCGGTATGCGCGCCGTTCAGGATGCGCACCTTCCGTTTCTTGTAGGGTGTCACGTCCGGAACGACCTCCACCGGTACCCCGGCTTTTTTGAAGGGAAGCGTGTCATTGAGCTCCGCGGGCCCCTCGATTGCCCAGAAACCGAACACCTCACCCACGTCCGTCAGCGGATCATCGTATCCGTTGGCCTCCGCCAGGCGCTTCACTTCCTCCGCGTCCCGGATCCGGCCGGGCACGATGCGGTCCACCAGCGTGGAACAGAAAATGTTCTTCTCGTTGACCCAGGTCCGGAAGTCATCGCTCAGGCCCCAGTCGTCGATGTACTGGTTGACGCACTTCAGCAGCTCTTTGCCGTTGTTGTCAATCAGCTCGCAGGAGAGGACAATCAGCCCCTTCTGTCCGGCGGTGAACCGTTCATAGAGCACGCGGGTCAGCTTGGCAGGGAAGCTGATCGGAGGCGTCTGATCAAATTTGCTCTCGCTCTCATGCACGATGCCCGCTTCAGTCGTGTTGCTGACCACGATTTCGAGGTCGGCGCTCCGGGCCAGCTCCAGTACCTTGTCCCAATCTCCGTAGGGGTTCAGGCACCGGCTCACGCAGGAGATCACCCGCTTGTCATCCACCTTGACGCCCTTTTCACTGCCCCGCAGGTACAGAGTGTAGAGACCCTGCTGAGCGTTGATCAGCTCCGTCAGGCCCTGGGCGATCGGCTGCACCAGCACGACCTTCCCGTTCCAGCCTGTTTTCTCATTTGCAATATCGAAGAAATCATCAACAAACGCCCGCAGGAAGTTGCCCTCCCCGAACTGCATCACCTTTTCCGGCGCGTTCTCCAGCACAAAGCCCGGATATCCGGACTGCCGCAGCACTTCATAGTTCAGCGTCGCCATCATCAGTATCCCCTTTCAGTTTTCTTCCTGTCGCGCAGAGCCTTGTCAGCCCTGAAACGGTTGCATTCCTCTGTATGAAAGCATACCTTTTTTCCATGCTTTCGTCAACCTGAAAACCAAATTATCCGTTGCGTTTCCCCTTGTTTCTTGGTATACTTCAATCATCCTGGTATATGTTTTTTGATACATTTTATTGCCGTCACTGAAAGGACAGATACCCATGCGTTATGGAATCAGGCTGCATGATACTGCTCCCGGTACCCTGCGGGAGCGTCTTTCCTTTGCCAAAGCACAGGGCTTCACCTGTGCGCATATCGCCCTGAGCAAGCTTCTGCCCGGCTTCAAGATGACCGACGCGCCGGCACTGCTTACCCCGGCGCTCTCCGCCTCTGTCCGTGATGATTTTGCCTCCCAGGGTATGGACTGCGCCCTGCTGGGCTGCTATCTGCAGCTTGCCCGTCCTGCCGGGGAGGATCTGGAACGGGTGCTCAGCATCTACCGCGCGCATCTGCGCTTTGCCGCTGAAACCGGTATTTCCCTGGTCGGAACGGAAACACCCGCAAACGGACTCACCTTTGCGGATCCGCTGCCTGCCAGCGAAGAGGCTTACCAGCTTTTCCTGTCCAGTCTGAAAAAGGTGCTTCCCTGGGCGGAGGAGTACGGCGTTTACCTGGGTGTTGAGCCCGTTTTCTGCGATATCATCGCCACGCCGGCCCGGGCGGAACGTCTGCTGGAGGATGCGCATTCCGACGCCCTGCGGATTATTCTGGACGGCGTCAATCTGCTTTCCAATGAAGCCGGTCTGAATCCGGATCCCGTTATCGGGGACGCCATCCGCCGGCTGGGAGACCGGGTGTCCCTGCTGCACATGAAGGATTACCGTCTGGAGGAAGGCGCCTTCCGTCCCGTTTCCATCGCCTGCGGCACAGGGCGTATGCATTATGACCGGCTGCTGGCCTTCGCGAAGCAGCGGGATCTTCCCATGACGCTGGAGGATACCACGCCTGCCAACGCGGCCGCTGCGCGCGAATTCCTGGTCGCTGCCGCCGCTTCCCTGTAACGGTTTCGGTTTTCTCACAAGTGACAGAACAGAGGAGGAAAGCATGGAGAACAAGCAGGCCCTGCCCCGGCAGGAGGAGATCCGTTCCTTTATCCGCCAGTATCTGGCAGCCTATCAGCCCTACAAGTCCTATTGGAATTATGAGGACGGCTGCGTACTGATCGGCTGTGCCGATCTCTACGAGGTAACGGGTGATCCGCTGTACCGGGATTTTGTGCTCAGCTACCTGGAAAAGCTGATCACCCCGGAAGGCGTCATCACGAATTACCCGATGGACAAATATAACATTGATTCCACCAACTGCGGCCGCGTGCTCTTCTTCGCCCTGGAGCAGGCCGGGGATGAGCGCTACCGCAAAGCCATAGACTTCCTGGTGGACCGTCTGAAAACCCATCCCCGCTGCTCCTGCGGCAACTTCTGGCATAAGGAGATTTATCCGGAGCAGATCTGGCTGGACGGGCTGTACATGGCCCAGCCCTTCCGTGCCGCCTTTGACACCCGCTTCGGCGGTCTGAAGGACGCGGCGGATATCGCTTCCCAGTTCAAAAACGTCCGGAAGTATCTCTGGAATCCGGAAAAGGGTCTGTACTACCACGCCTGCGATCTGAAAAAGCAGCAGTTCTGGGCGGATCCGGAAACGGGCTGCAGCGCGAATTTCTGGCTGCGTTCCATGGGCTGGTATCTGATGGCTCTGGTGGACTGCATCGATTTCATGAACGAGCAGCTCTATGAGCATTACCGTGCGCTCGTGGATCTCTTCCGGGAAGCGGTGAACGGAATCCTGCGCTGGGCGGATCCGGAAACCGGCCTGTTCTTCCAGGTGATCGACCGGGGAGACGTCGAGGGCAACTATCTGGAAACCTCCGGATCCTCGATGGTACTTTATGCCATTCTGAAGGGTGTGCGTCTCGGGCTGCTGGATGATGAAAAGTACAGGCAGCCGGCTCTGAACGCATTCAATCAGCTGACAGCGCTGCAGCTTGCCGCGGATGAGAGCGGCAAATGGCACCTGAACGGCATCTGCGCCGTTGCCGGTCTGGGTCCGGATACCAACCGCAAGCGGGACGGCAGCATCGCCTATTATCTCTCTGAGCCCGTCGTCGCGGATGACGCCAAGGGCGTCGGTCCTTACTTTATGGCCCTGTCGGAGGCCCTGAAGGCCTGAAACATGCCTGTAACCGGTCCCAGCGGGAATTCTCCCGCTGCCGCCGGTGAATATACAGAGGAGGAAAGCATTATGGACATTCGTTATTCCTGCAACCAGCGCGACTTCAAGCGCTACACCACCGAGGAAACCCGCAAGGAGTTTCTGATTGAGAAGCTGTTTGTCGCCGATGAGGTCACTGCGGTGTACAGCCACGTGGACCGCATGGTCACCATGGGAATCATGCCCGTCAGTGAAAAGGTGAGCATCGACAAGGGTATCGACATCTGGCACAACTTCGGCACTGAGTTCTTCCTGGAGCGCCGGGAATGCGGCATGTTCAACGTCGGCGGCGCGGGCAAAGTGACCGTGGACGGCACAGTGTATGCGCTGGGCTATAAGGACTGCCTGTACATCACCAAGGGAGCCAGAGAAGTTTATTTTGAGAGCGATGACGCGGCCTGCCCCGCCAAATACTATATCGTGTCCGCTCCCGCTCACTGCAGCTATGAAAACAAGCTGATCAAAATCGCGGATGCTGCCAAGAAGCCTCTCGGTGCTCTGGAAACCAGCAACAAGCGGGTCATCAATCAGTTTATTCATCCCTCCGTTCTGAAGACCTGCCAGCTCTCCATGGGCATGACCGTTCTGGAGCCCGGCTCCGTCTGGAACACCATGCCCGCCCACACGCATGAGCGGCGGATGGAGGTATACTTCTACTTCGAAGTGCCGAAGGACAACGTTGTCTTCCACATGATGGGCGAAGGTCAGGAAACCCGCCATATCGTCATGCAGAACGAGCAGGCGGTCATCTCTCCCTCCTGGTCCATTCATGCCGGTGCCGGCACAAGCAATTACACCTTCATCTGGGCTATGGGCGGCGAAAACCAGGCCTTTGATGATATGGACAACATTCCCACCACAGAGCTCCGGTAACAGATTGCAGTCTGAATCCGAATGGATCCAGGGCGCCGAGCGCCCGGAAAACGCCATAGTGCGGCGTTTTCAGCGAGGCGTAAGCGGTCAGCGACATGATCGGAAAGCAACCAATAATACTATAAAACCGAAGGGGTCTGGGGGCGACCGGAAAGCCCCCAGGGAAAGGAGCTACTATGAATATGAAAGATTTCTCTCTGGAAGGTAAAATCGCGTGGATTACCGGCGCGTCCTACGGTATTGGCTTTGCCATCGCTGAAGCCTATGCGGCAGCCGGCGCCACGATCGTTTTCAACGACATCAATCAGGATCTGGTAAACAAAGGCCTGGCCGCATATCAGGAAAAGGGCATTCCTGCCCATGGCTATGTGTGTGACGTCACCAATGAGGAAGCCGTACAGGCGCTGGTAAAGCAGATCGAAGCCGAAGTCGGCGTCATCGACATCCTGGTCAACAACGCCGGTATTATCCGCCGCATCCCGATGATTGAGATGAGCGCCGCGGATTTCCGCAAGGTTATCGACGTCGACCTGAACGCCCCCTTCATCTGCGCCAAGGCCGTCATTCCTTCCATGATTCAGAAAGGACACGGAAAGATCATCAACATCTGCTCCATGATGAGCGAACTCGGCCGCGAGACCGTATCCGCTTACGCTGCGGCCAAGGGCGGCCTGAAGATGCTGACCCGGAACATCTGCTCCGAGTACGGCGAGCATAACATTCAGTGCAACGGCATCGGACCCGGCTACATCGCGACACCCCAGACCGCTCCGCTGCGGGAGCGTCAGCCCGACGGAAGCCGTCATCCCTTCGACCAGTTCATCATTGCCAAGACGCCGGCTGCCCGCTGGGGCAATCCCGAGGATCTGCAGGGCCCCGCAGTCTTCCTGGCCAGCGACGCCAGCAACTTTGTGAACGGCCACATTCTGTATGTTGACGGCGGTATTCTGGCTTACATCGGCAAGCAGCCCTGACCTAAAATAACGTATAATGTCCGGAGAATTCTCTCCGGACTTTTTTCTTTTATTTCTGCCTTATTTTTTTACATTTTATTCTTGCCTTTTCATTTTCCCTGTGCTATACTACCGCTTGCGGCTGAAAAAGCCGTGGAGTCCCAAACCTCTGGACGGTAAAGTCGAGGAAATTTCCCCGGTTTTCCGGGAGCCTTATACGGGCTGTTAGCGCAGCGCATGAGGCAGGGGGTGCACCCGTGCCCTGGCTGAGCTCCCTGAGATGGTCGGACGACCGAAGTCCCACACCTCCGGACTTAAAAGTCGAGGAAAATCCCCCGGGAAAGTGCCCGGGAAACATATGGGGCATTAGCACAGTTGGTAGAACAAACCATCCGTACTTACGCCCCACAGGAAATCAGTTCCGAAAGCCGACCATAGGAGCTGATGGAAAATATGGTCGGAATTGTTACCAAATTCGGGGCATTAGCACAGATGGTAGAACGAACTACCACTTGTGCACTCCCGCCCCGGAGACATCGAAATCCGACGAGATGTAAAATATGGTCGGAAAAGTTACCAAATAAGGGGCTATAGCACAGTTGGTAGGGCGAAGTCCTCCGTCCTCACCCCACAAAGGTAGTGGATTTTACCAAAATGGACACGTCACCAGACCTGCAGACGTAAAACGCAGGAAATTACCCCGGATTGAACCTCCGGGACCCATACACGGGGCATTAGCACAGATGGTAGAACGAACTGCCACTTGCGCACTCCCGCCCCGGAAACATCAAAATCCGACGAGATGTAAAATACGGTCGGAAAAGTTACCAAATAAGGGGCTATAGCACAGTTGGTAGCGCGCTACA
>JAFRLY010000046.1 GCA_017431005.1 Clostridia bacterium
CGATTGGCGAGCCGAAGGCGAAGACAGAGCTTAGCATCCGTTACGTCCGGAATGGCGAACCTCTGACGACCGCCAGTGGCGGAAATCTTGTCCGAGGTGAGATCAACCGAAAAGGAGCAATCTCTACAGTGTAGATTTGCGACTATTGAGGTTGCGTTTGCTGAGAAGCGTCTCCCGTTTGGAATACCTCTGGAAGCTGAGGATCACGTAAAAAAGCAACTGACAGAATAATATAACTGGATTGCTGTTCCCATTAAAGCCCCAAAATAATCTTTATCCCAATCAGCACCAGAATAACTCCGCCAAAAACTGACGCCTTATCCTCCAGCCGATCCCCGGCCTTCCTCCCAATCCTTACCCCCGCAACACAAATCCCAAAGGTCACAGCACCAATCACTGCCGCCTCAATCACCGCTTCCCCAAACTGACTCTCTGCCATGGTCAGCCCCGCGGACAGCGCGTCAATCGACGTGGCAATCCCCTGAACAATCAATCCCCCGGTGCCGATCTTTTCCGCTTCCTCTTCCTTATCTTTCTTCTTCCTGATCCCTTCCAGAATCATTTTCCCGCCAAGAAAAAGCAGCAGCGCAAATCCGATCCACGGAATGGCCGGTTCCAGGGCTGTAAAGGCCTTTATCAGCGTCCGGACCATCATGTACCCGATGAGGGGCATGGCTGTCTGAAAGGCCCCAAAAATGCCCGCAATCCGCAGGATTTTCCCCCGGGCCATTTTCGGTTCCCTGAGCCCGTTAACCATGGACACGGAAAACGCGTCCATCGCCAGGCCGACGCCCAGCGCTGCCCCATCTCCGATTGCCTTCCCGATCATCCCTGCAAAACCTCTTTTTTAAAACACCTGCCGGATGCATCCGGCAGGTGCGTGTTTTGATTTACCAGACAGGCTTATCTTACCACAGTTCTTTCTCCGTATCAAACCCTTCCGCGAACGGTCCGGGCAGCACGTCAAACCCTCTGTGGCTTCCGAAGTAATCCTGATCGAATACGATGTCCGTTCCATCGGGATTCTCGAACCGCTGTTCCGGCTCAAAGGCCTTGCCCAGCATTTCGGTGCAGATGATGCCGTCCCGGAAGTCCTTCAGGAGATCGTATACATTGGTCTTCAGGAAGACTTTCCCGTCCTTCACGGTCCATGCTACGCAGGCCTTCTCCTCGCTGCACAGCCCGTGATCCTCGTGCTTGCTGACGGTCGCCCCGTTGAAGTAGGCGTTGCCGCTGACCCACACCGGCAGGTGCCCGAAGTGATAGGTGGCCAGGCCGCCCATATGCGGCTCCCCTTCCTTGCCGAAAGGCGCGTACCACTCCTCATAGCTCGGGAAAATGTCGAAGGGCGCCGTGCCGACCTTCTCGTGTCCGGAGTCGGTGGGTTCCTTTTCCGGATGCAGGACCGGGTGCTGCTGGATCATGATGTTGTTGTAGATCCGGTCGTCTCCGTGCAGAATGGTCATGAAGCCTGCGACCTCAGTCCTGTGGCGGATATGATAGGGCGTGTACCGGGGCTCCCGCTGCCCGTTGACAACGCTGTCCACGCCGCTGTTGATCAGGGAGAAGCTGCCCAGCATCAGGTTGTGGATGCAGGCGATTCCCTCGCTGGGGATCGTCACGTTCACCGGGCTCAGCAGAACGTTGTTGTCAATCATCGTCGGGCCGTGGCCCACCTCGATGAACACGTCTGTGCTGAACATGGCGCCCATGGCCTTTTCCGCGCCTTCGGTCGGCCAGTTGTCATGCATAACGTTCTGGGTGATCCGGGCGCCCTGGGCCTCCCAGTCGCACCATACACCCATAATGCAGTTGTGGATCCAGTTCCGGCGGATCGTCACGTCGATGGCCGCGTGCAACTTGATGCCCGCTGTCTCCGCGCCGCCCAGCTGCTGGGTATTGCAGACGTGATGGATGTGGCAGTCCTCAATCGTGCTGAACACGCCGCCCATCCGGCCGACGATACCGGTCTGCTCGCAATGATGCACATGGCACCGGCGGATGATGTGGCTGCCGACCTTTTCCTTCAGCCATCCGTGATACTGGCCGCGGCATACCGCGTCACGCTCCATCTGGGTCGGGCTCTTGACGTGCTTCGTATAGAAGTACATGTCGTTTTCCGGATCCCGGTATTTGCCCAGACTGATGCCGCAGCAGCGGCTGTTGTGCACTTCGCAGTCCTCGATGATCCAGCCCTTGCTCCAATGCGGGCCGATCAGGCCGTCCTGGTAGGCGGCGGGCGGCGCCCAGGTGGTGGCGCCGTTCTTGATGTCGAACCCGCTCACCGTGATGTATCCGATACCGTTCTCGTCCGGCATGAAGCAGTTCCGCCGCACGATGATCTCAACCTGTTCCTCATTCGGGTTCTTGCCCTGGAAGTTGGCGTAGATCACGGTCTTTCCGTCTTCCTGCTCCGTGTACCACTGGTACACGCTCTCCTCCTTCACCCAGCTGCAGGGATCCGGCTCGGCCTTGGCGCAGGCTTCCCGGCTTGTCGTTTCATACATCATCCGGTCGTTCATCACCACGCAGCCCGTGTGCCGGATGGTCGGCGCGAAATACCAGTCGCCGCATACAAACGTGGTGTAGGGATTGTAATCCCCGAAAATCCCGTTGCAGATGCTGATCTTCCACAGTCCGTCCTCTGTCTTCTCCCAGCCCTTCGCCTCCTCGCTGCCGGTGATCACGGCGCCAAGCGGCTTCTCTGACCGATAAACAATCCGGTTCTCCTCGGTTCCGGCGAAAACCGGCGTAACCTTTTCACGGTAGATACCGGGTGCGACGATGACTTTATCCCCGGGGCGGGCGACCTTTGCCGCGTCGTCGATGTGACGGAATGGGGTTTCCTTGCTGCCGTTGCCTTCCCGGCCGGCCTGAATGTTGACATAATAAATCATGATTCCGGGTGCCTCCTCTGCGTTCCACTGTTCTGAATAGTTGTAAAACGGCCTGTAATTTGTACGTACCTGCGTATTATTATATGCTTCCCATTTTAGCTGTCAAGGTAAAAAACCAACAAAAAAAGCACAAAAAGCATAAAAAAAGCTGCCTTTGGGCAGCTTAAAAGTGGATTTACGGATCGCTCAGCTCTTCGCGATCTCAACCAGCTTGGCGAAGCCTTCGGCGTCGCTCACAGCCAGATCAGCCAGCATCTTGCGGTTCACGTCGATGTTATGCTTCTTCAGGCCGTTGATGAAGGTGGAGTAGCTCATGCCGTTCAGACGCGCGGCGGCGTTGATACGGGTGATCCACAGGCGACGGAACTCACGCTTCCGGAGCTTCCGGCCAACATATGCATAACGCAGGCTGCGGGCAACCTGTTCCTTTGCGGCGCGGTACTGCTTGGATTTTGCTCCCCAGTAACCCTTCGCCAGTTTCATTACCTTGCGGCGGCTCTTATGGGCGTTAACAGCCCTTTTAATGCGTGCCATGATTGTTTATCCTCCTTGCAGAATCTTACACCTTATTTGTAAGGCAGCAGCTTATGAATTGTGCGTGCTTCAGCCGCGTTATCCACGATGCCGGGATTCCGCAGGTGACGGGTCCTCTTGGTGGTCTTCAGGCGAACCTGATGGTTGGCGTTCATCTGCTTATGCTTGACAATACCGGACTTGGTAAAGGAAAAGCGTTTTGCAGCTCCGCGATGGGATTTCTGTTTGGGCATGGGATGTATCCTCCTTCCGATGCGGTTTACTCCTGCGCCTCTTGCGGGGCGGCATTCTCCTTGGCCTGGGCTTCCTTCTTAGCCTTCTTCTCGGCGAAGGAAGCCTTCAGTGCCTTGGGAGCCAGGACCATAATCATATTCCGGCCATCTAGCAGCGGGCGGCGTTCCACCATGCTGACTTCCTTGCAGCGATCGGCGAAGTCCTGCATGACCTTCAGTCCGATTTCACTGTGGGTAATCTGGCGGCCGCGGAAGCGAATGGAGACCTTAACCTTGTCACCGTTCTCCAGGAAGCGGATCGCCATCTTGGCCTTGGTGTTCACATCGTTCTCCTCGATGGTGGCTGACAGCTGCACTTCCTTGATATCGACAACGCGCTGATTCTTGCGGTTCTCACGCTCCCGCTTGGACTGCTCATAACGGTATTTGTCGTAGTCCAGCAGCTTGCATACAGGCGGAACAGCGGACGGCTGGATTTTGGCCAGATCGTATCCTCTTTCTTCCGCAAGGGCCAGTGCCTGCTGCGTGGTCATGACGCCAAGCTGTTCGCCGTTTTCATCGATCAGGCGAATCTCTCTGTCGCGGATAGCCTCGTTAATCAACAGTTCGGTTGCGATGTCCATGCACCTCCTAAGTAATGTAAAAGCGGCGGGCAGTCTGCCCGTCGCTCATTCGCTCATCCGATTCCCTTTCGGGAAAAGTCTGCCGATTACCCGGCGGCGCAGGCCGCGCAAGGTGAGAGACAGGCATGCCTCTGCTTTCAAACAGCGTGTATTATATGCGTTTTCATCTCTCCTGTCAAGCCTTTTCAGGCAATGGGAGCAGATTTTTTACAGGGAATTCACCAGGTCGTACAGCGTCCGGTTGAAAATGTTCCGGTACTGCAGCGCTTCCATAATAGGCATGTACATAACCCGGCCCATCTGCATGCCGATCACTTGGTTGCTGATGCCATCGCGCAGCAGGCGCACGGCCAGGTTGCCGGCCTCAAAGGCGAAGGCACTGTCGCGGGCGGTGGGCTCGGCGCCGCGCTGCGTGTAGCCGATCACAGTGCTGCGGACCTCGGCGCCGCCGCACATCCGTTTCAGCACGGAGGCCAGGCGGTTTGCGCTCATGGGCTCACCCTCGTAGCACATCTTGCCATTGGCTGTCAGGAATCCGTACAGATCGAAGGGAGCCATCTTTTCGTAGGCGCCCTCGGCAATGATGATCGTTGCCCGGGGATTGTCCTTGTCCAGCTGGCGGTTCAGCTTGACGGCGATGTCCTCGACCTTCCATGGCACCTCGGGAGCGATCACGATCTCGCTGCCGGTGCTGACGGCGGTGGTCAGTGCGATGTCGCCGCAGTGGCGGCCCATCACCTCGACAATGTGGGGCCGGTCATGGCTGCGGCTGGTGGCCCGGATGGCGCGCACCGCGTTCACGCATACGTTCACGGCGGTGTCGTATCCGAGGGTCATTTCAGTGTATCCCAGGTCGTTGTCGATCGTGCCGGGAATGCCCACGCAGGGAATACCCATTTCACACAGGCAGCGGGCGCCGTTGAAGCTGCCGTCGCCGCCGATGACGACCAGACCGTCGATCTCCATTTCCTTCAGGGTATTAACGGCGATCGCGCGGTATTTCTCCTCGCGGAACTCGTCGCACCGCGCGGTCCGCAGGTACGTGCCGGGGGTATCAGCAATATCCAGCACGGTTTCAAGGTTCAGCTCCTGCAGGTCGTCCTTTATATTCTCCCGCTTTCTCAGCAGGCCGTTATATCCACGCTTGATGCCGATCAGCGGAATGCCGTACAGCGCCGCGCTGCGGGCAACGGACATCACCGCGGCGTTCATTCCCGGACTGTCTCCTCCGCTGGTCAATACGCCGATCTTTCTCATTTTATGGGCTCCTTTTCTTCCCGCGCACAAGGGAATTCATAATCCTGTTCAGTATATCATAGAATTTCTTTTCTTGAAAGGGGGCTTTCCGCCGGTGATGCAAATTATTTTCCGGCCGGAGCGTCCGGCTGCGCATATGTAAAAATGTTCTCCGGAAAACCGGAGAACATGTTGGGTTACCCAGGGAGCCGATGCTCTCGTTTTTTCACCCGCTATGTCTAGCAGGCTGGTGCCCTGCCGAACGTTTCTGCCGTCCCCTGGCGTTAAAAACGGGGGCATGACATTGCGCTCTGTGGACCCGGGCTCCATTTTTTGAAATGTGGGGAAAACCGAAAAGCTGTCGCGAACCCCAGGTAATCTGGTATTATTATAGCGTTCCCGGTGCTCCGCGTCAAGCTGTTCAGTCATGTATAATCCGGTATTGAAGGGATTTACGCGTTTATCAGTTTCTTCTGTATTTCCTCCAGGAACACCCGGCTGGTCACGGCCCGGGCTTCCCCTTCATACAGCAGTGCCAGGTCCTTCGTCATGATTCCGTCATTGATGACGTCCAGTGTGGCCTGCTCCAGCCGGTCCGCGAACTGCTGCAGCTCCGTGATGCCGTCCAGCTCGCCGCGCTTGCGCAGCGCGCCGCTCCAGGCGAAGATCGTCGCCACGGGATTTGTGCTTGTCTCCTCGCCCTGCAGGTAGCGGTAATAGTGCCGGGTCACGGTGCCGTGGGCCGCCTCGTACTCGAACTGTCCGTTCGGCGTCACGAGTACGGATGTCATCATGGCCAGGGAGCCGAAGGCCGTCGCGATCATGTCGCTCATCACGTCTCCGTCGTAGTTCTTGCAGGCCCAGATAAAGCCGCCCTCGCTGCGGATGACCCGCGCCACCGCGTCGTCGATCAGCGTGTAGAAGTAGGTGATCCCGACTTTCTCAAACGCTTCCTTGTAATCCTTTTCATAGATTTCCGCGAAGATGTCCTTGAACCGGTGGTCATAGGTCTTGCTGATCGTATCCTTTGTGGAGAACCAGAGATCCTGCTTCACGCTCAGCGCGTACTTGAAGCAGCTGTGGGCGAAGCTGGTAATGCTCCCATCCAGGTTGTGCATGCCCTGCACGATGCCCGGTCCCTTGAAATTGAACACGGTCTGACGGATCTCCTGCCCGTCCTCCCCGGTGAACACAAGCTCCGCCTTCCCGGCCCCGGGTACCCGGATTTCGCTGTTCCGGTACACGTCTCCGTAGGCGTGCCTGGCGATGGTGATCGGCTTCTTCCAGGTCCGCACTGTGGGGTGCACGCCGTTCACGAGGATCGGCGTCCGGAACACGGTGCCATCCATCATGGCTCTGATCGTTCCGTTCGGGCTTTTCCACATTTCCTTCAGCTTGTATTCCTCAACCCGCTGGGCGTTCGGCGTGATCGTCGCGCATTTGACCGCCACGCCGTATTTCAACGCCGCGTTCGCGCTGTCGATCGTCACCTGGTCGTTTGTCTCGTCCCGGTGCTTCAGACCCAGGTCGTAGTATTCCGTCTTCAGCTCAACAAAGGGCTCGATCAGCTTTTCCTTGATTTCCGCCCAGAGCACCCGGGTCATTTCGTCTCCGTCCATCTCCACCAGCGGGGTTTTCATCTGAATTCTGGCCATATACTGCTCCTGCCGTGTTTATTCAGGCGCAAAAAACAGCGCCGTAAAGCATTGTAAACCTCACGGCGCTGTTCTTCAATGTGCTTACCGATAAACAACACAAAAACAACAATTCTCCATATCAGAGTCTATCTGCTTACTTCCATACGCTGTCGTATTCCTTGGCGGCGCTGTCCGGCTCCGGCGTGGCTGTGCTGAACACTTCGTAATGGCTGTAGTCGTCGCTGCTGAAGTAGCCTTCATATTCCGGATCTGCGTCTTCCGGCACACTTGGAGACTTCTCCCCGCTGTCCTCGGTTTCCAGCCCGGCGGTCTCCCAGTAAGCCTTCTGTGGAAAGATAATCGTCATCTGCAGCCAGTTGGCTCCGTCATGATACTCGTCAGGAAAATAGGCATAGTAGACCCGTGTATAGGTACCGTTCAGATCGTCCACCGGTTCCTCAAAGCTGTTTTCAGGGTGCTGCATCGCCTTGCGTGCCCTGTCCAGGGGATCCCTGATGGCAGCCTCCATGGTCAGAGCGGAGTCCGTTGCCATCAGGAAGGCCGAGGCAATTCCGGGAAATCTTTCCGCCTGGTTCACCCGCACTTCCAGGCTGTACAGTGTATCCTCACCCATCCGGCAGGTCAGCTCCACCCCTTCCGGTACCTCTGCGTCCTGCTGATCCGTGATACCGAACACCGCAAAACTGTTGTATTCCTCAAAGAGGCTGTTGACCTCCTGCTCCCCGAAAGCGAGCAGCGCGTCGTTCGCCCGAATTACGAAGTCCTGCAGCATCCGCTGCCCCTCCGTGTTCTGCTTCCATTGCAGCTCTGCCCCTGCCCCGGTGCCTTTCAGCAGCAACGCTGCCAGAAGCAGCGCCGTGAAGCGTCTTACCACGCTTCCTCGCCGTTTTCCAGCTTCTTTTCCCGGATCCGTACACATTTCTTGATCAGCTCCACCGTGCCGGGAATGCCCAGGGTTCCGGTATCAACGCACAGGTCGTAGTTGGATACGTCGCCCCAGGTGCCGGTCGCGTAATAGTTGTAGTAGGACGCCCGCTGCTTGTCGGCTTTCTTGAGAATTTCCTCAGCCTTGATCGGATCCGCGCCGTAGTAGGTCACAATTCGCTTGATCCTGTCCTCCTGGGAAGCCTTGATGAAAACGTTCAGTACGTTTTCATGGTCGCGCAGTACATAGTCTGCGCAGCGGCCGACAATGACGCAGGGGCCTTTGTCCGCCAGTCTGCGGATCGTGTCGAACTGCGCAAGGAAAATCTTGTGGTTCAGTGGCATATCCATATACATGGTGCCTGAATCCCCGTGGGTCTGTACCCCACTGATCAGGGAAAACAGGAGACCCCTGGTGTTCTTCTCGTCGTAGTTCTCCAGCACCTCCGTGCAGATTCCACTGTCCTTGGACGCTTCAGCCAACAACTCCTTATCGTAAAAAGGAATATCCAGTTCCTCCGCCAGCAGCTTTGCCACATAGCGTCCGCCGGATCCATACTGCCTTCCGACTGTAATAATTGTCTGAGTCGCCATGCTCCTCTTCCTCCTTTTTCTGTTTGGCTGTCGCGCACGTCGTCCAGAAATGTACTGTTTTCACTGATCAAAGTATATCACAATCTTGTCTTTCCGTCAATTTAGTGGTATGATGCCACCATATTCAGACGTCGAAGGAGTTATGCATGAAAACGCCTGTAACAAAGAAGATTTTGCGTACGCATTTTACCTACAGCTGGTGGAAATACGCCCTTCTGATCATTCTCGCAGTCTTCGGGATTGACCTGCTCTATACCGTCACTGCTTATCGCTCCCCGGAGGAGAAAAAAGTCCAGTTCTATATCATGGGCTATTCCAATCAGGAAGCTCTGGATGCCTATATGGCTTCCGTCTGGCAGAAATATCTTCCGGATATGGAAGTCGTCGATTCCCACACCTTCACCAATGACGGCGCCTATGCCGCCATGCAGCTTTCCACCTACATGGCTGCCGGTGAGGGTGATATTTATCTCCTGCCCCGTGAGCAGTTCATCGGCTCCGCTGCCTCAGGCGCATTTGTAGCGCTGGAAAGTGATCCGGAACTCATGGCGATTTTTGACGAAGCAGGCATCTCCCTGCAGAACGGTTGGCGCCGCGATTCCTCCACCGGGGAAACCCACCTCTTCGGTATCCCCCAGTCAAAGCTTCCCGGTCTTACCGCTCAGTACGCTTACGCTGAGGACGGTTACCTTTCTGTCCTGGTTACCAACCGCAACGATGAGAATGTCCTGAAATTTCTGCGCATCCTCTGCCGCGACATGCTGACCGATCCAAACGCAGAAGAAAAATCCCCGGCCGATACCGGGGAATAATCCATCATATTTCCATTTTCCACTCCTCTGATGGCGGAGTGGTTTTTTTTAGCCGAAAGGAACTGCTCACTCATATGAAAACAACTGGCCTGTACAGACTTGTCTCTTGTTTTTCCGTACGTAGACTTCTGCATCAGCGCAGAGGAGTTCACTCGCCTCTTAACCCCTTCGCCAGCTTCTCTGCCAGTTCCTTCTCCTGATCCGCGAATCTCTTTGAGGGATCATACCACACCGGCGTAGCCACCTTGAACAGATGCTTCTTATAATCAAGATGAACCGGATATAGCTTCATAGCTTTCCCGCTGGCCCTGTACCACAGCTCCCCAAGCCGCAGCCAGCTCGTGTTGATCCACTCATGATGGCTCAGCCATCCGCTGGGCTGTTCCGGAAATACAAGCAGATACTCATCCTTCTGCAATGTCCTGACGCTCTGCCTCATTGTCAGCATGATCCGCTGATCATGATATACAGGAATATAGTCTACGCTCTTCAGAATCGGCGGCATAATCCAGCTTGCAATATACGGCACCGTGGCGTTCAGCACGGGCTCGAAAAAGCTCCCGGGTTTCCACCAGTAATCCTGCCGCACATAGGCAGGCACTTCCTTTTTTTCCAGCATCCCGTTGTTGATCCAGGGATGGCACTTGTCCCGCAGCGGAAACTTCGTCATCATATCGAACGGTCCGATGGCTCCGGCATGATTGACCACAAAAATGCAGGCACCTTCCTCAAAGGGAACCTCCCATTCCGTCTTCATCTTCCGTGAGAACATCCTGGTCAGCCCGCCGACCACCTTGTAGAACCGCTTGCCCATGTGCATCCACTCCCTGGAATCAACTCTGTACGGAAATCCTTACAGGCTTCTGGAATAGTTCGGTGCTTCCTTCGTAATGGAGATATCGTGCGGATGGCTTTCCGCCAGGCCCGCGCCGGTAATCTTGATAAACTCGCTGTTTTTCCGCAGATCATCGATCGTCTTCGCGCCGCAGTAGCCCATGCCGCTCCGCAGACCGCCGACCATCTGGAACACAGTATCCGCCAGGGTTCCCTTGTAGGGCACCCGGCCCTCGACGCCTTCCGGCACCAGCTTCTTCTGGCCCTCCTGGAAATACCGGTCCTTGCTGCCCACGCTCATGGCGCTCAGGCTGCCCATGCCGCGATAAACCTTGAAACTCCGTCCCTGATAGATTTCCATCGCTCCGGGGCTTTCCTCGGTGCCCGCCAGCAGGCTGCCAAGCATGACGCAGCTGCCGCCCGCCGCCAGGGCCTTCGTGATGTCTCCTGAATACTTGATGCCGCCGTCGGCGATCACGCGGATACCGTATTTGTCAGCTTCCTCCGCGCAGTCGGAGATCGCGGTGATCTGCGGCACGCCGATACCGGCCACCACCCTCGTCGTGCAGATGGATCCGGGACCGATGCCGACCTTCACGCAGTCCACGCCGGCGCTGATCAGGTCATGGGTCGCTGCAGCCGTGGCCACGTTTCCGGCAAACAGCGTTATGTCCGGATATCTGTTCCGTATCTTTTCGACCTGCCGGATCACGCCCAGGCTATGCCCGTGCGCCGTGTCGATATTGATGACATCAACCTTCGCTGCCAGCAGCGCGTCGATCCGTTCAAACACGTCTGCGGTCACACCCACGGCCGCGCCGCACAGCAGCCGGCCCTTCTCGTCCTTGGCGCTCAGGGGGTATTTCTGCGTCTTCTCGATATCCTTGATTGTGATGAGCCCGCGCAGCATGCCGTCCCTGTCCACGATAGGCAGCTTTTCAATCCTGTGCTTCGCCAGGATCTCCTTGGCCTCCTCGAGGGTGGTGCCTTCCGGGGCGGTGATCAGGTTCTCGCTGGTCATGACCTCGCCGATCTTCTTGCTGTAGTCCGTTTCAAACCGCAGGTCACGGTTTGTCAGGATGCCCACCAGCTTCCCTTCCCGGGTGATCGGCACGCCGCTGATCCTGTACCGGCTCATCAGGTCTTCCGCGTCGCTGATCAGATGCTCCGGGCTCAGGTAGAAGGGATCGGTGATCACGCCGTGCTCGCTGCGCTTGACCTTGTCGACCTGCGCGGCCTGTTCGTCGATCGTCATGTTTTTATGAATGATGCCGAGTCCGCCTTCCCGGGCCATTGCGATAGCCATCCGGCTGTCGGTCACGGTGTCCATGGCAGCGCTCATGATCGGAATATTCAGCTTGATGTTCTTCGCCAGATGAATGGAGAGATCCACATCCCTCGGCAACACTTCACTCTTTGCAGGAACCAGCAGCACGTCGTCAAAAGTAAGTCCTTCTCTGATTCTGTTTTGCAGCATGATGCAGTCCTCCTCCATTGATATTAACGGTAATGTTATCAAATATCCCCTTATGTGTCAATTGGCGATCCGGTCTGTTTCCCGGCAGATTTCCGGGATTCAGCGCGCCGGTTTCCCCGTTTCGTCACTTCCCTATGCCCAGGAAGGTGTAATCCTGATCCTCGACGGCTTTCCGGATCGCTTCCTCGTCGGCTTCCCCGCTCAGCGTGACAGTTGCCTTCCCGGCCTCGTGGCTCGCCTGCGCGGAAGCCACAAAGTCAAGCGCTTCCAGCGCCTTTTTAACGGTCGCCTCGCAGTGTTCGCACATCATGCCCTCAATCAGCACGGTCAGGGTCGCTCCCGATTCTTCCGGATCAGTCGGGCACACGCCGCCTGCGCAGGCATCCCGCACCTCTTCCGTCAGTCTTTCCGGCAGCGGATGCCGCAGGAAGGCCCGCGGTATTCCGTCCTTTTCCCCGTTCCGGAGATCGCACAGGTTCAGCCGCAGTGCGTTCATGCATACGGTGAAGCTGGACAGCGACATCGCTGCCGCCCCGATCATCGGGTTCAGCTTCACGGCAAACAGTCCCGCCGCCAGCGGAATGCAGATCGCGTTGTAGAAGAACGCCCAAAACAGGTTCTCATGGATGTTCTTCAATGTCTGTCGGCTCAGCCGGACGGCTGCCGCAACGTCGGTCAGCGAACTGTTCATCAGCACGACGTCGGCACTGTCGATGGCCACGTCGGTTCCCGCCCCGATGGCGATACCGAGGTCCGCTCTCATCAGCGCCGGCGCGTCGTTGATGCCGTCTCCGACCATGGCGGTTTTTCCGTGTTTCTGAAGCATACGGATCGCAGCCTCCTTTCCGGAGGGCAGCACGCCGGCCACGGTCTCGTCCACGCCGGCCTGCCGGCCGATCGCCCGGGCGGTTCGTTCGTTATCCCCGGTCAGCATAACGACGCGGAGCCCCAGCTGCTTCAGCTGACGGATGCCTTCCGCTGAATCCGCCTTCATCGTGTCCGCTACAGCGATGATGCCCAGCAGCCGCTTCTCTTCCGCGAAGAACAGCGGGGTCTTTCCTTCGCCCGCCAGCCGCTCCGCGGTCTCTTTCATTTTGCTGTCCGGCTCTCCGGCGGCAGAAGCGATGTATCCGCTGTTCCCGCCGTAAAGCGTCCTGCCGGTAAGCACACCCCACAGCCCCTTGCCGGGAACCACCCGGAAATCCGTTACCTCTTCAGCAGGAATCCCGCGCTTCTCAGCTTCCACTGTGATTGCTCTCGCCAGCGGATGCTCGGACAGCCGTTCCAGGGTGCAGGCCGCCTGCAGCAGCTGTGTCTCTGTCACGCCGGCCGCGGGCTGAAGTTCCGTCACCTTCGGTTCACCCGTGGTGATGGTGCCCGTCTTGTCCAGCGCGATGATTCTCGTTTTCCCTGCGCACTCTAGGCTTTCGCTCGTCTTGAACAACACGCCGTTCTTCGCTCCGATGCCGTTTCCGACCATGATGGCCACCGGCGTGGCCAGGCCCAGGGCGCAGGGGCAGGAGATCACCAGCACGGAGATCGCCCGTGCCAGCGCGAAGGAGAGGCCTTCCCCGGCGACCAGCCAGTATGCCAGTACGATGACCGCGATGGCGATCACCGCCGGCACGAAAATCCCGGACACCTTATCAGCCACCCGGGAGATCGGCGCCTTGGTTGCGGCTGCATCGGACACCATCCGGATGATCTGACTCAGCGTGGTATCCCGGCCCACCCGGGTCGCCTGGCAGCGCAGGAAGCCGGACGCGTTGATCGTCGCCGCGGAAACTGGATCTCCCGGCTTCTTGTCCACGGGGATGGATTCCCCGGTCAGCGCAGCTTCGTTTACCGAGCTGTCTCCCTCCAGCACAACCCCGTCCACCGGAATCGCTTCTCCCGGCTTCACCAGGAAGACATCACCTGTGCTGACCTGGTCCACGGAAACTTCAGTTTCGGTCCCGTCCCGCACGACCGTCGCAGTCTGCGGCGCCAGGCGCATCAGATCCTTCAGCGCGGAGGTAGTCCGCCCCTTGGAGAGCGCCTCCAGCATCTTCCCTACGGTAATCAGCGCGGGAATCATCGCGGCGGACTCGAAGTACAGCTCGCTGTGGTACAGGGTATGCAGTTCTGCCATCTCCGCGCCGCTGACGGCGAGGGCGCTCAGCCGGTAGCAGACCCACGTGCTCCAGGCAAAGGAGACCGAGGAGCCCAGAGCAACCAGCGTATCCATGTTCGGCGCCCCGTGAAGCAGGGAGGAAAACCCGGACGTAAAAAACTTCTGGTTGATGATCATCACCACCGCGGCCAGCAGCAGCTGTGTCAGCGCCAGGGCAAGCACGTTCTCCGCCAGCGCCGCCGGCAGCGGCAGTCCCAGCATGTGGTGTCCCATCGTGATGTACATCAGCAGGATCAGGAAGCCGGCGGAAAGGATCAGCCGGCGCTTCAGCTTCGGTGTTTCCCGGTCCTCGAGAGCCGCTTCCTCAGCGGCCATGCCGGAGCTTTCCTGTGCCGCTTCCTTCGGACTCGCACCGTACCCGGCGGACTCCACGGCACGGATGATGTCCGCGGCCTTCGCGGTTCCCTCCACCCCCATGGAATTGGTCAGCAGAGAAACAGATACCGAGGTCACCCCCGGTACCTTTGCCACCGCTTTCTCCACCCGGGCCTGGCATGCGGCGCAGCTCATCCCGGTCACAATATATTGTTCCATAAATTTATTCCCGTATTACTTTTTCCATTCCAGCGGATAATCGCTCACTGCGTATTCCAGTTTTTTTCCGTTCTCCCGCAGCGTGTTCAGAATGCTGTCAATCGTACTCCCCTTATCAATCACGGTCGGAATGAAGTCATTCCGGTCTGTCCGGGAGCTGATCCTGATCGGTATAATTCTGAATCCCCTTGGAGCCGCAGTCCCGTCCTTCACTCTGAACCGCATCTGGAACAGATAGCTGTTCATGTCGCTGGGCTTGCTGTTTCCGCTGAAGCAGAAGTTGCCCAGGCTGTAGCAGATATATACCCCATTGTATTCCTCGATCGGGTTCATCCGGTGGCTGTGGTGCCCCACCACCAGGTCTGCACCGGCATCAACCGCCAACCGGCCCATCTTAATCTGGTTGTTCGTTGGACTGTAGTCTTTTTCATTGCCCCAGTGGAAGCTGACGATCACCAGCGGGTATTTTTCCTTTGCTGCCCGGATGTCCTCAGGCACCTTCTCCCACAGGCTTTCGTACCGGTCAATGCACAGGTAACTCAGCATTGCGATCTGGATGCCCTTGACCTCATAAACGCCAACTTCCGTGCTGTTGCTGTATACAATACCGGCGTCCCGAAGGACAGCCTTGGTCTCCTCGTACACCTCTTCTCCGTGATCCATTACATGGTTGTTCTCGAGGCTTACGCATTCCACGCCGTTGTCCGCCAGCATGCTTACGTAGCTTGGCGGCGCGCTGAACAGGAACTGGTTTTCTCTCTTGTTTCCGGGTACATACGTACTTTCAGTCAGTGTGCCTTCAAAGTTCACCAGCGTCATGTCGTCCGACATCAATAATTCCCGGATACCTTTCCCCTTCATCGTGAAGTTAATATCTCCGCCCTGATTCGCCAGTTCATTTTCAAAAATATTGTTCTTTTTCCGACTGTCCCCGCCGATTGTAAAGTCCCCTGTGCAGGTAACAGTCAGCAGAATACTGCCGTCGCTCTCATAGATCGACGGTGGTTCCGTAGCCAGGGCGTCCTCCATGATCTCCTCAATCAGAAGGTCGTCCTCTTCATAGATTACACTCTCCGCTGCGACGCTGACTGCTGTCAGGCACAATACCAGTAAAAGAGCCGTTATCCTGATTTTATTCATTTTCCCGTTTCCTTCCTGATAAACGCTCCGATACGCTCCAGCGCAGTCATCAGCTTGTCCATGCCCGTCGCATAGCTGCATCGGATATTCCCCTCTCCGCTCGGGCCGAAGGCGGTACCGGGTACGCAGGCTACCCGCTGCTCCTGCAGCAGTCTGGAGCAGAACACGTCACTGGTCATCCCGGTATTTCTTATTGACGGGAAAACATAAAACGCGCCGTAAGGCTCAAAGCAGTGCAGACCCATTTCCCGAAATCCGCTGACCATCAGCCGGCGACGCCGGTCGTAGCTGTCCCGCATGTGAAGTACGTCTTCGTATCCGTTTTCCCGTCCGGTCCGCAGCGCTTCTGCCGCGGCAACCTGAGCCTGCCGCGGCGCACACATGATTGTGTACTGATGAATCTTGTTCATTACGCTGATCAGTTCTTCCGCACCGCAGACATAACCTACCCGCCATCCGGTCATGGCAAAAGCCTTGCTGAATCCGTTGATCGTCAGCGTGTATTCCCACATACCCGGCAGGCTGGCAAATGCCGTATGCTCCTTTCCGTCGTAAATCAGCTCGCTGTAGATTTCGTCGCTGATTACCAGAATCCGGTGTTTCCGTATAACCTCGGCAATCTTTTCCAGATCCGCCTTTTCCATGATTGCACCCGTGGGATTATTGGGATAAGGCAGGATCAGCGCTTTGGTTCTTTTGTTGATCGCAGCCTCCAGGTCAGCTGCCTGCAGCCGGAAGTCGTCGCTTTCCCGGGTTACGACTGCCTTTGGAGTGCCGCCGGCGAAAACTACACCTGGAGCATAGCTGACGTAACTTGGTTCCGGTACCAGCACCTCGTCTCCCGGGGCAACAGTCGCGCGCAGCGCGATATCGATGGCCTCGCTGGCCCCTATAGTCACGATCATCTCGGTCTTCGGGTCATAGCATACTCCATATCGCTCCTGCATATAGAGGCTGATTTCCTCACGCAGTTCCTGCAGTCCCCGGTTTGCAGTATATTGCGTCTCCCCGTCAATCAGACTATTGATTGCTTTGTCCCGGATATGATACGGCGTCTTGAAGTCCGGCTCTCCCACACCGAGACTGATTGTGTCCTGCATACTGCTTGCCAGGTCAAAGAACTTCCGGATCCCGCTGGGCGGCACTGCTGCTATCGCCGGATTCAGATACCGTTCATAATCCATGCTCACGGACTCACCACCAGTCTCTTATCGCTGCCTTCCTTTTCAAATACAATACCCTCTTCCTTGTAACGCTTCAGCACGAAACTCGTTGCTGTTCCTGTCACCATCTCAAGAGGGCTCAGCTTGGCACTCACAAACGCTGCCAATTCCTTCAGCGTCGGAGCTTCCACAAGTACCAGCAGATCGTAGCTTCCGCTCATCAGGTAAACGCTCTTCACCTCGTCAAATTTATAGATTCTCTTCGCTACCGCATCAAATCCCATATCCCGTTGAGGCGTCACCTTGACCTCGATCATGGCCTCCACCCGTTCCCGGTCTGTCAGATCCCAGTTGATCAGCGGCATGTACCGCAGAATGATCCGCTTCTCCTCAAGTTCCTGGATTGCAGCCGCAGTTTCCTCAAGACTGGCTCCGGTCATCACAGCCATCTTCTCCATCGGAATTCTGCAGTCTTCCTTCAATATCTCCAGCAGAGCATTTTCAAGCCTCGTCATTTTCTCATTCCCTCCGGATGTCATCCATAAGAATGCTCCTATTTTACACATTTTCTGTCTTTTGTTCAACTGTGCAGAAAACAGCAATTGCTGCGTTTCGTTACATATCATGTTACTGGAAGGAACCAGGAAGGTTGAATGAGTCTGTATCGGTTTGATTCTTTGTTTTTATTACCGAATACTGCAAATATTACAAAAAATTTACAATTTTGACCACAATATGTAGTGTAAATCAGTTGACGATCCCCGTATATTTAGTTAATATGTTACGAGATTAAAAAGGGAGAGGAGGGGGTACTTATGATTGCCGGATATGGTTCCCGGCCGGTTTTTCAGTACAAGTTTCGTCCCCTCGCCCATGATGCTCGCGCGTTGGACGGAGGCTTCAGTGTCATCCTTTATGAAAACCGCATTCTGTCCTTCTCGACATATGACGTCTCCGGCGTTTTTCTTGATGAGCTGTGCTTTGCTCTTCCCGGCCGGGTAACAACCTGCTTCTATGCGCTGCTTCGAGGCGCTGCACCGTGGCTTGGCTCCACCCCATGCGATCTCCGGGGCGAGGATACGTCACCCTATGCCTCCTCTTTCGCCTTCGACGGTTATGATCCGATCCGCGTGTGGGGCATAAACCGGCTGCTGGTCGAGCCTGCCGGATCTGAGGATGGTTTTTTTGCCCGTCATCTGTATGTTCTTTTTGAAGATGTCGCGAATCTCTTTGCCGAAAACGGAATTCGTCTGACCCTTGACGGTTTCACCTGGGATTCCTCCCGTATTCGTCCCTTCCGCAAAAATCAGCTGCGCCGAACCGGCAATCAGGGCGTTGTTTGAGATGCTTTTGGGGCACACCATCCCTGTGCCTTTTTTTGTTTTCTTTTTCAGCACATTCACATTTTTATAAACGGAGGTATTTACCATGTCCCAGTTTCTTTCCAATTCCCGGATGCATCAGGCCTGGCTTACCTGTCCTGCCATGCCGGAGGAGCTTCTCGCCGACCTGAAAGCAATGGATGAGGCAGCCGTCAGTGATGCCTTCTACCGTGAGCTCGCCTTTGGTACCGGCGGTCTCCGCGGTGTCCTTGGCGCCGGTACAAACCGGATGAATCTGTTCACAGTGCGCAAAGCCACACGCGGCCTCGGTTCCTATCTTAAGGAGACCTTCCCGTCGCCATCCTGTGCCATCTCCTGCGACTCCCGCATTCATTCCCGGGACTTCGCGGAGCTGACTGCCGCAGTCCTGGCAGAGATGGGCATCCGTGTGTATCTGTATCCGAAGCTTCAGCCTACGCCAATGCTCTCCTACGCGGTTCGCCATCTGCACACTTCAGCCGGTGTTATGGTCACCGCCTCCCATAATCCGGCTAAGTTTAACGGATATAAGGTTTATGGCGCGGATGGCTGTCAGATCACGCTGGAAGCAGCAGACCGCATACAGCATTTCATCGATGCTGAACCCGTCCTTTCGGATGCCTTGCCTGATTTTAACCATTACCTCTCTTCCGGAATAATTTCATACATTACGGAAGAAACGATAGAAGCTTATTATCAGGACATCCTGAAGCTCCGGGTTCATCCCTGCTCAGAATCGCTCCATCTGGTTTATTCTCCTCTGAACGGCACCGGCAATATCCCGGTTCGGGAGATCATGAAGCGCATCGGCAACATTCAGGTGGATATTGTCGCCGAGCAGGAGCTGCCGGACGGACATTTTCCCACCTGTCCCTATCCGAATCCGGAAATCCGGGAGGCTATGTCCCTGGCAATTCAGAAAACGATTGAAACCCAGGCGGATTTTTGCTTTGCCACTGATCCTGACTGCGACCGCATGGGTGCCGGCGTCCGCGTCGGTAATGATGTGCAGCTGATTTCCGGCAACGATATGGGTATCCTGATGCTCGATTATCTTTGCCGCTCCGCAAAGCCGAGGGATCCTGCTTTCCCCCTCGTAGCAGTAAAGACTATTGTCTCCACTGAGATGGCTGCTGCCATATGTAAAAAATACAATGTTGAGCTTCGGAATGTCCTGACCGGCTTTAAGTTCATCGGCGAGCAAATCGGCCTGCTGGAAAAGGAAGGTCATCCGGATCGTTATCTCTTCGGCTTTGAGGAATCCTACGGCTATCTTTCCGGTACAGACGTCCGGGACAAGGATGCGGTCAACGCCGCCCTCCTGCTCTGTGAAATGGCTGCCAACCTGAAGGCTGAAGGCAAGACCCTTCTCTCCCGCCTGGAAGAGCTCCGCACTGAATTCGGCTTCTACGCCCAGCGCCTCCTGACCTTCCAGTACGAGGGCGAGAACGGTGCCAAAACCATGGCCAATATCATGTCCGCTCTTCGCGCACCTCTCAAAGGCTTCTCAGAATCCGAAATTCAGAACGCTGCCCGCATCGACTACCTGAATGATGAAACCGGACTCCCAAAGTCCGATGTCCTTTCTTTTACGCTTCCTTCCGGTTTCAAGTTTATCGTCCGTCCTTCCGGAACCGAACCAAAGCTCAAGGCTTACCTATTTGCCCAGGGTGTGGATCAGCAGACAGCGGAAAAAGAACTTGACATTCTTGAAAGCATGGTACGCAGCCACTGTAAGGCATAAACCCAAAATAAAAAATCAGCAGCCCACTGGCTGCTGATTTTTTCATCTTAGAAACGGCTGTTCTGCCTCTGAGCCTCAAAGCACTCGCGGCAATACACAGGGCGATCTCCACGGGGCTGGAAAGGCACCTGAGTCTCGCATCCGCAGCCATCGCAGATTACTGTGTACATCTGCCGGGGAGCACCATTGTTGCCATTCTGCGCACGACGTGCAGCGCGGCAGGCAGGGCAGCGGCTGGGCTCATTCTGGAAACCCTTCTGAGCAAAGAATTCCTGCTCGCTGGCAGAGAATACGAACTCGTTGCCGCAGTCACGGCAGGTCAAAGTCTTGTCTTCATACATGGTGGTAATCCTCCTTTTTTATGTTGTTTACCCGCGCCATTGGTGATGATACGCCCCGTTCCAGACAATGGTCAGTAAACAACCATGGAGGAAATGAACCGAATTAACCGTGGGCCTGGGCTAACAGACGTTATTATAGCATGCGTTTTTCGGTTTGTACAGGGTTTATACGTACATTTTATAATTTTTCGGTGAAAAAGGCACAAAAAAAGGGTAATGATAAACATTACCCCGAAAATACCAGTTTAGCTTACTTATTGAATACCAGAGTAGCAACCAAACCCTTGTTCAGGATTTTCCCCAGCTCTTCAGCATTCAGGGTGATTGTAACTTTGCCTTCCTTTACGACAGCATCTTTCATCATCCACTCGCCGCTCTCAATAATATTGAACAGAACGCACAATTCCTCACCCTCTTCATAGGGAGTATCCAGTTCCATACCAAAGGTGAAGGATTCCACACCTTCGCCATCGCCGGTAGCCTTAAGAGCAACCATTTCCTTCAGGTTGTCCGCCAATTTCTCAGCGCTTAGGAAATCAGCAGGAATTGCAGCCAGAATGTCTGCGGGCAGTACACTGCTCAAATCACCGGCTTCAACTGCAGCGGCAATCGCGGTTTGCAGAGCGGTAACAGCTTCATCAGGCTCAACGATTTCAATAACAATATTAGCTTCTTTGTTGCCTTTAACATCAATGACATCAGCACCGGAAATATCCCCGGAAGTCTTTGAACCCACAGCTTCAGCAAACACGGCAGTTGTCATAACCATCATAGCCAGCACCAGCAATACAGCAATCAGTTTCTTCATCGTAGTAGTTCCTCCTTCTGACTATTTTTCACGGCAAAAGCCGTAAAAATCAAATTCGAATTATATTAACATTATATATATATTTCGTCAACTGTTTTTTGTCCTGATTCTGTTCTTTTTTATGGATTTTCCAGTTCTCTTTTTTAAACACTTGCCATCCACAATCCGTGAAGATTGCAGTACTCATATGCCGCTACTATCTTTTCAGTAGTTTTGAATATGGCTTCAGGTTTCATTCCGGGTTTCAGCCATTTCATCTGCATACCGGTGTCCGTCTGCAGCAGAATCCACTCGATGTAATGCGCTTCGAGGCTTGGATGCTCTGCCGTTCCGATCTTCACCGTCACTTCTTCCCCATGGACCATAATCACAGGAACATGCTTTTCTCCTGCTGCATCTGTCGTGTTTGGTATCAGTTCTGTGCCGGCTGTCAGTTCCTTGTCAGAAATAATGACCTGATCTTCAAGCTTATAAAATTTCATCAATATTCCCTTCCTTATATCTCAGATTATTGTACTTTTTATATACTTACCATGAACAACCATTTACGGACTTATTTTCACCTTCTCAGCAACAATCGCTGGAATCAGTGTGTTCGACTGCAGAGATTCGCTGTAGAGCTGCTCCATCTGAAAGGTTCCGTAAAGGGTGATCTGCTCGCTGTCGTTCAGTTCCTCTTTATGAAGTATGTTTACCGGAACCTTAGCCCAGAGCACCTGATCACTGTAATCATTTCCGGCAGTACCGATGGTCAGAGTGAGCACTGATTCATTCGCATCCTGAATTTGCAGGATTTTGCCGGATATGCTCATGGGTGTATTAATATATGCGAATGGATTCCGGACAATATCAGCATAGACGATCACCGGATATGAAATCTCATTGTAAACCGCTGAATTATCGATCGATACTTTTATTTCTGTCTGATCTGCAGGAGCAGCGGGATTATTGAGAATAACGGTACCTTCACCGGCGTTTTCAGGATAGATGACAAGATTCTTCGCTTCATCCAGAGATGCGGTAAAAGCATTGCCGGTGGTCTGAAGCTCAAGCTCATTTATCTCTGAACTGTACATGACCGGAATGGTAATTCCGGCTTTCTCGGTGACTGTGAAAGCATCTCCATCCACCAAGAATGATGGTACATGCACTTCAAGCTGGGCACTAATACCGCTGCCATCCAAAGCCGCGCAGGTAATAATACAGTCTCCGGCGCCGACCGCCTCTATACTTCCATCCGCCACCTGAGCAACAAAAACATTGGAGGACGTCCAGACAAGCTCCTGATTGGTAGCATCTTCCGGCAGAACCTGAACTGCAATTTTACGAATATTGCCGGTGGACAGTGTCAAAAATCTTTCTTCCGGTTCAGTTATATTAATAACTGCAACTGGCTGTGTCACAACGACATGACAAAGGGCGGATAGTTCGCTGCCATCAAGTGTCGTGACAGTGATATCTGCTTCTCCGCCACCTTCAGCAGTCAGTTTTCCGGTATCATCGACCTTTATTACTTCATCATTGGAGCTTGTCCAGGATAGCTTTTTATTGCTGGCGGTTTCGGGTAAAACAGCAGCGCTCATAGAATAAGTCTGCCCGACACTCAGCACCAGGTTCTGTGAATCCAGATTAATACCGGTGGCAGGCTGAATCACATTTATGTCATATGAAACCTGCCTGGATCGGATTCCCAGATCCGGATCCTCTGCCACAGAAGCAATAATCGTAGTTTTTCCGGCAGAGCAGCCGTATACTTTTCCATCTGTGTCCACAGAAGCTATTTCCGGATTGGAGGAAGACCATACAATCGGAGGAATATATGCGTCCTCAGGCTCAGCAATTACACTGAGAAACGTTTCTGACAGCGATGAATCAGCATTCAGGAGCAGGGTATCGCTTTCTCCCCAGACAGTAAGCTTTTCCAGTGGAATCAGCACCTTTACGACAAAGGAACCAGTCAGGTACGTGTTGTCCTTCGCTGCAGCGGTTATAGTTGCCACACCGCGGGATATGCCTGTCACCCTGCCGTTATCATTGACCTGGGCCACTTCAGTATCAGAAGAGGACCATATAAAAGCTGTACGAGCCGGAGCGGTATCCTTTAAAAATGTTACGATAGGATTTTGAAAGATCGTTCTGTGTGTAAAAAAACTGATTTCAGGCAATTCAAAAGTTATCAGGCGGTCCGCATTCTCCAGGGCAATCTGTCTGTCCAGATCTGCCAGGCGGGACTCTACTGCCTGCTTCAGCAGCAGTAACTGATCATAATCATACTGCGCCAGATCAATCCCTTCATATAAATAAGTATTATCATTCTCGGGCATGATAGGCTGGATTGTTGTCTCTTCTTCAGCCCTGCTCACAGAAGCACAGCTAAACATCATTACAGCCGCCAGGAGAAAAAGCAGCACTCTGGTTTTCGTCATAATTAATTCTCCCCTATGTATGGTTAATCAATCTCATGATCAGCAATGTCATACCTTGTTTTTTTAAGTAACACACCATTATCATCATACTGATAACGATATGCTACGGTCCCGTCAGCCAGTTTGATTGCAAAACCATCGGTTCCGTAAAATTTCTCATAAACCACACGATTATACCCATCAAATTCCCTATATACAATTGCATAGCCAGCCGAACAGCAGACAGGGAGATTCTCCTTGTCGTAATACTTTTCACGGTTGATATTACCTTTTTGATCATAGGTGTAATCCACCCTGCAATAGGTTTCATTACCTATAGTCATTAGCTCGTTATTCTCATCATACCATCGTTCAGATATGATATGATCCTTGCTCATCACTCTCACTCTGGTAACAAAACCCAATTCCCCCAGAACCGGTTTACCGGAAAAATCATAATATGTCTCAGTGACAGCCTCCGGATCGTCTGTAAAATTGGCAGTCTGAAGCAGCACCGGAGTCGGCATCGGAGTCTGAGTCGGCACAGGAGTCTGAGTCGGCGCAGGTATGGGGATGGGAGTCTGCGCTTGAACAGGCGAAGGTATGGACGTCGGTTCCGAGGTTGCAGTTTCGGATAATTCCGGAGGCTGTTTCTCTGCAGGGGTTTCAGCAGGCTCTGCAGTTGATTCCTCTGCAGGTTCTTCCAGCATATCAATGGTAAGCAGGACAGATGGTTGACCTGTAGGTTCAGGTGTCTCTGCAGGAATCTGAGTTGGCTCCGCGGTAGGTTCAGACGTGGGTTCCGGTGTGGGCTCCGCGGTTGGTTCAGGCGTGGGCTCCGGTGTGGGCTCCGCAGTTGGTTCAGGCGTTGGCTCCGCGGTAGGTTCAGGCGTGGGTTCAGGCGTTGGCTCCGCGGTAGGTTCAGGCGTGGGCTCCGGTGTGGGCTCCGCGGTTGGTTCAGGCGTGGGCTCCGGTGTGGGCTCCGCGGTTGGTTCAGGCGTGGGCTCCGGTGTGGGCTCCGCAGTTGGTTCAGGCGTGGGCTCCGCGGTAGGTTCAGGTGTAGGTTCCGGTGTGGGTTCCACGGTAGGTTCAGGCGTAGGTTCTGCGGTGGGTTCAGGCGTAGGTTCAGGTGTGGGCTCCGCTGTAGGTTCCTGTGTGGGTACAGCCGTAGGCTCCGGAGTAAGCAAAACTGTTCCGGATTCCTGCTGCTTCCAGCTGATCTTAATGGACCACGGGTCAAAGGAAAGCCTGGGTTTTCCGCTGTCTGTCATAATTTTCAGGACAGATTCAAGCATAGTGCCTTCCGGATCCTCCAGTCGTTTTCCTTTCGCATCCATGAAGGTAACACGACTTAATGAGTCAGATTCATATCTCGCATAAACATGCGCATATCCGATAGCTGTATTATGGATTTTACCATCTGTACCATAAAAGGTAAGTTCGGTTACCCTGCGCCACCCATCATAGTCAAGCTTCAGCACAGAGTAACCATCTGGATTATCAGCACGGTTCCCTTTTGTATCGAGATAACGTATTTTAAAGGGATATTCCCTGAAATCCTCATACTGGCATTCTACGCTCGCATAACCGTTCGCACCTGTTTCCGGCAACTGGTTATCGTCCACAAACGTGTAGGTAACAGTCTTGGTGCGTTTATCCACCGTCATTCTGACATCAGGCTCACGGACAGTTTCATTTTCTTCAGAGATGTTATTCTCTGTTATACCGATCTTTTTATCAGGATCCGTGTTATTTTCAGAAAAGATTATTCCATCTTCCGACTCTCCCTGCTTTGAATCAATGCTCATCATTTCAGCAATGATCGCATCCACATTAATTGTAGGCAAAGATCGGGATTCCTCTGCAGCAGCTGCAGAGAAAAGCAGAAGGAAAGCGAGCAGGAAGGCCCGGATCTTTTTCATCATCATTCTCCTTACCGTAAATTCATTCATCAAAAAGAATATTTACCCGTTGACGAATCGCAGAGGCAGCCACGGTGCCATATTTATCTTTGAGCACTTCCATTGCCGGAGTCATACAGGTTTCCCGTCCGGGCAGAGCATGTGTGTCCGTTGCGATAAAGTCCACCAATCCGCGGCGAAACAGCTCCTCCTGGAACCCGCGTCGCAGGAGAGGTGCCTTACGCAGCAAAGTACGCCCATTGATCTGAATCAGGGCATGATACCGGGTTTTCATTTCCTCTGCCTGTCTGATTTTCCCGATCGCAGGATAACGCTCCATATGAGCAATGATCGGAACAAATCCTGCCCCCGTCACCTTCTGCAGGGCATCAGTAATATGGTCAGCCTTATCGGATGGACTGAACTCTATAAGTGCATATCGGCTGCCAGCCAGGGTAGGCACCTTGCCTTCTCTCAGTAAGCGCGGCGTCAGATCCGTATATAACAGTTCTGCGCCTTTATACAGGGAAAGAGGCAGTTTTTCCTTTCGGATAAAAGCCAGTGCCTGTTCAAAGTGATCGTCAAAAACGTCTTGCGGAAAAGGGTAAACTCCCGGAGTAATATGTGGAGTGCAAATGATCCTGGATATTCCATCGTTTACAGCTTCGCGAAGCATGTCCCAGGTTTCTTCCCGGTCTTTTGCACCATCATCCACACCCCAGATAACGTGACTGTGCATATCAGTATACATTGCTTATTCCACCCTCGTATAGAGATGGCTCAGAACCCATTCCACTGCAGCGCCTTCCTCCATGTGAAACTCCATGAAGCCATCCGCTCCAATGCTGTAGTTGCCGGCAGGATGATCTACCGGCAGGACAGTGAAGTTATAAGCGGTATTCATTTCCTCCAGAAGACGTTTTTGGGAAAGATTCGTAACAGCAATATCGCTTAGAGTATTCAGCATAACTTCACCGAAGCTCAGATCCGCAGAAATCTTTTTGTTCATTGTATTGATGGCATTACGCATAAACTCGTTCTGGCGGACCATTCGTTCTTCATTTGTGCCGGCGCCAACAGTCATTCTGGAACGGACAAAGGCTTCCGCATCCTTTCCGTGGAGCACAATGTCGGCACCCTTTGTCCAGGCCGGATCCACAGAGGTCATATCATAATCCATGTGCACTTTGACGCCGCCCAGGACATCATTCAGAAGAGGAACGGCAGAATAGTCCACAACGTAATATCCATCGATCTCCATGCCGTCAAGGAGGTTCTGAACGGCCTTGACTGTATATTTGGCATTGTCCTGTTTGGATCCGCCGTAACTGTGAGCAAGACAGATCTGCAATACACGGGTCCCGACCTCATTTCCGAAAACACCGAGAATCTGAACATCCGTCATTGTATCACGATCGATCTGAAGCTGATGAATCTGCTTATCTGTCTGATCTATGGCCAGGAGCATCAGAAAGTCCGCCTGACCGCCATTGCGGTAGCGGCCTGTCTGTTCCCGGGCGTCGGGTTTGTCGATACCAGCGATCAGAATTGTGGTGACCGCTGGTTTTTCCCGCCAGGTCTGACCTTTCCATTCCACAGTTTTCAGTTGTCCAAAGTGCTCGCTCATGGTGCCGCGCTTTTCTGCATAATGCGCGTCATCCTCTTTCTGCAGCAGAATGAGCGCACCGGCAAGAACCGCCAGTGCCAGAGCCCCTATCACAATACCGCGAATCCACAGATGCTTTCTGTTATGCATAACCAAAAGCCTCTCTCACTCTCGGGCTTTGGTTAAGGTTCACTTATAGCCTGCCCGATGTTTTACTTGTTTCTGCCGCTCCGGGGATTACTCTTTCTTTCACAGCAGCCAGATTAACTGTCACAGTATAATAATACTTCTTTGTATTCAACCTGTCCAGAACAACTTTATGCATGATTCTTTCCAAACCGGCACGCCTGTAATCGGCATCTGACGATAAGCACGCAGCAGATCACGGCTCCTCGTTTTATTATATTCCAGTGCGAGGATGAATCATATGGCAGTAACGGAGCCTGCAATACATGTATTTCCTGCAGCCTGATATATCGTTTTATAAATGCAAAAAATATTCCGCTGCAGCAGAAAAACAGACTAAAGCGTAAATTTATAATCCGCTGAATTTTCTCTGTAAAACAGTATGTAAATTCTGCCAGGTCTGATACTTTCCCATTGGATTTTGTTCCGTTCAGAAAACAGTTATCTGATACATATTTATATCCTTGTGGTTTATATCCTTCATATTGTAAATCCATTTATATAACAGTCTTGGTCTCAAGCATATCAAGTCCCAGCCAGACCCGGTTCAGTGCACCAGCCAGAAGAATTTCAATTTCAGCAATGTGTTTTCTCTTGTCAACCCGCAGCACTCTGCCGTTCACATTCTGCAGGATTTTATCTGTAACGCGTACAAAATCTCCTTCGCGAACGGCACGAAGTTTCGGGAACATGCCATTAACATTGAAAAGCTCATCTGCAAAAGCCTGGTCATATCCCCGAAGCCTTGATGTGCCGTCGTCGTAGCGCAGCAGACGAATTGCATGATTGACTTTATGCAGGTACCACGAAGGCACAGATCCTTCCAGAAAAACATAACCGGGAAGCAATGCCTTCCTCTCATCCTGCCAGATGCCACGGCGGCATACAGGGACGACTCGCTGCGGGAAAAGTGCACGGCCAAAACCGCAGTATTCCATCGTCCTTGCAACCAGTGTCTCACTTCCCGATTTGCAGAAGATACAGCAATAGGAGATTTCTGATGAATCAGAAATATGTTGTTTCCTTTGATTCGGCAGCGCCTGTTCAAGGGTTTTGTCTGAAAAAATCATATCAACGCTCCGATTATTCACAAATAAACCGTACATCATAAATGCAATGGTTCCGGAAAACCAGCGTTCACATTATCAGGAAATCAATTTGTCAGTTTTAATGATAATTGTTTCATAAAAAACCTTTATAAAAGCAAAAAACAGAAAGCAAAACTGCTTTCCTTTTTCATTCGCAGGATCCGTAAACGCTTGTTTTTAAACGGTTTTGCGAACTTTAAAAAATTATATGGAAATATAGTATTGTTGTCAATACGCCAATAACATGTAACCGTTATAGTAACCATCGAAGCAAAAAAACACCTGTCAGTATTCCCTGACAGGTGTCTGAGAGGTGCCATCCAGATTCGAACTGGAGAATAAAGGTTTTGCAGACCTTCGCCTTACCACTTGGCTATGGCACCATAAAAAATGGAGCGGTAGACGGGACTCGGACCCGCGACATCCACCTTGGCAAGGTGGCACTCTACCAACTGAGCTACTACCGCATATAAACTGTGCCTTGGGGCGGAATCGAACCACCGACACTGTGATTTTCAGTCACATGCTCTACCGACTGAGCTACCAAGGCACAAATGGCGACCCGGATGGGGCTCGAACCCACGACCTCCAGCGTGACAGGCTGGCGCTCTAACCAACTGAGCTACCGGGCCAGATAATGGTGGGAACAACAGGGCTCGAACCTGTGACCCTTTGCTTGTAAGGCAAATGCTCTCCCAGCTGAGCTATGCTCCCGAAGCTTACCGAGAAAGTATCTCCTCCGCAAGCGGCTTGCCTATGATATCTCATTTCATATCCAATGTCAAGCCCCTTTTTTTTCGTTTTTACCAGGAATGTTTCGCAGCTTCCTTGACCATTTTTTGATGCATATCATCCACTTTCTTAGATCCATGAGTTTTGCTTTTGTAGAAATGAATGCAGAAATGGCCGTCAAAATTATTGTTTGAAATTGTGGAAGTGCCATGTGGCATACCGTTCATGGAAGCAGCGTAAACATGTCCGTTATAGCGAACCAGAATTGCCCGGCGTTTCCAGCTCCAGTGACCGTAAATGCTCTTCATGATTTTTGTATCTGAAGCAGTGAGCGGTTCGCAGTCCATGTGGTTATAGCCCGTCCAGCGCTTTACTTTAAAAGTCTTGCCGGTCCTGATATCCTTGACAGTGAAAGTGGTATGATGAGGAATTTTGTCGGATCCGCCTTTGAACCAGTTCGGCATTTCTGTGCCTTTGGCTGTAGATGTGCTCTCTCCGCCGGATGCATCGGATGCAGACGCTTTTTTTGCGTTGGAGCTGTTCAGCTTCGCAAGCGTTTTAGCGCCAACTTTCCCATCCGCAGAAAGCCCGTTGCGTTTTTGGAAATTTTTTACTGCTGTTTTTGTTCCGTTGCCATAATCTCCGTCAACCGAACCGGTATAATAACCAAGTTTCTTAAGACGCTGCTGTACCTTCTTGACAGCACTGCCGGTATCGCCCGGACCGCATGTGCCGTCTGAAGAAGAGGATCTGGAGGAAGAAGATTTGTTTGAATCCGACTTATTATTTGATGAGGAAGAAGAGCTTCCAACTTTTATATATTTTTTGTAAACGTAGCCGGTCGTTCCTCCGGCAGATACTTTATACCAGCTGCCAGAGGTATCTTTGATCTCAACCTTTGCGCCTTCCCTGAGCACCTTAACAACTTTTGCATCCGATGAAGCGGATTTCCGCATATTCAAGCTTGAAGCCGTCACTGTGCCGGTCTTCGCCAGAGCAAAGACTGGAAACAGAATGAGAAACAGTAGAAGAAGAAGGCAGACGCGTATCTTTTTTGGCATGTCAGACGTTCCCTCCTTCCCCATAATCAGAGACAGTTTATTACGATTCTGTTACATTGTCAATAAAAATTGTTACTTTTCTTTTTCTTTTCATCCGTTTTTTTTTTCTGAATGACAATGCACTGTGAATTTCGTTTTTTCTCTTGACATGAAAGGTTCTGAGTGGTAAAGTTACAAAGGTTTGTGAGAAACCAGTGCCGAAGACAGCCGGTATCGAAGGATTTAAAGGGTTTAATCCCGCCTGCCGAGGTGTAAAGGATAACTTTGATGTTTTTCCCTTGCGCCTGCACGCAAGGGTTTTTCTATTCTGAACCGGAAACGAGGTGTGATGAGAAAAATGAGCGCAAATCTTGAACTGAAGAAACAGGTTGTGGCTGACATCATCGAAAAGTTCAAAGGTGCTGAATCCGTTGTTGTCTGCTCTTACAGCGGACTTACCGTAGAGCAGGTGACCGAACTGCGCAAACAGTGCCGTGAGAACGACGTGCATTACTGCGTGCTGAAGAACCGTCTGGTGGGCCGTGCACTGGCCGAGTTAAATATCGAAGGACTGAACGATCTTCTGGAAGGTCCCAATGCATTTGTATTTGGCACAAAGGATGTTACCGCCGCCCCGAAGATCATCAACAGCTTTATCGAGAAGAATAAGCTGACCTCCCTGGAAATCAAGGGCGGACTGATGGGAACCGAAAAGATGGACGTGGCCGCTGTAAAAGCCCTGGCTGCGACACCCAGTCGCGAAGAACTGCTTGCTACGCTGGTTGGCTGCCTGCAGTCCCCGATTTCCGGCCTGGTGGCCGTGCTGGATCAGATTGCCGAGAAAAAGGATGCTGCCTGATCCTTTCCCTGCGCCGCGTAGTTGCGGCTTAATCAGCGGCCATCGTGCCGCATAAAACAAATATTTAATTGGAGGAATTTTCCATGACTAATCAGGAAATCATTGAAGCCATTGAGTCAATGACTCTGCTTCAGGTTAAAGAACTGGTGGATGAACTGAAAGAGAAGTTCGGTGTGACTGGCGCGATTGCCGTTGCCGGCGGTGCCGCTCCTGCTGCAGCCGCTCAGGAAGAAGAGAAGACTGAGTTTGACGTCATCCTGAAGGATGCCGGTTCCGAAAAGATCAAGGTTATCAAGGTTGTGCGCGAAGTCGTGTCCGGCCTGGGACTGAAGGAAGCCAAGGATATCGTCGAATCTGCTCCCAAGACTCTGAAGGAAGCTGTTTCCAAGGAAGAAGCGGAAAAGATCGCCGAGCAGTTCAAGGCCGTCGGTGCCACCGTCGAAATCAAGTAATCATCGTTTTTACAGCGGATGCCTGCGGGCATCCGCTTTTGTTTGCCAATTCAGAGGGGCTTTGTTATAATAATTTATTAGATTTATACGGGAGGAGGCAGCAGTATGCGTAAACGTTTTGGAAAAATTCTGATTATGCTTGGCCTTTTTTGCTGCCTTTACGCCCGGAGTGAATCAGTCCTGCAGGCTGATGCACCTGACGATACCTTTTTCTTCGGCGAATCACTTGCAGACAATTTCATGGATGAAGAGACCATTCCCCCGGTGCAGCCGGTGCCGGATGCCATACAAAAGCTTCTGAAGGTTGCTTCCGGAGAAGTGGGCTATGCCGAAGGAGAGCACGGGCGGACAAAATACGGCGAATGGGCGGGTGATCCTTACTGCCAGTGGTGTGCTGAGTTTCTCTGCTGGTGCGTGAACCAGACGGATCAGAGGTATGGCACTTCGCTCCTGAATAATGTTTATCCCCTATACTCCGGGCAAAATACCGGCCGCACCTGGTTTATCAGAAACGGGCGATATATTATTCGGAAAGGGCCGGTGGAAGACTGGGGCTATGAATGGCTGAAAGGACACTCCTCCTTTATCCAGAGCGGAGATTATATTCCTCAGCCCGGCGACTGGATATTCTTTACCTGGACCAGTGACCAGGATACGGACCATGTAGCCATGGTCGAATACTGCACCAGAAGTGCTTCCGGGAATGTGCATGTCCATGTGATTGAAGGAAACAAGCCAAGCAGTGTGTCCCGGGGCATTTATGATATAAATTACGCAAGGATCCTCGGGTACGGAACGGTGCACGATCTGGCTGATATCACGATGTCATTCGGTAATGAAGGAGAAAAGGTGCGTCAGCTTCAGAAAAAGCTGATTTACCTTGGCTATCTTGACAGCACATATGAAACAGGTCATTTCGGCAACGCAACCGGGGAAGCCGTAAGATCCTTCCAGTTGAACTGCGGCATCCGTCCTTCCGGTATCGCAAATATCACCACCCAGCTGCGGCTGGATGAAGAAGTGGATCTGAAAATCGATCGGGATCCAGCCACCTGGACAGTTATTGACGAGGAAGATGAATGAGTCAATCAGATATATTACTGATTATTTACAAGAAAAAATCTGAGGGATAAGCCAATGAAAAAAATACTGTCGGTTTTTCTGTGCCTTGCGCTTCTGGCTGTTCTGCCGCCCGAAGCGGCTCTTGGTGAAACTGTACACAGCTATGCTTTTGATTTCCATTTTCATCTTGATTCCTCCGCATTCACTGAGGATATCCGCCAACGGATTCAGGGATATGCTGACCTGCTCGAGATGCTGGAAGTAAAAGGTTCCTGGACCTATTGCGATGAAACGCGCAGCGTCGACACTGCCTTTTCTGTTATTCCGGAAACGAATCCGGATGCGGCTCTGTCATTTCATATGTATGGCTATCCTTCCCATATTGTACTCTCTTCCCCTCTTTTGGGTGAGCAGACCATTTTTTTCAATAATGATGCATTGCTGGAGTTCTGCCTGAAAACATACGAACATCTGGGCCTTCCGTTGTACTCCCTTGCGCTCATGTTTCCATACTCCTTTGACCACGCTTTTGCGGGTGCAGCTGAAGCATGGCGTAAAGCTGCAGGATCCTTCGGACAGGATCGAATAATATCAGAAGATGCCTTGCAGGTTTGTGCTGAAACCTGGTCCGACCTGCTGGAAAATGACGGAGACCTTAACGACTGGATCACTGCCATGTCCATGCGGAACGAGGAGCAGGAAGCTTTGCGGGCTGAAATGTATGAAGTGCCTGGATACCTGACAGAGATCCTGTCGGATGGCGGTGATATTCGGATTGTTTCTGATAACAATGCAGAATTATGGAGTGTGGGTCAGGACATTATCCTGCAGGAAAACAGGCAGGCGGACAGCTACAGCCTGCAGACCAGTTTTCCGCTGACAGCAGGCGGATATCAGCCTGTTTTCCGGTTTTCCAGGCAGGAAAAGGAAGAGATTACCGAGGCGTCTCTTCTGATATCTTATTCGTCTGAGGAAGAACAGGAAGAGCATCCGCTGATTAACCTTGCAGCTCATGTTCTTTGGCCATCAGTCTGGCCGGCAGAGTCCGTATATGATTCCCGGATCAACCTGGACAGCAGTCTTCTGGGTTCCCTGGACCTGGAGCTTTCTCTTACCTGTCAGCCTGACGGGAATTTCAGCCTGTGTTTACGTACCCCTCTGAACGGTAAAATGGCGGAAACGCTCATTGTAGAAGGCACTCTTACGCCCCAGGACAACATAGATGCGCCAGCTTTCAACATCGGGGAAATTCTCACCTATGTCAATATTTTCTCTGTAAACGATGTCACCCTGAATGAATTCGTACACGCGATCGCCCGGCCGGCCGTAACAGGCGCTCTGGCTTTTTTAGTGGAGGTACCCGCCTCTGCCATGCAGAGTGTCATGGATGATCTGACAGACTTCGGCGTGCTTGGCGTGGTGCTCGGAGACTGATCAGTCCCCTGCCAGCCATTCTCCGTCATAAACAAACGCCGCGGGCCCGCTTTGAAAGACATGGCCCGTTTTTTTATCCCACTCCACCATAAGATCTCCCCCGTTCAGGGAAAGAACAGCTTTACGGCCGCAGCGGCCAGTCAATACGCCTGCAACCAGCGAAGCGCAGGCGCCGGTGCCACAGGCCCAGGTTTCTCCGGAACCCCGCTCCCATACCCGCATCCGCAGATGGTTCGGATTGCGGACTGTTATAAACTCAATATTGGCCTTTTTAGGGAAAAGCGGATGGTTCTCCAGCAGAGGACCGTAACGAGACACATCAAATGAATCCGCGTCATCCACAAAAATCGCGGCATGCGGATTACCCATGCTGACACAGGTAATCTCAAAAGTTTGGGATTCTATCTTCACAGGATGGTTTATAACGATGGTTCCGGGCAGATTCACGGGGATTTCCTCCGGACCAAAGGCAGGCATGCCCATGTCCACCCGGACAGATAATACTCTGTTCCCTTCCGTCTGTAACTGCAGATGCCTGATACCGTTGCCGGTCATAAGCCGGATTTCTGTTTTGTCCGTCAGTCCCCGCTCAAACACATATTTCCCAATGCAGCGGGCAGCGTTGCCGCACATTTCCGCCTCGCTGCCGTCAGCATTAAACATGCGCATCCTGAAATCCGCTTCCGGATCCGGAAGAATCAGCACAAGGCCGTCACTTCCGGCACCGAAGTGCACATCACTGACAGCCCTGGCCAGGGCATCCGGATCCTTTACAGTTTCCCTTGTTCCGTCAATATAGATATAATCATTGCCAAGTCCCTGCATCTTGGTAAAGCGCATCTGCTCACCCCTGTACAAATAATCCCTTTTCTGACACACGTCTTTTTTTGCCGTTCCATCCGGGAAATTTCACTATTATATTATCATAGAAGACAGGTGCGCTTTCGTATTTTTTAAGTCTTTTCCGCATCTGTGGAACATTCAGCAGCGGATAGCCTTATAAAAAATGAACGGGAAAAACTCCCGTTCATCCGGCCAGCTTCTTACCGAACGTATACACCTGTCAGGGATTTCCACAACTGCCGAATTGTCTGCTGATTGGAAATTCCATACAAAGGATCCTTTTCCGCGCATTCATCCCATTTCCGCATAAAATGAAGACCAAGATACCCGTCAAAACTGTTTCCCTGAATCTTGCCGGTTCCCTGCGGCACATCATGGATTGCACCAACCGTCCATCGTCCGTCAGGCAAAAGGACATAAACTCCCTTCTGGTTCCATGTATACTTTCCTCCGAAAGCCCGCAGCATGATCAGGGTGTCCTCTGCAGTCAGAGGCTCACAGTTGCAATGACGTCCCAGTCCGTACACCTGCAGATCCCAGGCAGTTGAGCTTGCAGGGTCGTATACTCGAATGCGGTTTCCGTTTCTCAGCCTGGGCTTGATATCCTCAAACCAGTATAGCAGCTCAATGGAGGATTTATCCGGGGCATTCATTCTTCCGGTTTCACCCGGAAGTTTTTCCAGGGCTCGCTGTATATCATTTTTCTTTTCCCCTTTTTGATAAGCCTGTTCCAGTGCCTGCAGCGTCAGCCGGCCTGGAATCCCGTCAGTTTTCAGCTTGACAGCCTTCTGGAAATCTTTGACTGCTTTCCGGGTAACAGTTCCATATTCTCCGTCAGCTTCTCCCTTCAGGTATTCAAGTTTGATAAGCGCCTGCTGCAGCTTCCTGACGCGGCGTCTGTCTGTTGTCTCATCTATGACCGAATAATCGCCGCTAAAATAACCGTAATTATTCACCTGCGCATAATCTCTCTTTATCTCTGCAGGCTCCTGTTTCTCCCAGGAAATACCGTAAAGCTTGTCCAGTGTTTTGGATCCTGCCAGCCCGTCCACTTTCAAACCGTTTGCCTTCTGAAAAGCCTTAACCGCCTTTTCTGTTTCTTTTCCGAAGGCGCCGTCTGCTTCACCGGTCAGAAATCCCTTTTCAATAAGAAGTATTTGCATTTCCTGTACGTCAGGCCCATGCATGCCCCTCCTCAGTGTCTGCCGGGCTGCGACTGCTGAAGCAGCCATGACAATACAGCACAAAAAAAAGAATAGAGTATAAAGCGCACGGTTTTTATGTATGGACATAAGGATATCATCCCCCATATACAGATGTCAGCTGCAGGACAGCCGGATTGGCCGGCTGCATCAGATCAGCAATTTTCTTTATTATAAATATCGTATTCCTTTTGTCAAAAAATTGTTACTTCTAATTTCATTTTTGTTACATTCAGTGTTAATTGTCCGTGTAAAAAAAAGCCAGATGCCCCGCATGCTGGCTTTGACTTCCTCAGATTTTTTACTCGACAATGCCAGCGGCTTCAACCGCCGGGCCGGGTGTTTCCGGTAGCATATCAGGTTCCTCCCCGGTTTCCTTTTTACGAATGAACCTGTTCAGTTCCTTCAGACGATTGATCCGCCCCTGTACCCGCATACCCGTCAGAGTTCTGGAACGGTAACGGTCAAAAAGTGCCCGAACACCCATAGTGACCGGAACTGCAGCCCAGAAACCGGTGGCGCCTGCCACAGCTGCGCCTACACCCAGGGCTGCGCCTGTCTTCGCCATACGATAGGCTCCGTCCCTGAGTCCTGTCACGCCTGGCTTCCGGCCCAGCAGCACCTTGCTGCCCTCGCTGAACGAAATAATTACAAAAGGCAGGACACCGGTGACACTCTCTGTCAGCTCCGCCAGGATGCCGGTTTCTTCCAGGATGCCGGAATCCACCGCTAGTTCATCCATATAGGTCAAACCGGCAGCAAGGGTATCCACCACAGTGTCATGCTGTCGTTTCCGGTATTCACGAACCATTTCCTCATAGGTTTTCATGGTTTCTTCCTCTCATATCGCTGAACGGATCAGGTTCAGCAGGGTCACGAGCACCCAGGAGCCGCCGGCTATGCCCACAAGCACCGTAATATCCCGGATGACGTTCCGTTTGACGCTCTGTTTCTTCTCCTTATCCTTTTCCGTCCTGTCCGCCTGTTTTTCCAGGGCGGCAAGACGGGTTCGTGATTCTGTCAGGTCCCGGTCGTGGGCAGTACGCTCATCTTCCAGCGTTTTTTCGAGCAGTGAAATCCGGCTCTCCAGTTTCTGGATTCTCCTGTCTTCGTCGCTCATCATCTTTTCCACGTCCTGGTGCAGGCGGCTCTGGTCCTCGCACAGGCCCTCCGCCACCAGGGTCATTTCTGCGGTAAACTGCTCCACCAACTGCGCCGTATTTTCCCCTTTGACCATTTTCAACGCGCCGTCGAGCATCTTTTTCGGTTTTTCCAGCAATCCGTTGGACTCAGACACTTTTTCTACCCTCCCATGGAAGGCGCTCACGCCTCCTTCTTTCATGATACCCCGTCCGTGTGACGGCTGTGTGATCAGATCCGAAATACGAAGCGGTCGCCCCTGATCCACTGCTCACTGGTATGCAGTGGCCGGCCCCGCTGGTCATAGATGATCTCCCGCAGGTGCAGCAAGGCCGCGCCGGGTTCGATGTTCAGAGCCTTCGCCTGCTCCGTAGTTGCGGTGCACAGGGACAGATCATGAACAGCCTGTGCGGGATGCACGCCGTAATCCCCCAGCAGCCCGTACAGACTGCCGTCCAAATCCGCCTCCTCCAGGTAGGCGTAGGCCATCGAGAAGTGATTCTTTTCCAGCACCACCGGTTCCCCGTCCGCCATACGGACCCGCATGGTTTCGACGACCTTTGCCTCCGGCGGCAGTTGCAGATCCCGGCAGTCGTCGGCGTCCGCCGCCTGCTCCCGCACCCGGAGCACCCGGGTGCCCGGCGTAATCCCCGCTGCGGCGCAGGTGTCATGGAAACTGTGAACATTCTTCATCTCCTGGGCGATCCGCGGCGCTGACACAAAAGTACCCTTGCCCTGCTTACGTTCCAGCAGGCCTGCGTTGGTAAGCTCGGAGAGAGCACGGCGCACGGTTACCCGGCTGACGCCATAGTTTCTTTCCAGCTCATGCTCCGGTGGAATTTTGCTCCCGACCGGATAGATTCCCCGGTCGATATCGTCTTTAATCCGCTGCATAAGCTGATCATACAGGGGTCTGGAGCTTTCTGTCCTGAGTGTATTCATCGTTGTTTCGCCCGCTTTCTGTGCATCCTGTATTGATACGTTTCAATACAATATAATGATATTACCACAGAAAGGCGGCTTTTTCAATTTTTCCATTACAGTACGGCGTTACGTTTCCCGCCTGCTTTCCAGATCCTCGATCTCATCCTCGAGATCCGCCACGCGGAGCTCCCAGTCGTCATGGGCCTCGCCGTAGGGGTTCAGGGGCTCAGCGATCAGCAGATCGTCAAGGCGCTCCCTGAGTTCCTCCAGCCGGGCCCGATCGGGGTTTTCCGGCGCCTGAAAATAGTATTTCGCAAAAAGAGGATCCTGCTCATAGCTGACGTTGCCGTTCTCATCCACCCGTATGTTCAGATGGTTTTCCGGATACTCGCTCATCTGTCCGCCTCCTCGTTGTTTTTCTTGCGTCCGCGTGATAACATATTCCTATATGTGAATAACCCTGAAAGGTTGTGAATTTACGTATGCAAGCCTGGCTGAACAAGCTCTCCTGTCCCCTTCCCGATTCGCTCCGCACGCCTGTGGAAACTGCCCGCTTCGAGCTTGAGCACGCCCTGCCCGGAATCCCGGTGCAACTGACGGTGGCCCCGGACAGGGGCGATGCCTGGGAGCTGGCGGAAAGCCCGGACGGCTGGGTGCTCAACGGCGGGGAAACCGGTTTGCTTTACGGCGCGTACCGGATGATTATGGATGTGCTGAGCGGGGAAACGCTCCGCCCCTGCGCCACCGCCCCGCGGTACGCCCTGCGGATGATCAACTGCTGGGATAACATGGACGGCAGTGTCGAGCGCGGCTACGCCGGCAGAAGCCTGTTTTTCGAGGGTGGGCGCTTCGCGTACCAGCCGGAGCGGATGCAGGAACTGGGCCGTCTGCTGGCCTCAGCGGGCATCAACGTGCTGTGCATCAACAATGTCAACGTGCATGAGCCGGCCCAGCGGCTGACGGAGGATTTTCTGCCGGCGCTGAGCGCACTTGCCTCCCTGTTCCGCGCCTTCGGCGTGCACCTGATGATCTCCGTCGATTTTTCCTCGCCCCTGCGGCACGAAGTGTCCACAGCGGATCCCCTGGATCCGGCTGTGCAGCGCTGGTGGACGGAAACCGCAGACCGGGTGTACGCCGAAATCCCGGACCTTGCGGGCTTCCTGGTCAAGGCGGACAGCGAGAACCGTCCCGGCCCCTTCACCTACGGTCGGACGCACGCAGAGGGCGCCAACATGCTGGCTCGGGCGCTGAAGCCTCACGGCGGCGTGCTGGTCTGGCGTGCCTTCGTATACAACTGCCATCAGGACTGGTGGGACGAGAAGACCGACCGTCCGAAGGCCGCCTATGAGACCTATATGCCGCTGGACGGGCAATTCGAAGAAAATGTCATCCTGCAGGTGAAGCACGGGCCCTTTGATTTCCAGGTACGGGAACCTGTCAGCCCGCTGCTGCTGGGGCTGCGGAGGACGCGCGTCTCAATGGAGCTGCAGTTGGCGCAGGAATACACCGGGCAGCAGATCGATGTTTACGCGATGCCGCCCATGTGGCAGGAAATCTTCGACGAGGTGCCGGCGGACCGGCTGGATGCCGTCGCGGCGGTGTCCAACCTCGGACGGGACGCGAACTACACCGGTCATCCCCTGGCGGCCCTGAACCTGTACGCCTTCGGCCTGCTGGGCTGGGATCCGGAGCAGCAGCCGGAAGCGGTGATCCGCCGGTGGATCCGGCTGACCTACGGCTTTGCCCCGGCGCAGGAGGACGCGCTCTGCGCGCTGCTGCTGGGTTCCCGCCGGACCTATGAGAAGTATACGGCACCGCTGGGGCTCGGATGGATGATTACGCCGCACACTCACTACGGCCCGAACCCCGACGGCTACGAGTACGACGCCTGGGGTACCTATCACCGGGCGAACCGGGACGCGGTGGGCATCGACCGGACAGAAAGCGGCACCGGATATCTTAGCCAGTATCCCGAAGATTTTCGGGAAAAGTACAAAAACCCGGAAACCTGCCCTGACCTGATGCTGTTATTCTACCATCGGCTGCCCTATTCCTTCCGGATGCGTGACGGGCGCACGCTGATCCAGCGCATCTACGACGACCACTTCGAGGGCTGCGATGAGGCGGAGAGGATGGCGGAGACGCTTAAGACCCTGCCCTTTCCGGAGCCGGACCGGCAGGTCATCCTGGATCGGGCGGACAGGCAGGTTCACAACGCCCGGAGCTGGCGGGATGTCATCAACACGTTTTTCTTCCGGTTTTCCGGGGTTCCGGACGTCCGCGGCCGGATCCTCCGGCCCTGACCGGGACCTCTCTCTGAATGGAAAGCGGTATGCGTTTTTTTCACGCATACCGCTTTGCTGTGCTTACAGGTCGGAAATCTCCAGGCCGTCGCAGGCTTTCAGGGCGTCCTCATGGGCCACGACGCAGACGGCACCGTCCTTCGCAAAGGCGTCCAGCCAGCTGCCGCAGGCAGCCAGCTGCTCCGGCGTTGCATGCAGCACCTCCTGGCGGATCCTTTCTGCCTCATTCCGGGTGTAGCCTGTCAGCGTCCGCATGTCCGCCTGAACGCCCTTTTCCCGGGGACTCAGCAGCGGGTTCAGCTCGTTCAGGGAGGAAATGATGTATTTGTCCAGGTCCGCCCCGCAGTCCGCCAGATCCCTCAGAAAGGCCGAGATACCGGCATCCATGGTCAGGGTCCGGGCCGGGGTCGGATCCCGGAAGGAATAGGTAAAAACATTTCCGGCCCGGTCCAGGGAGATTCCCGCGCCGTACGCACCGCCCTGCACCCGGACCTTATTCCAGAGATAACCGAGGCTGATGATCTGCGTTGCCAGCCAGGCACTGCCTGTGAAAGACACCCCGTATTCGCTGAGGCGGCTTCCCCGGACCGCGAACCCGATCTGCGCCGGGATCCGGTAACCCGTTCGCATCGGCCCGTCTGAACAGTAGGCGACGGCCTCAGGCGCGGGCATGCCCTCCGGAATATCCCGGATCAGGGGCATCAGAGAAACCGGTTCGTCCCCGGTGAAGCTGAGGATCATCCGCTTCCGGCAGACGGCGTTTTTCAGAATATTCTGCAGCTTTTCCCGGAAGGCGGGCACCGTCTTTTCCGGCTCCTTCGTCAGCTGATGAACCAGACGCACCATGCGCCCGCCCTCAAGGGCGTCCCGTGCGGCGTTCTCTGCAGAATAATGGCTAAGCACGTTCCGCACGCCGATCGCGTGCCCCGCGCCGATAACCCGCTGCCTGACGCCCATCTCCGTCTGCCGGAGGATTTCGGTGATTTTTCCGTCATCCTCCAGCCGGGTGGTCATCAGAATTTCCGAAAGCAGGGCCTGCGCCTTGTCTGCATGTTCACACAGTGCGCTGGCATAGGCCGCCAGGTACGGAGTGCAGGTTTCGGCCTGATTCGGCTTCGAACGGGTCAGCACGGAGAAGCCCAGGCTGCCGGTATACCGCTTGATATCCTGCTGCAGACTCCAGGCGTCATGGTTCGCCGTGGGCATCCGGCCCAGCAGGCCGGACAGCCCGGCCGCCGTACTCAGATCCTCCAGGCTGCAGTCCGTCAAATTGAAATACGCACGTATATGCACGACGCCGTTGCAGGAAATCCGATGCACCAGGGTCCGGATACCGTCTGTCAGCGTTTCCTCCGTCTCCGTCCAATCAGGGGCAACGTCCGCGTCTGCCAGGGAGAGCGCGGGCAGGGTTTCCAGGGCTTCGTCGCTGTCCGGCGTCTGCTGCCAGCTATCAAGCGTTTCCAGCATCCGCCGGTTTTCCTCCCGCTTCTCCGCAGTCCAGGACGCTGTGATCCGGCGCAGGGCGGCGGCTTCCCGCTCCCGGGCCTCTGCACCGGCGGTCCGGCTTGGGACCGCCCGGACGACGACTGCGCCTTCCCGGTTCAGAAGCATGTCCGCCGCCAGGGCGTTCAGCCGGCCGTTGGCGAGCATGCCGCGCAGCTCGGCGATCATACCGGCGGACTCCAGGGCCAGCTCCGGTTCCCCGCCGTACAGCCAGGTGCCCATGCAGCGAATGCACCGGCCTATGCCCTGGGGCTCTTCCTCCTCCCGTAGATGATAAACCGCCCGGTTCAGGGAGGCTTCCGCAGCGTCCGAATCGATGCCGTCCCGCAGGATCTTCTCCCCATGCTCCCGGACCAGGGCTTCGATCTCCGCTTCCTTCCCGTCCGTCACCCGCTCCGCATGCAGGGTGACCCAGCTCTGCAGGCCGGTGTCATCCACGGTCAATGTCAGGTCCTGGCACAGGCCCTTTTCGAGGGCCGCACGCTTCAGAGGCGCTTCATTGCTGCCGGTCAGCACATCGGCAATGATACCTCTGGCCATGTTTTCCGCCCGGTCTCTCCATGTGCCAGTCAGCCTGCTGACGGTATAGTGTCCCTTGTTCTCGGCTGTTTCTTCCGCGCCGAGTTCATAACTGATGATACTTTCCGAAGCCTTCGGTGTCTGCCATATAAATGCCGGCAGGTTCTCCTGCCGCTTGAATCGGGCCAGGTATCTGCCAATCAGAGAAAGCATTTCCTCCATGGGAACGTCACCATCCAGATATATTCTGGCATTGGAAGGATGGTAATACCGCTCATAGGTTCGGACAAACTGCTCATACGTCAGTTCCGGTATTTTATCCGGATCTCCGCCGGAATTGAAACCATAAGCAGTATCCGGAAACAGCTGACGGGCAATAGCTTCCTCAATCAAGCCGTCCACATCGCTCATGGCACCTTTCATCTCATTAAAAACGACGCCCTTATAGACCGGATTCCCGTTTTCGTCCGTCTCGATATGCCAGCCTTCCTGACGGAAGATCTTTTCCTCCCGCCGGCAGGCCGGATCGAAAACTGCATCCAGATAGACCTCCGTCAGGTTCAGCAGGTCCCGGTTATTACGGCTGCCCACAGGGTAAAGGGTCATATCCGGAAAAGTCACTGCGTTCAGAAAGGTGCTCATGCTGCTTTTCAGCAACTCCACAAAGGGCTCGCGCACCGGGTATTTCCCGCTGCCGCAGAGCACGCTGTGTTCCAGAATATGAAAAACACCGGTATCATCCTCCGGCAGTGTCCGAAAGGCAATGCCGAATACCTTGTTTTCAGCTTTATTGTCCAGCCAGAACAGCTTTGCCCCCGTTCCGATATGTTCCATGGAAACCGCTTTCCCCTTCAGCTCTTCCCGATATTCCGCCCGGGTGACACGGAAGCCCAGGATTTCCTCTCCGGTCCTGATCTGCATGCAAAAGCCCCTTTCACAGGCACTGATTTTGATTTTGAACCTAATTATTCTACCGGATTCCCGCCGGATGTCAAGGCGGAGTCCGGCAGGATTTTTCCGGTTTGTGGAGTATATAGTAAATACTGTCCGAATCACGGGGAGACAAATGACAGCAAAGTTCGGGAGGGATGGGGTATGACGATCCGGGAAAGGCTGGAGCAGCAGGAATACCTGCTGCTGGCGCCCTGGGCCACGCACACGGCCGAAACCAGAGGCCGTACCGTATCCCTGGCTCCCGACGACATCCGCACGGATTTCCAGCGGGACCGGGACCGGATTATTCACTGTAAATCCTTCCGCAGGCTGAAGTTCAAAACCCAGGTTTTTCTCGCCCCTGAAGGAGACCATTATCGTACGCGGCTGACCCATACCCTGGAGGTGGCCCAGGTAGCCCGGACGCTCGCCCGGGCCCTGCGGCTGAACGAGGATCTGGCAGAGGCCATTGCCCTGGGGCATGACCTGGGGCACACGCCCTACGGACATATCGGGGAGCGGACGCTGAACAGCCTGCTGCCTGAGGGCTTCCGGCACAACGAGCAGAGTCTCCGTGTCGTGGACCTGCTGGAGCGGGACGGGCACGGGCTCAACCTGACCTGGGAGGTCCGGGACGGCATTCTATGTCACTCCGGGCCGCAGCAGCCCGCCACTCCTGAGGGGGAATGCGTCCGCCGGGCAGACCGCATTGCCTACCTGAACCACGACCTGGATGACGCACTGCGCGCCGGCATCCTGAAGCCCTTCGAACTGCCGGAGGACTGCCTGAAGGTGTTGGGGCGCACGCACGGGCAGCGCATCGACACCATGATCACCGACATCATCCGCTCCAGTGAAGGCAAAGAGCATCTTTCCATGAGTGAACCCGTGCAGGCCGCAATGGACGGGCTGCGGGAATTCATGTTTGCCAAGGTGTACCGGGACGGCTGGCGGGATCCCGAGGAAGCCCGCTGTGACACGGTGCTCCGTCATCTTTACGACTACTACTGTGCACATCCCGGGCAGATGCCCGAGGAGTTCGTGCTGATCGGTTACCGGGACGGAACAAACCGGGGCGTCGCCGATTTCCTGTCCTGCATGACAGACCGGTATGCCACCCGTAAATTCCAGGAGCTTTTTGTGCCCTCAGCCTTCCCGGCTTTCTGATCTGTTGCATATATAGAGGAGAATCAGTATTATGCCGCGTTACCCTTCCGCCTGGCTCGAAGAGCTGCGCGCCCGGTCGGATATTGTTCAGGTGGTCTCGGCCTATGTGCCCCTGAAGAAATCCGGGCGCCATCACTGGGGCCTCTGTCCCTTCCACGGAGAAAAGACTGCCTCCTTCTCCGTGGACGGGGAAAGGCAGCTGTTCTACTGCTTCGGCTGTAAGGCCGGGGGCGACGTGTTTCACTTTGTTTCCGAGATCGAGCGCTGCAGCTTTTCCGAGGCGGTTCAGCTGCTGGCGGACCGGGCGCACATGGATGTGCCGGAGATGGAGGAGAGCGAGGAATACAGGCGGCAAAAATCCCAACGGGAAAGGCTTATGCTGGCCAACAAAACCGCCGCGCGGTTCTACCATGAGACACTGTTTAAACCCGCAGGAGCCGCTTCCCTCGCCTACCTGCGGAAGCGCGGGCTGACGGATCAGGTGATCCGCCGTTTCGGTCTCGGCGCAGCGCCGGATGCATGGTCCGCGCTGACGGATCATTTGCTGCAGGAAGGCTTTACTCTGGAGGAACTGCGGCTTGCCGGGCTGACCGTCATCAAAGAGCCGGAAAAGGGTTCCGATGGGAAGTCCGGAAAGCGCCGTGCCTTTGATATGTTCCGGAACCGGGCAATCTTCCCAATCATCGACATGTACGGCAACGTGCTTGCCTTTGGCGGCCGCGCTCTGGGAAACCAGCAGCCGAAATACCTGAACACCTCCGACACACCGGTGTTCAACAAGCGCAAGGGTGTTTATGCCGCGAACCTGCTGCGTAAGCAGCGCCATCTGGATCGGGTCATCCTGGTTGAGGGATATATGGATGTGGTCAGTCTCTCCCAGTTCGGGGTTGAGGGCGTATGCGCCACTCTGGGCACCGCGCTGACGAATGAGCAGGCGCAGCTGATGCGTCGCTTCGCGCCGCAGGTCTATCTGGGATATGACGGAGATTCTGCCGGGCAGCATGCAATTCTGCGCGGCCTTGGCATTCTTGAAGAAGAGGGTATTCCGGCCCGTGTTCTCGACTTTCCGGACGGCCTGGATCCGGATGAGTATATCCGGCGGGACGGTTTAGCGGGCTTCCAGAAGCTCCCCGCAATCTCCCCAGCCGCCTACCGGCTGCGCCGTCTTCGGGCTGATCTGGATCTGAGTACAGCAGAAGGGCGTATCACCTATGCCCGGGAAGCTGCAAAGGTGCTGCGGTCCCTGGATCCTGTTGAGCGGGATAGCTTTCTGAAGGAGCTGATGGTACAAACCGGGTTCTCGAGGGAAACACTGCTGGAGCAGATGAACCTTCCGGGCATCACGCCTGCCACCGTGCAGGAAAGACCTCGGCCGGCCCGTCTGAACAGCGGCAGGGAGGCACCGGCATCAGAGGATGTCACAGCCCAGGAGCTGCTGCTGAGCCTGATCGCCGGTGGCCAGATTCCTCGTGGCATGGCGGAGGAGGAGGATTTCACGGATGAGGAGCTGCTGGGCCTGTATCGTGACCTGATGGCCGGAGCCTCCGTTCCCTCGCTGATTGACCGGGCAGCGGACGATGAAGCCCGTGCCCGCTATACCCGGGTGCTGATGACCCCGGAGGCAGAGGATAAGGACCAGATGATCGCCATGGCAAATGACTGCGTCCTCCGGATCCGAAAAAACCATTATAACCGCCGTTTGAAGGAATTGGAGACTCTTTTGACGAATACTTCCCCTGAGGAACAGGGTCAGCTGCTGCAGGAGGCCATGGAGCTGAACACGAAGATTAAAAAGCTCTCCGCCCTTGCTCCCGCTTCCAAACACGATTGACCGCGCGGCATGCGCCGCGGTATAAGGAGTGAATTCAATTTGGCTACGATTTCCGCCGAAGTCCGGCAGAACAAGCTGGATGAACTGTACGAGTACGGGAAATCCAAGGGCTCGCTGACCTACAAGGAAATCATGGATCGGCTGATGGAGATGGAAATGGATCCCGATCAGCTGGATAAGGTGCTGGAAACGCTGGATGCCTACGGCGTTACCGTGACCAACGACATTGAGGACGCGACGGAGATCTCCGATCCGGATCTCATGCCTCTTGAGCCTTCCAAGGAGGAGCTGTCGGACGAGGCGCTGGATCTGAGTGTGCCCGAGGGTGTCAGTATTGACGATCCTGTACGTATGTACCTGAAGGAAATCGGCAAGGTTCCGCTGCTGACAGCGGAGGAAGAGATCGAAATTGCCAAGCGCCTGGAAGAGGGTGATGAAAGTGCAAAGCAGAAGCTCGCGGAAGCCAACCTGCGCCTTGTTGTTTCTATCGCCAAACGGTATGTAGGGCGCGGTATGCTTTTCCTGGATCTGATTCAGGAGGGCAATCTGGGTCTGATCAAGGCCGTGGAGAAGTTTGATTACCGCAAAGGTTTTAAGTTTTCCACTTACGCCACCTGGTGGATCCGTCAGGCTATCACACGCGCCATCGCAGATCAGGCGCGTACTATCCGGATTCCGGTGCACATGGTGGAAACAATCAATAAGCTGATCCGGGTCTCCCGGCAGCTGCTGCAGGAATACGGCCGGGAACCCACGCCGGAGGAAATTGCAAAGGAAATGGGTATTTCCGAGGCCAAGGTCCGGGAAATCATCAAAATCGCCCAGGAACCCGTATCCCTTGAGACGCCGATCGGCGAGGAGGAAGACAGCCATCTTGGCGATTTCATCCCCGATGAGGACGCACCGGCCCCGGCGGAAGCTGCTTCCTTTGCCCTGATGAAGGAGCAGCTGACTGAGGTTCTGGATACCCTGACACCCCGGGAGGAAAAGGTGCTACGTCTCCGCTTCGGCCTTGATGATGGGCACCAGCGTACGCTGGAGGAGGTTGGCAAGGAATTCAACGTAACCCGGGAGCGAATTCGCCAGATCGAAGCCAAGGCTCTTAGGAAGCTCCGCCACCCCTCACGCAGCAAGAAGCTCCGGGATTATCTGGACTGATCTTTTCAACCGAATTATATGTCCTGCCGTCCCTCCCGGTCGGCAGGTCTTCTTGTTAAAGGAAAAAGCCATGCTTGATGAAAGACTCTCCCTGGTCTATGACATGTACGACCCCTGCGTGCTGGCCGCTGATATCGGAACTGATCATGGACAGCTTGCCTCCGCCCTGCTGCGAAGCGGACGATGCGAGCGCATGATCCTGACGGATATCAGCGCCAGTGCCCTGTCCCATGCCCGTGCAGAAATGATCCGCTGCCGGCTGATGCCCCGTGTCAGCCTGCGCCTCGGGGACGGATTCGCTCCATTGGAGGAAGCCTGTCAGATGATATCGGTCACAGGTATGGGCGGACGGACGATCCGGGACATCCTGATGCAGGGCGCCGGTAAGCTCCGTGGCGCATCCCTGGTGCTTTCCGCGCATACTGATCTTCCACTTGTCCGCAGGGCTGTAATGGATATCGGCTACCATCTGGACCGCGAAGAGCCCTGCTTTGCCGCCGGCAGGTTCTACCTGGTGCTGCGGGCCCGGCCGGGGCAGGAGCTGCTGACGAACAGCCAGCTGCGCCTGGGGGTCCGGCTTCAGGAATCCGGCTCCCCGCTGCTGATGGCTTGGTATGCCCGCCGGATAGCTGTGCTGGAAGCCCGCATGGCTGGACTTGTAACCGCTTCCGTGCCGGATAAAATTCTGATGGCAGAAACCAGGAAGGATATTGAAGTTTATCGGAAATGGATGGAGGAATAAACCATGACAGTCAGCCAGATTCTGCACCTGATTGATGAAATCGCGCCTTTTGACTCCCAGGAGGAGTGGGACAACTCCGGCCTGCTGGTGGGATCCCCGGAGCAGGAGGTGCACGGAATACTCTTCGCTCTGGATATAACAGAGGCCGTGCTGGACGAAGCCATGGAGACAGGTACTGACCTGATCATCACCCATCACCCGCTGATGTTTTCTGCCCGCAAACGCCTGACGGACGAGGATTACGAAGGCCGGCTGCTGCAGCGGATGATCCGGAACCAGATCTCACATATTGCCGCACATACGAATCTTGACAAAGCGCCGGACGGCATGAATGACACTCTTGCCGCATGCTGCGGCCTGAAGAACGTCACCGGGGAGGGCTGCTTCCGCGCCGGAGACCTGGAAGAGCCCATGCCGGCAAGTGAGTACGCAGACCGCCTCCGGAGCGTACTGGGGGATACCGTACGCCGCATGGGTCCTGAAAGCGCGATGATTCACCGTGTAGGACTCTGTTCCGGCGGTGGCAGCGAGTTCTGGGAATATGCTGCTGCAGAGGGCTGCGACGCCTTCCTGTCCGGAGAAATCAGGCACCACCACGCCCTGGCCATGGCGGACGCCGGGATGATCGGCTTCGAGTGCGGGCACGCCGCCACGGAGGTGCCTGGGCTCATGGTCCTGGCCGATGCTTTACAAACAGCGATGGATACGGTACAATGTAATTTGCGGATTTTTATGTCTGCACGGGAAATGTACAGTATGCCGTGCAGCCCGGGACAGGCGGATTTCCTGTCAGAAGGAGGTTCCTGATGGATAAGTTTGAAGCGCTTTGGGCCTATCAGGCCGAAGATATGAAGGCGGAGGCCATCGCTAACGCGATCAAGGGCTCCCCCACCCGTCAGAAGCTGGAAAAAGCCAGGGATTTCATTCTGGATCGCCAGAAGATGTATAAACAGATCGAGGATGAAGTGGTTTCCATGGCGGACCGGAAGGATATCATTTCCCAGGCCGTGGAACACTCTCAGGCACAGCTGGCTGCCCTGAAGCAGCAGTTTGAGCTCAACCCGCCTCAGTCATCTGAAGCAATCAAGGCCATGCTGACTGAGGTCGGCAGATGCCGGGACACCATCCGTCAGTATGAAGTGGAGCTGAATCGCATTGTTAAAGAGTCCGCGAACCAGGAGAAGCTGCAGCGCTCCGTCCGGATGGAGGCAGCTAAAGCGAAGCAGAGCTTCGACGCCCTGAAAGCGGAATACGACGAGGAGTCCAAAAGCCGCAAAGCTGAGCTGGACGAGCAGCGGGCCAGAGCGAAGGAACTGGAGGGGAGCGTCGATCCGGGCCTTCTGTCCGAATACCTCGCAATCCGGAAGCACGTGACGCCCCCGGTTTCCCGGCTCACCCACAACCAGTGTTCCGGCTGCAACACTGGCCTTCCTTCCGCTGTTGCCAGCCGGATCAAAGCTGGTGCCTACGTGGAATGCGAAACATGCGGCCGCATGATCATTCCGTAAAACTTTTCTCAGCGGATGTTCTCCGCTGGGATTTTTCAAACCTGATTTCGGAAAGGAAGTGCTGTTCCATGAAAAAATCCAGCGGCATTCTGATGCACATATCCTCGCTTTCCTCCCCTGGCGGCATTGGCACGCTCGGGCAGGAGGCCTATGATTTCGCTGATTTCCTGCAGGCTTCAGGCATGCAGATCTGGCAGGTGCTGCCCATCGGTCCCACAGGCTACGGGGAAAGCCCCTATCAGTCCTCTTCCGTATTTGCCGGCAACCCCCTGTTGATCTCCTGCGAGCGTCTGCGGGAAGAAGGGTTGCTGAACTTTGAAGACAACGAGGCCTGTCGGCCGGATAATCCCGAAACAGTGCCTTTCGACGCGGTACGCGAAAGCAAGACCCGTCTGCTGCGCAAATGCTTTGCACAGTCCCGTGAAAGCCTGCAGTCCCAGGTGGACCTCTTCGTGAAGGAGAACGACTGGGTATGGGATTTCGCTCTGTTCACCGCAGTGAAAGCACACTTCGGTGGCACTATGTGGAGTCAGTGGCCGGATGCCGATATCCGCCTGAGGAAGGCAGCTGCAGTCAGAGCATATGCGGAGAAGCTGAAGGAGGAGATCGCTTATCACATCTTCTGTCAGTTCCTGTTCCGCCGTCAGTGGTTCGCACTGAAAAAGTACTGCAACGAGAAAGGGATCAGACTTTTCGGAGATATGCCCATCTATGTGGCAGAGGATTCTGCCGACACGTGGACGCATCCCGAAATCTTCCAGCTGGATAAGAACCGGATTCCGAAGCGGGTTGCAGGCGTGCCGCCTGACTATTTTTCTGAGGACGGCCAGCTCTGGGGCAATCCTCTGTACCGATGGACCTATCTGCGTTTCCGGAAATACGACTGGTGGGTGGCCCGGATGAAGGGTATGGCTGCCCTGTATGATATGATCCGGATCGACCATTTCATTGGCTTCGCCAACTACTACTCCGTTGCTCACGGCGCGACGAACGCCAGGAACGGCAGATGGATCATCGGCCCCGGAAAGGCACTGTTCAGGCGGCTGCGGAAAGAGGTGCCGGAGATTCAGATCATCGCTGAGGATCTGGGCATGGCAAATGATCGGGTGCACCGGCTGCTGGACTGGTGCGGCTATCCCGGTATGAAAGTTCTGACCTTCGGATTTGACTCAGATGAGAAGAACATTCATTACATCGGAAACTACACCGCCAACTGCGTAGCCTACACCGGTACCCATGACAACGATACCACACTTGGCTGGGCAGAGAAAGCCGATCCCAAAGCGCTGAAATTTGCCATGGATACCCTGCACTTCAGCACAGTTTCAGAGGCGCCGGAAGCCTTTATCCAGGCTCTGTTTTCCTGCCCATGCGACACGGTGATTGTGCCGATGCAGGACGTGCTGGGGCTCGGCGGATACGCCCGGATGAACTTCCCGGGAACGACCGGAAACAACTGGGGATGGCGTATGAAGGATGGCGCACTGACGCAGGAGCTTTCCATGAAACTGTATCTGCTTAACAGAAAAAGTGGCAGGCTGTAATGCCCAAAACTGTTAAAGTCTAAACGGACAGGAGCAATAGCTGAATGATGAATGCTGAAGAACTGCTGTTGCGGGCGGAGGAACGCCTGCTGGCAGAAAGCCATAAAACTTTGCGGGAAGCAGACGCGAATGAGCTGCACAGCGCTGTTTCCGGCGCGGCCATGGAAGCCCTGGCGCCGGTCTGGGCGAAAAAAGAGAAAGAACGCTTTACATGCCGCCAGGCCTATTATCTTTCCATGGAATATCTGATGGGACGCATGGTGTACAACAACCTGTACTGCATGGGCCTGCTTCAGAACGTGCAGCGTCTGATGAAAGAGCGCGGCGCGGACCTTGCCCTGCTCGAGGATATTGAGGACGACGCCTTCGGTAACGGCGGTCTCGGCCGTCTGGCTGCCTGCTTCCTGGACAGCGCCGCCGCCTGTGGAGTACCGCTGACCGGCTACGGCCTACGCTTCAGGTTCGGCCTGTTCAAACAAAGCTTTGTGGACGGTCGGCAGCATGAGGAGCCGGACAACTGGGCAAAATACGGTGATCCCTGGTCCATCCGCCGGGCAGATCAGGCTGTTGTCGTGCACATGAAAACCGGGGACGTGCTGGCCGTACCCTATGACATGCCCGTGGTCGGTTTTGGGGCGGAGAACGTTGGTACCCTGCGGCTGTGGCAGACCGAAAGCCTGCATGAGGTAGACTTCCCGCTGTTCAACAGACAGGAATATACCCGGGCCGCGGCCGACAAAAACAGGGCTGAGGATATCACGAAATTCCTCTATCCGAACGACACGAAGCGCGCCGGCCGGCAGCTGCGGGTCCGGCAGCAGTATGTGCTGGTTTCCGCCTCCATGCAGGACATCCTGCGTGGCTACCGGCTTCGTCACGGCAGCGATTACAGCTTCTTCTCCGCGGAGGTGGCCGCCCAGCTGAATGACACACATCCCACCATGGCGATTCCGGAGCTGATCCGTCTGCTGGGAACGGACGGTGTTCCCTTTGAGGAAGCCTTCCGGATCGCCCGGGATACCTTTTCTTACACGAACCACACCGTGATGCAGGAAGCCCTGGAAACCTGGGACCTCAGCCTGCTGAGCTCCGTATGCCCGGAGATCGTGAACATCATGAAGCGCATCGATGCCCGGTTCCGCTCAGAGATGGCAGAGCGCGGGGAAGAAATCACCGACAGCTTCTGCATAATCAAGGACAAGCGAGTGCACATGGCCGGACTGGCGGTCTACGCCACCCACGCCACCAACGGTGTCGCCGCACTGCATTCCGAGCTGCTGAAGCGGGATCTGTTCTCCCGATGGTATGCGATCTGGCCGGAGCGCTTCCAGAATAAGACCAACGGTATCACCCAGCGCCGCTGGCTTGGGCTGTGCAATCCCGAGCTGACAGAGCTGATCGCCGGAAAGATCGGCTATGGCTTTGAGACGGACCTCGATCAGCTGAAGCGGCTGCTCCCGATAATTGACGACAGTCTCTGCCGTGATTTCCTGCGCGTTAAGCAGACAAAGAAGGAACAGCTTTGTACGGAAATTCTCAAGCGGGAGGACGTCGTGCTGGATTCCGGCACCGTGTTCGACGTGCAGATCAAGCGCCTGCACGAGTACAAGCGCCAGTTCATGAACGCCCTGAGCATCCTCGCGATCTATGACCTTATGAAGCAGGGAAAGCTGAAGGATCTGCCTCCGGTGACCTTCCTCTTCGGTGCCAAGGCCGCCCCGGGCTACGACCGGGCCAAGGCCGTCATCCACTGGATCAACATGATCGCGGATAAGGTCAACACCGATCCGGAGACCCGGGACCGGCTGAAGGTACACTTCGTTTCGAACTACAACTGCTCCTGGGCGGAAAAGATCATTCCCGCCGCGGACATCTCCGAGCAGATTTCCCCCGCCGGCACAGAGGCCTCCGGCACAGGCAACATGAAGCTGATGCTCAACGGCGCTGTAACCCTTGGGACCTTTGACGGGGCCAACGTGGAAATAGTCGAGGAGGCCGGGAGAGAAAACAACTACATTTTCGGCGCCACCGTGGAGGAGCTGGATGCCCTGAAGCCGAAATACAATCCTAAGGCGATTTACAAAAAAAATAAGGTGCTGCGCAAAGCGCTGGACACGCTGACTGACGGCACCTTCCCGGACGGGGACGGTGCGCTGAAAGAGCTGCATACCGCGATACTTGAAGGCGCGAGCTGGCATCAGCCGGACCACTACTTCGTCTGCCAGGATTTCGACAGCTATCTGGAAACCAAGCTGCAAGCCATCCGGGATGCCGGAACCGACCGAATGGCCTTCGCCCGCAAGTGTCTGGTGAACATCGCCTGCGCCGGCAAGTTCTCCTCCGACCGCACCATCCGGCAATACGCTGCAGAAATCTGGCGTGTGTGATTTCTCCCGGGACGCGAAAACAGAGGGATTTCTCCCTCTGTTTTTTCGTTATGGAAACGACCGATCACGCCTCTTCCCGGATCAAATAAGGAATGTCCGAAAGCGTCGTATTCACCGTGATAGTCCGCCCACCTTCATAAGCCGTTCCGTTCCAGGCTTTCCAGCGTCCCTTCGGCAACTGTACAGTTTTGGTGACAGCTCCTTTCTCTGTGACCGGCGCCGCCAGTAACCCACTGCCCAGCATAAACTGTCCTGCAGCCTGCTCCATCCCCTCCTCCGGGAACTCGTAGGCCATGGGGCGTACGATGGGCTCACCGGTTTCCATGGCATGCTTCGCCAGGCGGAAGATCAGATCACCCAGCCGCGTATGCAGCCGCATGGCTTTCCGGACCAGCGCTGCGTTCTTCGGGCTCAGTACCCGCCAGGGCGCAGCCGACACCTGCATCATCCCCATCAGCGCACTGGCCTGGGCCCAACGGACAAACAGCTCCTCATCCAGTTCCTTCCGGCCGGCAAAGCTGCCGATTTCTCCCCCGCCGACCATGTCCGGGCATCCGTAGGCATAGCCCAGCAGCCCCTGCAGAACCGTGTTGGGAATCAGCGTATTGATGCCAAAGGTATCCCAGCTGTGTTTCTTATCCTGCAGGCGCGTTACTACAGGCCGCCCTCCGTATTTCCAGGCTGCCCGGAATTCATTCAGCGGATAGCTTTCCCCAATCCGGTTGTACAGGCTCGTCTGCTCCCTGGCTGCGACCCGCCGGAAGGTCAGATCGTCATCCCGGTAGAAATAGCAGTCCCCGGCGTCAAACTTGAAGCCGTCGATCCCGTAATCCCGCATCAGACCGTCCAGCTGCTCATGGTACCAGGCGGCAGCCTCCGGATTGGTCAGGTCCAGCACAGCGCTGAACCCGTTCCACCATTCCCGGCAGGCCGGAACGCCTGAGGCATCCCGGATCAGCCACCCGCTGCGTTTCAGCTGCAGGAATCGGTCTCCGGCGCAGGAAACCACAGGGGTCACCCACAGCATGACCAGGAAGCCCATTTCATGCAGCCGGGAGATCAGTGCCGCCGGGTCCGGAATCCTGCGGGTGTTGAAAGTGAAGCTTCCGTAATCCTCCGCCCAGCCCTCGTCAATCATCAGGATTCCGGGCTGCAGCCTGTTTTCCAGCACATCCCGGGCATAGCGCAGAATGTTTTCAGTCGTCTGCTCTTTTCCCAGCTCAATCCATGTATTGTACTGCGGTCGGTCAAAAAAGCGGCGGTCCGGAACCTGCTTTACGAATGGAAAATGCGTACGCATCGCGGCCAGATAGGCTCCCTTCAGGCTGCTGAAGCCTTTCTCCGGCAGGATGGCTGCTTCCCCCTCGCACCGGATGCTCCCGTTCTCCATCCTGAGCGTAAAGGCCTTCTCACTCCAGATATACCGCCCGCAGGAGGAAAGGAAAAGCGGCGCGTACTGATCCCCTTCCCGTTCTCCCCGCAGATCCAGAAAAATACAGCTGTCCCGGTGAAAAGGCATTTCATACCCGTGATTCACGGCCCCGCCCCACCAGAATTCATTCTCCAGTATGCCCAGCGTCAGATTACACATATTCCCACATCTGGTCCTCTTCATTTCTTCAGAGCCATATTCCTCTGTAAAACAAGATATCCATGCGCAGAATTTCTAAAATTATGTCATTTTTTGATGTCTTTTGTCAAGTTTAATATGTGTTGGTTCATATATACTCACTGACTTTTTCCAAAAGAAAAAAAGAGGAGTCCGTAGACTCCCCCTCATTATGAAGCCTGTCAGCCTGACGGTGTATTCGCAATCGTCTGCAGGCGTTTTTCTATTTCCTTCATGGTTTCCTCGTCCGTTCCCCGGAACCGCAGACCCGTGCGCAGTGTGATGACTTCCATGGCGGCAGCCGGCATGCCGGGTCTGTTGGGATCTGCAGGCAGGATTTCAGCCAACAGTTTCTTCCCTTCCGGGTGCTCCATCAGATATTTGAACGTGCAGTCAAGGTTCAGCGTCTTTTCTTTGTTGCCGTTGATCCTCGGACCGAAACGCGGCGGGGTCAGTCCGTCCGCGTCGATACCGCCCAGCACATCGCCCAGCCAGGCCAGGCTGTCCTCCACCCAGTTCGCGTAGCGGCTGCTGAAATCCGGCCGGTTGACGCTGAGATCCCCGGTGGTCAGGCCGTGGGCGCCGTTGCTGTAGATATGGCTTTCAAAGGCGATGCCCTTCGCGCAAAGGGCGTCGATCATATGCACAGCGTTCTTCACCGGCACCAGGTTGTCGGTCCGCGTGGCGAAAACAAAGCATGGGCAGGTATCCGCGTCCACGGCGGAAGGCACATCCGGCGCGGAAGGCAGATAATCGTTCACGCACTCCTTATCGATGACCGGGTAACCCAGAATCGCAGCATTGGGGCGATTCTTCGACATCGTCGCAGCGCAGGCCGCCAGATGGCCGCCGGCGGAGAAGCCGATGACCGCAATCCGGTCGGGCACAACGTGCCAGGCCTCCGCGTTCTGCCGGATCAGCGCCATGGCCTGCTCATAGTCCTCCAGGGGCCGGGGCCATTCCGCCAGTTCCCCGAGGGAATAACGCAGAATGAATGCATGGTAGCCCGCCTTCAGATAAGGCATGGCTACAGGATCCGCCTCCCGGTCGGAGCAGAAATGATAGCCGCCGCCGGGAATGACGATCACGGCGGGCCGGGCGGCGATGCCGCCGAACTCCCCGCCCGTCTGCAGCAGGTACGATGTCAGGGTAACGTTTCTTTCCTCATTGAGCACCATGAATTCCGCTTTCATAGCATCGCTCCTTCCTTACAGCCGGGTATCCCAGCGGCCGCAGAACACCGTGTCGTCCGCCTTGCCCCGGAAGCCGCTCTTTCCGGTAATCTTCTCCACCGCCGCCCGCACGTTTTCCCGGTTGGGGCCGTAGGCGTTGATGAAGGTATGGATGTTGGCACAGTCCACCAGATGATTTGTATAATTCAGGCTGACGCCCACCGTGGGCACCTCCTCCGTATACCAGGGCATCTCCATGCTGTGGCCGCTGCTCCAGGCCATACGCTCCACGTTGCGCTGGGCATAGCCCTTGACATAGATAAACACGAACACCACGTCGTATTTCTTTTTGAAATCCTCCCGGCGGCCCATCTGCATCATCTTGACGAAGTTCATCGGATGGGGGCCGTTCTCCACCTCCAGATCGTAAAAGCTGGGACACTGGGTCACCGTGAAGCCAGCCCGCTCCAGCTCCTCCGTGATCAGGGCGCGCATGCCGTCGCCCTGATACGCCTTGCTGTTCGGCGTGCTCTGCACGTAGATGAGCAGGGCGTTTTTCCGTTGAGCCGGATCGATCGGCAGCAGCTGCCTCGGATCCTTCACCAGGGTGACGCCGGCATCCGCGGCCTGCGCGGTGAAAGCCCGGTGCTCCGGGCAGCCGATCACGTCCAGGCCGGCTTTGTCCGGATACCGCACCGCGTCGTCGTACAGCTTCAGTTTTGCCTTCAGCCCGAGAATCCGCAGCAGTGCGTCCCGCAGCCGTTCCTCCGTCACGATGCCGCGCTCATAACCGGCCTTCAGGTAGCTCAGATCCTCTTCAAAATCATTGGCAAACAGGAACATGTCACAGCCGGCGGCAATACACCGGGGTACAGCTTCGCTGCGCGCCATCACACCGGACATGCCGATCATGTGGGAGGCGTCGGATATGATCAGACCGTTGAAGCCCATCTGTCCCCGCAGCAGATCCTGCAGCAGTTCCGGTGCCAGGGACGCGGGCATAATTTCGGTATCCTTCAGGCCGGGCCGCAGCTTCCGGCTCATCTTCGGCAGGGAGATCTGGCCGGTCATGACTGCCTCCAGCCCCTCTTCAATCATGGTCCGGTAAACCCTGCCGTAGCTTGCCAGCCACTCCTCAGGCTCTGCCTCGTTGTGGGCCGGGGAAATATGCGGGTCCAGCTCGTCCCAGCCGTCTCCGGGAAAATGCTTGCAGGTGCATGCCATATGCGGCGCCGCGTCATGAATGCCCCGGATGTAGGCACGCACGCATTCGGCAACCCGATCAGGGTCGCTGCCGAAGGAACGGGTATTCACAATCGTGTTGCGCCAGTTTTTATACACATCCGCCACCGGATTGAACATCCAGTTGACGCCGATGGCCGCCGCTTCCCTGCCGGCGGCATAACCGATATGATAGGCGGTCTCCGTTCCCTTCGCTGCGCCGGCCTCCGCGGCTGTGGCCACAAAGGTACCCTCCTTCGGCAGCACGCCGTTTCCGCCGTCGTCGCAATTGCCGGCGATAAATACCGGCACGCGGCTGTACTGCTGGAACAGCCGGTTCTGCAGCCAGACAGTGTCCTTGTCTCCGCCCTGCCAGCGCATGCCGCCGGGGCGGGCGGTTTCCATCAGGGACTGAATCTGCTGCTCATCCGCGCCCGGCACTGCCTTGAGCAGCACGAACAGCTGGCTCAGCTTCTCCTCGAGGGTCATGGACGCCAGAATCTCCTCCACCCAGCAGATTTCCCTGTCCGTCAGTTCAAACGGTTTGGCTTTCAGATCCACCATGACGGTTCACTCCTCAACTGACAATTTCCGTAAGTTCCCGGATGCTCTTCATGTTCCAGTCTCCCGCACCGTTCTCCGCAGCGTCGCCCAGGCAGGCGACCTTCATGCCGCCGGCATGGCCGGCCTCCGCGCCGGACACTGCGTCCTCCACCACCAGGCAGCGCTCCGGCGCAATGCCAAGCATGTCGGCCGCCTTGACGAACACTTCCGGATCCGGCTTGGAATGCGTGATATTGTTGCCGTCGCTGACGGCATCGAAGTAATCCTTCAGGCCGATCTGGCCCAGGATGAACGGAGTGTTCTTGGAGGAGGAGCCGATCGCGAGCTTCAGTCCCATGGCCCTCAGGGCGTCCAGGGTCTCCTTCACCTCGTCAGACAGATCGGCGGTGCTCATCTCCTTCAGCGATTCCCGGTAGATGTCGTTCTTCTGCTGAGCCAGCCGTTCCTTGTCGGCGGGGCTCAGGGCCGGACCGGTATATTTCTCCAGCACAATTTCCAGGCTGGCCATGCGGCTGACGCCGCGCAGCCGGTTATTGATGGTGCGGTCAAACGGGATACCCATGCCGTCCGCCATAGCCTTCCAGGCCCGATAATGATATTCGTCGGTAAAGCAGATGACCCCGTCCAGATCGAAAATGACTGCCTGAAATTTCATGTTTCCGCCTCCTCAGTAACGCAGGTATTCCTTGCCGCAGAAGGAATCCACCGGGCTGACGCCCGTAAAGGGACTCCGGCCCAGCAGCTTCTCCACAACGGTGTCGATCATCAGATCATGGTTCGAATAGGCGTTGATATAGGTCTTCACCATCGGCACATCCAGCAGGTGATAGGGATTCTGCAGGGAGATAAACAGCGTGGGAACGACCTCCACAAACCATGGAATATTGTTGCCTGCGCCGAAGGGTGCGTGCCAGTTCAGACGGGCCGTGGTCTTGTTGGACGCGTTCTCCACGTTACCGATATAGATTACCAGATCATACTTGCTGCGGAATTGCTCCACCGTCTCGAAATTGATCGGCTTGGAGAAGTCAAAGACCTCCTCCTGATACGGGATCATCTCGAAGCCTTCCTTTTCCATATCGGCGATAAACCGGGCCGCCACCCGCTGCTCAGATGGGCACTTGCCCAGAATCTCGAACAAAACCCGGTGATGCTTCTTCGGGTCGATGGGCAGCAGTCCCTGAGTATCCTTTACGAGGGTCACGGCTCTGTCGGCGCATTCCTTCGCCCAGGCCTGATGCTGCGCGCAGCCGATAACGCTCAGGCCTGCCTCTGCGGGCGCCAGCGTGCCGTTCTTCTGCTTCTCGTGCAGCTTCAGGGCTGCCTTGGCAGCGAGAATCCTGGTCACGGCCTCCTCCAGGCGCTGTTCAGACAGGATACCGGTCTCGTATCCCTTCCGCATGTATTCCAGGTCTTCCGCGTAATCCTTGTTGAACAGGAGCATGTCACAGCCTGCCTCAATGCAGTAAGGTACGGACTTCGAGCGATCCATGGCGCACAGGAAGCCGACCATGGGGCTGGCGTCCGTAATGATCATGCCGTTGAAGCCCAACTGTTCACGCAGCAGGTTTTTCAGCAGTTCCGGAGAAAGCGTGGCCGGCATCAGTTTGTCCGGATGGTCCGGATTGAACCGCTTCTGGTAGGCTGGCATCGCGATATGGCCCACCATCACCGTCAGCGCACCGTTATCGATCAGCGTCTTGTAAATATCACCGTAGGTTTTGTCCCACTCCTCGCAGGACAGGGCGTTGACGCTGGTCAGGATGTGCTGGTCGCACTCGTCCACGCCGTCGCCCGGGAAATGCTTGACTGATACTGCGCTACCGCATTCCTTTGCGCCGCGCATATAAGCGAGGCCGCACTGTTTCACCATTTCCGGATCGCTGCCGTAGGTGCGGACATTGGTGATCGGATTATGGTAATTGAGATCGATGTCGACCACCGGGGCGAAGGCATAATTGCAGCCCACAGCCTGACCCTCAGCGCAGGCGATCTTCCCAAGCCGGTATGCCTGCTCCGGATCGCCGGTCGCAGCGACCTGCATCTGCTTGCCGAAGGCCGTGCCCTCCGCCACGATGCCGTCGCCGCCCGACTCCAGGTTGGCTGCCAGAAGCATCGGGATCTTCGAATGATTCTGCAGATAGGAATAGGCGCTGAACAGTTCCTCCGTACTGCCGGCACGGAACATGACGCCGCCCGGCCCGCGGTTCAGCAGCTCATACTGCAGATAGCTTTCGTTCGGGGAATAGCCGATCGGGAAAAACAGCTGCTGCAGCTTCTCCTCCGTGGTCATGGAAGCCTTCGTTTCCTCCACCCACGCAATGTCGCTGTCGCTCAGGAAAAAGGGATTGCCTTTCAGATCGATCATGGTGTTGCCTCCTCGTTTATGCTTTCAGGGTGAACAGACGCCGGACGCCCTCCCGCACCATCTGCGGATTAAAGCCCCGGAAGAAAAGGAACTGCAGGTCGTTCAGGCTCATGGCCAGGAATTCCGGATCCGCGGTCCGGATCATGTCAGCCGCTCCCGGCAGATCCTCCTGCAGGATTCCGAGCGCTTCCGGATCGTCCTTCAGCTCGTCCAGCCGGGTATCCATTGTATATTTCAGCCGGAAATCGCGGTCCGGCTGATACGTCTTTTCCCAAACGCCTGCAGTCAGCTCAGCCGTTTCCCCGCTGCCGGGCAGCACAGCCTCCGCCGTACACCCGAAGGGGACCCCGAAGCGGACAGTCAGCGTACCGTCTTCATTGATTTTCCAGAAGGCGGAATACTCGCCACGTACGGAATCATAGCTGCAGGATACCTCCCCTGCCTGCCAGGCGGGCTGCGGTGCGAAGCGGACCCGGGCAAACCCGGGCTCCAGGGGCTGAATGCCCGCCAGATCCCGGAATACGTATTCCATGACGGAGCCGTAGGAATAATGATTCAGGGAATTCATGCCGGTACCGGAGACTGAGCCGTCATCCAGCACGCTGTTCCAGCGTTCCCAGATTGTTGTCGCACCGAGGTTCACGCAGTGCAGCCAGCCCGGGAAGCCTTCCTGGAAGAGGAAATACGCCGCAAGCTCCGGCAGGCCGTTCTCCGCCAGCACCCGGCACATCATCGTCGCACCGACAAAGCCGCCCTTAATCCGGAAGCAGTCCTTTTTAAAGCGGGTTTTCAGGCCTTCGGTCAGGCGGTCCCTGTTTACAAACACCCCGAAGTTCAGGCACAGCAGGTATGCCGTCTGGGTGTCGACGCACAGGCGCCCGTTGGGGCTGAAGTATTCACGCAGGATCGCGGCACGGATCTCCTCCGCCAGCGATCCGTAACGGGCCGAGTCCTCCTTGAGCCCCAGGATTTCCGCTGTCTGCGACGTCTTCATCGCCGATGCGTAATAATACATGCTGGCTACGAAGAAATCCTCCGTACCACCCTTCATGCTCTGGGGAGTCACGCCGTCCTGTGCCAGCCAGTCGCCGAAATGGAAGCCGAAGTTCCACAGCCGGGGTCTGCCGTGCTCCTCATCCTGTCGGAAAACCCACTCCACCCAGTCCCGCATCATCGGGTACTGCGCGGCCAGCTCCCCTCTGTCGCCGTAGTATGTATACAGGGTCATGGGCAGGAATGTCGCGATATCCCCCCATACGCTGGACCCGCCCGGAGTGCCGCCGAGGTTGGGCAGGAAGTTCGCAACGGCACCGCCGTGCTTCTTCTGGTCCAGGTGCAGGTCATACAGAAACTTGCGGTAGAAGGCCCGGGTATCCATCTGGAAGCATGCCGTGGGCGAGAAAACCTGGGCGTCCCCGGTCCAGCCCAGGCGCTCATCCCGCTGCGGACAGTCTGTCGGCATATCCAGGAAATTGCTCCGCTGTCCCCAGAAGGCGTTGGCCGCCAGGCGGTTCAGCTTCGCGTTTCCGCTTTCAAAGCGCATGGTCGTATCCAGGTCGGAATACACCACCCGGCCGGTAAAGTTCTCCTTCCTGATCTCCCCCGGCCAACCGGTCACGCGCACGTAGCGGAAGCCGAAATAGGTGAAATGCGCCCGCACCGTTTCCTGCCGTCCGTCCGAAACATAGATCATCCGCGCCTTCGCGGTCCGGTAATTGTCGTTGTAGAAATTCCCGTTCTGCAGGATCTCCCCGTGATCCAGCGTGACACGGGTGCCGGCCGGAAAATCCGCCGTATATTCGAGATATCCGGTAAAATTCTGCCCCATGTCCAGCACCGTCTCGCCGGCGGGAGTATGAATGATCTCCGCAACAGGCAGACTGTCCTTCACGATGACGGGCAGGCTGTATCGGTCCGTCAGCCGGCGGTCCGGCATCGGCACAGCAGGCCGGGCAGGGTTCTCCTTCCCCTGCCGGAGCATCCGGTTCAGGCATTCCCCGTCATAAATATCGGTATACTCAAAATCGCTGCCCCGGTACTGCCAGCCATCCCCGGTGCAGAGAACCAGCGCAGCGCCGTTCTTCCGGATCATCCACAGCTCCGCCAGAGCCCCGAAGCGGTCACCGTAAACCGCCTGCGCGCCCTCGTAACCCAGGCGGCCCTTGTACCAGCCGTTCCCGGTCAGGATTTCCAGCCGGTTCTCCCCTTTCCGGAGCAAAGCCGTCACATCATAGGTCTGCGCCTGCACCTGCTCGCTGTAATCGTTGCAGAAGGGTGCCAGCAGATCGCTGCCAGCCTTTTTCCCGTTCAGATAAGCCTCATACAGGCCCAGGCCGGTCACATACAGCCGGGCGGAAACGATCTCCGCGTCCGCGGAAAAATCCCGAAAAAACACGGGATGAAAAGTATCCTCCGGCGCCGTGCCGATCCACTGCGCTTTCCAGGGCTCCTCCATTTTTCCGGTTTCAAACCACGTCGTCCCTTCAGCTGTGTCGCCGCCGTCGCCCGTCACCTCAATGCGCACGAAATAACGGGTGCGCGGCTGCAGGGAAACCGGAACGGGCTCTCCGGCGGAGCAGAGACACTCCGCCTCCTTTTCATACATCACATTTGTAAACTCCGGATCAGCAGCCGCGGTCAGCTTTCCCCGTACCGGCCGCTTCGAGGCCGTATCCGTAACCTTCCAGGAAACAGTGATCCGCGGCAGAGAGAAGCCCATGGGTTCCCGGATACCGTTAACGCGAAGATCCGTAATTTTCATCTTTTTTCCTTTCAGAAAAGGCGGGCGCGGCGTTCACGCCCTTCGCCCGCCTTCTGGTGGTGATCTGATTTGTTTGTTTCTTTATGCTTTGACCGGCTGTTCGTGCGTCACGAACAGCTTGCTGAACAGCTTTTTGATGTTTTTGCTCTGTCCGGCGACCAGGTTGACCAGGAAGACGAACAGACCCATCATAGCCGTGGAAATCGCGCCGCCCAGCTCCGCCTTGAAGACGGTGGTCAGGCCGGTCTTCATCATCACGATGGCCAGGGAGCCCATGATGATGCCGATCGTATCGCCGCAAAACGCGCCGATATAAAGGCCCACGAAGACGGGCAGGATGTTCGAAAACAGCTCGCCCACCGTGCTAAGGGAGGAGAAGCTGGCGTCCCGCTTGCCCAGGGAAGCCCAGATGATTGTGGCGAAGCCGAAAATCAGACCGCTGTATACATAGCTGAGAATGACGTTTTTATTCTCATTGATGCCGATGTTCACGGAAGCCTGCTGATTCTTCGCCAGCAGCAGGCTCTGCTTGCCGGTGGCCGCGAGGTAGTTGTACACCGCGTAGACCGCCACCGCGCAGGCAAAGGGAATCAGCACCAGGGGGAACGTGCTCAGCTGCTTTACAAAGGATACGGAGATCAGATTGACACCGCCGCCGCCGAACACAAGGGGCGTGATCGATTCATAGACCAGCGCCATGCCGATGGTAGCGATCATGATCGGCAGCCGTCCGTAAACGTACACCAGAGACACCACCACGCTCAGCAGCACGCACATGCCGACCGCGATGACGCAGAAGAGAATGGGGCTGTTGGTGCCGGAATCCCGGGCGATACTGCCGGCGGTGATCGCGCTCAGCAGCATGATGGAGCCGCCGGAGAAGTCGAAGCGGCCGTTCTTGAACTGCAGGCCGATGCCCATGGCGCAGGCCACCGTCACCGCCACATTGGGGATGATGACCATCCACATCTTCCAGTTGGCCAGGAAAGGCTTGCCGTTGGCGCCGCACAGCAGCTTCATGACCACAAACATGATCACGGGCAGCATGACCGTGCCCCCGACGCGTTTCAGAATGTTGAGTGCTTTCTTCATGGGATCTGCCTCCAGTTATCAGCAGGTTTGGATCGGGGGAAACCCTGCCCGGGAAGGGTTTCCCGGGCAGGGTTGGGGATTATTATTTCATGTAGCCTTCCACTGTGAAGCTCTGGCAGTATTCGGTCAGGGCCTGGAAGGAGGCGTCGGGATTCACGCTGGCAAAATAGTTCTTCATGTCGTCCCAGCTGGCCAGCGCCTTGCTCAGACGGTCTTCGTCATTGGTGGCGCCCATCGGAGAGTTGTTCACGACAGCTTCGAACTTCTCGGTGCTGTTGATGACCATGACGGCGGAATCCAGCTGATCCTTGTTTCCGGGATAGTCCTTGTACATGTTGCCGGAGATGGCTGCGTCGATCAGGGCCATGGGCCAGATGATACTTTCGAAGGCAGAGGTGGTCAGACGGATGATGTTCTTATCGTCTCCGCAGTCAGCCATCAGGTCAGGGTCGTTGTCAAAGCCACCGGTGATGATCTTCATGTCGGGATTGCAGATGCCCATACCCTTCGCTTCCAGCACGCTGGGATAGATGAAGGTGGTGCCGGCGCAGAAGCCGATGATGCAGTCCAGGGTGTCGTGGCCGTCCTCGAAGAAGTAGTTGGCGGTATCCAGGGGGCTGAAGTTCAGCACGGTGGCGTCGCCCACGATTTCAATGGGCTCCGCGGCGGTCTCGTTGTACTTTTCGATATAGGCGCGGAAGCCGGCATCCGCAACCTGGTGCTTCGGATAGGCGTAGGAGGGGAAGATGCAGGTGGCAACCTTTTTGAAGCCGCGCGCGATGACTTCCTTCGCGTACTCTTCGCCCAGGGTGGTACCGCTGATGTAGTTGTCGCCCATCAGGCCCAGGTAATGATCCTTTTCAAGTACGCCCGCGCTGGTGCCGATATAGGCGCCGGTTTCGTCCTTCATGTAAACGTTGTCGAAGTCGGAGAAGAAGCCCACGACCCACATGTCCGGATATTCTTCCATGATGTTGATCAGGCCGCCGTCCTGGTTGGCGATCAGGCCAACAACATCGGAGGTATAGGCATTCTTGACGTTCTTCAGGTTGCCGGCGGGATCGTTGAAGCCGTCGCCGTAAACGATTTCGACGGTGTAGCCAAGCTCCTTGGCCATCATGTTCAGATAGGTGACATAAAATTCATACTGGGCGCCGCTGTTCAGCGCGGAGAGGTACAGGATCTTGCCCTTGCCCTCAGCGGAAGCAGGCAGGACGGCGATACCGAGCAGCATCGCGAGGGTCAGAACGACAGCAATCAGCTTTTTCATGGGATTTCCTCCTTCATCATATATCCGCAGGCGTTATTGCCTGATCAGGATCGGGAAATGCTTACCGGGGCAGCGGCCCGCTCTTCTGGCGGCAGGTGATCAGTACGACGGCAAGGAAGATAATGGCCTTGATCAGGAAGGTCATCTTGGTGGGCACGCCGATGATCGGCAGGCCGACGGCCAGCAGGGAAAAGGTCAGGGAACCGATAATGGCGCAGGCTACTTTGGATTTCATGCCGCCCTTCAGGGGCATGCCGCCCAGGATCAGGGAGACCATCACGTTCATTTCAAAGCCGGTGCCGGTGGAATCGGACGCGGCGCCGGTATAGCCCATCTGGAACAGGGAGGCTGTGACCAGGCACACCGCCAGGAAGATGTAGGGAATCACCCGGTACAGGATGATGTTCACACCGCTCTGGGAGGTGGCGGTCTGGTTGGCGCCGATGGCCCGGGCATACTTGCCGAACTTGGTGAAGTAGAAGAAGTAACTGATCACCGCGGTCTCGACGGCCAGCACGAGCACCATGAACCAGGGCTGACGGAACAGGGTCAGGTCTATGCCGGGATTCATGCTGATGTTGCGGGTGCCGAGGTTCGAGTAGATGATGGTGCTGATACCGGAGAGCACCATCATGAATACCACGGAAGAGATGACGGAGTACATGTGCAGCAGCTCGCCAGCGGAGCCGTTGATGATGCCGATGATCACGGCGATCACCAGGCAGGCCAGGATTGCGATTGGCAGGCTGCCGGTCGCGTTGCCGATCAGCACCAGCAGGGTGCTGTACAGGCCGACCTGCTTACCGATACTCACGTCCATGTTGCCCAGTGAGTAGATAAACACCGCGCCGACCGCCATCAGGGCGGTGACGATAACGTCACCGATCAGCGTGGAGAGCTTGCTGGCGCTCCAGATGCTCTCCCCCTTCAGGCCGGTGGTGATCGTGAAGAACACCGCGCAGAACAGCAATCCGCCGATGGAGGCCACGGAGGAGCCGTGCTTTTTCAGCCATTGCTGCAGGGTTTGCTTTTCTCTTTCTTGTGCAATCGCAGTCATAGGGGCCTCCTTAAATCATGTACTCAATCAGGTCAGTCTGCTTCAGATCGGGATTGCGCTCCACCTGATGGGTCACCTCAAAGTCCTTCATGATGATCAGCCGGTCCGCCATGCCGATGAGCTCGCTGAGCTCCTCGGAAATCATCAGGATGGCCTTCCCCTCTTTTTTCATATCCTCAATCAGGGTGTACATAGCCTGCTTGACGCCGATATCCACGCCGCGGGTCGGGCAGTCCATGATGATGACCTCGCTGCCCTTGGCGGTCCATTTGCCGAAGGAAACCTTCTGCTTGTTGCCGCCGGACAGGGTGTTCACATACTGTCTGCCGCCGTGGCACTTGATGCGGTAGTTGCCGATTTCCCTGTCGCTGAGCTTCTTTTCCGCCCGGGGGCTGATAAAGGTTTTTTTCTCCAGCGCCGGTATGGAGGGAAGCACAATGTTGTCCTGGATGGGCCCGTTCAGGATCAGCGCTTCGGTGTCCCGGTTTTTCGAGATGTAGCCGACACCGCTGTTGATGGCCTGCAGCGGGGTTCTGATCTCTTTTCCGTTGCGGAGCACCTTGCCGCCGGAAAGCTTCTCCAGCCCGTAGGCGATGCGGCCGATGTCATGCATGCCGCAGCCGGAAAGGCCGCCCATGCCGATAATCTCGCCCTTGTGCAGCTTCAGGTTGAAGTGCTTAATCTTTCCGAGAGAAACGTCCTGCAGCTCCAGCGCCACCTCGGCGCCGTGGCTGGTGTCATAATCCTCGCGATAATATTTATCGCCGATCTCACGGCCCACCATCATGTAGCGGATGGTTTTCACAGCATCCGGCGCGTCCATTTCCTCCCGGGTCAGATGACCGATGATATCGCCGTCGCGCAGCACGGTCAGATCCGTGCACTGCTCCAGTATCTCGTCCATATCGTGGGAAACGAATACAATAGCCTTGCCCTGATCCGCCATTTTGTGAATCAGCTTATACAGGATCTCGCGGCCCTCCAGTGAGAGCGCCGTGGTGGTTTCGTCCACCACCAGGATCTCCGTCTGATCGGTAACGCAGCGGACAAGCTCCACCAGCTTGCGGTCCTCAAAGGTGTACTGGTCGATCAGATCTCCGGCTTTGATGTGGCCGATGCCGAAGCTTTCCAGCACCTTCTGGGCAGCCTTCTTCATCTTCGGCATGCTGATAATGCCGAATTTAGAGAATTCCGCCTCATGGCCGGAGAAGATGTTCTGTGCCACGGTCACACCCGGAATTGTATTGGCCTCCTGCAGAATCATGGAGATTCCGGCGTCCTGCGCCTCCACCATGCTGCCCGGCTTCCAGGGCTGCCCCTTGTAGAACATCTCGCCCTTCGTGGCCGGCTGCATGCCGGAAGCGATGGACATGATCGTAGACTTACCGGATCCGTTCTCCCCCACCAGTCCGCGAATCTCTCCCCTGCGCAGGGTAAAATCGACGTCCTTCAGCGCGATAGTCGGGCCGAATTCCTTGCGCATGTGCTTCGCTTCAAAAATGATTTCCTTTTCCATCTGCATCCTCTCGCTTTGCTCGTAATAGCGGTTTCCGCATCGGTTGTATAGGCAGGCAGTTTATTTTCATGTCTAATATAACATATTTGCGTACCCGAAAACACATACATTATTCACTGGTTTTAGCACAATTTTCATATTTCATTGATTTTGGTAAAATATTGTGATATTTTGTCTAAAAGGTCACCCTCCGGGACAGATGAGGTGAAAAACGTGATTATGATGAACCTCCAGGATATCCTGCGGGATATTCTGGGCTCCTACCGGGTACAGCTCCTGAAGCTGCACCGGAACTGCACAGCGCCGGAAGCGTCCGCGCTGGATTTTCTCTTCCGGGATCATCTGTATGAGTCCTTTGATTACGGCGACTTCGCGGCGGGAATTATGGATCTGGTGCCGGAGGACGGCGTCATCGAGTACAGGGATGATTTCGGCCTGCGCTATCTGGTATTTCATATGCGGGAGGAGGAAGACACCTTCGCTTTCTGCGGCCCCTTCACCTACCGAGCCCGCAGCGAGGACGATTTCCTGAATCTGGTCACCCGTCACAGCCTGCAGCCCGACGCAATTGACGCCATCCGCTGGTATTTCAAGCGGATTCCTGTCATTCTGGATTATCTCGGCTGGCGGCACATGCTCACCGGCCTGCTGGCCCGCTATCTGGCCAATCCGGATCTGAACATCAAACGGGTCGACTTCGACCACCCGGAAAAGCTGAAGCAGAAGCCGACCATTGCGCTGTCCTCCATTCCCTATACCACGGTGGAGGCCCGCTACGCGGTGGAAAACGCAATGCTCGACGCCATCCGCCGGGGCGATATCTCCGAAGCAACCTACCAGCAGAACCTGTTTATGGGCTTCACGCTGGACAAGCGGGTAGCGGATCCCCTGCAGGACGGCAAATACATGGTCATCGCCGTCAACACGGCATTCCGCAAAGCGGTGGAGCAGGCGGCCATTCATCCGCTGTATCTGGATGCGATCAGCGGCCAGTTTGTGGCCGAGATTGAAAGCGCCGGGACCGTGGATGAGCTGTACGCGCTGCTGCCGAAAATGATCCGGCATTACTGCATGCTGGTACAGCGGCACTCCCTGGAGCGCTATTCCGGTCCCGTGCGCAGCTGTCTGAACTACATTGATTTCCACTACATGGAGCCGCTGAGTCTGGAAAACCTGGCCGGACGGTTCACGATCAATAAAAACTATCTCTCCTCCCGTTTTCACCGGGAGGTCGGCATGACCGTCACGGACTACATCAACCAGACCCGCGTCCGGCGGTCGGTCACCCTGTTGGAAAAAACGGATCTGTCCATGCAGACCGTCGCCGAGCGGTGCGGCTTTTCAGACGCCAACTACTTCACCCGCGTCTTCAGAAAAGTCAACGGCGTCTCCCCCAACGAATACCGCAGATCCCAGAAATAAATAAGCCAGGGGACAGTTGCATATCTCCTGGCTCTTATTATCTCACTTTGTACCGGGGACTTTCGGATCAAACAGCGGATAATACGCATCCGGATCCCAGCCATCCCACACGTGTTCATATTCCGGCCTCGGCACAAGATCAATACGCATCATACCGGCCGGATACCAGCCGTCCGCCGTCCGTCCAGGATGGCAGAGGGCGATGCCCGTTCCCTTCTCATCAAACAGACCGAATTCCAGACGGTATTCCCCGGGATCCGCTGCCGGCAGCCGGAGAATGCCGTTGAACACCCGGTCCGCAAGCGGAATATGCTCCGGTGCGTCCGGCACCGGTATCGGCAGTACACAGCCGTTATCGCCGGCCAGCCGCAGAGCAGCCTGCGCTTTGCCGTGCCGGTAAGCTGGCCCGCGGTTCGTCCACCAGAACCGCATCGGCGCGAATCCGCCGGACGAAAGCCGCTTCGGATACGTCAGGCGCCGCAGGGCGATGCGGCAGCCGGTTACCGCGTCCGGAACGTTTTCCGCGGCCGAGGCATGCCACTGTTCCGCATAGTCGGCAGCATTCTCCGGCGCATCCGTTTCCGCGCGCACCAACACAGGCATGCGCCTGTACAGCCGCTGAATCCCCTGCTCCGCGAAAGCCTCACAGGTATCGTACGGATTCGCGCCTATCGGCGCCAGCAGACCGCCGGCAATATCCCGCTTCAGCGTGTAATCCAGCTGTTCCGCGTCCGTAACGGGAATGATCAGCCGTATCGGAGAAAACGCTTCCGCGGCAGCCTCCCACAGCCTGCGCCGGATTGCCTGCGGGCCGTCGGCACGCAGCGTAACGCCCAGGAGGCAGGGATGGCAGCAGAGCCCTGCGCCGTAAGCCCTGAGCGCGCTCTCCGTTTCCTCCGGGCGGCTGGTTTCCTCCCGTGAAATATGAAGAGCCAGCAGCGTCGGGCCGGAGAACTCCGGTCTCTGCCGCAGGTCCGCCTCCACAGTCCGGAACCGGTTGACGCCGGTTCCTTCCGCCGGCTCCCGGAGCTCCTCCGGGCGGCACCGGACCACGGGATACCGTTCAAAGGCTTCCAGTGAATACTGATCCACAGTGCACCCTCCCTTCACAGCACTTCGATGCTGCCAAGCGTATAGAACCCGTCCGCCTCCCGGCCTTCCGCCGCCAGCTGCAGCATCCCGAGCTCCGGCACGCCGGTATCGATTCCCAGGCTGAAGGCATAGCCTCCCCGCGGCAACTCCAGCGGCAGCGACGCCCGGACCAGCTGATCCTCCCCGGGCAGCCACTGCAGGATGTCCTCCTCCAGGGTCCAGCGCTGCTCCCGCTCCCCGTTCCGCAGGCGGATCACAATCGGCCAGCGCTCATAGCACGGGGCAGAACCGGTGTTGCACCAAAGGAGCTTCAGCGCCAGCGTCCCGTTTTCCGCACGGGCGTATACCCGGCGCGGCTCCAGCCGGTAGCCCATCCTTCTGACCCAGTCCGCCACCCTGTCCTTCCAGGCCTCCGGCACGGTGCTCTGCTTGCTCTGGTAGGAGGAAATATGCCATTTCAGGGATTCCTCAATAATGTAATCAATGTCCCAGCCCGCCAGATACCAGTCATTCATATGCCAGCAGGCCTCGAACAGCACCGGTCCCTTCTCCCAGGCGTCATGCATGCCGAAGTTCTCGATGTTCATCGGATAATAATCCTGCATGTGGCTCCAGGTTTTGCCGTGAAAGCCGCCCATATCGCCGAGGCAGTCCACCCGGAAGCCGATATTCTTCCGGAACCTCCGGATGGCCGCCACGGAGACCGCGTCATGCAGCAGGCACTGCAGCGACGTTTTCCGGAAGCCTTCCGTATACGCCCGGATGATGCTGTCCAGCTTTTCCGGCTCCACGAATTCCGATCCCCCGCCTTCTCCCCATGCGCCGCACAGCGCCATATCCACCGAGGAGATGAAGGGATGCCCGTCATACCGTGCGGCAAAGGCCCGGACGAATCGCGCCCAGTAATACGCGTAATCCGTGGTGTTCGGATCGATCCGCCAGAAGGGATACTCCGGATCCTCGGGAAACTTTTCCCGCAGCCATGCCGGAATATCCTCCGTCAGAGAATAGGGGGAGCAGCGCACCACAGCGTTGCAGCCCATTTTCCCTGCCCGCTCCAGCTTTTCATCCAGCACAGACCAGTCATAAACCCCGTCCTCCGGCTCCAGCCTGTTCCACGGCGCGCCGGCATAGCCCAGCCCGGAATCCGGATGATTCCAGGTTTTCTGGTCCGGCGCGAACCTGTACTTTGCCACCGGGTTCCCCCGGTTATCCCGCACGGTCTCCGGATCCCCCATCAGGCCCGGAGCAGCAATAAAGCCGATGCCCGGATTGCACAGCAGGGCCCGGGTAATCCGGGGCTCCGCAAAGAACGGCCAATCCTTCAAGCGTAATCCCTCCCCTGTTCCTCCACATACCGCCGGGAAAACAGCTCGCATCCGTTCTCCCGGAAAAAAACCGCCATCCGCTTCAGCTCCTCCCGGGGGCAGTCCAGCTGCTGCCCCAGGCATTGCAGGCAGAAAAAGGTTCCTGCCGCCCTGCCCTGCAGCTTCAGGTTCAGGGCGATTTCCATGTTTCCCAGCGGGGCGCCGCAGTCCCCGCAGCCGATTCGTTTCATGCATTCCTCCGGAAGGTCTGAAAAAAGGGGCGTTGCTTTCCGCAGCCGCCCCTCCGGTTCTTTTCAAAGGGATATCCGCTCCGGTATCCCGCGCGGTTCACCGGAAATCATTTTATTTTGCCAGGAACTCCTGCAGCTGACGGTTGACCTCAGCCACATATTCGTTGATCCCGGCGGCTTCCAGCTCTGCCAGGGCAGCCGGATAGTTCTCGTCGAAGTCCACATAGCCGTAGAGGATCGGAGACATCTTCTTCCAGGCTTCGTTACAGGCTGTTTCAATGGCTTCAAAGCCGGCGTTATTGAAGGCAAAGCCCAGCATCGCGGAAGGAATGGCCACGTCGTCCCAGTGCCTGTAGGTTTCAATGTACTCGTCGGTAACGTCTGCCTTGAACACCTGATAGTTCGCGTTGCGGAACATCCACTCATAGAAGTAGCCGTCGCCGCGGGCGGTTTCGCTCAGCAGCACCAGACGGCCGTTCTCGTCCAGATCCCAGTCGGTTCCCTTCACGCCGTAGAGGCAGAAGAGGTAATTCTCCTGGCTGCCCCACAGCCAGGCCAGGAACTTCAGGGCGCCTTCGGGATTCTTCGCGGAATACGGGATGCACAGCACTTCACCGCCGGTGGCGTTGATGTAGCGCGGCTTTTCCTCCGCCAGCAGATAATTCTTCAGCACGGCGTCGGGATCAGCCGTCTTCACGCTGCCGCTGATCTCGTTTTCCTTGCCCAGGGAGCCTTCGACCCACAGATACAGACCAGTCTGCATCCGGCTGTCGCGCTCGTTGTATTTGATGGCCACCTCATCCTGATACAGTCCGTCCAGGAACATCTCACGGTTGAACTTCGCCACATCCTGGAAGGCCTGGGTGTGGGCGTAGCTGTAAGCCTGCTTGCTTTCCTCACCGAAGACCACCAGGTCCTGGCTGGCCACCCAGGTATACTGCTCCTCCGCGAAGTTGCGGGTCAGGGGCTTGAAGATGATGTCCGCGGGGCCCTTGAACTGCGGAAGCTGCTCCTGCACGCGCAGCGCAAACTCACGCAGATCGTCCGCCGTCTTGACCTCAGTCATGCCCACCTTTTCCAGCAGATCCTGCCGCAGGCAGACAAACTGATACATGGCGGAGGAAGGCGCGTAGGCGGAAGGAATGCCGTACTGCACGCCATTGATCCGGCCGCCGGCCATCTGGCTGTCCGGCAGGACTTCCTTCATGGATTCCGGCCATACCTTGGCAAGCAGATCATCCAGCGGCTGCGCTTCCTTGTTGTTCACCATGGTGGACAGGTCCGGCAGGCCGTCCCAATACAGGTCGATCTGCTCATTGGCCGCCAGCATCAGCTTTTTCTGATCCCAGTAGGCTTCCCAGCTCAGAAAGCGGAAGTTCACCTTCATGTTCAGTTCTTCCTTCACGCGGTCCGCAAAAGCGCCGTTCAGGAAGGCAGCCATTTCATCAGTTTCCTCACCGGGATAGAGGATCGTGATCTCCTCCAGGACATCGGCATGCGCCAGCAGCGGCATAGCCAGCGTCAGCGCCATTATCAGCGCCAGTACAACAGCCAACAGTTTCCTCATGTTCTTTTCCTCCTTTTTCTCTATCTTCCGGACAGGCAGTCTCCTGTCCTGAAAAAGCTTTCGGTTTGCCGGTCATTCCTTGACGGCGCCGGTCATAATACCTCTGACAAAATAACGCTGAATGAACGGATACAGGAAGATGATCGGTCCGATCGTGATGATGGTGACCGCCATCTTCACCGTTTCAGCCGGCAGGCGGATACTTGCGGCGGCGCCGGAAGGCACCCGGCCGCTGGAAACAGCGTTCACGTTGGACACAATCGAGTAAAGATAATACTGCAGCGGATACAGGTCCCGCTGGTCGATGAACATCAGCGCATGCCACCAGTCGTTCCAGTAGCTCAGCGCGTACATCAGACCCACTGTCAGCAGCGCCGTCACGCTCAGCGGCAGCGCGATCCGGAAGAATACCGTCCAGTGACCTGCACCGTCGATCTTTGCCGCGTCATACAGGCTGGGACTGATCGCCTTGAAATAGGTCCGCATCAGGAACATGTTCCATACACTGAACAGCGCGGGCACAAACAGCGCCAGGATATTGTTCCGCAGGCCGTACCAGTTCACGCAGACCACGTACCAGGGCACCAGGCCGGCGGAGAAGATGCTCGTGAAATTGCAGATAAACGCGATCACGTTCCGGTACCGCATTTCCGGCAGGCTGATCGCGAAGGCGATCATGCAGGTAATCAGCATGGAGGCCAGAGTTCCGACCACCGTGACCAGAATCGTGACCCCGTAGGATCTCAGAATTCTGGCGCCGCTGTGGGCGAAGATGTAGGTATAAGTGTCCAGCGTCAGCACCCGCGGAAACAGCCGGTATCCGTCCGAGGCAATCACATCCTCCGGCGTCAGGCTGACGGTCACCGTCAGCAGCAGCGGATACAGGCAGATGAGGCCGAACGCCCCGACAAACGCGTATGCGATGATTTTCACCCAGATGTCATTCCGGCTGTGCCGGATATGATTGGTATGCTTCCGGGAAGCTTCTGTCACTGTGCTCATCAGAACAATCCCTCCCCGTCATTGAAGCGTCTGGCTGCTGTGTTGGCCAGCAGAATCAGGATGAGGCCCATCACGCTCTGACACAGGCCGATCGCGGTGCTGAAGCCGAAGCCCATGGTTCGCATGGAGGTATACACATAGGTATCGATGACCGTGACCGCGTCAAGGACTGTCGGGTTCTGCCCGACGACGCCCCAGATCATGCCCATGTCGCCGAAGAAGATCCGTCCGATGGACATCAGCGTCAGAATCACCACGTTCGGCTTGAGCATCGGCACAGTCAGATAGCGGATCTGCTGGAAGCGGCTGGCTCCGTCGATGGTGGCGGCCTCGTACAGGGAGCCGTCAAATCCCGCCATGGCGGCCATGTAGATGATGGAATTGTAGCCGGCCCATTTCCATACATCCAGCAGAATGATAATCGTCTTCCAGTACTTCGGCTCCGCATACCACCGGACCGGCGCCGCGCCGAGCCCCATCAGAAGCCGGTTCGCCACGCCGTTCGCGCCGGTCAGAATGATTTCTCCGCTGCGTCTGTCCACCCGGAAATTGGCTGTCAGGAAGCCGTACAGAATCGCCCCGACGACGACCCAGCTCAGGAAATACGGGAAGAACATGGCGCTCTGGCTTAGCTTCTTGAACGGGCCGTTTTTCACCTCGTTCATGAAGATCGCGATAGTTACCGGCAGGATCGTGCCGAGAATCAGGCCCCAGAAGTTGATGATCAGCGTGTTCCCGATCGCGTTCCAGGCGTACGGATTGCCCTGGAAAAAGTAGGAGAAGTTCTCCAGGCCCACAAAGGGGGACCCGAAAATTCCGTCCACCACGTTGTATTTTGTGAAAGCCATGTACATGCCGCCCATCGGCAGATAGGCAAATGCCAGAAGCAGCAGCAAAGCCGGCACGCACATCAGATACAGTGAATGGTTGTGCTTCATTTCCCACAGGAAGCCGCGCTTCCGGACGGTTCCCTGTCTGCTCATGCCTCATCCCTCCTTCCAGTACGGATCCTTTCCCACGCCGGGGACCTCTTCCTTCAGCAGGAACACACCCGTCGTATGAAACCGTTCTCCCCGGTCCCATGCACTGAACATGCCGCGCTCCAGTGCAGTTTTCGCCCTGAAAATCCGGTAGTCCGCCTTCGCGTCGTGCAGTACCTCCAGGCGGGCCATATCGTCGCCTTCCATGGTCGGATAACAGTAGAACTGGCGCTGTACCCGGGAAATGTTCCTTTCCGGCCCGAGGATCGCGCCGATCGCCGGATCGAACAGCCAGGATTCACTCCAGAACCCGGCGTAACGGTATTCCGGATAGTATTTTCCGAAAAAATCCAGTGCCAGCAGGCACGAGTTCCGGATTCTCTCCGGTGTGTATCCGGGGCCGCCGGGGATATGAAGGGCGATCATATAGTCTCCCTCGCCCAGAACCTTCTCCCATTCTGTCCGTTTCAGCGTCACTGTCTTTGCCCGGATATGCCCTTCCGGAGATACGGGATTCGCGGTGATTCTCTCTCCGTCATCCTCATAAACCGTGGTGAAGGCTTCGCTGTCCGTGATTCCGTTTACCCCGTCCAGCTGGCCGTCCTGCCTGACCCGGACGCCGCCCTTCCACAGGGCAGCGACCCTGCCGGTGGTTCTGTTCCTCCAGGCTTCCGGCGTTTCCTCCCAGCGGTAAGGAATAAAATAAAACCTGTCCAGCAGGAAAATCCCGCAGGCATAGAAATTCATGTCCCAGGAATAATCGTCAAAACTGATATCCCCCGTATCCCTGTACTTCCGCAGCTGCTTCCGGGTCATCCTTTCCGGAATGTCCCGGTCATATTCCTCCGGTACACCCCGGGCCCGCAGCGCCTTTCGCCCTTCCAGCACGCACCGCTGGGTGAACAGAAACGCGAAAGCCTCCCGGGCAAACCCTTCGAGGCAGGCCGGTTTCGGCTGGGTGAATTCACAGGCGGTGCAGCGGTGCAGAGACCGGACCGCGTCCCGGGCCATGATACCGCCCAGCTCCACCAGCTCCGGACAGGCATTGACCGCATCCAGCGCATCCATCAGCCGGTCCTTCAACTCCCCGGTCACCTGGTTGTCTTCCAGAACTGTTGACAGCGTCTCCGCAGGAAGCAGCTTGCTGTCCGAGCATTCCAGATCCCCGATGTACTGCTCCAGGCCTTCCGGAGTGATGGGACCCGCGACGCGGATCAGTTCCTCAAAACGTTTTCTGTCCATCGGACTCACCCCTTCTGATGCTGCTGCCGGAACGCGGCAATTTCCACCGTTTTTCCGGTTCTTCTGGATTCGTCGGCCGCGCAGGCCATCAGATGGCTCTCCACAGAGCGGGTGATATCGCTGGAAACCCCCGCCGTCCTGCCCTCCAGCAGGGCCAGGAAATCCTCTACGATGCCGCTGTCCCCGCCGCCGTGGCCGCTGAAGGTCTGCCGGGGATGAATCACGGTGGATTCCGTTTCCGCGATGCCGTTCGGGGCAAACTTCGTGATCTCGATTACATTGTCGCCTTCTGACGCGCGGATCTCCCCGTTCTCACCCATGATTTTCAGGGTGCGCATCATCCGGTTGGTGAAACCGCTCAGATTAAAGGTGACTGTCACACCGTTGCAGAACTCCATCGCCGTCACCTGATGGTCGCAGACCGTGTTGTCGCAATGGAACACACAACGCCCGTAGGGACCGTTCCGGATCGCTTCACGCAGGCCTGCCTCCGTCTGATCCGCCGTCAGCACGGTGGCGGGCCACTGCCCCATCACCGGCAGATAGGCCAGATAGGCGCTGAAACGGCAGGTGTCCCGAAGCGGGCAGTCCACGCACCGCTCCGCGGCGCCATCCGGCGCGTTTTCAGCCCGGAAGTAGGTCCGGTCACCGAAGGAGGATACCCTGCGGCAGCCCGAATCCAGCAGCCAGACCAGCAGATCCATGTCATGGCAGGATTTCTGCATCATCAGGGTGCTGGTTTCGCTTTCGTTCCGCCAGTTTCCGCGGACGAAGGAATGCGCGATATGATAATTTCCGATGTTTTCATTATGCTGTACGGTGATCACCCGGCCGATGGCGCCGGAATTCAGAACCTGTTTCACCGCCCTGAAAAAAGGTGAATAGCGAAGCACATGGCAGACCGCCACATGCCTGTCCAGCCTCCGGGCCGCCGCTTCCACTGCCAGCGCCTCCTCCGGGACAGGAGATATGGGCTTCTCCAGCAGCAGATGATATCCCTTTTCCATCGCCGGAACCGCCTGCCGGTAATGATCCCGGTCCAGCGTGGCGATAATCGCAGCTTCCCCCAGTTTCGGCAGAGTCCACAGGGGTTCGGAGGATGCAAAGCAAAGTTCTGCCGGAATGCCGAAGGTGGCAGCGGCAGCCTCCCGCCGTCCGCGGTCCTGCTCCGCAACGGCCGCAATCTCATGTCCCCTGGCAAAGATTTCCCTGGCATAGACCATGCCGCGCTGACCCGCGCCGATCAGAACAAATTTCATATACTTCTCTCCGATGGACACATTTTGTTTAGTAAACAATATCATACTGTTTCATTCATGTCAACAACGTTTAGTAAAATTTTTATGAAACAAAAGGGCAGAATCCCTTGACAAACCCGTTCCGTTTTCCCTATCATAGAATACACCGTTGTACGTTACAGACCTGATAACCGGTAGAAGAGGAGACGAATTTCGTGGCAAGTATCCGCGATGTCGCACGCATGGCCCAGGTTTCTCCGGCGACCGTATCCCGCATTCTGAACAACAACCAGACATATAAAACAACCGACGAAACACGCAGAAACGTGCTCCGGGCTGTGGCGGAGCTGGGCTACAAGCCGCTGGTCAAAAAAGCGGTTCAGGTTACTCCGGCTGCATCGGACCGGCAGTTTTCCGTCGGCTGCCTGCTGGCCTCCACCAAAGGCAAATACAGCGATCCCTTCTATCTTTCCATCCTCAGCAGCATCGAGCAGGAGCTGGCGAAGCATAACGGCGCAGTCACGATGGTGCATACCGAGGAGGAGCTGGAAAACAGCGCGGTGCTGAACCGGCTGCTCGACGCCAGGCTGGACGGGCTGGTCATGATGCGCCCCCTGGCAGAGCCGCTCTTTGATCTGCTTCATTCCCGCATTCCGCATATCGTCGGCATCGACACCGGCCATATGCCCATCGACAACGTGGAATACGACCATCTGCGCGTCAGCCGGATGGCCGTTGAATACCTATATCAGAAGGGCCACCGCCGGATCGGTTACATCGGCGGCGGCGTGGGCAGCATGCCGATGAGCCGCTGCCGCCGTTTCCGCAGCTACAAGGAAACGATGACGGATCTCGGACTGGAAATCCGGCCGGAATGGGTGCTGGACTGCCAGTGGGACGACCATCTGTGCATGAAGCTGGTGGAGCAGACGCATAAAACTGTCGGCCTCCCCACCGCCTTCTACGGCTCCAGCGATCTGATGGCCATGGCCGCGCTGCGTGCCCTTTATCAGCTGGGAATCCGGGTGCCGGAGCAGGTGGCTGTCATCGGCATGAGCAATATCGAAATGAGCCAATACGCATATCCTCCCCTGACTACGATCGACGTTCCCACCGAAGAGATGGGTATTACAGCCGCCCGGGTCATGGCGGAGCGGGTCCACGGGGATACCACTCTCCCGAAGCGGATCCTGCTGCCTTCCACGCTGATCGAGCGAAGTTCTGTGTAAAGCAAGGAAGCCGGGGGACTTCGCGTCCTCCGGCTTTTTCTTTTTTCCGGTTATTCAAACATTTTTTTCAGGTTCAGCGCCGCCTGCTTGACGGCGTTTTTCTTTTTGCCCTCCGCAACTAGCGCCTCCTGGGCTTCACGCAGGGACATGCCGTTCCGCATCCGGTCCGTCAGGCGGGCTTCCAGGGAAAGCTCCGCTTCTGAAGCCGTTTTTTCCGGCTCCTGCAGAGGCACAATGTGCAGATCTGCCACGACGCAGTACTCTCCCTTTTCTGCCTTCTCATCTGCCTTCATGTCGGATAGCACTTCGGCAGGCGTACCATAGCGGTTTTTCTCGTGCAGCTTTGTCAGATCGCAGCAAACCGTCAGCCGGGCCTGCGGCATAATCTCTTCCATGGCTTCCAGCAGGTCCGCCACGCGGAAGGGAGATTCATGAATCACCGCCACCCGCGGCCCACCGCAGATCTGCCGCAGCTTTTCCCGCAGATCCTTCTTTTCCCGGGGCAGAAAGCCGTAAAAGGCAAATTCCCGGGCGTCCGCTCCGCTGACGGAGACGGCCGCGATGCCTGCGCAGCACCCCGGCACCGGAACAACTTCCACGCCCCGGTCCAGGCAGGCTTTCACCAGTTCGTTTCCGGGGTCGGAGATGCAAGGGGTACCCGCGTCAGTGGTCAGCGCCGCTGTAAGGTTTTCCTCCGCGATCTGCTCTGCGATGCGGAGTCCCTTGGACTCCTCATTGTGCCGGTGGCAGCTGGTCATTCGGGTATGGATGTCAAAAACCTGGCAGAGCTTCATCGTGACCCGGGTATCCTCCGCCACGATCAGGTCCGCCTGCCGCAGGGTTTCAATGCCCCGGGGCGAAAAATCCTGCAGGTTTCCGATGGGCGTCGCCACCACATATAGCTTAGCCATTCCCATTCTCCTCCGGCCGGCCCAGTCTCTCCGCCACCCGCAGCTTGGCGCTCCGGGCCCGGGGATTCCGTTCCACTTCGTCCTCAGACGGCTTTACCGCGCCGCCGGCCAGCACCTTCGCTGCCGGCTTCCTGCCGCAGGTGCAGATCGGCGCCTTCGGCGGACAGATGCAGGGATTCTCCAGGGTTTTGAAGCATCGCTTGACGATCCTGTCCTCCAGGGAATGGAAAGTGATCACGCAGAGCCTGCCGCCGGGCTTCAGGCAGGCCATCAGGTCCTTCAGCGCCTGCTCCAGCGGATCCAGCTCATCGTTCACGGCAATCCGCACCGCCTGGAAGGTTCGCCGGGCAGGATGCCCTTCCTCCTTCATACGGACAGCCTTCGGGATCGCCGCGTCCACCGCGCGCACCAGATCAAAGGTGGTCAGCAGCGGATGCTCCGCCCGGTGCTCACAGATGATCCGCGCGATCCGGGCCGCCCATTTCTCCTCGCCGTATTCCCGGATGATCCGGGCGATTTCCGTCTCCGGCTCCGTGTTCAGCAGTTCAGCCGCCGTCCTGCCCCTGGTCTGATCCATGCGCATATCCAGGGGTGCATCTTCATGATAGCTGAAGCCGCGCTCCGGCGTATCCAGCTGGGGACTGGAAACGCCCAGGTCCAGCAGCGCACCGTCCAGCTTCTCCGCGCCCGCCTCCCGCAGCAGCGCGGCGGCGTCGTGAAAATTCCCGGAAAGCGCATGAAAGCCGGGGAACCGCGCAAGCCGTTCCCCGGCGGCATGAATCGCGTTCATGTCCCGGTCTATGCCGTACAGGGATGCCGTTCCCCCGGAGGCAGCCAGAATCGCTTCGCTGTGTCCGCCGCCTCCCAGGGTGCCGTCGCAGTATACCCCGCTGGGTTTTACATTCATCCATTCCAGCACTTCGCGCAGAAGCACCGGTTCATGCTGAAAGCTCATAGCCCTTCCTTATATACCGTTGTTGTCCGGATTACAGCCCTTCCTTCAGCTCGGCGATCCGGTTTTCCAGCGCCGCGGCCTTGGCCTCGTTGGCCTCCAGCTTTTCCTTTTCCTGGGCCACCAGCTGCGCCGGCGCCTTGGCGACGAAGCCGGGATTGCTCAGCTTGCCGCGGGCACGCTCCGCTTCCCTGTGCAGGTTATCCAGCTCCTTCTGCAGCCGGGCGATCTCCTTTTCGAAGTCCACCAGGTCGCCCAGGGGGATAAACAGCTCGCCCGCCGCAATGACCGCGGAGACGTTCTTCCCGCTCACAGCGTTGCGGTCCGTGATGATTTCCACGCTTTCCGCGCCTGCCAGCTTTTTGAAATATCCTTCGCCGCCGCGCAGGGTATCGCTCCAGCCCTCCGCCGGAACCAGCATCAGCCGGGTCCGTCTGGACGGAGCCACGTTCATCTCACTCCGCAGGTTGCGGATGGAGCGGATGATCTCCATGATGCCCTGCATCCGCTTCTCCTCTTCGGGGAAGTCGTATTCCGCTTTCGCTTCCGGCCACCGCTGCAGCATCAGGAAGCCTTCGCTGCCGGGCAGATACTTATACACCTGCTCCGTCAGGAACGGCATGAAGGGATGCAGCAGCTTCAGCAGGTTCTCCAGCACATACAGGAGTACTGCCTTCACAGTTTCCTTGCTCTCCCCTTCCTCGCCCAGCAGCCGGCTCTTGCTCAGCTCGATATACCAGTCGCAGAACTCGCTCCAGGCAAAATCGTAGATCTTCGTGGCCGCCAGACCGAAGTCCCCGTCCTCCATATGCTCGGACACGGAGCGCACAGCCTCCTGCAGCCGGGTCAGAATCCACTTGTCCGCGATCTCCAGCTTCGTCGTCTCAAAGGCCTTCCGCTCCGTAACGTTCATCAGCACGAAGCGGCTGGCATTCCACACCTTGTTCGCGAAGTTCCGGGCGGATTCCACCTTGTCGCGGCTGTAGCGGGTATCGTTGCCGGGGCTGACGCCCATCACAAGGCTGAAGCGCAGCGCGTCGGCACCGTACTCATTGACCACTTCCAGCGGATCCACGCCGTTGCCGAGGGATTTGGACATCTTCCGTCCCAGCTCGTCCCGGACAAGGCCGTGAATCAGCACCGTTTCAAAGGGCGTCTCCCCCATGTTCTCGATACCGCTGAAGATCATCCGGGCCACCCAGAAGAAGATGATATCATAGCCGGTGACCAGCATGCTGGTGGGATAGAAGTATTTCAGATCCTCGGTATTATCCGGCCAGCCCAGGGTGGAGAAGGGCCACAGCGCTGAGGAGAACCAGGTGTCCAGCACGTCCTCATCCTGGTGCAGATGCGCTTTGCCGCACTTCGGGCAAACCGTGGGGTCCTCGCGGCTGACAATCATTTCGCCGCAGTCGTCGCAGTACCAGGCGGGAATGCGATGGCCCCACCAGAGCTGCCGGCTGATGCACCAGTCACGGATGTTCTCCATCCAGTTGTAATAAATCTTGCTGAAGCGGTCCGGCACAAATTTCGTTTTGCCGTCGCGCACAGCCTGGATCGCCGGCTCCGCCAAAGGCTTCATTTTCACGAACCACTGCTCGCTCAGCCGGGGCTCCACGGGCGTATTTTCATGACGGTAGCAGAAGCCAACGTTGTGGGTGTAATCCTCCACCTTCACCAGCAGGCCCAGTTCTTCCAGCTCAGCCACCACACGTTTGCGGCATTCCATGGGATCCATGCCCGCGTAGGCTCCGGCGTTTTCGTTCATGGTGCCGTCGTCGTTGGTGACAGTGATGATTTCGAGGTTATGCCGCTGCGCGACCTCAAAGTCGTTCGGGTCGTGGGCGGGGGTCATCTTCACCGCACCGGTGCCGAAGTCCATTTCCACATAATCGTCGGCCACGACCGGAATTTCCCGGTTCATCAGGGGCAGAATGACCTTTTTGCCGACCAGGTCCGTATACCGCTCGTCTGCGGGGTTCACAGCCACGCCGGTATCGCCCAGCATGGTTTCCGGCCGGGTGGTCGCCACCACGACGCCTTCGCTGCCGTCCGCGCCGGGATAGCGGATATGCCACAGATGGCTGGCCTGCTCCTTGTAGACCACCTCAGCGTCGCTCAGGGCGCTGCGGCAGGCAGGGCACCAGTTGATCATCCGCTGGCCGCGGTAGATCAGGCCCTTCTCATACAGGCGCACGAACACCTCGCGCACAGCCCGGCTGCAGCCATCGTCCATCGTGAACCGTTCCCGGCTCCAGTCGCAGCTGACGCCCATGCGGCGCTGCTGGTTGACGATGCGGCCGCCGTATTCCTTTTTCCATTGCCAGGCCCGTTCCAGAAATTTTTCCCGGCCCAGGCTCTGCTTGGTCACGCCTTCCTTCCGCATGGCCTCCACGATTTTCACTTCCGTGGCGATCGCAGCATGATCCGTGCCGGGCAGCCAGAGCGTAGGATCACCCTTCATCCGGTGATAGCGGACGGGAGCATCCTGCAGCACGCAGTCCATGGCATGGCCCATATGCAGCTGGCCGGTGATGTTGGGCGGCGGCATGACGATGGTGAAGGGTTTCTTCCCTTCCTCCCGGTGAGCCACAAAGGCGCCGGCCTGCTCCCAGGCCTGGTAGATCTCGTTTTCAATCTCCTGCGGATTAAAGCGGGTCGCCATATCGGCCCCTGTGATCTTCTTGTCCATTCTGGTTTCCTCCTGTAGTCCGGTCAGTGCGTGCAATGCGAAAAACCGAAAACAACTCCGCCCGGAAGGACGGAGTTGTCAAAAACCCTTTGTGTCAAAAAGCAGTCGACAATTAAGCGTCCTTCTTTTCGTCCTTGTTGACGACCTGGACGCCGTTATAATAACCGCAGTTCTTGCACACATGATGCGACAGCATCATCTTATGGCACTGGGGGCATTCAGCGATCGAAGGCGCAGTCAGCTTCCAGTTGGCACGGCGGCTGTGCTTACGAGCTTTGGAAATTTTTCCTTTCGGCAGAGCCATGTTCACACCTCCTCATTGTTATCAAGCAATTGTCGCAACCCGGCAAACGGATATTGAATGCCCGGTTCCGCGGGTGCAACATCCGGGTCCCTGTATTCAAAGCCCGGGCAATCCTCCCTGCAAAGGAAACGGATCGGCAGAGCCATGACGGCGTATGACATCACCAGTTTGTCCAGATCGACCTCATGCCCGTCGTAGGCAAAGATCTCATCATCCTCAGGATCGCCGCCCCGCAGGAACGTTTCATCGAAATCGTTTCCCACCTTTGCCTGAGCATCTGCCAGGCAGTTGGCGCAGGGGGCATGGGCAATGGTTTCCAGCTGACCCTTCACCGAAATGTTTCCATCTTCATCCGCCATGTATACGCCGGAAACCTGACAATCGTCAATGCGCACCGTCTGGCCGCCGATTTCCTGATCCGCAATGGCCTGCAGACCGGAGAACACGTATTCCTGACCGGGATGGGATAAAGCCTCTGTGACGTTCAGCTTCATGTCCTCACCTCAAAAGTGACCATTTGGTATTATATCAACTGTCAAATTTCTTGTCAACAAAAAAATATAATTGCCGGAGGGGTTCCGAAGGGCTGTCTGCAAGCCCTCCGGAAGCGCCTTTGGAACAGTCCTGATTACAGATCCCGAACCTTGCCTACGGTAACCAGATCCAGTGTGTCGCGGGCGATCATGATTTCCTCGTTGGTCGGAATGACGCAGACCGTAACCTTGCTGTCGTCGCTGGAGATAACGGCTTCGCTGCGGGTTTTGTTCTTCTCCGGATCGATCTTCGCTCCCATGAATTCCAGGCCGTCGATCACGGCCGCGCGCAGGGCCGCGTTGTTCTCTCCGATGCCGGCGGTGAAGCAGATGATATCCACGCCGCCCATGGCCGCCGCGTAGGAGCCGATATACTTCTTGATGCCGTACACCAGCATTTCCTGCGCCAGCTTCGCGTTGGGATCACCGGCTTCAGACAGGGCGTCGATATCCCGGCAGTCGCTGCTCTTGCCGCTGATTCCCAGCAGGCCGCTCTTCTTGTTCATGATGGTCAGCACTTCATCCACGCTGATCGGATGGCCCACAGGGGTGCCGTCGTCATTCAGGGGATTATTGGCGATAAACTGCACGACAGCGGGATCGCAGCTGCCGCAGCGGGTGCCCATCAGCAGGCCTTCCAGAGGCGTCAGACCCATGGAGGTGTCCTGGCACTTGCCGTCCTTCACCGCGCTGAGAGAGGAGCCGTTGCCCAGGTGGCAGATGATGATCTTTTTACCCACGGGGCTGATGCCTAGGAACTGGCATACCCGCTGGCTCACATAGCGGTGGCTGGTGCCGTGGAAGCCGTAGCGGCGCACATGCAGCTTTTCCTCATACATTTTGGGGACGCCGTACATATAGGCCTTCGGCGGCATGGTCTGATGGAACGCGGTGTCGAAAACGGCAACCTGAGGCGTTCCCTTCATGACCTTTTCACAGGCCTCGATGCCCATCAGGTTGGCGGGATTGTGCAGCGGTCCCAGGGGGAAGCAGTCACGGATCGCCTGCTTCGCGGCGTCGTTGACGATGACGGAGGCGGTAAACGCGCTGCCGCCGTGCAGCACCCGGTGACCCACGGCGCCGATTTCGTCGGTGCTTTTGATCACGCCGAATTCCGGATCCTGCAGGATCTTCAGCATCAGCTGGGCCGCGGCTTCGTGATCCGGAATCGCCTCAACGATCTCGGTCTTCTTTTCGCCGGCGCTGTGCTTCAGCTTGCTGCCCTCAATGCCGATCCGCTCCACCAGGCCCTTGGCCAGTTCCTTTTCACCGTCCATATCAATCAGCTGATACTTCAGAGAGGAAGAACCCGCGTTAACCACCAGAATTTTCATGATTGCATTTCTCCTTTATTTGATTTGTTCCATTATACAGGATTTTGCCGGAATTGAAAAGGCTTACTGCTTCAATAAAATCTGCCTGGCCACGTGGACGCCGCTGGCGCTGGCATGGCTGAGGCTGTGGGTCACGCCGCTGCCGTCGCCGATGATATACAGGCCTTCATAAGCCGTTTCCAGATTTTCGTCGAGCTCCACTTCCATGTTGTAGAACTTAACCTCCACGCCGTAAAGCAGCGTATCGTCGTTCGCAGTGCCGGGAGCGATCCTGTCCAGCGCGTGGATCATTTCGATAATCCCGTCCAGAATCCGTTTCGGAATCACCAGGCTCAGATCCCCGGGCGTGGCGGACAGGGTCGGGGTCACAAAACTTTCCGCGATGCGTTCCGGCGTGCTGCGCCGTCCCCGGATCAGATCGCCGAAGCGCTGCACGATGACGCCGCCGCCCAGCATGTTGCTGAGCCGGGCGATGGACTCGCCGTAGCCGTTGGAATCCTTGAATGGTTCCGAGAAGGTCTTGCTCACCAGCAGCGCGAAGTTCGTGTTGTCTGTGTGGCGTGCCGGATCCTCATAGCTGTGGCCGTTGACGGTCACGATGCCGTTCGTGTTCTCGCTGACCACAGCGCCCCGGGGATTCATGCAGAAGGTGCGCACCCGGTCCTCGAACTTCTCGGTCCGGTAAACGATCTTGCTTTCGTACAGCTCATCCGTCAGATGGCTGAAGACCTCCGCCGGCAGCTCCACCCGGACGCCGATGTCGACCCGGTTGCTGCGGGTGGGAATGCCCAGATCCCGGCAGATGCCCTCCATCCACTTGCTGCCGCTGCGTCCGACGGAGATCACGCAGTCCCGGGCCGTCACGGTTTCCCCGTTTTCCAGTTCCGCGGCATAGCCGCCCTCCGTCCGCCGGACAGCCTTTACCGGCGTGCCGAAGAAGAAGTCCACCTTGTCCTTCAGCTCGTTATACAGGTTTTCCAGCACCACGTAATTGATATCCGTTCCCAGATGGCGCACCTGGGCGTCCAGCAGGTGCAGGCCGTTGCGCATGCACATCTGCTTGATGCCGGTATTGGCAGTGGAATACAGCTTCGTCCCCTCGCCGCCGTGCGCCATGTTGATCTCGTCCACATAGCGCATCAATTCCAGCGCCTTCTGTTTGCCCACATGCTCATGCAGGCTGCCGCCGAAATCATTGGTGATATTGTATTTTCCGTCCGAGAAAGCCCCGGCGCCGCCGAAGCCGCTCATAATGGAGCAGGTTTTGCAGCGTACGCAGCTCTTTACCTTATCACCGTCAATGGGGCATTTCCGCCGGTTCAGGGGATTGCCCAGCTCATACACAGCCACCCGGAGGGGCTTTTCCGCCTTCCGGATCAGCTCATAGGCGGTATAGATGCCGCCCGGGCCCGCTCCGACAATCAGCACATCATAATTCATCTTCGTTCATCTCTTTCCCTGCAGCTCCGTCACGCGCAGGATCCCGTTCCGCACCTGAAAAGCCACATGATAGCCTCCGAATTCGAAAGCGTAAATCCTTTCCGGATCCTCCTGATAGGCCGGCCGGGGATCCTCCGCCAGCACAGCCTCCAGCCCTGCCAGCAGCTCCGCCGGTGTGCCTTGCCGCAGGCTGTCCGGCAGTTCGACCAGCACACGCCGTTTCTCCGTCCGGTCCGTAAACCCGCCGGACGCTCCGGGCACGCAGTCCGCGTAAGGAAGATAAGGCTTGATATCATAGATCGGGGTGCCGTTCACCAGGTCGGCCCCCGCCACCTTCAGCACGGTTCCTTCCGCCGTTTTTTCCACGCCGCACAGCCGCACGCAGCTGAGCCCGATCGGATTAGGGCGAAAAGGCGAGCGGGTGGCGAAAACCCCCACCCGCTGATTGCCGCCGAGCCTGGGCGGCCGCACCGTCGGTTTCCACGTTTCCCTCCCGTTCCGGTCAAAGCCCCAGATCAGCCACAGGTGGGAAAACTCCTCCAGCCCTCTCAGCGCCTCCGGTGCCCGGTATTCCGGCTCGAAAACGATGTCGGAAATCACCGTCTCCGCCAGCCCGCTCTGCCGCGGCACACCGAATTTGGACTCATAGGCGTTACGGATCCGCGCGATTACCCTGATTGCTTCCATCTTCTGTATCCGGTTCCGCTTACATCACAACCGTGATGAAGTTCTCATCCTGCAGCTCTGATGCGGGAATCACGCCGGGCTCCCGCTCCGTGCCGTTCAGGATGATTTTGCGGGGGTTCCCTTCCCGGTGATCCAGGTTGGTGACAGTGATGCAGAGCTTTTTGCCGCGGAACTTCTTCTCCATGGCAAATCCGTCCCATTCTTCTGGAATTGCCGGGGAAATCTCAATGCCTTCCGGCGTCGGCCGCAGGCCCAGAATGCCCTCCACGCAGCCCACCATGACAGTGCTGGCCGTGCCTGTCAGCCAGTGCACATGGCTCCGGCCGGCATAGGGACTTTCATGACCTTCGGTAAACTGGCCGTGGACATAGGGCTCAATCACGCGGCGGTCCGCGTCCTCATTCATGGAGGCGGGGCTCGTTTCCGCGAAATACGTGAAAGCGCGGTTACCGTGACCCAGCAGGGCCTCCGCCAGAATCGCCCAGCCCTGGCTCTGGCTGAAGATGCCGCCGTTTTCCTTCGTGCCGGGATTGAAGAGAATCATCGCCGCTCCGTCAAAGGCCCTGTACCTGTAGCAGGGCGCCATCAGCTCCAGGCCGTAGGGCGTGTTCAGTTTTTCATAAGCGGTCCGCATGATGGTTTCAGCCTGCTCCGGGGTGGCGCCGCGGGAAATGACCGCCCAGCTCTGGGGATTCAGCCACATGGCGGCTTCCTCGTCCTTTTTGCTGCCGATGATCTGGCCGGCTTCCGTGTAGCCCCGGATAAACCGATCACCCTCAAAGCAGGTCTCATTGATGATCTTCAGCAGACCCGCGGCGGTTTCCTTCAGATAAGAAACATACTCCGGTTCATTTTTGCAGAATTCCTGCATGATGTTCAGCGCGTAATACAGCTGGAAGGCCACAAAGACGCTCTCGCCGGTTGCGCCCAGGCGCAGGCAGTCATTCCAGTCCGCGTGGAGACCCGCCGGCATGCCGTGTGTGCCCAGATGCGTCATGCTAAAATGAATCGCCCGCTTCAGATGTTCCCGCACCGTGCCGGTGTCTTTGTCAGCAAAGGGTATCTCCTCATCCAGGTAGGCCGTGTTGCCGGTTTCCGCCACATACTTGTAAACCGTCGGGAACAGCCACAGCGCGTCGTCCGCCCGGTAATGCGGATGCCCTGTTTCCTTCACGTAGCTCTCCTGCTCCGGCGTATCCTCATGGCCCGGATTGTGGGAATATTTGACCAGGGGCAGCCCGGCGCCGTGATGTACCTGCGCGCTGAGCATAAAGGTCAGCTGTTTCCGGGCGAGCTCCGGATCCAGGTGGATTATACCCTGGATGTCCTGCACCGTATCGCGGTATCCGTAGCCGTTGCGCTCCCCGCAGTAGATCAGGCTGGCCGCGCGGCTCCAGACGAAGGTCGTGAAGCACTGGAACGCGTTCCAGGTATTGACCATGGCGTTGAACCGGGCGTCCGGCGTCCGTACCTTCAGGTTTTCCAGCTCGCCGTGCCAGTAGCGGATCAGCTCCGCCTTTTCAGTATCCACAGTTTCCTTCACCTGCTGATAGGAATCCAGGATTACCCGTGCCTGGGCCTCGGTCTTCTGGCCCAGCAGGAAGGCAACCGTCCTGTCGCCGCCGGCTTCCAGCTCCAGGCTCATCTGCAGTGCGCCGCACGGATTCGCGTTGTAGTTCAGGCTGTCGTCGCACCTTCCGCTCACCACAGCCTGCGGCGCGTCAAACCGGTTCCGGCCCAGGAACTGCTCCCGCCGGCCGGTATAGGAGACCACCGGTGCGCCGGCAGCGCCGAAAAAGCGCTCGCTGCCGTTGCTGCCGTCAGGCGCCACATGGCAGTATTCGTTGATGTGCTGCAGAATATAATCCCCTTTGAACTCGGTCCGGGTGATGAACTGGGTGTACTGCATATTCACCAGATCCTGGGTATAAAAGCTCTCGCAGGTGAATTCCGCATAGCCGAACACGCTGATCTTCCGCGGCCTGTCTGACAGGTTTTCAACCTGCAGCCGCCATACCTCGTGGGTCGCGCCCATGGGAACATAATACAGTGCCCGTGTACGGATGCCGTTATAGGTACTGATGAATTCAGTGTAGCTGGTGCCGTGATGGCACTCCGTCTGATACTGCTCCAGGGGCTTCTTCACAGGCTTCCAGCTGGCGCTCCAGAAATCCCCTGTCTCCTCGTCCCGCAGATAAATGTAGCGGCCCGGCTCATCGAACTGGTTGAACATATACCGCAGGATCCGTCCCGCGGCGCCGCTCTTGACAAAGCTGTAACCACCCGCGTTCACCGTAATGATCGCGCCGTATTCCGGTGATCCCAGATAATTCGCCCATGGAGCGGGCGTATCCGGATTGGTGATCACATATTCCCGTGCCTTCTCATCAAAAAAACCGTACTGCATGAGGGTGCCTCCTTCAGCAATTTTTATGGTTTATTTTCTTCCCCGGCCTCGGGGGTTGTTTCCGGTACAAAAGCCTTCGCGGCCGCAGAGAACAGCACCTGTCGCGTTTCAGCGCCCACAATGCCGTCCGCGTCCAGCCCGTTCTGACGCTGGAAGACGGATACAGCTTCCTTTGTTCCCGCACCGTACTGCCCGTCCACCTCGCCCGTATAATAGCCCAGGTTCTTCAGGCGGCTCTGGACGTTACTGACGTCCTCCCCGCGGGAACCGCTCCGGAGCACCGGCTCAGGAGTCGGCAGCGAGGGATCCGGCGTCACCTGCCAGACGCTGGCAGGCTCCGGCGGGATCGGCGTCGGCGTCAGGCTCATCTCCCGCAAGGTCTCCTGCACTGTCGGAATCATCCGGCTCAGCAGGATACCGCCCAGAATCAGGAGCACTGCCAGGACGATCAGACCGGCGACTGTTTTGGGATTTTTCAACATTTTATCGTTCCTCGCGGAAATAGCTCAGGCCCAGGGAAGCCGGGGGCTGATTTTCCCGCTTGTTGCGGATGCTGGACACGATCAGCACAAGAATGGTTACTACGTAGGGCAGCATCTTCAGAATCGGCTTCATGGCCATGGTCACATTGATCCAGGGCACATTGGTGATAAAACTGGATACAGAGAACAGGAAGCCGAAGACAACGGAACCGATGATGGTCAGCGGCGGCCGCCACAGCGCGAAGATAACCAGCGCAATGCTCAGCCAGCCGAAAGCTTCCAGACTCAGATATGCTTCCTGGGACGCCATGTAGTCAATGATGTAGTAAAAGCCTCCCAGACCGGCGATACCGCTGCCGATACAGGTGGCGGCATACTTATACTTCGTCACATTGATGCCAACCGCGTCTGCTGTGGCTGGATTCTCACCCACCGCCCGCAGGTGCAGGCCTGTCTTGGTTCGGAAAAGGATCCATCCGGCCAGCACCGCGATGATCACCGCGGCAAAGAACAGAATGCCCATGGCCTGCAGGCTGTCCTGCCGGTTCGCGAACGGCCAGCGGTACATCTGCTTCGGCCCCACCAGATAGACGGTGGCATCAAGCTTGCTCATGATGACCTTCATCAGACCCACGCCGAACGTCGTCAGCGCAAGGCCGGTAACGTTCTGGTTTGCCCGCAGGGTCACGGTCAGGAAGGAATAGATCATCCCGCAAAGCATGGCCAGCGCCAGGGAGCCAAGAATACCGAGGATCACGATCAGGAACGGCGGCAGGCTGCTGCGGCCGATGGCATTCAGCACCAGACAGCCGCCGGCTCCGCCCATGCACATGATACCGGGAATACCCAGATTCAGGTGGCCGGCCTTTTCTGTCAGGATTTCTCCCGTGGAGCCGTAAATGAAGGTCGCGCCGAAAGCCATCGAGTCAATCAGAAAGTTCAGCCAGATGTTCATTTCAGGGCCCCCTTTCCGGCTTTGGCCGAGTGTCCCCGGAAGTGAATCTGATAGTTGATGAAGAATTCGCTTCCGATGATGAAGAACAGGATAATGCCCACAATGACGCTGGGCATGGCGCCTGACACATCAAAGTCCTGGCTGATCTGCGCTGCGCCCTGGTTCAGCACCTGAATCAGGGCCGACGTCAGGATCATGGCCAGCGGATTGAACTTGCCGAGCCAGCTGACCATGATGGCCGTAAAGCCCTGGCCGCCGGCAGATTCTGTGGTAATCGTCTGGTCCATGCCAGCAGCGATCAGATAACCCGCCAGGCCGCAGAGCATGCCACTGAGAATCATGGTCCGGATGACCACTTTTCCGACCTTGATGCCGACATACTGGGCGGTGCGGATGCTCTCGCCCACCACACTGATCTCATAGCCGTGCTTGGTATAATTCAGATAAATGTGCAGCCCGATGGTCAGCGCCAGCACAATCAGAATGATCAGCAGATAGTCATTGCCGAGCGTCGGCAGCTTGCCGTGCTGCAGCTTGGACAGGGAGCTGGATCCACTGGGCACCCAGACAACCAGGAAATACGCAACCAGATAGGTGGCCACATAGTTCATCATCAGGGTAAAAAGGGTTTCGTTGGTGTTCCATTTCGCCTTGAACAGCGCAGGAATGACACCCCAAACCGCGCCGCAGCACAGAGCCGCCAACAGCATCAGCACCAGCAGCAGACCTTCCGGAATTTTGCCGCCGAGATAGAAGTCCACCGCGATGGCGCCCAGCACGCCCACCAGTGTCTGACCTTCGCCGCCGGTATTCCAGAAGCGCATCCGGAAAGCAGGTGTCAGCGCCAGGGCAATGCACAGCAGAACAGCCGTGCTCCGCAGAAACTTCCAGAACTTCCGGGACGTCCCGAAAGCGCCCTTGATAAACGCGTAGTAGAAGTCACCGATCCGTCCGGGGTTCTGCTGCAGCTTTTCAATCAGCAGAAAAGCAATCAGTCCGCAGAGCAGAAAACCCAGCAGCACGGCGCAGATCCGGATGATCCAGCTCCGGACCGGAGAAATGGAGGCGCGTTTGCTCAGATGCATCAGAGGCTCTCTTGCCTCAGCATGCCTTTTAACCGATGCCATCACTGCTCCTCCCTTCCGCTTTCAACCGTCTTCGTCATCAGGAGGCCAACCTCTTCCTTGGTGGCCGTGCGGGCATCCACTGTACCTGTTATTGCTCCTCCGTTCATGACAATAATCCTGTCACAGAGCGCCAGCAGCACATCCAGGTCCTCGCCGACGAAGATGACCGCCACGCCGTTCTCCTTCTGGCGGTTCAGCAGGTTATAAATTGTATAGGAACTGTTTATATCCAGGCCGCGCACGGGATAGGCGGCCATCAGCACCTTCGGGGTGAACGCTATTTCGCGTCCAACCAGCACCTTCTGGACATTGCCGCCTGACAGCCGGCGCACAGGTGTCGACGTTCCGGGCGTGGATACCTCAAGCTCCTCTATGATCTCCTCAGCCAGAGCACGGGGTTTTTTTCTGTCAAGGAACCCCGCTTTGCCCTTGCGGTAGCTGCGCAGCATCATATTGTCCGTGATGCCCATGGAGCCGACCAGGCCCATACCCAGGCGGTCTTCCGGAACAAAGGACAGCCGGACGCCCAGTTCCCGGATCTCCAGCGGCGTTTTATGGCGCAGATTGATGATTTCATCCTCCCGAAACAGCACGCCGCCGTTATCCACCCACTTCCGGATCGCGCTGTTCCTCATGCCCCGGAAGGATACCGCGTTCATATTCACGTCGTGGAAGGCATCCTGCGCGGCCAGCTCTTTCACCCGCTTCAGGCTCTTGTGGAAAAAGGTGACAGGCTTGTCCTTCTTGGGATTCGTAAAGATGATATCCCCGCTTTCCAGTGGCTGCAGACCGACAATGGATTCCAGCAGCTCCCGCTGTCCGCTGCCGGCGATCCCGGCGATCCCCAGGATTTCCCCGCCGTTGGCAGTGAAGCTGACGTTCTTCAGCACCTGCACGCCTTCCTCATTTTTGAGATTCAGGTTCCTGATCTCCAGCCTTGGCCGGGCGTTCACCGGTTTCGAACGGTGGATATCCAGGTCGATCTTCTTGCCCACCATCATTTCCGTCAGCTGGGCCTCATTCGTCTCCGCAGTATTTACAGTGGCAATATGCTCGCCCCGGCGGAGAATGGCCACACGGTCGCTGACCTCCATGACCTCATTGAGCTTATGGGTAATGATAATGATGGATTTTCCGTCGGCCTTCATGCGGCGGAGCACGTCAAAAAGCCTGGAGATCTCCTGCGGCGTCAGCACCGCGGTCGGCTCGTCCAGGATCAGGATGTCCGCTCCGCGGTACAGCACCTTGATAATCTCCACAGTCTGCTTCTCAGAGACCGACATATCATAAACCTTTTTGGCCGGATCAATGTGGAAGCCATAGCGCTCAGCAATCCGGGAGACCTCGCCGCAGACTTCCTTCAGATTGTAGCGCTTCTCCTCCTCCACGCCCAGGACCACATTTTCCGCCGCGGTGAACAGATCCACCAGCTTGAAATGCTGGTGAATCATGCCGATGCCGTGGTCAAAAGCATCCTTCGGGGAGCGGATCACCACCTCCTGACCGTCGATCAGGATATGGCCCTCATCCGGGAAATAGATGCCGGCGATCATATTCATCAGCGTTGTCTTGCCGCATCCGTTTTCACCAAGGATGGCCAGGATTTCCCCCTCATAAACATCAAGGTCCACATGATTGTTCGCGAGCACGGATCCAAAGCGCTTGGTAATCCCCCGCATCTGAAGAGCAAGCTTTTTTTCCACCGTTGATCCTCCGTCCCGTTGATAGGAGCATTCTACCATAAAAGCCAAAGGACTGCCACCCCTGAAACAGATGGCAGTCCCTTTTGCCGGAAAAACCGGCCGTTTCATTTCCGCGGAATCAGAACATTTTATTCAGCAGCTCAATACCGTCGATCTGTACGTCGAAGTAGGGAGCGGAACGATATTCGGATTCATGGAAGTAGCCGTCGGAAACCACTTCGGTATCCGGAGTGAAGGCGTCGTCGGTGTCCACGTCAGCCATGTAGCTGGTCAGGGCTTCGCCGCCCACGGTGATGAAGCCTTCAGCGGCGGTGTCGTATACTTTGCGGGTGCCGGCTTCCAGCTCAGCCTTGACTTCTTCCAGCTTCTCCACAGTGCCGGCAGCAGCAGCCTGCAGGTTCACGTCAGTCAGCACGACAGAACCGGTGGCAATGGTTCCGACCCAGTCGGTGTCGATCGTTTCGCCGGCAGCCTTTTTGGTGACCAGATACTCAAAATAAGGCGCCCAGTTAATACGGGAGGCCACGATGAAGGTGTTGGGGCAGCTCTCCACGGTGGAGCCGTTGTAGGAAATATTGGGGATGTTGGCATTCTCGCAGGCAGTGGGAGCGCCCATGGAGTCAGCATGCTGGGAAATCAGGTCGACGTTGGCGGCGATCAGCGCCTCAGCGGCAGCCTTTTCTTCCTTCTCATCATACCAGGAACCGGTGAACTGCACCTTCATCTGAACATCGGGGCAGACGCTCTTGGCGCCCAGATAGAAGCTGGTGTAGCCGGAAACAACCTCAGCATAGGTAAAAGCGCCGACATAGCCCATCAGCGGGAATTCGCCCTTCAGATTGCCAGCTTCCTTGATCTCATTCAGCTTCAGTCCGGCGGCAACACCGGCCAGATAGCGGCCTTCATAGATGGAAGCGAAGGCATTGTGGAAGTTTGCCAGTTTCTCAGTGTGAGCCATGGTGCCGGTGGCGTGCGCGAATTCGACTTCAGGCACTTCCTTGGCAGCCTGCAGCATAAAGCTCTCATGGCCGAAGCTGTCAGCAAAAATGATGTTGCAGCCTTCATCCGCCAGATCCAGCGCGGCTTCATAGCACTCGTTGGATTCGGGAATGTTCCGCTTAATAATGACCTGATCATCGCTCAGGCCCAGGTTTGCCTGCGCCTCCTTAACGCCGTTGATGAAGTTCAGGTCATAAGTGGAATCCTCATCGTGAAGCAGGATCACGCCCAGTTTGACGTTCGCCGGGGTCTCGGCCAGGGAAACGGCAGCCGTCAGGCACAGAGCCAGGGTCAGCAGCAGCGCTACAAGTTTCTTCATGCGGTTTGTTCCTCCTCGCATCTAGCAAAAAAATGGAAAATATATGTTCACCTTCCGGCAGCGCCGTCTCAGCGGCTCCGGCCATGTCGGCGCTCCTGAGAGCGCGGACACAGGGTCCCCCGCCAAGGAGCGCTGCCGGATGGATCGCATCTGAAAAATTAAGCTTCCGGACGCAGCAGAATTTCGCCGTCCCGGATACCGTCCACAATCGCCAGGGATTTCAGGTGTACTCCGGCTTCCCTCAGTTTCTGTCCTCCGGGCTGGAAGCCTTTCTCCACGGCGATTCCCACGCCGATGACCGTGGCTTTCCGCTGTTCGCAGAGGGACATCATCCCGCGGACAGCTTCGCCGTCTGCCAGGAAATCGTCAATGATCAGTACCCGGCTGCCCTCTGGGAGATAGCGCTCGTCAATCCGGATCATATTCTGTGTCTTGTGGGTAAAGGAGTAAACCGGCGCCTGCACCATGCCCTCGTTCTGCACCACCGTGGCGCTCTTCTTCGCAAAGACCACCGGAATATCCCCCATCGCATGCGCCGCGGCAACCGCCATTGCAATTCCGCTGGCTTCCACCGTCATAACCAGATCCGGTTTCTCTGCGCGGAATTCCTCCGCCCAGGCTTCACCCATCTGAAACAGCAGGGCTGTATCAATCCGGTGGTTCAGGAACATGTCCACCTTGACAATATCCGTCCCGATACCCTTTCCTTTTTCCCGGATCATCCGGCACAACGCTTCCACAGGCGGCCTCCAAAACACGAACATTCCCTTTCGGGATGCATGAATTATACGATGAATTCACGAACATTTCAACGTAAAATTCATTACAAAATTGTTACATTTGTGGAATTTGTCCGAACATGGCTGTTCTGACCGTTAACTTTCCATCCCGGAAATGATATAATGTTTTCACTGCTCTTCCGTATGCACGAGCAGCCTGAAAGGAAGCCTGTTTTTATGAAGAAACTGTTACTGATTATCAATCCCAACGCCGGAATAAAGCTGGGCCGCAGATATCTTCCGGAAATGATCTCAGAATTTTCCCGTGCGGACTATCTTGTTTCCGTATATGTAACCGAGCAGCGGGGGGACGCGGTAGTTTTTGCCCGGGAGCACGGCAGCGAATTCGATCTTGTGACAGCGTGCGGCGGTGATGGTTCGCTGAACGAGGTGATCACCGGACTGATTCAGGGCGGTCATTCCCCGCTTATGGGCTATATCCCCTGCGGCAGCACCAACGACTTCGCCGCCGGTCTGAACATCCCCTCAGATCCGCTGCAGGCCTGCAGAGCCATTACGGAGGGCTCACCTCGGACCCTGGATGTAGGTTGTTTCGGAGGTGACCGTTATTTCAGCTATACAGCATCCTTCGGTGCCTTCACCGCGGTCAGCTACTCCACACCTCAGAATGTCAAAAATGTACTGGGCCATGCAGCTTACATCCTGGAAGGTATACGCTCTCTGGCGGATATCCGCCCGATCCGCCTTCGTGGAACCGCTGACGGCATCCCGTTTGAAGGCGACTACATTTTCGGCACTGTCTGCAACTCCACATCCCTGGGCGGTGTTCTGAAACTCGAGGACAGCCAGGTGCATTTGAATGACGGTCTTTTTGAATCCCTGCTGATTCCCTTCCCTTCCGACCTGATTGCCCTGAATCAGATTCTGACCGCGCTGCGCACCCGTGCTTATGAGGATCCGCACCTGATCTTCCTCCGGGCCTCCGAATTCATCTTCCAGGCCCTGGAAGATCTCTCCTGGACTCTGGACGGCGAAGAAGCAAAAGGAAAACCCATCACCGTAATCAGGAACCTGCACAGTGCTGTTTCCCTGATGGTGATGGGCTGATTATTTAAACATCAGGTCCTGTTTACATGTATTCCTGCAGCGTCTCTGCGACCCTTTGCATATCATCCTTTGTATATCGCTGATCACATGGGAGCGGCAGAATGTTTTCCGCCAGATCCTCTTCCACATCCAACCCTGTCCCCAGTACATTCGGCCAAAGAGTGGCCACATAGATTCTCCTTTTCGCCAGCTGCTTCTTGACACTCATTCCCTTCTTCATATAGAAGGGGTATGCGTAAGGCCCGGGCGGACATGGCCTCCTGATAGGATTCCTGTCTCCCAGCAGCTCAGCTAAAGTATGAAAGTTTTCCTCTCTCCGAAGCTTCACCGCTTCATAATCAATCGCGCCGAGAATATTGTGCGTCAGTCTGGACATCTGCCGCAGGCTGATTTCTTTGAACGATTCATCGTTATTGATAAAATCCTCATAGTAATCGGAAGCACATTTTCCTTCATACCTTCCGAGAATATGCTTCATCCGGTTCATTGAGATATCAATGGGGAGTTGCTCCTGTAAGATAGTATTAGTGGAAAGATAGCCACCATCCGGGACTCCGAAGAATTTCCGACAGGAATATAAGGTATCAATACCAGAAACAGGTCTGATGAAAAAAGCCTGGGAATTGTCAACAACAATATTCCCGTATATGCGTCGGAACTCTTCCTGTTGCTCTGTGCTGATAAAACCATAATAATTTACAATATACACAACTTCATCCGGATTGATTTTTCTATCCAGAAGCGGAAGAAAAGACTGATTGACCCGATATTCCTCAAAAGGTATTTGTTCACGTAAAAGCATCAGTCTGACAGAATCGCACAGAAAATACGGAAGATATACCTTCTGATAATGCTTTGCCTTCACAAGATACAGTAGCGCGCATCTAGCATTATTGACTGCGATAAGATCCGAATAATACTCATTCGCAACCAGCGCCTCCAGGCCAAAGTATCCGCCGATTTCTTTTTCATTCATTGCTCTTTCCTGCTTAAAATACATTTGCTTTATCTGCTGTTATCTTTTTCTTTTTTACTTATCCGGGTTTATAATGCACAAAAAAGCCACAATTAAAATGAAAGCTCCAGCATCCTTGTTTTCACTGTAAACCGATTCTGCTTATTTACAACTTCAATCCTTACATGATTCCAATGGCTTTCGTGTCGAGAAAATTGGCATAATATCCATTTCCCCGTTATAGTATTTTTTTAATTCGTTCTTTAGTATGTTCGTTTCAGGGAGCAGATAATCCACATAATTGAGATAATGTACCAAATATCTATTGTTTTTCAGGCAATCCGGCAACCACCCGCCGACTACGGGGTACGCGATTGAATACTTATTTCTTTTTTTCAAAATGCTGATGACTGGCAGAATGATTTTTATGCCTTTTTGATTAGGCAGAATCAATACAGGATCACATGTTTTAGCAATTCTGAACATGTTAATTAACAGCTTCACTTTTTCTTTTTTCCAGTTTGAAGTGTCTGCGATGCTTATCTGTCCTTTTCCATGTTCTTTTTCCAATTCTTTATATATGCCTATTGTTTTGCTTACCTGTCCTCCAATCATCGGAGAATCCGACGAATACCCGAAAGAGCCAATAATTCCGATGCTTTTGTGTTTTGATGTAAGCCCCTGCTGCTTTCTGTTCCCACAGATCCAGGATAGCAGGTTTTTCATGGCATTTTGTGGTTCAAACGCGTGACTGTATTGAACAGTTTTTTTCTTCATTGTTTTTATTAATTCTTCATTATTAACTGCATTAATAATCAAACCAGTCATTTCCTCAACATTATGCACATGAAATAAAAAACCGGTTTCACCCGTTTTGATCAGTTCTGTGTTAAAGCGCCAATCTGATGCGATCACAGGCAATCCGGCCATAAAGCCTTCACAAATTGTTGTTGGAAATCCTTCACCAGGATAGTAAGTCGGAAATAAAAGCATATAATATTCTGAAAGTAATTCGAGTCCATCATTCTGGCTTAAGATTCCTCTGTAACATACATATTGATTATTTTTATTGAAAAGTTCTTGATAATGATCTTCGAACTCGCTTTCAATCGGTCCCCAAATATCCAGGCAGCAGTGAGCACCTTTTTCATTGGCTGATATGATTGCTTTAACGGCTTCATCTATCCCTTTTTCCGGTGTTACACGGGAAAATGTACAAAATCTTTTTTCACTTCCAATCATGTTCACCTACTCCTCGATCATTAATCTGATATACAGCCATTCACCGTTTTTTATTTCCAGTGCAAGCTGTCCATCCACTGTTTCCGAAGCAACCACAGTTTTCTCAGGATTCTTTTTATCCATACTGATTTGTTCCACATTGGAGTATCCAGAATGTATATTAATTTTTAAACTAACAATTTCTTTCCCGATGTTGGAAATCAGTATGCCCTGCTCTTTATCTCCATCGGCAGCACAAACATAGACACCTTGTCCAATCAGGTCACTCTCTGATGTCATCCGTACCTGCTTTCCCAATTCCACCAGTTTAGAAAAGGCATAAAAGGCATTATAACCAGGAAGAAGCTTCCCTTTATTATCATACAATCCGCACCAGGCGGCATATTCTCCGGTCAGCGACCCGTCATAATACATTGCACCATCAACCGGATCATTCTGCATCGTTATCAGGCTGGCTGCATAAAAGGAAGCTATGGAAGGCTGACGGATCGCTTCCCAGATTGCTTCGATATCATTCCAGTTTTCTACATAATTCCATTCATCCAGATAAGTTTTTGTTGCGCTGTATCCATTTTTGTTCAACACATTGCGGACAAGGTTGGCCCGGAAAGTAAACTTTTTAGGATCATCTGTGTAAAGATGCCATCCCAGGAAATCCAGAGGCGTGTCCTTTCCGTCTGCTCTGATTCCTTCAAGCATTGCCTGCAGGTTTTCTTCATTCACCGATGCTTCAGTACAGATACCAATAAATATGTCCGGGAACTGCTTCTTCAATCTGCGTGCTGTTACCCTGTACAATTCATAATACTCTTCAATTGTTCCCTTCCATTGACGGTCCTGATCAGGTTCATTCCAGATTTGCCAGTACCGTATATTATAAAAAAAGCCACTGTTCCAGCCTTCATTATAATGAGCCACAATATGGGCGCATACTTCAGCCCATTTCGTATAATCTTCCGGAGGTTGCTGATGTGGATTATCAGCTCCCGGAACACCGATAGATTCACCAAGCCGGTAATAAACCTGCGCACCTGCATCCAGGATGTTTTTTATATATATGTCTGTTTCTGTAAATCGATATGCTTTAGCATCTTCCGGATCCCGTGTCATATCCGGAAAAATACAATGTACATCAATAAAGGCGTTACTTCCATCCGGATACTCAGTATCATGAGTCCTTACGAATGGGATCCGGCATTGACGATAATACTCTGTGGCATCAAGTATCCATTCCAAACCGTCTTCCGCAATAACAGCATGAGATTTAGGCCCATTATTGATACCATTCACCGGTTTCATTTTCCCGATAACATCCGAAAAATCAATGTTAACCATCTGAAAACTTTTCTCTGTGTTTTCCTCCTTTCCAGAGCAACCGGCCAGCAATAGAATAATTACCAGTATACCCAACTGCTCGAATACTGTTTTTACTTTTTTATTCAAGAGTATACCTCCCCAGCAATTCCTTTATTTCATCCAGGCTATTATACATAAGAACATCTAGGATGGAAAGATCCGGCAAAAACTCACCGTCTCCCTGAGGATAGACAATATTTGAATCCATGTGCAAAAATGATAATTTTATTCCATTTTGCTCGAATGTATTTTTATCGTACAGTTCTTTTCCACCAATTGCATTGGTATATTCATCGCATCCTCGTTCATGACAGATATCAATAATTCTTTGCTGCGCTCGGTGAGCATGATCCAACTGCATCTCCGTTGCTGAATAAATTGGAGTTTTAATACCCAAATAATCAGCTGTCTTCCGGTTACAGTTTGCAAGAAAACCAGCAAGATTATCATCTTCAAACCACATAATCTCCGTAAACAGTGACATAACGTCCGAATAATAAGGCGCCTTTTTATATGCAAACTCGATTTTGTGAATCAGATTGGTTTTATCCTCTTTACTCATACTTATAGTATGCTCATTGATCAGACGATTCTGACTGGCTTTATGAATACTGAGTCCGAACAGCGCAGGCTCTCCGTTGATTTTGATCCGGTTACGATTGATCCATCCACCTTTTATATAATTTACATCATCATAAATTATATACTCATCCGAGAGGTTCATCAATTGCCAGTATCCCAGATACGGAAAGAAATAGGGTTGCATCATTCCAAGTCTCATTCTTCATTCACCTTTCTTACATAGTATTTTTTGTTCATATCTCCGTTCATGCTGGCCAGCCATGTATCATAATAGCCTTCCAGATAAATCAGCATATCTTTTCCTTCATGATCCAGCATATGCAAAATATTGTTAATTTCTTTTATTTCCCGATCCAATTCCAGATGATCTTTGCCATATAATGTGAAGTGATAGGCAATGGAACGCATATTGTTATGATTTCTGATAATATCCCCTTCTTTATAACGATTTATCTGCAGGCTTATATCAGTTCTTCTGCACAATTCTTCTAATCCGATAATTCTCTCTACTTGCCCCGGCCTTGCCCATAGAAAATAACTCATACTCACGTTATGTTCAAGAGGGGAATTAAACGCAGCGATTTTTCCTCTGTGTATATTTGCTAATGAGTAATCCAACGCCAACTCAAGATCACTGATTCCATATGCCTTTTTATAAATTCGCCATGCGCAAACACCATCCAGCCTGTATCCTAATTCAATATTATATAAAATCCCATCTTTATAAATACACTGAAAGAGACATGGCCCCTCCCAGCATTCAAGTCTTTGCGCAACCATTGTAAACTTTGGCAATATTTCATTTCTAATATATTCGTTGTATCTTCCATTGTGCACAATCATACCCAAATTATTTCTGCCATTTATATTTGCCTGAAAGTTCTCAAATACGCCTAAACAGTACACCTGATTTTCATGAAAATATACAGATATATAAATCTCAATGCCATCAACAAACTCCTCAGCTATTACTTCTTTTGATGCAGAAAAAACTAGTGCTTTCCGGTAGGCTTCCGGAACCTCATCCGGATAATAAACCACGCTGAGGCCTTGTTGTGCACAAGAATCAACCGGTTTTATTACAACTGGAAATTTGAATCTTTGCGATAATTCAGGAAGCGTCTCCTCCTTAAGTCTGCACCACTTCGGGGTATTCAATCCGCATTCCTCACAAATCTCTTTATAAAACGCCTTGTCACGCGCTGCCTTCCATCCATTGTCAGATGCATAAAACGGAAAATTAAGTCTCTTACAGAGAAGCCTGCACTGATCCAGACAAAACTCATGATTACCGGCATATGCCGCTGTAACCTTCTCTTCCATGCAGCGTTTTTCCATTGTGTCCAGATCAGCTACATCCACCATCCATGCTTCATCAGCCAGTTGCTTTGCCCGTACCATTTCTTTAGGTCGATAATCTGTCACGATCGTATAAACTCCTAAAGACTGTGCATAACGGAGAGCATCCTCAGTAGATGAATCCGCACCAACAAACAGAAGTTTATGTCTCTTCATATTATTCTTTTTTCCTTCTTCAATCTATCTTTTTTTGCAAAGACAAAAACATTTTACAGATCCGATCCACATCCTCAAATGCAAGGGAGGGATATATAGGCAGTGTCATCACCCTTTTGCTGACTGAACGTGCGACTGGCGTCTGATCCACATCAAACATACCTTCATAGCATTGGGCCTCGCTTGTTAACGGATAGAAGTACTTTCTGGCATAAATCTGGTGCCTGGCCAACTCTTCCATAATCTCATTTCGGCTGCTTCCAAAAACCTTCTCATTTACCACAACCGGAAAATAGGAATAATTTGTTTTTACATCCTGCTGTATCGGATTCAATTTAACTCCCGGAACATTCTCCAGCCAATCACGGTATCTGGCTGCTACCTTCTTCCTCCGGTTGATATCCTCATCAATCCTTCGCAGATTGCAAATTCCCATGGCCGCACATAATTCATTCATTTTTGCATTAGCTCCGACACCAACCACTGTCTCTTCATCCCGGATTCCAAAATTTTTCAGTTTATACAGACTGCGCCAGAAATCCAATCCTCTAAAGCTGACTGCTCCTCCTTCCACAGTATTATAGACCTTTGTCGCGTGAAAACTGAAACAGGATGCATCTCCATAGCTTCCTATGCCTTTTCCCTTATAGGTGCATCCAAAAGCATGGGCAGCATCATATATAACCTTTAAGCCATACTTCTTGGCAATTCTATCAATTTCCTCTACCTTGCAGACGTTCCCATATACATGAACCGGGACAATAGCTGTTGTCCGATCCGTAATAAGTTCCTCCAGCTTTTCAGTGTCCAGCGTGAAGTCATCCGGATCAATATCGCAAAACACTGGATCCAATCCATTCCGGACAATAGCATGCGTCGTTGAAATAAATGTAAACGGCGTTGTAATGACTTCCCCGCGAAGGTTCATCGCTTGCATAGTCAGTTCCAGCGCCATATGCCCGTTCGTCAGGAGATCCATCTCCTCAACACCGAGATAATCCTTCAATGCCGCTCTCAATTGCTCATGCTTTGGTCCCATGTTGGTAAGTCGATGAGTCTCCCAGATTGATCTGATCTCATCAGCAAAATCTTCAAAAGGCGGAAGCGATGATTCCGTAACATAAATAGGTTTATTCATCAAGACTGCACCCCTTTCTGTCCTTTCTTATTTCTTATCATAATCAGATGAATAGCATATCCGAGCATGCCACCAGAAACATTGCAAATCAGGTCATCCACATCACACCAGCCCATAGCTGTCAATAGTTGAATGAATTCCACTAAGCAGGATACCCCCAGGCATGTTAGTACGACTGTCCTGATACAGTTCTTTTCTTTTCCTCTCCACTCAGGCAGAAGATATCCCAGGGGAATGAACAACAGTATATTCAGAAACGCTGTATGCAGCGGAATAAATGTTGTAAAGACATCGTTCCATTTTCCTGTGATGATTGCCGCTGCAATCTGTTTTATTTGGACCGGATAGCGAAGTGATCTGAATACTGTATAGAATGGAATAAGATTCACTTTGCTCCCGGAAAACAGGGTTCTGGAAAAAAGAGTAAAATAGAGAAATCCCGAAGCATACAACACGGTAATAGCGCTCAAAACAAGTCTGTAAGCTCCGGCTATCCTTTTACCTGCATTAACAGCAAAGATTCCCCCTATGACCGATATTCCGGCCAGAATAATTCTGATCATTTTTCTTCGTCTTTTTCTTTCCTAATCTGCTTATTTTTCAATAGTGTTTTTACATAGATCCATAAGTATCCAAAGGCTTCAACCTTGAATAATTTGCATCCTCCGATGTATATCGTAGCACCTAAGAGAATCTGTATTATCAAAACCGGAAAATCAGACAATTTCAGCAATGTTACAGGATAGATACATACTCCCATGCCAATGGAAATCAACAGTGATGGAACAATATCCCGAACCTGGTCCGAATAGCCATAATCCAGCAATTTCTTGTTTGGCCATGAATTAATAATCTGCGCCAAAACACTTTCAACCAGCAGACTATAAGCCAAAGCATATACCCCAAACCACATTGTTGTCAAAAGAAGGATCGTTCCCACTATCTTTTTGCTTATTTCCATCCGAAGATAAAGATTGCTTTTCCCCATCGCTTTGATAGCATTCAGATTGGCCGTATGAATCGGATAAAACAAAGCACAGATGCACATAATTCTCATAAAAGGCACTGCCTCAATCCATTTTTCCGTCAAGATCAATCTGACCAGCGGCTGAGCACAGCATGCCAACCCGATCATGATCGGAGCCATCACACAAGTACCAGTTTTGATTGCGCGCCTGGTCATCCCTTTCACCCTTAAACTGTCGTCCTGTTCCATAGACATGGTAGGCAGCAGAACACTGTCAATGGATGTAACTATATTTGTTATGACCAGATTCGGAAACTGCTTTCCTCGATTGAAATACGCCAGTTCCTCTGAGGAGTACATTTTCCCAATAATAAGCTGTCGGATGTTGTTATATACCGTATCCAGAAGAGCTGAAACAAGCAACTTAGAGCCATACGTAAAAAGAGTTCTCAACCGTGTAAATTGAAAAAGCCTTTGAGGTCTCCATTTCACCGTAAACCATAGTACAATCGTGTCAACCGTAGTATTAAACAATTGCTGGGCAACCAGAGCCCAGATTCCCGCTCCCCGGTACGCCAAAAAAATGCCGACAGCAGCAGCGCCAACCGTTCCACCCAAAGTGGCAAAAAAGAACTTCTTGAATTGCATTGTCCTGGAAACATATGCTTGTTGTACATTCTTAAGTCCGGAAATAATCAACGTCAAGCTTAAAACCCGGATCACCGGTATCAGAGAATGATTTTCATAAAATGCAGCAATAACAGGTGCTGCTAAATAAACAGCAATATATAAAATGCAGCATACAGTCATATTGAAATAAAATACCGTTGAAAAATCGATATTATCTGCGTTTTTTTTCTGGATCAGGGCATTGGCCATTCCACTGTCAATGAACACGTTCAATATAGTAATGAAAACGGTTATTAACGCAATATTTCCATAAACCTCTGGCTCCAAAAGCCTTGCGAGAATAACTGAAACCAGGAAAGTAACCAATTGGGCGCCAACCCGCTCCGCAAATCTCCAGAAAAAGTTGTTGACAACCTTTTTATTACTCATTCAATCAGCCTTCCTTTTCCCATGGCCGCACGTTTTCTGCCATAGTTTTAGCAGCCATGGAGAATAGCATTGCAAAAACAGGATGAGCTGTTTTTTGGCTGGCAACGCTTTCCTCAAATCTGAAAAATCCCGGCTGTAAACAATTTTCGCTTTTCTTTCCATACCAGCTAACTGAAACTCATATTTTCTCAGTGCCTGACGGAAACTTTCAGAAAACTTGTGTCCCGTATCTTCATCGGCCATTTCCAGCATATCCATCATCATGTGTATATGCCGTATCATAACAGCTTGGTTTTTTTCCATACGCAATGTCCATGATTGTTCAGCTCCACGGCGATAAGCGGATAAGGTCTCAGAAAGATACCAAATACCCCCCCGCATTGCCCCATGCATTTGCAATGCATAATCTATGCAGTATTTGGCGGCAAACCTGGCCGGAGCATGCAGCAGTTCCGCCCTGTAGAAAAGGGAATTGGTAGCAATAAAGTTTCCTCCACCGATAATAACCTGCTCCATGGTCAGGATTCCATCTCCCTGTCTCGGCTCGATTTTACTGATGACAGACTTATCAGATGCTTTGACCATATAAGCACTATGTGCACACATATCACACTCCGGGTGCGCCTCCATAGCATCAAATTGTTTTTGTAATTTATCTTCAGAAGTCCAATAATCATCTCCTTCACAAATAGCAAGGTATTTCCCCCGTGCTTTATTCCATAACGTAATATATGGAGAATTTCCCTTGGAATACTGGTTCTGTGTAAAGTACACCGGTTTGATTAATTCCGGGTATCTCTCCTCATAGCTGCGAATAATGTCCGCTGTCCCATCTGTAGACGCATCATCACTGACCAACACCTCAAATAAGAAACTGGTTTTCTGTGTTACAAAGCCTTTGAGCGCATCTTCAATATAGATTTCTTGATTATAAGCGCAGCAGATCACACTGACCATGATCTCAGTTCCCACATTATATCCCTCCCCCGAGCAATCATATGCATAATTTTTCGAACTGCTCAAAGCTATACTCTTTGATCGTTTTCTCAATTTCAGCTTCTTCAGTTGCCTGCGCATGCATTTCCGGGTATAATTTGTTCAATCGAACAGCCATCACAGTAAAAGCAGCTTCCTGAATTATTCTTTCCATTCCCTTCAGGCGAACATGGTTCAGCCGAGTCTGTCGAAGTAGGTATCTGTAATAAAGGTCATCTGTATCTAAGCCTAGTTCTCTTCGATCCTCCATAAGGCGCAACGTAACCCACAACGAATCCAGGCTCTTGGAGCTGAATTCTGCCTTCTGTGTAATTGAATTTGGGTTCATCCTTCTCAGATAAACAACATCACGAATTCCAAAAATTGTCCTCGCTTGCGGGAAAACTACCTGGTGCATCAGGCTGTCTTCAAACCAATATCCTTCAGGAAACTGTATCCTGTCAAATAGTTCCCTGCGGTAAATCTTGGTACACGCATGGCCAGTCAGATCATCCAACCAGGAATGAATAATGCCTTCAGCCTGAGAGTGTTTTCTTCGTAGCAAGGGAATACCTCTGAAATTGCAATAGCTCCCCGCCACAATATCCGCATGTTCCTTATCACACCTAGACACCAGAGATTCAACTGCGTTTTCTCCCAGAAGATCATCCGAATCAAGAAACAGGATATATTTTGATTGTGAATAAAGCAAACCGGTATTTCTGGCTCCGGATAATCCTCTATTATCCTGATGAATAATAAGAGCGTTCTCTCGGTTCCGATATCGATCTATTAATTCACCGGTATGATCTTTTGAGCCGTCATCCACAAGAATCACACGGAATGGAAACTTTGTCTTCTGCCTAAAAACTGATTGTGCACAGCGAACAATATATTTTTCAGCATTATATGCGGGAATAATAATATCCACAAAGAAACTGTCATCTGGATTGGGAAGCGATTGTTTCCGAATGCAGGATTCGCCCTTGTCTTCATGTTTTTTCTGAAGCTTAGCTATACTCTGCCAATACTGATCATCCGATGGCTTTAAACCCATAATTTACTCCTTCCTGATTCTCCAGCTTTTGTGTCTGATATGTCCGTGAAACAATCAGAATCATCATCATACAATTCCAGATCGGTTTATAGCACAACAGAGACAAAGAAATCATCATAATCAGATAACCCACATAAGAGCTGAGAACGAAGATATCATTCGTCTTCCAGGCTGCACGGATATAGGCCGCCTGCATCATAACAAAAACTATTTCCCCAATTATTCCTACTGCCAGAAGGTGCTCAATCCATAGATTATGCGCTACCAGATGATTGTATTCATTCAGGTAAGCAACTGTCCCAAACCCATACCCAAAAAGCACCCTAAAGACACTTGAATTCGCAAACCTTTCCAACAGATAGCCCCAGATTTCGGATCTCCCGGTACTGCCGTTTTCTGCAATATATTCCGTAGTATAACGTTCTGCCACGCCCTCCGGCAACAATGACAAAACTGGCTTGTAAAGCAGCACAATAAACAAAACACCTGAAACAATCATGACCACCATGGAAAAACTAATTCTTTTCCCCCTCATTAATCCGCAGAAAACGATTGTAACGCTGATACCTGCTAACGCAAGCAGCGCACCTCTGGATCCGGTCATCAAGGAAAACAGGATAATTGCACCAGAAGGAAGAATCATCAGTAAGTTCTTCTTCCTGATTGCCAAAGTCAGAAAATAGATATATGTAAAAAATACATATCCATTTAGATAATTCTGATCCTGAACTGCGCCATTTATGCTCAGCGTTAACCGTCCAGCTGCACTGTAATCTGAAAGATACAGCGTGATCACTATAGTGATGATGCCTCCAGCTGCCAGGCATTTCTTCAGAAAATCGATTTCTTCTGGGCTGTAGTCATACATACCTCCTGCGCAAATAACCACTGCAATATTAAGCAGAACACGTAGAAACTGCTTAAATGTCTCATCTCTGTTAATTGAATACAAATAACTGCATGCCAGCATAAAAACATATAGCAGAATCAGTAAAATTTGCACATTGATTTCCAGATCGCTGCGAAGCTTTATCAGCAAAATAGCGCCAACAGGAAGAATAATCATAATCCGCAGGATCGACCCAATTCCAAACATCGGGATAGAGTCAAACACCATAAGCATGAAATAAACGCCAAGGCAGACCGTAACAATACTGATCCCCTTTTTCTGTAACCCTTTCATGCTCTTCCAGACTCCTCTCTATCATACTTCCCCTGAGTTCGCTGCGTATCTCACATATAAATTGGTATACCTATTTGCAATTACCGATGAGTCATATTGCTGTACTTTTTCAAAAGATTGTTTGCCCATCATTTCCCGCTTATCGGAATCCTGCATCAGCAAATTCAACGCCTCCGTCATCTGTTTGCAGTTTCCGGCCTGAACAAGCAAGCCATTCTCACTGACCAGGTCTTTTACGCCACCCACATCTGTGGAAACAATTGGAAGAGAAGCTGCCATAGCCTCCAAAATAACCAGTGGCAAGCCTTCGTATTCAGAACTCATCGCGAATACATCTGCTTTTGCATAGTAATCCTGGGTATTAGTAACACTTCCCTCAAAATGGACACTTTCATTTACCCCTTCTTTGAGTGCCAATTGTTCCAATTCCCCGCGAAGGGACCCATCTCCCAATATATATAGTTCTGTTCGTTCGTTTTTCTTGTGTAATCTGGAAAACGCCCGAATCAAAAGCTGCTGATTTTTTTGGGCTGATAATCTGCCGACACTCAGGATAACAAAAGCATTTGTTTCCTTTTTTTTCGGCGTGGCGAAACGCGCCACATCTACTGGGTTATAGATCAGCTCCGGATCCTGTTTAAGATGATAAAATGACTTTGTCAGGATTCTGATTTCTTTGGAGATCGCTACCGGCACAGCATGTCCTGTTTTATACAGCATTCTCATCAGAACCCTTTTAGGCCATATCAACTCATACCCGGGTATATTATGTACAGTATGAAGCATTTTTCGGTGTCTCATAATTACCCAGGGTGCACTATATACACAACCTGACAAGTGAGTATGAACAATATCTGGATTAAAAAGATCCAATTCCCTGAAAAGCGACATCATTGCCGCAGCTGAAAATCCTAAACCTTTTCCTAAATATCGGATCTTAATACCATGATCCAGAATCGCTTGTTCTAAATCGTTATGCTTTGCTTCTCCATAAATACATATAATCTCTGTCTCCACAGATTCACAATTCAAATGAGAAGCGAGACGTGAGACCATAACCTGTGCCCCACCGTAAGAAAAATCCGGTAAAACAACTGCAACTTTTATTATCAATTCTTCTCAGTCCCCTTCCCTGAAGGATTTCATTAGCCAGTTTCGGTTAGATGAGAATCTTTTTCTTGTACACATTCATCTGTCATCCAGATAAATTCGGAGAGAGATTTCCCCGGGTCCTTCATATTTAATTGCTTTGATTTCTGAGTAGTCTCCATATTCCGGTGCATATAAGTGCGCACATTCCGAAGCATTATCACAATTCAATGAGTATTCAAGGGAAATCATAGGATGAAAAAAGCCAGTAAGCTGTCCCACCTTAGTTTCATCCGTAATAATCAGCTCATCACCGAAAAAAAAGCTCCGTTTGACCATTTGTCCTGCCTGATCTTTCATAATTGCTATCAGATGCATATCGTCCGACATTAATATATGTACGCTGCTTCTTTCTGCCAGACGAAAAATACCCCAGCAGTGAGATTGCTCTTTCTGATTGATCATCACCGTATTATGCGCCGGAGTACTGCGAAAAAAGTCCCGCAGTTTTGTCTGATATGCATACGTGCCGCAGTTCACAACTGCCGGTACTCCATTCTTGAATAATTCAAAACTAAGAGCATCACAGTGCGCATGTCCCGGAATGTAGGAAGGGCCTGGCTGGCCGGCATCAATTATCAGTTTCCAAGGTCCTCTCTTATAGATATAATAACCTGCATTCGGAAGCTGTTTCTTAAAGTGCGGTTCAATCCCAAAATAACTGTATGCTGCGGATACAAGTGTTTCGATACCTTTGGCCACATTATTTCCTGTATCATTAAATAAGGGAAGTCTTGAAGCAGATTCTTCCAGAGACCAGGCAGCATCCAACATTGGCTGTAGATAAGATTCCAATTCTCTGTCTGCCTGCCCATACTCCCGAAGAGCTGAGGTTACTTTTAACAGTCCTTCCAAAATCAGATTATGGTACATCGGGCTAAGTTCATAATGCATGCCATCTTCCAGGATTTCCTCTTTGCATTCTTGTCGCAGTTCTTTTACAGAACGATATAGCATTTTTTCATCACGGAAAAAAACTGAACATAGCACAAGCGCCTTTAAATTCTCAAAATAATGGTTTCCAAGAATGTCCTTTTCCAAATGCCTGGACAAATAGTCATATTGCTCATGCATGGAATGAATCATAACAGATTTAGAAGATATCGACAATTCATGCTCCGCCATACCATAAAAACCAATCCAATTGGTGAGACGCAGAGCAATTGTATACGCCTCCCATCCAGGTCCTTTCCTTGCAGACGGATTCTGTCTGATCCAACAGTCTATCAGTCTGTCCGCTTGCTTTAGATATCTTTCATCCTGCGCTCTCAAATAAGCATTCCAGAGAGGAAATAAAAACTCAAAATAATGCAAATTAAAATTCCAAAGCGGTGTTTCATCAGGATTTTCCCATCTGTTTTCTGGATTTAGCAAACAGGTTCTGTGTAAGAATGTAAAAGTATCGTGCATCAGTTCTTCTGTGGAGAAACGTGATAAAAACACGGGATCAAGATCTAATATATATAAAGGCGGAATCGGAAATACATTATTACTGAAGCATACTTTGCATCCTAGGCTGCATTGTAATCCCGCCCATTTAGCTCCCCTTCTGATAACTTGACTTGGTTTCATTTGGGTAACTGTAGCCGCATAAAGCTGCATTTTCTTAAAAATATGCATATGTTTATAATTCCCTATCCGACACCACAATCAGTCCTATAATTCTGCAGCCCATAGCTTTGAATTTCTCCAGTTGCCCTCGCAGAATATCCTTACGGGTAATACCCAAATGTACTGTAATAATAATATTCTTTACATATTTATATAATGATTCCTGAACTTCTTTTTCTCTAATCGGTTCAGTATTCAGCAGAACATATTCATAACTCGTCTCCACTTCTTTCAATAGATTCATCATTTTTTCAGATGAAAGAAGATCTTCAGGGTTTGGGGATGGTGTACCTGAAGTAATCACATTCAAATCTGCTCCATAATGCTGAATACAGTTTTCTATCGGAAGCTGTCCAATCAACATATTCGATACTCCAGGTTTATTATGCAATCCTGAGACTTCAGCTATTTTCTGATGTCTCAAATCACAATCCATAAGCAGGACAGAATAATTGCAGGAAGCAAGTCCTGCCGCAAGATGAGCCGTTGCTGTACAAATCTCATCCCCCGGTAGAATGCCAGCAAGCAAGATCTTTTTACATTGACTTTCAGGCAGACTAAAAATGACGTTCTCTTCAATTGATCTGGGCTCCTTCTGAATTCCTCCTTCTTTGCTTTTGTGCGTCGTTTCATCCTTCTTTCTTTTTTTAGAATTCCCTTTCTCTAATTGAAGTACGCCAAGCAGCGGAGCACCCAAAGAAAGCACATCCTGTTCCTTTATTCTGGTATCAAATATTTCCATAATAAGAATTGCCATTACCGACAAAAAGGTTCCGATCACAACACCCAATAATACTGCTTTACTGTTACTGGGGGAAGAGCGTTTATCTGGTACTTTCGCCTCGCTGAACACCTTGACAGACGCTCCGGCTTCAACTCTTTTCATTAAGCCGGGAGCTAAATCAGCTACTGTATTTGCAAGCATAGCTGCTTCCTCAGGATTACCTGCTGTAACTGAAACCACAAGAATATTGGTGTTTTCTATCTCAGAAACCTGAACCATCTGCTGCAGAGTCTCTGCATCATAGTCAACTCCGGACGCTGCAATGACTCCCTGCATAGTTTCTTCACTTCGAAGAATTGTTGAACAGGTATACATCAGCATCATGGACGCATTGAGATCATTGGTAGTGATATTACGAGGCTCAGCTGACTCAGAAGCATTACTGATATATAACGTTGCAGCAGCTTTATAAGTCGGTGATACCATCGTTCGCGTCCAAATGAATAACGCTGCTCCGCCGATTACAGCCGCAATGATGATTATCCAGACCTTCTTAAATAAAAGCCGTGCTACAGCTGTCAGGCTAATCTCTCGTCGTCCGTTTTTTTCCTTAATAATATCCATCCAATACTCTCCAATCAAATTAGAATGTGTCGTAGTTTGAACCTTCTGTTATCCCTTTTTTATTATTTATTATAGTATCCCCACTGCGAAACAGCGTATTTGTCAGTGTCATGGTAAAGCCTCCGCTGTTATTGATGTACAGCCGCTCCAGCGTGTGGTTTCCAGACCGGGTAAATATACAGTCTGTAAAAGTGGTACCGCTTAGTTTTACATTTCCACCCCAATCAACATAGGTACATCCTTCGCTTACAAGAGGAAAACTGCAGCGTGTTTGGCATAAGTTCAGCATCAGTGTAAATGTACAATTGTACGCCTGAGGCAGAACCTCAGTGTTCCAGTAGCTGAAAGCATAGGAATGATTGAATACTGAATCAATCAGTGTCATACTCCCTGCTTCCACCCGGGCAATATACTGGTCTCTGCGTTGTTCATTAAAGGAACAACCACGAATTGTGACCTCGGCAGCACTCGCCGAAACAACAAGATTTGCATTGATCGTACATCCACTTACTGTTAGCTCCGGTATAATATCTCCCGCCTTTGGTGTGCCATAAATCTGAAATGCAGCCCCTGATGCACTGTTCATTGTTTCCACAGTGCAATTGCTCACTCTTAGGTATTTGCATCCGTAGCGTTCCATATATATGCAATGATCACCGCTGTATAAATCGCCGTCATTTTTGAATCTGCAGTAATCTACAGTTGTTTTTTCACAATAGCCTTGAACAGGACTTTTGCACTCTTCAAAAGTGCAGCCCCTGACTGTTATACTTTGAGGAATCACAGTGGAGCGACTGGATTTTCTGCCTCTTATTCCTGTAAGAGCATTCGTGAAATAGCAATTTGTAAAGCTTCCATATTGGTTCCAGATTTCCACAAAAATAATATTACTGGTTCTCGTATATATTTCCCCATGTGGACTTCTGCCAGTTCCCTGTTTTGTACTCCGGAACGCAATATTCTCAAAAGATACACCACCTTCAAAAGAAAGTACATGATCTGAATAATCCGGATCACAAATGATTGAAGCACCGGGCCCAGCATTAACAGGATAAGCAAAAAACACCTTTGAGATCTTGGTTGTGATATATGATCGGATTAGATAAGTGCCACTCAACAGGACATTGGTTTCTCTGCTGTTTAAACATTTCTGAAAGGCAGCTGAATCATCCGTAATACCATCGCCTTTTGCTCCGAATTCTTCCGGAGTAATATAGGAGGTAAAGCCGGGTTCTGCAGATCCATATCCTATCAGAGAAGTATCTTCCTCAAAAGCATCCTCCGCTATTTCCGTCAGTGCTGAAGAAAAATAAGCTCTTTTTAAAGAACTGCCAGCAAACGCTTTGGGACCAATATACTTAACATTCTTGGGAATGATAACTGTTTCTACACTAGTAGTATTTCTGAAAGCTTCTTCTTCTATTATTACCGTTTCTTCCGGCAGTTTCAGAACATTTTCAGCTGATCCCGAACCCGGATCATAAAAAACACAAAGAAAAAGGAAAAAGCATACATGTCGTAACCATGATCTTTTTTCGTAGCAAGCTGACCATATACTCATCTGCATCCCCCTGAAAAGAACACATTCCCCTGTGTCACCATTGTCGAATTTATAGATGATAAGTTCCTGGCAAGTGGATAACGTTCTGGCAATCCAGAATGATTTTATCTTTCAGCAGTTCCTGGTTCTCCAGAATTTCCGCATGCTTAACCATCACAATAACCATATCAACATCCTTCAGGAAGTCCTGAAGACTGAAATACTGGTTTGGTACAACCTGTTCCAATATCATTGGATCATAGACCTTCAGACCCTTTGCAAGATGTCGTTCCTGGCTTTCCAGAAGCTGAAGCGTGGGCGATTCGCGTAAATCGTCTACATTTTCTTTATACGTGAGTCCATATAATCCAATTCTGGAAAAGTCCTCCATACCGTGCAATTTCATGATGTCATGAATACGATTCAAAACAAAATCCGGCATTCCATCATTTGTTTTCATGGATTCATCAATCACCTTTGCCAGAGACGGATAATCTCCGACAAGAAACCATGGATCAACACTGATGCAATGCCCGCCTACACCTGGTCCGGGTTGAAGAATATTCACTCTTGGATGCATATTGCAGATTCGAATAATTTCATATACGTCCAGATTGTCATATCTGCAGATTTTTGCCAGCTCGTTTGCAAAAGCAATATTAACAGCCCGGAAAGTATTTTCAACAACCTTGGTCATCTCTGCAGTCCGGATATCTGTTGTAACAATCTGTCCCTGACAGAAGGAACTGTAATAAGTTCTGACCTTTTCAGCAATCTGCTGATTATCTGCTCCGATGGTACGATTATTATGAATCAGCTCATAAATCATATTCCCGGGAATAATACGCTCAGGCGCATGAACCAAGTGAATATCTCTGCCCGGTTCAAATCCGCGTTCCTTAACCAGCGGTCTCACATACCGGTCCATGGTACCGGGTGAAACTGTAGATTCCACAATCAGCACTGAACCCGGAAGACAAACCTTCAGTACCTCTTCCACAGCAGCCAGCACATACGCAGGATCAATCTTTTTACTGAATTTGTCATAGGGTGTCGGAACAGAAACAATATACGTATCCGTCACCTGATATTCCGTCGTGAACCGGATCCCACTGCTGATTGCTTTATTAAAGAGTTCTTCCAGACCTTTTTCCTGGAAAGTAACAATTCCTTCGTTCAGTTTTTCCACATGCATGCTGTTGTAGTCTGTTCCAACAACAGGAATCCCATGAGAAGCCATCATAAGCGCAGTAGGCAATCCAATATAGCCTAAACCGATTACATTGATCATAACTTAATTCCTTCCTTCTCCAAATTTGCGCTGGAGTCTTTCAGCCAGAACAGCACCGTTTTGCTGCCTGGTATACCGGCTGTGCATCAGCCGCCTGGCAAATTCCCGATGCTGTCCTAATTCTGAAATCTTATCCATCAGCTTATCAAAGACTTCAGCAAGCTTTTCCGGATGATCTGGTGACAGATGCACTCCTAACCCTGTTTCATCTAAGATTTCGCATGCATCTCCTTCGGCCATAAGCAGCACAGGACATCCGATTCCCAAAGCTTCATACAGCTTTGTCGGAATACTATCCTGCATCCTGGAGCTCTTCAATGAAATAAAGCTGACAGCAGCATAATGAAGCACTGTATGAACCTGATCAAACGGCAGCG
>JAFRLY010000047.1 GCA_017431005.1 Clostridia bacterium
ACCATTTTAGGTTGTTTTAGCCTTTTTTAGCCTGTATCAGCAGAGACTGCCCAGGCAAAAGAAAACCCGGAAGCCTTTGTTTTCAATGCTTCCGGGGTGTATGCCCGGCAGGATTCGAACCTGTGACCTTCAGAGTCGGAGTCTGACACTCTATCCAACTGAGCTACGGGCACTCAACGCAGGAAATCATACCATAAACTGCCTGTAAAGTCAAATGTCTTTTCTGTTCATATCCTGAAGTTTTTCAGGCATTTCAGCTATTCTTCCAGGTTCCTCGTAAGGTCATACATCATGATTCCCGCGGCAACCGCGGCATTCAGCGATTCGGCACCGCCGCGCATAGGCAGACGGAGATGGTGCGTGGCCTGAGCCTGCACTTCCGGGGAAACACCGTTTCCCTCGTTGCCGATAATCAGCGCAAACGAGGCTGATAATTCCTGCCGCTGATAAAAGGGATCTCCGTCCAGCTGGGAGGAGAGGATGGAAAAACCAGCCTCCCGGAGGGATGAAAGCGCAGCAGGGAGAGAATCCGGAAAGGACAGACCCAGATGAAACACGCTGCCCATTGTGGCGCGCAGCACCTTGGGAGAAAAAACATCTGCGCAGCCGGGACCCAGGAGGGCACCGGTAAACCCGGCAGCATCGGCAGTGCGCAGGATCGTGCCTACATTTCCGGGATCCTGCACCTGATCAAGAACGATAAGCCGTGGTCCCGAGGCGGGTCGCGGCGCAATGCGAACAACGGCGGCAATGCCCTGCGGTGTTCTGGTTTCGCAGACAGCATCGAAAACATGCGGCGGAAGACAGTAAACGGGGATATCACTTTGCGTGCTTATATCAGGATCGGTATTCTCGCGGATGAGCAGCGTTTCCACCCGGAAACCGGAGGCCAGCGCTTCACCGACCATTTTCCGGCCCTCCACGAGAAAACAGCCGGCGGCTTCACGTCCTTTCCGGTCCTTCAGGGAACGCCAGGACATGACCTTTGGGTTTTTCAGCGAGGTTAATTGCTCCATAATGCAGAGCCTCCTTCTGTCAGCTGATGTTCACCATAGATCTCCATCAGTATATGGGGCCAGGAAGCCAGTGCATCGAATGGCCGGAGAACCTGACTCTGATTGGCAAAAGCAGCGGCAATGGAAGAAGAAATAACAGACTGGCCTGATGCAGTGAACGGCTGCAGCGGATTGCTGCCGTAAAGATCGGGGAACAGAAGAAGCGCTTCACCGGGAAACTCCTGAAGAAAACGAAGCATGAATTCCGGTAGGAGCTCTTCCGGACGCAGGGAGACAGATACGGGTGCAGGCGAAGCGGGGGGCATTCCCGCCACAGCGTCTCCGGTCACAGACAGGCCGACTGCAATTTCCAGCTTTTTTTCAGAAGAAAAGAGGAGAGAGAGAGAAGAAACCTTCCGGTTCCTGAACATGGTCAGGATATGCCAAAGTCCGGTTTTTACGGGAACGGAAAACGCGTCGGGCAAAGCTGCACCGCGGCCGGCCAGGAACAGCGTCATCTGCTCCGGAAGAAAATCATTCCGGTTGGAATCAACGGAAAGCTGAAGCAGCAGAAGCCCGGACAGCATCATCAGATAACTCAGGTAAAAGAGGATCAGAGCGCCGGTGCGGACGGGACGGTTTTCACTTCGGCAGCGGGCAGCGGCTGACAGCAGAAGAGGCAGCCGGTCAGCGGCAAGCGTATCCAGGGCCAGACGGGCATGGCGCAGCATACCGGGATCCCGGGTAGCATCCCGCAGAATGCCTGAAAGCGTCCGCAATTCCAGAAGAAGGTTCTCATCTCCGATGAAGGAGAAATCCCGGAACAGCATTTCCGGATTTTTCATCAGGGAAGGGAGCAGCATATACTGGATGCCGAGAGGAAGCTGGCAGGTCCGTTCTGCGTGATCTCTTCCCCGCATGAACAGGGAAAGATCCGCAGTGGAAGAGCCCAGATCCAGCGTCATAAAGCCGCCGCGGGTATCCTCCGGTGCAACCAGTCGGAAGTATGCGCCAAGCGCTGTACTTTCCGAAGCAAAACTGACGGGAGGACGATGATCCGGGAAGGGAAGAACACTTTCAGCGGACACCTGTTCCGCCAGGGAACGGGCGAGGGATATCAGGCTTTCCTTTCCTTCAACTGTGGCATCATCCGGCAGGGAAAAACGCCAGCTCAGAGAGCAGGCTCCTTCAGAACGGGCCTGGAAAGCAGCGAGAAGCATTATCTCATGAAGACAGATACGCAGAGAACGGCCTTTTTCCCCGTTCCATTTCAGTGACGTATAAACAGCATCTTCCTTTAACAGAAAAACATCGCGAAGACTGGATGCCATCAGCAGAATTCCGTCACGGAAAGGAACCGGAGCAGCCCCTGCTGTGTTCTGAAAAATCCGGACGGCCGCAGGAATCAGCGCGGAAACCGGAACAGCCGGCAGGAATTCCTGCCTGAGAAGATCGGCTGAAGTGGAAGGATTGGATAAAATCAGTCTGACTACACCGGGGCCCTGAAGCGGCTCATGAATACTCCCGCGGCTCAGCATAACAGAGGCGGCGGATGAGCCAAGATCAATACAGACCATGGTATCTTCCGATGCATTCAGACTGATCTCAGGGAGGAGATTTATAAGAGATCCTACCGGATTCTCACCCTGCCAGAGAGAAAAGCAGGAGGGGAACTCCTCCAGGATCATGACAGACCTTGATATGCTGTCGCTCATTGTCCGGGATGATCCGGAAGAAGCACACCCGGCGCTGATGCTGAAACCGGCAGATATATGAGAATAGACCGTATAGAGCTTCCATTTATCCGGAGGCAACGGAACTGCCGGCCAGACTGCCACGGTCGGAATATCCTGGGCGAACAGGGAAAGAAGCTCCGTGGGTTCATATATCCGGCGCATTCTGAGACTGAAACCGCCTTCCAGGGTCAGCGTTACCTGAACTGCCCCGTTTTCCAGACGGGAAAAAGAAAGCAGATCATGCTGCACAAGGGTGCGCCCCTCCGGGAAAGCGCAAAGCGCTGATACAAAGTCCGGAGAAAGAGGCGGAAGGACGGTATCGGATGCCGGTACAGATTCCGTACCGGCGTCCGGGCGGACATAGGCGGGCAGAATGCACTGGGAACGGAATACAATGTCACCGATAATATCCTGATTCCGTGCGGGGAAAACAGTCAGCTTTGAGGTGAAGAGCGAGGCTGCCGGGCCCGCCAGATCCGGCCCAAGGCATTCCTGAAGTATTGTCCGGATGGAGGGAGAGGCCGGATCCCAGGGCCAATCCAGCAGTGTTTCCTTTTCGGCAATGGGCTTTTCCGCATCGGTCAGGAGCTTCCAGGCAATGGAACGAGACTGCTCGGCGGCTTCCGGAAAGCGGGCAAGGAGCTCCTGCAGATTCCGGCAAAGGGCCTCACGGTAATCATCCGAGCAGTCAGAGAGCATGACACATTCCTTATTCAGGGTGGATAAAACATATTCATCCTCCGGTACATGCAGACTGCACATCAGGGAGGAAGGATTTTCGCGGGCAAAGGGAATCCCTTTCCAAAGATAAACGGCTTCGGGATCTGAGCCGGGTTCCGCGGGCGGATAATCCGCCGTGTCAGTCAGAGCAGCGCAGACAGGATCCGACGCAAGAAGATGCTCATAAACCGGCTGAATCCGGCTGATGACAGAGCGGAAAGCAGGAAGATCGGCCAGCGCGCATGCAGCCTTCAGACGCATGGACAGATACGGATCTTCTGATTTTTCAGATACGGATGAACTGAGATCGGAAACAAACATGTGCAAAAAGCGGCTGAAGACGGCATCCGGCCACTCGTTCCCCTGATCATCGCAAATCCGGTTCAGCTGATTGATCAGAATGCTTTGATCGGTCAGACTCAGCGCAGATACCGGATCGCGGAATATGCCGTCATTCCGGCTGAACCAGGTGGCATAGGACGGAATGAATGCCGGGAAGGAAGCAGAACGGCGGGCGGGGATTATCGTGCGGCAGGGAAGAATGAGCGCCATGGGACAGGAACCAAGCGTATCCGATTCCAGACAAATCAAAACAACATGATCCGCGCCTCTGCAGCTGAGCCATGTGTCCAGCACCGGAGAAGACGCATCCGAAGAACTGCGCAGTGTATGCAGCCGCAGGGAAGCTTCTCCGCTGCTCAGCCGTCTGTAAGGCCGGAGCAGCAGCATGGCCAGAAGTCCGCGCAGATCCTCAGCATCGGAAGAGTCAGCGCCTGCGGAAGGCAGGACGGATTTCAGCGCGTCGAAAGAGAGCAGGGGTTCCGGCGAATCCGCATCCGGAAGCAACGCAACATCGGGGATTTCATCGGGCACATGGAACCGCTGCCCGGACAGACCCGCAGAACAGACAGACCAGGCAGAGGCAAAAAGCTGCACAACAGGATCCGCTGCGCCGGAAAAAACGCAGCTGTCTGCAAGCTCCCGGAACAGATCCCTGGGATCCTGCACCGAAAAACCGGCGAACAAAGCCGGAAGAAGGTCCAGAGTTTTCTTTTGTGCGGCAGCGGTCTGAGCCGGGTCTGAAGCCAGGAGCAAATCAGATATGGCTTCTGCGGCCGGGGCAGTCAGCAGTTCAGAAGCGTTAAGCTGTTTTTCAGGATGGCGGGAGAGTGAGGAAAGCCGGGGATAGGCACCATAGACAGCCAGGTCATCCCGACAGCGGGACACAGCGGCTTCAAGCAGGCGGATCCGCCGCTCCCGGAGACCGAGATCCAGCGGGTCAGCGGTTTCCATGCCGGCTGCCTCCCGGAACTGTTTCCGGGCCCGTTCCAGTGCGGAAAGACATTTGTCCAGGCAATTCTGAAGCACCTGACGGGCGCGGTAGCCTCCGAGCTCTGAAAGGATTTCGGATCTTTTTTTGAGAGAGTCATTCAGAGCCTCCTCCTGCTCTGAAAGCCTGGACTGGACTTTTTCTTCCTCTGTATCCGCCATGGAGGCTCTGTGAACGGGCTTCATGTGATCAATACCCGCGTCTTCAGCTTCCTGGCGTGAAACATCATATTCAGCGGCAAGCGTAACAGAATGACCGCAGGCGGCTACCGCCCGGCGCCAGAGGAGGCTGTTGCGCTCTGCCAGGCGCAGCGGATCAGGAATGGACCGGATCAGGGCGACCGTTTCTGAAAGAAATGCTTTTATCACGCGTTCCAGAAGCGCCAGCCCGGACGAATTTTGAACAGGGGGGTTACCCATCTGCCTGATACATTTTCTGAAAAAACCGGCACGGGAGGAGGGAGTCAATGCCCGCAGCACCGGTGTTTTTTCCAGCTCTGACCGCAAGGAAGGCAAGAGGTCTGACAGGAACCAGCAGGCGGAATGAATCAGAGCAGCAGCAGAAGCCGCCTGTGTATCCAGCGAGGCGAAGGAGACGACTTCAGGAATATTCAGTGTATGAAGGCCGGCAGACGGAAAACGGAGACGGGAGGCCAGCCGGCCGAGAACGCGTGCGGCAGCTATGTAAACAAGACGGAAAGATTCGCGGCTTTTGGCCATGGAGGACGGCAAAGAGATAAGCCAGGCAAAATCAGCACCATGCCCCGGGCGATCCTCCGTCAGCGATAAAAGGCCGCGCAGACTGAGTGCATCCAGTACCTGATGAAGCACCGGCATAAATCTGTCTTCATCCCCGGAAAGCGTCTGAGGCATGCAGAGCAGGTTCAGCTTCACATTGCTGCAGGCATCCAGTTTTTGTTTTACAAAAGAAAGCAATGGCAGGGTCATCCCGGCGGACAGAGGATCACAGAGATCGGTCAGGAGCGTCAGGATTGCTTCCTGCTGCCCGGGAAGCTGCTGAATCCCTCGCAGGAAAGCTACCAGTTCCGCGGGAGGAGCCGGATCGTTCAGACGGGACCGGAATGCCCATTCAACTGCTTCCCAGTCCGTCGGATAGGAGAGGGGCACACCTTCTCCGCGAAGAGCAGAGAGCAGCAACCTGTCAGATTCCCTGGAAGAAAGGTCAGAGACAGCAGGCAGGGAAACCGTACAGGAAGAAAACTGAAAAGAAAAAGGAAAGAGGGACGCCCCGTTCGCAAACAGGGCGTGACACTCATTATAATCCTGAATCAGAGGCATCAGAATCTGATCCGGAGACTGTGTATCCAGGGAAAGAATTGAAAGGACAGAAGAATCCGGATCAGCCGGACGATCCGAAAGCCCCATGGAAAGCGCTGTAACCATAGAGGGAAGCGCTTTGGCGGCATGCGGGCCAACGGCAATTAAGAAGGTCTTCAGAGCCTGTCACCTCTTCAGGATTTGTAACCCTTCGGATTGTTTTTCTGGAAACGATAGGTATCGCGGCACATATCCTCCAGGTTCTTTTCAGCCTCCCAGCCAAGCAGTTTTTTTGCCTTGGACGGATCGGCGTAGTTTTCAGCGATATCCCCCGGACGGCGCGGAGCGATCACATAGGGCACATCCACATGGTTAACCCGGGAGAAGGTGTGAACAAGGTCGAGCACCGAGTATCCATGACCGGTACCCAGATTGATAATCTCGCATCCGGACCGGCCTGCAGCGAAATCACAGGCTTTGACATGGCCTCTGGCCAGATCGACCACATGAATATAGTCACGGACGCCCGTCCCGTCCGGTGTGGGGTAGTCATTGCCGAAAACCGAAAGCTTTTCAAGCTGTCCGACAGCGACCTTAGCCACATAGGGCATCAGATTATTCGGAATGCCGGAGGGATCCTCACCGATCAGACCGGATTCATGTGCGCCGATCGGATTGAAATAGCGCAGCAGCACCACGCTCCATTCCGGATCGGCCGTATGCTGACCTTCCAAGATTTTTTCGATCATGAATTTTGTCCATCCGTAGGGATTGGTGCATCCCATGGAGGGCATATCCTCGCGATAGGGAACTTCCGGCTGCTCACCGTAAACGGTGGCAGAGGAGGAAAAAACGATACGCTTTACGCCGTGAGCCTGCATGACCTCGCAGAGGGTCAGCGTGGTATCCAGGTTATTCCTGTAATAGCGCAGCGGCTGGGCGACGCTTTCACCTACAGCCTTCAGACCGGCGAAATGAATGACGGCGTCAAAATCATTTTCATCAAAAATATGGTTCATGGCAGCCGCGTCAGAAACGTCCGCTTCATAGTGAGGAACGGGGCGCCCGACGATTTTTTCAATCCGGCGGATTGCTTCAGGAGAGCTGTTCACATAATTGTCCACAATCACCGGATCGTGACCTGCCGTGCAAAGCTCCACACAGGTATGGGAGCCGATAAACCCGGCGCCGCCGGTCAGAAGAATCTTCATTGCGCAACCTCCGTTTTCTATTGTGGTTTCAGCCGGTTTACAGTGCGGGCGGATAGCTGCCGTTCTCGTGCAGCTTCTTCAGTTCGCCCATGACATAAGGCTTATCTTCCTTATAGGTTACGCCGAACCAGACCGCTTTCGTGGAAAGCACTTCCACCTTCAGCCCCTTGGTATGCATCAGCGTATCCACAAGGGCAGGGAGCAGGCATTCCTTCTTGAGCGGGTTGCCGCTGTCATCAGCCAGGAAATCTGCGAGGTATTTTTCAGCTTCATCAAAGAATGAAGGAGCAAAGCCCCACAGATTCATGGACACCAGGGCATCCGGATCCAGAATGACACCGTTCGGGTCATCGTTTATGTCGCGGATCGTCCCGTCGGGGAAGGGAAGGATGCTGTAAGTTTCCGTAACCTTGACGAGATGATGCTCCTCATCCGTGGAACATACGCCGCGGGTCACATGACCGTTTTTAGAGACCGTGTTTTTCAGATAATAGGCAACCATGGACGCCTTGTTGGTCTCGTTGCGCAGACGATGCAGGGAGTCCGCCATGGCGATAAACGCATCCTTGCCATAATAGTCATCCGCGTTGATTACAGCAAAAGGCTCATGAATCAGATCTTTGGCGCAGAGCACCGCATGGACTGTGCCGTAAGGCTTGGTACGGTCAGCCGGGGGAATAAACCCGCCGGGCAGGGAGTCATACTCCTGATAAGCGTATTCAACCTGAACCTTTTTGGCGATTTTGTCACCGATCATTTCCCGGAAAAGAGAATCCATGCTTTTACGGATAACAAAGACCACTTTATCAAAACCGGCTTCCACAGCGTCATGAATGGAATACTCCATCAGGATTTCACCGTTGGGTCCGATCCGGTCGATTTGCTTATTTCCGCCGTAGCGGGATCCGAGACCCGCAGCCATAATCAGCAGGGTAGTGTTCATGTTTCTTTTTCTCCTTTTTCATTTTTTGCGCTTTTTATTTCCTGATCCGGGGCCTGGGTAAAGCCCTGGGTGGAATCTTTTTTGGTGAGGATCGTAAAGGTGCGGAGCAGCAGCTTGATGTCCAGCCAGATGGAGAAGCTTTCGATGTACATCATGTCCAGCATCAGCTTGTCTTCCGCTGTCGTATTGTAACGACCCTCGATCTGAGCGTAGCCTGTCAGCCCGGCTTTCATTTTTTCACGGTATACAAAGGCCGGCAGCTCAATTTTGTAACGGGCAACATTGGCCATCATTTCAGGCCGGGGCCCCACCAGCGACATATCACCGATGAGAATGTTGAAGAACTGAGGCAGCTCGTCCAGACGGAACCGCCGCAGGAAGGCTCCGATCCTGGTGATTCTGGGATCGTGAACCGTAATGGAGGTCTGAAGATCCTCCGGGATATCATTGGGCTTCATCGTGCGGAATTTCCGGATGGTGAAGGTCTGTCCGCCGGCGGTGACACGGGGCTGACTGAAGATGACAGGCCCTCCGTCTTCAGCCTTGATCAGCAGCGCGATGATTGCCATGAACGGGGAGAAAATGATCAATGCCAGCGCGGAGAGGAATATGTCTCCCGCCCGCTTGACCAGCTGCTGAAAAAACGAGGATTTGTTATACTCCATTTCCAGGAAGGCTGCATCATCCACCACCGCGGGCCTGGCATTGCACAGCATAATTTCCTGCAGCTGCGCTTTGCACATAACATCCTTCCGGTCATCATAGCACATCTTCAGGAGAGCGAATTTGACATCCTCCGGCACCTGCCCCAGAAAAATGACATCCGCCTGATCAATGCGCGCTTCCAGATCAGGAACATTATACAGCACGGCATCATCAACGCGCCACTGCAGCCTGTATCTGCCGATCTTGGCACGAATCTCCTGCTCCTGGGAAGGAGAGCCCAGAATAATCAGGCAGCTGCGCGGAGGATGAAAACGAAAATACAGGTCATTCCCAAGACGCACGAACACGATAATGAGAAGAGACTGAAGAAACATGCACAGCAGGAGCAGCAGAAAATCAGCTCCGAAGAGAATCAGGTGATCATTGAAATTCTCGTTGACATTCATAATCTCCAGCTGGAGATAGGTGACCAGATCCGTAATCAGCGTGCCTGTAATCATGGCGGAAATGACCGGCTTGGATTTCTTGCGGCCGACGTCATATCCCCCGTAAACGGCATGCATTGCAAAAGTCATGGCCCAGAAGGTCAGCATGGTTGTTGCAAACGTCCGGTTGATGACCCGGAGGAAAATATTCCGTGCAGACAGACAGGCAAAGAAGATAAAACAAAGACATATATACAGGATGAGGGACATCAGTCCGATCATGATATCTGACTTGAAATGGTGAGAGGACTGCGCCTGTCCGGAAGCCACAGAACACCCTCCAATCTCTTTCCAAAACTAACTAATAGTATCATGGAAAGAAGAAAAGTGTCAATCCCGATCGTTGCCCGCGGGAAAAAAGGATTTACATCCTGCCGGATCAATGATAAACTACCATAATGAGTTGTTATGCTCATTTGTTGGATGCAATCCAGGAAAGGAATCTGTCATGAATCAAAGGCAGCAAGGGAATCCACCCCATCAGGGTTCGTTTACCGGATATAACCAGATTCAATATAACGCACAGAATCCGGGAGGCTATTCTTATTCACCCCAGAACAGCGGGCGCCAGCCTGTCAGTGCAGGATACTTTCAGCAGAATGCTTATCCGACGCAGGGAGCCGGCAACGTGCAGGCAGCGCCGGCTTCCGCGAACTATTATCCGCAGGCCGGCGGTTATGCGCAGAATCCGTCTGGCTATACTCAGCAGGCGGGCTATCCTCAGCAGAATGGCTATTCCCAGCCGCAGGGCAGCAGCTTTTATCCGCAGGGCGGTTATCCGCAGAATACCGGAACAGGATACAGCCGCCCGGATCTTTATCAGCAGGGCGGCTATATGCCCGTGAACGGGTCCGGCCAGCCTGCAGGCGTCTATCCGGCAGCGGGTATGGGAAGCGGCTATCCGCAGCAGCCCTATACCGGTTCCGGCGGATATCCCCAGCAGGGCGGAAATGTTCCGGAAACCGGGAGCCCCTATATTCCTCAGACACCTTACGGAAACGGGTACAACGGGCAGGGGCAGAGCTATACCTATCCGCAGCAGGGTTACGGAGCCTACCAGCAGATGGGCCGGAATGCTGCAGGGCCGAATGTACAGCCGATGACGGACAGCGCCCGTCAGATTCCTCTGAACGGCGCCGGTTATGTTCCGCAGCCTGTCCCTGTGCGGAAATCTCCCTTCAGGCTGACGGATACCTGGCTGATTATTATCAGCGTACTGCTGCTGATCCTGTTTGCAGCAGGAATGTTCGGGCCGGGCCTCAGTGCGCTCAGATGGATTTTCATGGTGCTGGCCGCCGGGAGTATCGCCGCGCTCTGGGTACGCCCCCTGACAGCGGGCAACAAGAGACTGTGCTATACCCTGGTTTTCGGTGTGCTTTGCCTGGTAACTGCCATCAGTATGGCAGCGGGAGCGGGCGGAAACAGCCGGAACGGCGGGAATGCTCAGAGAACAGATCCGCCGGCCGTATCCCAGGAAGCGTCGCCCACATCGAATGCAGACCTGTCCGGCGGAGTTGTTCTGGACGGCCAGAGCGGACAGACGATCAGCAATATCCCTGCTGCCGCTCCGACAGAGTCACCGGCTCCGAAGGATGACAATTCCGCAGTGGAAAGGCTTCAGAGCTTTTTCTATTACTGGAACGCGAATCAGATTGATGAAATGCTGCCGCTGTGTTCCCCGTCCTGGCAGAGCGGCCTGGAGAGTCCGCGGACGTCGCTGTTTGCCCTGATGGCAAACCGGAGGCCGCTTGAGCTGACGTCTGAAAACATTACCGGGACCAATGATGATGACAGCAGAACCGTTACAATCTCCGTTCTGATGGACAGGAACAACAACAAGGATCCTGTCAAGTACCGGATGAACGTGATGATGGTGAAGGAAAACGGGGAATGGTATGTGGATCCCCAGAGTCTGAAATCAAACGAGCGTGAGACGGAAACCCCCGATGTCTCAGCATCACCGTCCCCGTCTCCTGAACCGGCTACAAATGCGGCGACGGTGCTGTATTACAATCCGGAGGGCGGAACGAAATACCATCTGGATCCGAACTGCAAAAGCACTCATGAAAAGTATCTGCCGTTCAAGGGGCATTTCACCTACGGTGAACTTAACAACGCCAATTATGCCTCACTGACTCCCTGCAATGTATGCGGAGCACCTCTCAGACCGCAATGAGCAGATCGCTGAAGGAACTCGAAAAGCAGCTGACACGGATACCGGCCGGAAAATATCTTGTCGGGCTGTCCGGTGGCGCTGACAGTGTGGCGCTTCTGATGATGCTGAAGGATCTGAGCGCGGAATGGATGCTTGAACTGGAAGCGGTTCATGTAAATCATGGGCTCAGGGAACATGCCGCCGATCTGGATGAAGCTTTTTGCAGAAACCTGTGCGGACAGGCGCAGATTCCGCTGCATGTCAGCAGCGTGCAGCTTTACGGACGCAGGGATGAAAACACGGCCAGGAATGCAAGGCTGGATTGCTTCCGCGGCTGGATTTCCGAAACGGGTGCAAAGGGAATTATCCTGGCACACCAGCAAACAGACGCTGCGGAAACATTTCTGATGCATCTGATCAGAGGCGCAGGGCCGGATGGCCTGGGTGGAATGCGCCCTTTCAGCGAACTGCGGGGGATTCCCCTGATCCGGCCGATGCTGCGGATCGGCCGGGAAACAATCCGGGACGCACTGCGGGCGGACGGAATTTCATGGCGTGAGGATGAAAGCAACACCGATGAGGGCTATCTGAGAAACGCAGTGCGCAGAAAGCTGCTGCCCGAAATGGAGAAACTGACTTCAGGCGCTGCTGCACATATTGCGGCAGCTGCTGATATGCTGGCGGAAGACCGGGAATGGTCAGAAGCGCAGGCACAGTCTTTTCTGGACAAACATCAGGAGAAAGGATGGATCAGAGCTGCTGATCTTCTGGCCCTGCCGGAAGTACTGCGTAAACGTGTACTGAGGCTCTGGTGGCTGAGGGACGGTCCTGAGCTGGAGGAACGCCAGCTGAACGCGGCCCAGACAGGAGCACTGGCGGATCTCCTGAAACTGCCAAGAGGCAGACTGAACCTGCCCGGTGAATACCACGCGGTCAGAACCGGAAGAAACCTGCATCTTGTGAGCGGCTGCCGGAAACAGGAGACGGAAGCCGTGTGGATTCCACCGGAGACCGGTACAGAGGACGGACGGTTCACGCTTCTGCAGACTGCCTCTGAAGGAAATCCCGGCGATGGGATAAGAGTTCAGGAAGTACCCGAGGGATGGCTGGAAGGATGTGTAATCCGCAACAGAAAACCGGGAGACCGGATCCGACCGTTTGGAAGCGGGCACACAAAAAAACTTCAGGACTACCTGGTGGATCGGGGCGTGGATGAACCCTGGCGGGATCAGATTCCGCTGATCTGCCGGGATAACGAGGTTCTCTGGGCCGGCGGAATCGGCGCAGGCGCCGTTCCGCCATGGGATCCGGCAAAAACAATGGTCAGACTGACATGGCTTGGAAGCATGCCATGGGCTGAACAAGGAGAAGAAAAGGAAAATGGAAAAAACAGCTGAACTGTATCAGGACCTGGACAGAATTCTGGTAACCAAGGAAGAAATTGCGGACCGCGTCAAAAAGCTCGGACAAACCATAACGAAGGATTACGCCGGAAAAGCCCCGGTAATAATCTGTATTCTGAAAGGCGCCTCCATCTTTTTCGCCGATCTGATCCGGGAAATTGAACTGCCGGTAACAACGGATTTTATGGCCATTTCCAGCTACGGAAGTGCGACAAAAACCTCAGGCGTCGTCCGGGTCCTGAAGGATCTGGACAGAGATATCCTGGGCAAGGATGTCATTATTGTGGAAGATATTGTCGATTCCGGAATCACGCTGAGCTATCTGCGGAAAATCCTGCTGCAGAGGGGGGCGGCCTCCCTCAGAATCGCCACGCTGCTGGACAAGCCTGCCCGCAGGAAGGTTCAGGACCTGAAAGTGGACTATGTTTGCTTTGACATTCCGGACGCCTTTGTGGTAGGGTATGGGCTGGATTACGACCAGGTGTACCGTAACCTGCCGGATATCGGGGTTCTCAGCCCCCGGATCTATGAACCCTGACGGTATTAACAGGAGGGACTTTTTTTGAACAATCGCAAACCTTCCCGCGGCGTAATCGGCTATATTGCGCTGCTTGCAACTCTTTTGCTGGTTGCGGTCCTGCTGAACGGCGGACTGACACAGACAGTCTCCAGAAGAATTGAATATCCCAAGCTGCTTGAGCTGATTGAAGAAGGAAAAGTGGCGCGTGTCGCTGTTCGCAACAACAGCCTTGTCGGACTGACAACGACAACTAACGTCGCTAACGCGGATTTTCCCGAACGCAGCTATGATTTTGAGACAACGATCGGATCTGACTTCCTGGAAACCGTCCGCCAGATGGAAGCCAAGAAACAAGGCGCGGAGCTGGAACAGATTTCCGTAAAGGATCTGCCTTTTGAGCTGGAGTACCGTGCTCCCGTTGTTGTTCCGTGGTGGTATGATTTTCTGCCCTACCTGATCATGCTGGTCATGATGGGTGTGCTTTGGTATGTAATGATGCGCGCCCAGGGCGGCGGCAACGGCCGGGTGATGTCCTTCGGGCGCAGCCGGGCGAGAATCCAGGATCCGGCAAAAAACAAGGTTACATTTGCTGATGTTGCCGGCGCAGATGAGGAAAAACAGGAACTGCAGGAAATGGTGGATTTCCTGAAAAATCCCAGGAACTATACAGAAGCCGGTGCGCGCATTCCCAAGGGTGTGCTGCTTGTCGGGCCTCCCGGAACCGGCAAAACCCTGCTGGCGAAAGCGGTCGCCGGAGAAGCCGGCGTACCGTTCTTCTCCATCAGCGGCAGTGATTTTGTGGAAATGTTCGTGGGCGTCGGCGCCAGCCGTGTCCGGGATCTTTTTGACCAGGCAAAGAAGGTTGCTCCCGCAATTGTGTTCATTGATGAAATCGATGCGGTGGGGCGCCACCGCGGCGCCGGACTCGGCGGCGGACACGATGAGCGGGAACAGACCCTGAATCAGCTGCTGGTTGAAATGGATGGTTTCGCCGTCAATGAGGGAATAATTGTTATGGCGGCAACCAACCGCAGGGATATTCTGGATCCGGCGCTGATGAGGCCGGGCCGCTTTGACAGGCAGGTTACAGTCAATTATCCGGATCAGGATGGCCGTGTGGCTATTCTGAAGGTTCACAGCAAGGGAAAGAAGCTTGGGCCTGATGTTGATCTGAACAACATTGCCAAGCGGATGCCCTTCGCCACCGGCGCTGATCTTGAAAATGTGATGAACGAGGCCGCAATCCTGGCGGCACGATCCAGGAAAACGACAATTGACCAGCAGCTGCTGATTGACGCAATTGCCAGAGTCCAGATGGGACCTGAAAAGAAGAGCCACAAGGTTAACGAGAAGGACAAGCTCATGGTGGCCTATCATGAGGGCGGACACGCGATTGTCGGACATGTGCTTCCCGGCTGTGATGAGGTGCATCTTATTACAGTTGTTCCGCGCGGACAGGCGGCCGGTCATACTCTGGCGCTGCCGGCGGAGGAGCATGACAATATCAGCCGGAGCGAGCTGCTTGATCAGATTGCCATGATGCTGGGCGGGCACGCCGCAGAAGAAGTTGCGCTGGGCGAAATCTATACAGGCTCTTCCAGCGACCTGAAACGGGCCACTGAAATCTGCCGGAAGATGGTGACACAATTCGGCATGAGCGATAACATCGGCACCATCTATCTTGGCAGCGATCAGGAAGTCTTTGTCGGCATGGAATTCGGGCAGAGCCGGGAATACAGTGAAGAAGTGGCAGCCCGGATCGACCGGGAGGTTTCAGAGATCCTTGCGAAATGCTATGAAAAAGCCAAGGCTATTCTGCGGGAGAAGAAGCCTCAGCTGGATGCGCTTGTCAAAGCGCTGATGGAACAGGAAACCCTGAACAGAGCAGAATTCCTGGCTGTTATGGAGCATGGCTTCGTTCCGGAAGGACTTGGAGATGACAAGCCGCGGACCACGGATGAAGTGCTGCGGGATGCGGCAGCGGAAAAGGCCGGCGCGGAAGCCGGCAGCATGCCGGACCGGGACGACCCGAAGCCCGAAGAGCAGGAACCGGAAGAAACCGTGGAAAAGGAATCTGAAGATAAGAAAGAAGATCCGGCTGACGCGTGAGTCATAGAGTACAGTATTTTACGGAAAATAAGGATATGATGTTGCGGAAAGGAGGGGCAGCTGATGGCAGAAGAGCAGCAGTGGAAACGCAGAAGCGATAAATATAAGCAAGTGCCCGAGCGCGTTGAACAAGCCGCCGGCAGGATGAATACTGCTCCTTCCGCTGCCGGCTCCCACCGGGGATATATTCCGCAGAATCAGCAGATCTATTATCAGACACAGCCGCTGCCTCCGCAGGTCAACCCGGCCGGTACGGGCAGGCAGCCGCAGGCATATCCCCGGAACAGCGGGTATCCGAACCCTCAGGGCAGCAGCGGGCTGAACGGCAGTCAGCAGCGGTTTCAGACGGCGGCCAACAGCGCAGTAAACGGCTTCCGCGGGTATGTGGCGGTGCCGGAGACACAGGGGAGTCTGCCCGGAGCATCGGAGAAAAAGAAAAAATCCGTCCTCCCGGTGATCGCAACGGTCTTCGCTGTCCTCATTCTGGCGGCGGGGGGAGCATTCGCAGCTATCAGTTATACAAAAACCAAACGCATCAACGACAGGGTGGAACCTTACAATAATCTGTTTGTGAACGGCGTTTATGTTGACGGTATTCATCTGGGCGGAATGACACCGGAACAGGCACTGAACTCCGTTCAGTCCCAGATTCAGCAGCGGAATGACGCCTGGAATGTGACACTGACCTATCAGGGAGAAACCCAGGCGGTGATTAATTCCGGCATGCTCGGCATGAGCGTGGATATCGGAGAAGTCATGAACAATGCCTGGCTGCAGGGGCATGAGGGCGATTATGAACAGCGCTATGCCGCCATGGAAGAACTGGAAACCAATCCTTACAAGGCATATACGGCTACACCCAGCGGTGATACCTCGGTGATTGACACCCTGATGACACAGATAAAGTCCAGAATCGATCTGGCCCCTGTGAACGCAGAGCTGACAGCTTTTGACACAACACAGGCCTATCCCTTTGTTTTCACGGAGGAACGGGTGGGCCGAAGTCTGAATACTGAGCCTGTCGTTGAAAAGCTGTATCAGATGGTTTCCACCATGCAGAGCGGAACGATCGAGCTTGAGCCCGAGATTCTGCAGCCGGCTGTCACAAAGATTGATCTGCAGAAGCACTATATGATGCGGTCATCCGTGTATACGCCCATCTCCACCTCCTCCCCGGAGGACCGGAACAATAATATCCGCCGTGCCTTCGAACTGGTAAACGGATATGTGCTGAATCCGGGGAAAAGCTTCAGTTTCAACGATGTTGTCGGCGAACGGACGGAAGGCAACGGTTTTTATCCTGCGATCGAATATGCGTACGGCGAGCATGTGCTGGGGATCGGCGGAGGCGTATGTCAGGCCAGTACCACCCTTTATCAGGCTGCGGTCTGCGCCGGGCTGCAGATCGTGAAACGGCAGCCGCATTCCGACGCGGTGAATTATACGGAATACGGCAAGGACGCCACGGTGTTCTGGATGTACAAAAAGAAGATTGACCTGGTATTCAAGAACACAAGCGACGGTCCGATATATATCGTGGCTGCCGTGCAGGCTGATCCAAGCAACAAGCGCAGGCTGATTGCAAAGGTTACCATGTACGGCGAGGACATGGGAGACGTGCGGTACGAGATAGAATCCGAAATCGTGGAGGAGATTCCGATTCCGCTTACGCCGGAATATATCAAGGACAAGGACGGAACCTACGTGACCTACACAGACCAGGAAAAGAGCGTCAGCAAGGGAAAACCCGGGTATGTCGTGAAGAGCTACAGGGTGGAGTACCGTGGGAATGAGTTCATCGAGAAGAAGGATCTCTTTACGGACCGGTATGAACCTCAGGCAGAGCGCATTTATGTGGGCGTCAAAAGAAGAGAACAGCCATAAGAAAAGCGGGAAGCAGATTGCTTCCCGCTGTGCTTTTATATGATCAGGCTTTGCCGTTGCAGCCCAGAACATCAACGATCTTGTGAGCCACCATTTCCTTGACGGCCTGACGGGCAGGCTTCAGATACTGGCGGGGATCGAAATGATCCGGATGCTCTGCGAAGTATTTACGGATGCTGGCGGTCATGGCCAGACGAATATCGGAGTCAATATTGATCTTGCAGACCGCGCTGCGGGCCGCCTGACGGAGCTGATCCTCCGGAATGCCGATGGCACCGGGCATGTTTCCGCCGTACTTGTTGATTTCGGCGACAAACTCCTGCGGTACGGAAGAGGAACCGTGCAGAACAATGGGGAACCCGGGGAGCTGCTTGGAGCATTCTTCCAGAACGTCGAACCGGAGCTGGGGCTTGGTGCCGGGCTTGAACTTATAGGCGCCGTGGCTGGTGCCGATGGCAATGGCCAGGGAGTCGCAGCCGGTGCGGGTGGCAAAGTCAACCACCTCTTCCGGATGGGTATACATGGCCTTGTCCGCCTCAACGGATACTTCATCCTCAACGCCGGCCAGCGTGCCGAGCTCAGCTTCGACAACCACGCCATGATCATGCGCATATTCGACAACCTTGCGGGTCAGGGCAATATTCTCCTCATAGGGCTTGGAGGAAGCGTCAATCATGACGGACGTGAAACCGCCGTCAATGCAGCTTTTGCAAAGCTCGAAGGAATCACCGTGATCCAGATGCAGCGCGATCGGGATATCAGGGTTTTCCAGGACAGCAGCCTCAACCAGCTTAACCAGATAGGTATGATTAGCATAGGCGCGGGCACCCTTGGACACCTGCAGGATGACAGGGGCTTTCAGCTCTCCGGCAGCTTCCGTAATGCCCTGAATGATTTCCATGTTGTTGACATTGAAAGCACCGATGGCATACCCGCCGTCATAAGCTTTTTTAAACATCTCAGTGGTTGTAACAAGCATAGGACTGAACCTCCTTGAAAAAGTTTGTAAAAGTATACCACAGAGTGCGCGGAAATAAAAGAGGAAGTTTGCATACGCTTGCAGCGGAATCAGAATTGGGATACAATGACGCTACGCAGATCGGGAGGAGTGGCAGGATTGACTTTTGGTTTTGATGAACGGTATGCAATGTTTGACGTGACGCCGGTTGACAACCAGTTCATTCTGGAGTGCATTCCGCAGGCAAAAGGGGACTATGTGCGGGTCTATCTGTACGGTCTGGTATCCTGCTATCATCCGGAGGTCAATATCAGCCTGGAACAGATGTGCCATGATCTGGACCTGCCGGAGGAGGAAATCAGCAGGGCCTATCGCTACTGGGAACGGAGAAGACTGGTCAGACGTATCAGCGATGATCCGCCGATGTGGCAGTACGTGCGGACACAGGGTAAAATCAATGATCCGGATGCCGGTATTGATCCTGCTTACGAAGCTTTTGCCGAAGCACTGTACGGTGTGTTTGACAATAACCGCAGGCTTCACGGGAAGGAGATAGAAACCTGCTATGAATGGGTTGAGGATCTTCATCTGCCTATGGAAGCGGTGATTATGCTGCTGAAACATATGGCCAGAAACAAGGGGAAGAACTTTTCCATTCAGAGTGCCGGACGGATTGCGCTGGAAATGGCGGACGCCCAGGTCAGGACACTGGAAGATGCTGAAGCGTTTCTGTCACAGGACCAGCAGATTAATGAGGGCGTCAGGAAAATTCTGAGAAAGCTTGGCAAGCGGGGCCTTGCTTCGGAAGCTCAGACAGAAATGTACAGGAAATGGATTCAGGAATGGCATTTTTCACCGGAAGCGGTTGAGTATGCCTGTGCAGATACTGCCAAGGGGGATCCGAGCATGGGATATCTGGACGGTATACTGCGGAATGTAAGACAGGCAATCCCCGGCAGCGAGCCGATCGACCGGCAGCGATATGATGAGATCCGGAACCGGAGAGAGCAGCACAAAGCGGTGCTGGATATTCTCGGCAGCGGAAATATGACAGAGGAAAACGTACTGGCCGTTGCGGAAATGGAAAAAACCTATCCGATCGGAGTGATCCTGATCGGGGCAAGGGAATGTGCGGCCACCCATAAAAACGTTGCGGATCTGAAAGCTCTGCTGGAGGCCTGGCGGGGAAAAGGCTTCACCACGCAGGAAGAGGTGGAGGCCTATGTGAAGGAGTTCAAACGGCAGAATGAGCTGCTGAAACGCCTGAGGGAAAAATGGAACGCCGGAGAACCGAGGATCGGTGAAACATCCCGGAAAATGGTGAACCGCTGGGAAAAAGAATGGGGTTTTGACGAAGAGATGATCCTGAAGGCGGCTGAATACGCCAGTGAAGCGAAAGCGCCGATGGCATATCTGGACAGCATTCTGAACTCTTTCCGTGAAAAAAACATCAGAACGCCGGAAGAAGCTGATAAAGAACAGATAAAAATGAAAAGCAGTTTCTCCGCCGGAAGAGAAAGCGCCGGGAACAGGCTTGTAACGGCGCAGCAATATACCCAGCGCGAGTACAGTGATGAGGCTGAAAGCCCTGAAGAAATGCTTGCCAGGCTGAAGGAGGAGATCGACAATGCGTGAGGAACTGCTGCGTGAGATAGAAGCAGAGCTGGATGATCTTCGCAGAAGCAATGAGCAGGAGGAAATATCACGGAAAGCGGCCATCCTGAGGAATGAGCCTGAAATTGCGGCTCTGCTGACACAGCGGGAACAGCTGATTCAGGGAACGCTGCGCGACATGCTCCGCGGGCAGGCCAAAGCAGAAGATCTCCCCGGGGAAATGGCCGGCATCTCAGCAGAGATCCGGGCAGCGCTTCACAGAAAGGGCTATGCAGAAAACTACCTTGCTCCCATATACCGATGCGAAAAATGCCATGATTCCGGTTATGAAGGGGATGTCGTGAAAACGCCCTGCACATGCCTGATGGCCCGGTATAAGGAGAAAATAAAGGAACAGATGGGACTTGATGCCGAGGGAAACGAAACATTTGAACGCTTTGATCTGAATGTTTTCCCCGATTCTCCTTTGAGCGGATCGGAAATCACTCAGCGGAATATGATGGAATCCGTCAGAACCCTTTGTGAGAACTGGGCCAATCAGTATCCGGAGAACCGCAGGAGGGACGTTCTCCTCATCGGAAAATCGGGTCTGGGGAAAACCTTCCTGATGCATTGCATGGCAAACAGGCTGCTTGAAAGAGGAAAGGAAGTCCGCCTGATCAGTGCTTACAGTTTTCTGCAGACAGCCAGAAAGAGCTTCTTCGAAAACGACGGCGGAACGGACGAGCTGATGGATACCCCGGTTTTGTTTCTGGACGATCTTGGCAGCGAACCGCTGATGCAGAATGTTACGATTGAACAGCTGTTCAATCTGATCAACGAACGTCAGGCACGCAGACTCTCAACCGTGATCTCCACAAATCTGAGCATTAAGGAGCTCCGGACACGGTATACAGAACGGATCGCTTCCCGGCTGACAGACAGCAGGAACTGCCTGGTGGTGACCCTGGAGGGGCAGGATGTCCGGCGGAACGGGAGGAGCTGAAATGAGCATTCAGATTTACAGCGTGAAGAAGAACTTTGATACGCAGAAGGCGGAAAGATATTTCAAGGAGCGCCGGATACCGGTGCAGAACATGGATCTGAAGAAACACAGGCTTGGAGAACGTGAGGTTCAGCTGATGCTGAAAGCCGTCGGTGCAGAGCAGCTGCTGGACCGGGAGGACAAAAAGGTACGGGAGCATCCTGCCTGCTATTATGACAGGGAAAGCCTGCTGATTCCGGCAATTCAGGAAAACCCGTGGCTTCTGAGATCGCCGGTGGTCCGGAACGGCAGCAGGGTGACGGTCGGATATCAGCCGGACGTCTGGAAGGAATGGAATATATAAAATAAGGGCAGCGGTTCGCGGGAACCGCTGCCCTGTTCTATACATATCAGTCGCCGAAAATGATACCGATATTCTTCGCAGTCTTGATCAGCTGGTGATCCGGCGGAACAAGCTTGGAAACGCCGGCCACATCCTGGAGCAGGTTGTGGGTGATTTCATTACCCTTCAGTGCAACAGTGACGCCGAAGACGCCGGCCTTGATCAGCTCCGCGGCATGGACGCCGAACTGTGTGGAAAGAACACGGTCGTAAGCGCTGGGGGTTCCGCCGCGCTGGATGTGCCCGGGAACGACATTCCGCGCTTCCACACCGACCTTTTCACGCAGCTGCTGGGCCACGTAGGCGCTGGAGGAGAAATGAGAGGCGGCGCGGGTCGCTTCACGGTCTTTTTTCTTCATCTTTGCTTCTTCCTTGTCCATGGCGCCTTCCGCCACGGCGATGATTGTGAAGCCCTTGTTACTTTCCGCACGCTTCTGGACCACCTCGGCCACCTTGTCAATGCTGTAGGGAATTTCCGGAATCAGAATAGCGTCTGCACCGCCGGCGACACCGGAGTACAGGGTCAGCCAGCCGGCTTTGTTGCCCATGATTTCAATGACCATGACACGGCCGTGGCTGGCAGCTGTGGTATGAATGCGGTCGATCACCTCAGTGGCGATATCATTGGCAGTATGGAAACCGAAGGTAAAGTCGGTGCCGTAGATATCATTGTCAATCGTTTTTGGCAGGCCGATAACGTTCAGACCTTCCTGGCTGAGCAGATGTGCCGTTTTATGCGTGCCGTTGCCGCCCAGTGTCACCAGACAGTCCAGCTTCAGATCCTTATAGGTCTTTTTCATGGCGGCTACCTTGTCAACATTATCGTCACCGATTTTACGCATGTCACGGAAAGGTGTCCGGTTGGTGCCGAGAATGGTACCGCCCAGGGTCAGGATGCCCGAGAACTGTTCTCTTTTCATTTCTGAATAGTCGCCTTCGATGAGACCGCGGTAACCGTCGTGAATACCGACAATTTCAGCATCGAATGTTTCATAGGCTGCGCGGGCTACGCCTCGGATGGCAGCATTCAGCCCGGGGCAGTCGCCGCCGCTCGTAAGAATACCGATTCTTCTCCTCATGGGAACAGCTCCTTTCATCTTGAACAGTCTGTGGATTTTGTGAACAAGAACAATCAATAACACAGTCATTATATCATTTTTCAGAGGGTGTGCCTACAGGTTTCCGAAAGTTTTTTGAACCTGCAATATCGTTGCGTTTTCCTTTCCCGGATGATATAATCAAAATCCACGTGAGGAGGCGAAACCATGCGGAGCATGACCGGATGCGGTATCAGCAGAGTGCAGGAGGATGGCTGGGAGGTCGGGATCGAGGTTAAGACGGTGAATCACCGTTTTCTTGATTTCGGGCTGCGGCTGCCGCGGAATCTTGCTTTTCTTGAACAGCCGGTGAGAGAGCTTGTCAGTTCCTCCGTTCACAGGGGACATGTGGATGTTTTTATCACGGTGAAAAGTCTGTCAGATTCCGGCATGGAAGTTTCTGTCAACGCCGATATTGCGCGGTCCTATCTGGAAGCGGCCCGGAAAATCGCGCGGGAGACAGGCGTGCAAGAGGATCTGAGCGTCAGCAGGCTTCTGGCGCTGGAAGGCGTTACATCCCTTTCAGAGAAAGAGATGGATCAGGAAAAGGTGACAGCGCTCTGCCGGGAAGCGCTGGAGGTTGCGCTGGCACAGACTGTTTCCATGCGCGAGGAGGAGGGACTGCACCTGCAGCAGGATCTTTCTGAGCATCTGGACCGGGCAGCGGAACTGCGGAAATGCATTCTGAGCCGGGCACCGCTTGTGGTAAATGAGTACAGGGAAAAACTGGAGAACCGGCTGAAAACGCTGCTGCAGGATAACACTGTTGAACCTCAGCGTCTGGCTCAGGAAGTGGCCATTATGGCTGACCGCTGTGCCATCGACGAAGAGCTGGCCCGACTGGAAAGCCATATTAAACAGATGCGGCAATATCTGCAGGGGAAAGGCGAAATCGGGAAGAAAATGGATTTTCTGGTGCAGGAAATGAACCGGGAAACGAACACCATTGGTTCAAAAGCATCCGATGTGGCTATTACCCAGTGGGTTGTTGAACTGAAAAGTGAAATTGAAAAGCTCAGAGAACAGATTCAGAATGTGGAGTAAAGCGGATGAGACTGGTCAATATCGGTTACGGAAACATGGTATCCTCCTCCAGAATCGTCGCTGTGGTCGGTCCGGAGGCAGCTCCGATCCGCCGCCTTATACAGGATGCGAGGGATGCGGGGCGCGTGGTTGATGCCACATGCGGGCATAAGACCCGCGCTGTGGTGATCACTGACTCGGATCATGTGATTCTGTCTCCGCTGCTGCCGGAAACGGTTGCAGCCCGTGCGGATGACCGGAGAACAGACGAGGAGGGTGGCAGTTTATGAAGGAAACCAGAAAGGGAATGCTGCTGGTTATTTCCGGTCCGTCCGGTGCCGGAAAAGGGACGCTGGTTGCGAGACTGCTGGATCATGATCCAACCTTTGCCTTTTCTGTCAGTGTTACGACCCGCGGGCGCAGGGAAAATGAAATCGAGGACGTGCACTATCACTTTATTTCCGACGAGGAATATGATAAACTGCTTGAGGAGGATGCCTTCCTCGAACACGCTTCCGTACACGGGCACCGTTACGGCACGCTGAAAAGCGAGGTTTATGACAGGATGGAGCGGGGACAGAATGTTCTCCTCGATATTGACCCGCAGGGTGCCAGAGCAGTAATGGAAAAGGACCCGGACTGCGTGAGCGTGTTTGTACTTCCGCCAAGCTATCACGAACTGAAGGTCCGGCTTCATTCCAGAAATACGGAAAAGGAAGAGGAAATACAGAGAAGGCTTCACAACGCCAGGGGAGAGATTGCCCAGATGGGCAGGTACCGTTATCTGATTGTTAACGATCAGATAGAACTGGCCTACGAGCAGCTGGCGGCGATTGTCCGGGCAGAGAAGCAGAATACAGTGCGATATTTCCCTGAAATCGGGGAATAAACGAGTAAAACGGGAGACGGATAAATCCGTAAGGAGACCTGAACCGTAAACAAGGAGGAAGAAAAAATGTCTATTGTCGATCCCAGTGTACTGGAATTACTGAACCATGCCGACAGCCGGTATACGCTGGTGGTTGAGGCCAGCAAGCGCGGCAGGGAAATTGTGAACGGTGCGATGCCCATGATTGATGCAGAAGGCATGAAACCGCTGAAAACCGCAGTGGAGGAAATTAACAGGGGTCTGCTGACCTATGAGGAACCCGCTGAAAACGAGGAGCAGAAATAAAATGAATCTGACCGGCAGAGAAATCGTGCTGGGCGTAACGGGGGGCATAGCCGCATATAAAAGTGCGGCGCTTGTCTCCCGTTTGCGTCATCTGGGAGCCAACGTCCATGTCATCATGACACGCAACGCGACGGAATTTGTTTCAGCGCTGACTTTCCAGACTCTTTCCGCAAACCCGGTGGTGACAGACACTTTCCAGGCTCCGGAATACTGGAATGTTGAACATGTGGCACTGGCAAAACTGGCGGAGGTTTTTGTCATCGCTCCGGCGACAGCCAACATTATCGCTAAAATGGCCTGCGGCATTGCCGACGATATGCTGTCCACCACCGTCCTTGCCACAAAGGCCCCTGTTCTGCTTGCTCCGGCCATGAATACCGGCATGTGGACAGCTGCGGCAACCCAGGAAAACATCCGGAAGCTGAAAGACAGAGGCATCCTGACGATCGGGCCCGGAAGCGGTATGCTGGCCTGCGGGGATTCCGGCGACGGACGCATGAGCGAGCCGGAGGATATTGTCAAGGCTGTTGACGGCATTCTGAATCCCAGGAAGGATCTGCAGGGCCTGCGCGTACTGATCACCGCAGGCGCGACCAGGGAGCGTCTGGATCCGGTGCGGTTTTTGACAAACGATTCCAGCGGAAAAATGGGCTTTGCTTTAGCAGAAGCGGCAAGGGACCGCGGGGCTGAGGTAACCGTTATCTGCGGAAATGTCTCTGTGCCTGTCCCTGACGGCGTCCGGACGATCCGCATCGAAAGCGCCATGGATCTGTATGAAGCAATGATGCAAAACTGCGGTGATCAGCAGATTATTATACAGGCCGCAGCGGTGGCCGACTACCGGTTTAAGGAGATCCGGAAGGAAAAAATGAAAAAACAGGCAGGGGAGACCTGCCTGACACTGGAACTTGTGGAGAATCCGGACATCGCGAAAGCAACAGGAGAACGAAAGCTGTCGGGGCAAATCCTGATCGGATTCGCGGCGGAAACGGAACATCTGCTGGAAAATGCTGAGAAAAAGCTTGCGAAAAAGAATCTGGATATGATTGTTGCAAACGACGTTACCCGGGAAGGGGCCGGATTCAATGTGGATACCAATATTGCGACACTGATTACCCGGGAAGGACAGACGGAGATGCCGCTGCAGAGCAAGCGAAGCCTTGCGGAAGCGATTCTGGATAAAGCGCTGGAGCTCTATTCGGCGGAGGACTGATCAAAGGGAAGCTCAAGGGCGTTCGTGCCGTCGTTCCACAACCGGTCCAGGCCGTAATACAGCCGTTCATCACGATGGAAAAGATGCACAAGAATATGTCCGTAATCCAGCACAGCCCAACGGCCTTCCTGGATGCCCTCGGAACGGCGCAGCGGAACATCACTCCCGGCCATGACCTCATCCACCGTGTCAGCCAGAGCATTGACCTGATTGACATTCCGTCCTGAAGCGATCACCATGTAGTCACAGAGGACCGTCAGGTGCGACACCTTCAGGACAACGATGTCATAAGCTTTCCGGTCATAAAGGGCCTGAGCGAGACGGAGAACGAGCTGCTGATCCTGCATAAAACCAAACCTCCTGCAATACTGATTCAGAATAATGAATTAACCAAAAGTGTTCTGACAGGTCCGCTGATGCGGGCCTGTTGTTTTATCTGCCTGAACGCACAGACGGCTGACTTCTGAGCCAGGATATGGTTTCCTGGGTTCGCGGATGCAGATACTTTCCGCGGGAACGGACAAAGTCAGCCGTGCCCTCCAGAGAAAGAAGAAGGGCCCTTTCAAGAGACAGAACGGAAAGCATACGCACCTGTTCCAGCAACGGGAAGCTTTCTCTGTAGGGCTCAATAAAATCAGCCAGGCAGACACACATGGACAGACGGGACATACCCGTGCATCCTGTGTTATGGTAAGCGATAGCTTCCAGAACCTCAGGGTCCGCCATACCGTATTCATTTCTGGCAACCCAGGCTCCGGTCAGCGAATGGAGCAGCGCGCTGCTTTCCAGAACAGTGAGGTCGTCAGTCAGGGAATGCTCCACCGCAATACTGCGCATTTCCTTAAGAGGCATGCATTTGGCGCAGTCATGCAGCAAACCTGCCTCTTCAGCCTGAAGCAGATCAACACCGTGGATGCGGGCCAGCTGGCGCGCTGTGTTGGCTACAGACAGGGAATGCGCAAAACGCTTTGGTGTCAGGGCGGAAAACAGCTTCCCGATCCACTGATCCGCATCATCGATCCTGCGCGGCATGCCATAGAGCCCTTTTGCGCCGCAGAACTCGCGGACTGAGCCGTCCAGCAGGGGCGTGGAATCACCGCGGGACAGAGCCGAACGAACCATGGTTGAGGAAATGTTCACAGGATCCATATGGACAATGACCAGAGAAGCTCCCAGAGCACGAAGACGGGAAATCTCTTCGGTGAAATCGGCCGGATCCGCGTAATTCTCGCGCGGACAGACGAGGAATGTTACCAAAGGAAAAACTTCCTGAATGCGGTGCCAGTTTTTCAGCTTCATTACGGCATCCGCACCGATAACATAAAAAAGCTCCCACTTGGGATGCTCCCGGCGAAGCATCAGAAGCGTATCAATTGTATAGATATTTCCGGAACGATCAAGCTCCAGACGGCTTGGAATCAGCCGGGGATCATGCGCACAGGCAGTAACCACCATTTTCCAGCGATCTTCCGGAACGGTGGCGCAGGCTTTATACGGAGGATTCCCGCTGGGCATAATCAGCATCCTGTCCAGACGGACAGCGTCCAACACACTCAGCGCCATCTGAATGTGGCCTTGATGAACTGGATCGAAAGTGCCGCCCAGGATACCGACCCGCTCTCTGGCCACTCAGCATATCCTCCCGCATACTTTGATGAAGATTATTATAATCGAAATAAAGCTGACTGAAAAGGGAATTTTTTTTAATTAAGCCTTGCGTTATCATTGAAAGTGTGCTATCATATCCCGCGATGGTTTTTTAAGCATCCTAAGGGGAGGTGAACCGAGTTGGCAAATATCCAGTCCGCGAAGAAGCGCGTGAAGGTCAGTGAAAAGAAAAACCTGCGGAATCGTATTGTGAAGAGTGGAATGCGCACTTCTATCAGGAAGTTCGATGCCGCTGCAGCCGCTGATCCGCAGAATGCTCAGAAGCAGTTATCCGCGACTTCCGCTGTCATCGATAAGGCGGCTTCCAAGGGCGTCATTCATAAGAATGCCGCGAACCGCAAGAAGTCCCGCCTGGCCAAGCAGCTGAACAAAGCTGCGGCTGTTTGAGCAACGTCGCGTTGAATAAACTCCCTTCCCATGAGATAATGGAAAGGGGTTTTCTTTTTATCCGAAAAGCGGGAAGGTTTTTCTGCCGATATCCGTTTCATATTCTGAATACGTACGCTGCAGTACGTTCCCGCAGACTTCAGCAGCTGCTGATGTCAGGAAGCGGAAGGAAAGGACGATAGGGATGAGGAAAAAGCTGACAGGGCTTGCGGCGGCTGTCGTGCTGATTCTGAGCATGATTGCCGGGTTCGCATATGCGGATCAGACCGGGACCGTTCACGGCGGCTGGCTTCAGCTTCGGGAAAGCCCGTCTTTTCAGGGTCGCGTTTTAGCCAGCTATCCGACGGGAACCGTAGTTACCATTGTCAGCCAGAGCGGCTCCTGGTATGGCGTGAAAGCTCCTGACGGCATGCAGGGATATATGCTGGGCAGATATCTTACCGTTAACGGGGGGAGCGGTACTCTGCCGCCGGATTCCACCGGATACGTTACCAGCACCAACGGGTTGAATGTCCGCATGAGATCCGGACCGGGCACAAACTACAGCGTAATGGCTTCCTATGCCCCGGGAACCGCCTGCAAGGTGCTGTCAGCAGAAAAAGGATGGTACCAGATCCAGATCGGATCCTACACCGGGTTTATGATGACCAAGTTTGTCACCGGCACACCGCCTTCGGGCGGAGGCGGGATCATTCCGCCGACGACCACCGTATGGGTGAGCAGCGCAAACGGCAGGAGCGTGAACCTGCGGTCAGGTGCCGGAAAAAATTACGCAAGCATCGGACTGTATCCGGTGGGTGCGACAGGAAAGATTCTTCAGGCCGGAAAAACCTGGAGCTATGTCCAGTTCGGAACAAGGACCGGATATATGATGACACAGTTCCTGACAACAAAGAAACCGGATTACCCGCTTCCGTCCGGCACCTACGTTATCAGCGCGAACGGCAGAAACGTCAACCTGAGGTACGGACCCGGCACCGGGTACAATGCCGTGGCTGCATTTCCTCCCGGAACACCGCTGACCATTCTGAACCGGGGCGGCGAATGGCACTATATCCAGATTCAGGGCTATTACGGGTATATGATGAGCAAATTCATCCATGAATAAAAAAGTTCATTCAGGTTTTTTTGAGGTCTTTTCTTTTCCGCGTGACACCACAACGGATCTATATATAATTGGAGTATATTCATCTCAAGATGTTTTATGCCTACATTACCGTAATTGAAAGCAGCGTCGAATCGCAATTCAATTGGGGTTATGATTCGAAGAATTAAAAACATCGGAAAGCAGCTATGCAACTGATCAGTACAGCAAGGTCCGAAGTCTAGGAGTTTAGCGGTTGGTGCAGGGAAACACATGAAGGCAGGCTGGCTGTCGTCATGGATGTGCTGAACAACCACACACATATTCGTCGGATTCCTGTTGAACCGCATCTTCCCGTATTACTCCATTTAATGGTGACGATGGTCTGTTCAATGACGGTGGATATGGCTACTAGACCGTCTCCGACCGGATGATGGAAAAAACATTGTTGACAGCGTCTCTTGCTTGGAGGAGGAATAGTCGGGGATGCCGTTAAGGTTAATGTCGCCGACAGTATTCGGGATTGAGTTCCAGCAGGGCTTGTGATCGAAGCTGGCATCGAACGGTTCAGCGCCAGTACGGACAAAAAGTGCGGGCAAATAGATCCCGGATCAGTTTTCTGTGAAGTAAAGTATTTCGAACTATCTTAAAAAATGTAATACTTTCGACTTACTCTTCCAGCCGAATTCTGGTATAATATTCGTATACAAAATAGGTTATAAACCTGTAAAGGTTATAATAATTTATAAGGAGGGTTTCCCAATGAAAAAGATTTTTGCTATCGTGCTGGCAGCTATCATGGCGCTGGGCATCTGCTCCGCTTATGCGGATAAGTATGACTATGATGCCATTCCGGACGAAATGACGGCTGAAGACGGTAAGTATCCCATCGCTTTCGTGACCGATGTAGGCCAGTTGAAGGACAAGTCCTTTAACGAAGGTATCTACAACGGAACTAAGAGATTCGCTTTCGAGAGCGGCCTGGCTTACAAATATTATCAGCCTGCGAACGGCTCTCAGGCTACGGGTGAAGACCGTTATGCCGCAATGAAGGCCGCTGTGGATGGTGGCGCGCAGGTCGTTGTGGTTTCCGGTTTCATGGCCGGCCCTGAAATCGAGAAGATCTCCGCGGAACAGCCAAACGTGAAGTGGGTCTGGGTTGACGGTTCTGCCTACGGCCAGAACACGGTCGGCCTTGCTTTCAAGGAAGAACAGTGCGGTTTCTTCGCCGGCTATGCCTGCGTCAAGGACGGCTATACCAAGTTGGGCTTCTCCGGTGGTGGTGGCGGAACCAACCCTGCTTGCTGCCGTTATGGCTATGGCTTCGTACAAGGTGCCCAGGCTGCTGCGGCGGAACTGGGTGTGCAGGTTGATATGAACTACTCCTGGCTGTATGGCGCCACCTTCTCCGATTCTCCCGAACTGACGACCATGCTGGAAGGCTGGTATGAATCTGGCATCGAAGTCATCTTCCCCTGCGGCGGCCCCATGTACAAGAGCGCTTTTGCGGCTGCTTCCGCGAACGAAGCATGGGCCTTGGGTGTAGACAGCGATTATTCCTGGTCTGATGTTGTTCTGACTTCCCCGCTGAAGGGTGTTGATGCCGCGACCTACGATATTCTGAAGAAGTGGCAGGACGGTAAGTGGGATGAAGTAGGCGGCACCAGTCCTGTCTACGGAACCGCCGAAGGTGCTATTGCGCTGCCCACCTCCGATGAAGCGTGGAGATTCCAGAAATTCACCGTTGAGGAATACGAAGCGATGGTTGCGGCCGTGATCGATGGCAGCCTGGTCATTGACGATGATTACAATAACCTGAAGGAAGAGTATTCGAACCTGAAGCTCCATATTATTGAGTAATCAGCCATACTCTGGAAACAGCCGGCCGGGTCAGCCCCGGCCGGCATTTCCATATTCATTGTTCCTATCTTGTCCTTTCTTTTTTATTCGCCTTCTGCTATAATCTGATCTAAGAAAAAACCGCGAGGGGGTCGGCAAATATGGATGATAGGATACCGGAATCATCCGAGTATGTGATCGAAATGAATCACATTACCAAGATCTTTTCGGGCATCATCGCCAATGACGATATCACACTGAAGCTTCGTCGGGGGGAGATCCATGCCCTACTCGGAGAGAACGGTGCCGGGAAATCGACGCTGATGAGTGTGCTATTTGGACTGTATCAGCCTGAGAAAGGAGAAATCCTGAAAAACGGGCAAGTCGTGAAGATCAATAACCCTAATGACGCAACAGCCCTGCATATTGGTATGGTGCATCAGCACTTTAAACTGATCGACGTGTTCACTGTGCTTGACAATATCATCCTCGGCGCAGAAGATACGAAATTCCATTTCCTGACCCGGAGAGAAGCTAGGAAAAAAATAACTTCCCTGAGTGAAAAGTATGGGTTAAAGGTGGATCTGGACGCAAAAATAGAAGATATCACTGTCGGCATGCAGCAGCGTGTCGAGATTCTTAAGATGCTCTACCGGGATAATGAGATCCTGATTTTCGACGAGCCCACTGCTGTCCTGACGCCCCAAGAAATCGACGAACTGATGCAGATCATGAAAGGGCTTGCCAGAGAAGGCAAGAGCATCCTGTTTATCAGCCATAAGCTGAACGAGATCATGGAGGTTTCCGACCGTGTGACAGTCCTCCGCAAGGGTAAATACATCGGTACTGTAAATACCTCAGATACAAATAAGCAGGAACTGTCCAACATGATGGTCGGCCGTTCCGTTCAGTTGGAGGTCCGGAAAACCCCGGCCCAGCCCGGAGAAGTCATTCTGGACGTCAACCATTTCTGCGTTCCGAGCAGGCTGCATGCCCGCAACGCCGTCAATGACGTTAGCTTTCGGGTTCGGGAAGGTGAAATCGTCTGTATCGCCGGCATTGACGGAAACGGCCAGACGGACTTCATTTACGGCCTGACCGGGCTGGAAAAGTCCAATGGCGGTACTGTAAAGCTCTGCGGCAGGGATATCACCCGCCTTTCGATCAAAAAGAAAGGTGACGATATGTGCCACATACCGGAGGACCGCCACAAACACGGCCTGGTACTGGATTTTAATCTGGAGCAGAACATGGTCCTGCAGCGATTCCTGGAACCCGAATTCCAAAAGGGACAGTTTATCCGTTTCGGTGAAGTACGCAGCTATGCGGAAAGACTGATCGATCAGTTCGATATCCGTTCAGGCCAAGGTCCGATCACTAAGGTTCGGTCCTTGTCCGGTGGCAATCAGCAGAAAGCGATCGTTGCCCGTGAACTGGACCGTGACAAAAAGTTGATCGTCGCTGTTCAGCCGACTCGCGGTTTAGATGTTGGCGCAATCGAGTATATTCATTCCCAACTGGTAAAACAGCGTGACGAAGGGAAAGCAGTGCTCCTTGTCAGCCTGGAACTAGATGAAGTTATGAGCCTGCCTGATAGGATCCTCGTGATGTATGAAGGAGAAATCGTTGGCGAGTTTGATCCGAAAAAAACTACGATCCAGGAACTCGGCTTGTACATGACCGGTGCAAAACGACAGCAGAAGAAAAGAGAGGAGATGGCCTGATGGAAAAGATTATCCCGAAAAAGGATGGAATCCAGGTCTTCATGGCATCTTTCATCTCCATTCTGATTGGCCTTGTCGCCGGTATCATTGTCCTTATTATCGTTGGCCTGACCAACGAATCCATTTCCAACAGCAGTATCTGGGACGGCGTCCGCCTGGTGGTGATCGGTGTGTTCAACACAGGCCGTGACGCGGCCGGTAACCTGACCTTCGGCTTCAACCCGGCATTCTTCGGGAATATGCTCTTTCGGGCCATGCCGCTGATCCTGACCGGTCTTTCTGTAGCTATTGCATACAAAACCGGCCTGTTCAATATTGGCGCCCCAGGACAATACCTGGCCGGGATCTGCGCGACGCTCTTCATCGCGCTAAGCATTCCGACTTCATCGGTAGCCCCGTGGATTGTCTGGCTCCTTGCGTTCATGGGCGGCATGTTAGCTGGCGCGCTATGGGGCTGCATACCCGGCCTGTTGAAATCATTGATGAATATCAATGAGGTTATCGCGTGTATTATGACCAACTGGCTGGCTGCATGTCTGGTAACCTGGGTTTTCGATATTAGCAACTTGAAAAACATGATCGACGGAACAAAAACCGGATATATTTACAAAACATCAGCAGTTATCAACGATATCGTGGTCGATGGCGTACAGAAAGTTGTCGGAACGGATATCCCGGCAGGCGCAACGATTCTGGCTACCCGCGGCGGGGTGGCGACGCCAAAGTTCGGGCTGGACAGCGTTTTCTCTGGCAGCCAGGTGAACGGTGGTATCCTGATTGCGATCCTACTGGCGATAATCTTTTATATCATCATGGAAAAGACAACTCTCGGATACCAACTGAAAGCCTGCGGCTCTAACCGGCACGCAGCACAGTATGCTGGTATCCGCGACAAGCGAAATATCATCCTTTCTATGGCGCTGGCTGGCGCGATGGCTGGAGCCGCCGGATCGCTTTATGGTCTGAGCGGTAATACGGAGTTTTTCTGGACGACGTACCAGACTCTTCCTGCCGTTGGATTTACCGGGATCGCTGTGGCACTGCTGGCAGTCAACAATCCGATCGGCGTCATTTTCTCTGGCATTTTCATGTCCCTGCTGAACATGAATGGCCTGCAACTCACAAATCTAACTGCATACAATGAATATATCACAGACGTCATCATCGCTGTCATCGTTTACCTTTCCGCATTCAGCCTGATCATCCGAACCTGGCTCGGAAAACGGAAAAGAAGAAAGAAAAGACCAGCGGTATCGAAAACAGGGGAGGTGCAGGCATAATGGCATTTCTGATCCGTCAAACCCTGATCTACTCCATCCCGCTGATGATCGTCGCACTGGCCGGTGTTTTTGCCGAGCGCAGCGGCATCATCAATCTAGCATTGGAAGGCATGATGATTTTCGGCGCTTATATTGGCGTTGTTTGTCTGAACGTGATGATCGGCCTCGGTTGGTTTGACGCTGTCAAGGCTTCCGGCAATATGTGGACAATGCAATGGTACTTGGTATTAACCATGCTTGTATCCGCTTTGGCAGGCAGTATCTTCTCTCTATTGCTTGCCTTTGCCGCCATCAATCTGAAAGCGGATCAAACCATCGGCGGCACAGCATTGAATATGCTGGCACCTGCCATTGTGCTTTTTCTGGTTCGGATCACTGCAAAGCAAAATGTCCTCCAGCTGGCCAGCGGAGACTCCGCCACCTGGTTCATGCTCAAAAAATCTTCCTGGGGTTTTGATAAAAGCTATAAACTTAGCATGCTCGGGGATGCGTTCCTGAATAAGGTTTACCTGACCACATATCTTTGTGTCCTGCTGTTCGTCATCATGTCCGTCCTGTTGTACAAAACTAAATTCGGCCTGCGGCTGCGCAGCTGCGGTGAGAACCCGCAGGCTTCCGCGTCACTGGGCATTAATGTTGAAAAAATGCGGTATCTGGGCGTGATGATCTCTGGTGCCTTGGCCGGGATTGGTGGCTGTGTGTTCGCCGTGACCACCGCCAACAGCTCTGCAAACGGCGATGTGGCCGGCTTCGGTTTCCTTGCCCTGGCCGTCATGATCTTTGGCAACTGGAAGCCGCTGCCGATCTCGGGTGGCGCTCTGCTCTTCGGTCTGTTCAAATGTATTGCAGCAAGCTACAATACTCTGGATATCAATGGAGACGGGTATTACGCTCTGGCCAATATTGGTCTGGACAGTAATTTCTACCGGATGTTCCCCTACCTGATCACGCTGATTGTCCTGGCGTTCACGTCTAAGTCTTCACGTGCACCGAAGGCTGAAGGAATTCCTTACGATCAGGGCTCCAGATAAAAGGGCTGCATCATGCCGAACACTAAACATGAATGAACCGCCTGAGCGGTTCATTCATGTTTTTTTCATCGCAAAATCACAAAAACTCCTTTTAAGTTCTTCTTTTTTCGTGTATAATTTTTTGTCAGTGGGAGGTGCGTTCGATGGGTAGTTTCATGACAACGGTGAGAAACATGGGCTGGAATCTGACGCATCGCCTGGGCATCGTTGATATTATTGATATTCTGATCGTAGCGATCATCCTGTACGAACTGCTCCTGCTGACCAGGCATACCCGGGGCAGTGCGCTGCTGAAAGGCCTTTTTCTGCTCTTTGTCATCGCGATTCTGAGTAATCTGCTCGGACTGGTCAGCGTAAACTGGCTGCTGACTGCTATACTGAAGAACGGTGCCATTGTCCTGGTCATTCTGTTTCAGCCCGAACTGCGCAAAGCGCTAGAGCGTATGGGCAGGAGCAAAGTGATCAACAAAGGGAAGAAGCGCAGTCTGGATGACGAAGAGGAAATTATTATCGCAGAAATCATTCAGACCATTAACGATCTGAGCCGGCGCAGGGTCGGCGCACTGATCGTGTTTGAGCAGAAAACAGGCCTTCAGGATATTATTGAAACCGGAACCAGGCTGGATGCAGACATTTCCGCACCACTGCTGGAGAATATATTTGAACCGAATACACCGCTCCACGACGGCGCAGTCGTGATTCGCGACAACCAGATTATGGCGGCTGCATGCATACTTCCGCTGGCTGAGGCCAGCGGCGTCAGCCGGGAACTGGGAACACGCCATCGCGCAGGCGTCGGTATCAGCGAAAATACGGACGCCATTGTGCTGATCGTTTCAGAGGAAACAGGAATTGTCAGCATGGCAAAGGACGGGCAGCTGACGAGGCCGCTGACGAATGATATGCTGACAGATATCCTGAATGATATTTTTGCCGGTGAAACCCCATGGTTTTCTTCCCTTCTGCAGGGAATGAGAAAGGGGGAAACCAGCCATGAGTGAAACAAGCAAAAGGACAGGCGTACAGAAACCGGGTGCCGTTCTTCTGAACCTCGTTAAACATATCTTCTTCCATAACGGCTGGCTGAAGCTGCTTGCCGTGCTGATATCCGTTGTGCTCTGGGCAGGCCTGATATCACAGGATGCCACGCTGACCCGCGATAAAACTTTCACGGATGTGAATGTAAATGTGACCGGCATGGAAACGATGAAGCGGAACGGCTATATCGTAACGAGCGATCTGGACCAGCTGCTTGACAACGTCAGCATTGTTGCGGCAGTTCCGCAGCAGCAGTATGAAAATGCTGAAGCGGCAACCTATAACGTCCGCATGGATCTCAGCAGAATTGCAGGGACAGGACAGCAGGAGCTGAAGCTGCTCAGTACCAATTCTTCCATGTACGGCCGCGTGGTCAGCACATCTCCATCCTCCGTTCTCGTAAATGTTGAGGAATACGTTGTGCGTCAGCGGATCCCGGTGTCTGTTACAGTGTCCGGAGACCTGCCGGAGGGATGGTATATGTCCACCCCGACAGTGGATCCTCCGCTGGTGACAGTCGGGGGCCCCAAGTCGGTGGTTGAAACAATTTCAAGAGCAAGAGCCTATCTGGTTCCGGACGATATTGAATGGAAGGAAGGCAGCATCCTCACATCACTGGCTTTTGAACTGTACAACCGTTCAGGTGAAAAGGTGGAAAGCGATCTGCTTGAGGTTACCAGTGACTCGCTGATTATGGACAGCGTGCTGATCGAAGCCAATATCCTGCCGACACGGGTTTTCGATGTGGCTGACCTGGTTGAAATTACCGGAAACGTTGCGAAGGGTTACGAGATTAACGATGTCCGGATCAGCCCTGAGAGTGTTACGGTGGCTGCACGGGAAGAAGTGCTGGCCCAGATGGATGAAATCCCGATGGACCGTACGGTAAGCGTAAAGAACCTGAAAGAAACAACAGTATTCCAGCTGAAGGTGTCCAAGCCTTCCGAGGATGCCATTATTTCCAACGACACGGTTACGGTTACGGTGGAAATAGGGCCGGAAGAATAGACTTCACTGGACAGAGGGTGCCATGGGAAGTTTTGCAAATCAATTATTTACTTTAATGCTTGGATGGATTCAGAGCACGTGCGCTGCTGTCTGGCAGGCTTTTACAGCCCCGACCCAGCAGCCGGCGCTGGCATGGCTGCAAAAGCATTGGATGACCGCTGCGCTTGTGCTGTGTGTACTTGGAGCGCTGGCTGATCTGACAGTTTATTTTTTCAGATGGCATCCGCTGGATGTCTGGCGCAGTTTTTTCAGAAGACTCAGGGAACGGGCAGACAAAGACAGTGAGTCCAGTGAACTGCTTTCAACCGGAGAAACGGCAGACAGCTCTGATGAGGAGACAGCCGGAAAGTCTGAAACAGGCAGCCGGCTGGCCAGACTCCGGATGGAGGAAGAGAATGCACAGACACGTCTGGAAAAAGCTGAGGAGTCATTACTGAAGAGCAGAAGACGCCGTTTTGCCAGCAGGCATTATGCCGGGGAGAGAGAATACGCGGGGAACTCTGTAACACCGCAGGAATTATTCAACACACAGGATACTTATCATCAGCCTGTATATCCCCGGAAATGGAGATCAAATGACAGAAATGAAGAAAATGCTGAGTGAACGCAAATTCATAGTTCTGACGGGCAATTACGGAAGCGGAAAAACAGAGATTGCGCTGAATCTGGCTTTTCAGCAGGCAGGGACTCAAAGAACCACTCTTGTGGACCTGGATATTGTCAACCCGTATTTTCGCAGCGGTGAGAAAGCTGAACAGCTCAGAGAGAAAGGCATTCGGGTACTGATGCCTACTTTTGCGCTTACAACGGTGGATATACCGGCTTTGCCTGCGGAGATTCAAAGTGTTTTTGAAGCGGAGGCCGATTCGGTGATATTCGACGTCGGGGGAGATGATACCGGCGCCGCAGCTTTGGGAAGGTATTTTCCCAGCTTTATGAAGAACAGAGAAAACACTTCAGTGCTGCTTGTCATTAACTGCATGCGTCCGCTGACCCGGAACACAGATGATGTGCTCGAACTGGCAGAGCGTATACAGGCAAGAGGACGGCTGGCATTGGACGGCATTGTCAATAACACAAACCTGGGCGATCAGACCTTGCCGGAGATGGTTCTGGAGGGGGAGCAGGTTGCGCTTGCGTGTGCGGACCGGCTGGGTATTCCTGCCATCACCTCCGGAGCACGACGTGTTCTGGAACAATGCACGCTGCACACAGCGCCGCTGTATATAGAGCGGTATATGAAGCCGGAATGGATGGAGGCGTAAGGATGACGGAACTGCCCCGGGCCTGGATGAACAGAATGCGGAGTCAGCTGCGGGATGAAATGCCCGCTTTTTTGAATGCCATGGAAAAGCCCGCCCTGAGGGGAATCCGCATAAACACCCGGAAATCCATTCCTGAACTCTATAACTGGCCTGATCTGATATCTCCTGTCCCGTGGGGAAAAGACTGCTTTTATCTGAAGAAGGGAAGCTCAGCGGGAACGACTGCCTGGCATGAAGCCGGAGCATTTTATCTTCAGGAACCCAGTGCAATGATTCCGGCAGCGCTTCTGAACGCTCAGCCCGGAGAATGGATACTGGACCTGTGCGCAGCACCGGGAGGAAAAGCAACTCAAATCGGCCTGGCTCTGAACGGACAGGGGCTGCTGGTGGCCAATGAGCCGGTGGAAAAACGTACCCGAATTCTAAGCAGAAACATCGAAAGAATGGGGATTCCCAACGCTGTTGTAACCTGCGCGAAGCCGGCTGATCTCGCCGCGAGATGGGGAAGCCTTTTTGATGCGGTTATTGTGGATGCGCCATGCTCCGGAGAGGGGATGTTCAGGCGCGATCCTGAAACCAGAAATCAGTGGAGTCCGGAAGCGGCAGCGGGATGCGTGCAACGGCAGCGGGAGATTCTGAGAGCAGCTGCGCAGCTGGTCAGACCGGGCGGAAGAATTGTTTATTCCACCTGCACTTTCAACCTGGCTGAAAACGAAGAGAATACAGAATGGTTTCTGCGGGAACATCCGGAATACGAGCCGGAAGAGCTTGTTATACCCGGCATCACCGGAACAAACGGGATGTATATATGCTACCCGCACAGGAACGACGGAGAAGGACAGTTTGCTGTCCGGCTCAGGCGCAAAGGAGCTGCATCTGTCCGAAGGGAGAAAACACGCGGGCTGCCGGGAACGGACAGGGATACGGCAAATGCAATCAGACGTTCTTTTCCGTCGCTGCCCGCGGCAACCAATTTTCTGGGACAGACAGCCGTTCATCTTCCGGAAGGGCCTGATCTGAGCGGAATCCGGATCCTCCGGGCGGGCCTGCATCTGGGAGAAATGCGCGGAAAAACGATTGTTCCGGACCATGCGTCCGCTGTGGCCTTTACAGTCGCCGGGCTTCCGGAATGCGAGGTAAATGCTGCAGAAGCAAGCCGGTACCTTGCCGGTGAGGTTCTCGACCTAACGGAGAACGGATGGACTGCTGTCCGCTTTTGCGGGCTGAATCTTGGGTGGGGAAAAGGAAGCGAGGGATTTCTTCGGAATCACTATCCAAAAGGACTCCGCAACGATAAAATCATCTGTGAAATCCCTGATTGGTATTGCCAAAAAAATGAAAAAGCATATAATAATACGTAATGGAACACCAGTTTATGGTGAATATATGAACGGAGGTTTTGTCCATGAGAAAAATTTTTGCTATTGTTCTGGCTGCTGTAATGATGGTTGGCCTGGTAAGCTTTGCGCATGCTGAAGATTACACCATCCGTATCTACAGCAACTCCAATTCTCCGGAACGGACCAACTGGCTGATCAACGCCGCGAAAGAAGCCGGATTTACGATTTCTATTGATGACAACACGGTTTATTCCGGTGATACCGCCGCCGTACAGGCTGCGAACGAAAGCAAAGACGGCGACCTGATTTTCGGTCTGAATGAAACCCGGTGGAGCCAGCTGATCAAGGGTACTTATGAGAACCTTGAAGTGATTGACTGGACTCCCACCTGGGCCGATAAGGTCGGCGATTTCAAGTATGACGGAAAAGCATACGGCATCGTGATTCAGAATATCCTGATGCTGTACCGGAACGACGAACTCGGAACAAACGGCAAAGCGCTGCATTTCGCACACTGGACCGATGTGGTTGACAGCGGATATACCTGGTACCGTCAGGGCAAAGTCGGCGGCACCACAAATGCGAATATCAACAACTCCATGCTTTACCCCTATACCGATCCGGAATCTCCTGCCGGCGGCATCTCCGTTGATGGCTGGAAAGCTCTGTGGAAATACTGCGCCGGCGGCAACTTTACCGGAGACAGCTACGGCCTTGAGCCTCTGATCCGCGGTGATATCCAGGTATCCACTTTCTACTCTTCCTCCCTTTACGGAAATATCGATGCCGCGGTGGAAGCCGGCACCTATGACAATCCCCTGCGCGGGACGCTGAATCCTGAAAACTGGGCACTGGTTGAGATCGACGACGGTACCTACTATATCGCTGAATATCTGGGTATTCTGAACAAGGAAGGCCGCGCCGAGGAACAGACTGAAACCGTGAAGGCCTTTGCTGAGTGGTTCGGCTCCGCGGAAACCCAGGCTGCCTGGTCTGAAGAATTCGATTCCTATCCCTGCAACCAGGATGCAGTTGTGATGGCTGGCTTTGAGGAGGTTCCCGCAATCTACACCATCAAGAACTTTGCTCTTGAGAAGGTTGCCGGAACGGATCTGAGCTATGCGGAATACGTTGCGGCTCACAGCAGCGAGTGGACCAATATCATGACGAACCTTGGCTTCTACTGGGCGGATAACGCAAACGCTCCCGCTGAACCTGACTGGGATAATCTGGATTGGGCAACCCTGACCCAGAAGGCTGAATAAATTCCCGGATCCAATCTGAAAAATACCCGATGGGCGGGCCCGTCTCCGGACCCGCCCTCATTTATATCAGGCTTTTTTCTGCAGGAGGATAAAACGCCTGAGTTTCAAAACAAGCCAAAGGAGCTGTGATTCCTATGATCCGGTTGTCAGACATTGTTGTAAAATTCGGGGACTTAGAAGCGCTGCACAATATAAATGTGGATGTACGGGAGGGAGAGTTTTTTACTTTTCTCGGGCCGTCCGGATGCGGAAAGACAACTACGCTTCGGACAATCACAGGTTTTATAGAACCGGTGAGCGGAACAGTTTCCATGCAGGGCAGGGATATAACCCATGTACCGATTGAGAAGCGGAATATCGGTATCGTATTTCAGAGCTATGCGCTGTTTCCGACAATGACAGTTCATGATAATATTGCTTTCGGACTTAAAATCAAAAAAATGAAAAAGGATGAGATCGAACAAAAGGTGCAGGAGATTGCACGGAAAGTCGATCTGAAAGAGAGACACCTGAAAAGGGCAGTGAGCCAGCTCAGCGGCGGGCAGCAGCAGCGTGTGGCTATTGCCAGAGCTCTTGTCACCGAGCCTGCTGTTATCTGTATGGATGAGCCTCTTTCCAATCTTGACGCAAAACTGCGGGTTCAGCTTCGGAATGAGCTGAAAAAGATGCAGAAAGACTTCGGTATTACTACGATTTATGTAACGCATGATCAGGAGGAAGCTCTGACGCTTTCAGACCGGATCGCGGTTTTCAACAAGGGCTATATTGAGCAGATCGGAACACCGAATGAAATTTACAATCACTCGGCGACAGAATTTGTTGCCAACTTCATCGGAGACATTAATCCGCTGACAGATGAAGCCATTCTGAAAAAGCTGGGCCTGAATACGCAGGAGCATCATTTTATACGTCTGGAACGTGTCAGGGTGAATGACAGCACCCAGGACGAACAAATCTGCCAGCTTCCGGGAGCCATTGAAAGCCGGGAATACTATGGACTGTATATTAAATATTATATCAGGCTTGAGAACCAGGTCATCAAGGTCATTGAGAAAAATGACGGGATCAGGATCTACGAGGCCGGGGAAAAGGTGACAGTCGGTATCCATCCGGCTGACGTCATGACTTATCCGGGGGAGGGCTGAAGATGCAGAAGACTGCCAGTTCAAACAGAAAACCGGATCCGGCGCTGTTATACAAGGTATTTGGCGGTGTGCTGTTTTTATATCTCTTCCTTGGATTCATGGTGGTGCCCTGCATCAATACACTGACTTCTGTCTTTACCGCCAAGGACGCCTCCGGCAATACAGATCCCTTTGCTGTTATCCGCTTTTTCCTTGCGGGCTCTATGCCTTCCTTTGTATGGAATTCTCTGAAGCTTGCCGTCTGCCTGGTTGTGACGGTTAACATTGTCGGTATTTCCATTGTGCTGCTGACAGAATATTTCGATATCAAAGGCGCAAAAATTCTGCGGATGGGTTATATGACCACGCTGATTTACAGCGGCGTTGCACTGGTCACCGGCTACCAGTTTCTGTATGACTCCAACGGTATGCTGACAAAATGGTTTACAGATATCCTGCCGGGGTTTAACAAACAGTGGTTTACAGGATTCAATGCGGTGCTGTTTACGATGACATTTGCGTGCACCAGCAATCATGCCCTGTTTCTGCGCAATGCTATCCGCGGCATAGACTATAACACGGTGGAAGCTGCAAGAAACATGGGAGCAAAACCTTTTAAGGTGCTTCTGAAGGTCGTCATGCCAACGCTGCTGCCGACATTATTCAGCCTGACGGTGATGACGTTTATTACGGGTCTGTGCGCGATGAGTGCTCCGACGCTGCTGGGATACAATTCCATCAATCCGGAAATCGTCCGTCTTGCTGGATCCACCACTGCTGACGAGTCTTTCCCTCAGGCGCGCGCCGCTTTGCTGAGCGTCATTCTGGCAATGTTTACAATTGTTCTGCTGACGGTTCTGAACCATTACGAACGGAAAGGCCATTATCTGTCAGTCAGCAAAACCAAGGCCAAACTGGTGAAACAAAAAATACAGAATCCGGCTGCAAATATTCTGGCGCATATTTATGCCTATATCCTGTTCATCATCTATATGACGCCTGTTGTCATGATCATCGTTTTCTCCTTCCAGAACTGGTCTGCGGTCAGAACCAAGTCTCTGGACTTTTCAGGGTGGACACTTTCCAATTATTTCGGGGTGGAAAACTATCAGTACACCCGGTCCAACGGGAAGATCTCAACACGGGTCGGGGCTATTTCAGGCGTTTTTGCCAACGAAAAAACAGTCGGCGGCATCCGGCTGAGTTTTCTTCTGTCAGCCGTAGCGGCGGCACTGGCCTGCGTCATCGTTGTAATTGCCGTGAATTATATTTTCAAGCACAGGAATAAGAAAAGAGCGGTGCTGATTGAGGGATGCCTGCTGTTCCCGTGGCTGCTCCCGACTATCCTGATCTGCTACAGCTTCCGGATTTTCTTTAACAATGAAGTGTGGTACGTTTTCGGGCAAAATCTGTATTATAAGGAAAACGTGAGGATCCTGATTATTCTTGCTTATACGGTGGTGAAGCTGCCCTTTGCCCTGAGGATGATCAAGGCAGCGTTCTACGCCATAGATGATGAGCTGGAGGATGCGGCACGGAATCTGGGAGCCAGCGGTCTTGTGACATTCCTGAGAATAAAACTGCCGATTGTTCTCCCAAGTGTTCTGGCGGTATTCGCTCTGAATTTTAACGCACTGTTCACTGAATATGATATGGGCGCAACTTTCCAGAAATCAGAAGGTACAACCTATGCGATGGTTATTCAGAGTATGTGCAATGAGGAGGGCCGTGACGGCATGAACATGAACGCCTCCGGGCGCAGATGCGCATCTACGGTGTTCATCATGATTGTTTCGGGACTGATCCTTTATCTGGTTTACGGCGTCGGATCCAGAGACCTTGGCGAGCGTCTGGCAATCCGGGAAAGAAGGAGTAAAAAACTGCAGCAGATCAGAAAAAGCCTGGGCTTTAAAACAGCTGTCGCGGAAGAAACCCAGGAATAAATTACCGGAGAGTTTGGCACATGATAAAAAACATTGTATTTGACATGGGAAGGGTGCTGATCCGGTTTGATCCGGAATACTTTCTGACCAGGGAAGGAGTTCATGATCCGGAGGATCGGGCTGTTATATTAAAGGAACTGTTTCACTCTGTGGAATGGGCCATGATGGACCGCGGCGACCTGTCAGAGGATAAGGCTGAACCTTTGGTTCTGAAAAGAATTCCAGAGCGGCTGCATTCGAAAACATCTTATTTGCTGTATAATTGGGCACAGAGAAAAGACACAATTCCCGGCATGTATGAATTGGTAAAGGATCTGAAGGAGTCCGGATACGGCATATATCTTCTGAGTAATGCAAGTACAGCCCAGCCTGAATACTGGAAGCAATATCCTGTCAGCAGTTTCTTTGACGGCACAATGATTTCATCTGCTGAACGGTGCATCAAACCGTCGGATGAAATATACAGGCGGTTTATCGAACGTTTTTGCCTGGAACCGGATGAGTGCATATTTATTGACGATACCCCAAGCAATGTGGCGGCGGCAATTGCCAACGGCTGGGATGGAATCGTCTTTTTCGGGGATGCCGGGGAATGCAGGAGGCTCCTTGAAATGAAAGGAGTCAAAATCAAAGGGCTGTAAGCCTGATACCTGTATGAAATCTGAAAAAATACTTGACTCAATAGGAAAGATGCGGTATTATAGCGGTTGGTTATCAATAGCTCCGCTAGCCCCGGTAGCTCTTGAAGATATGTCCGAACATGCGACCATCATGGGAGGACGCGCCGAACGATAAACCGAGGAGGAAGAACCTTGAAGACTTTTATTCCGAAGACCGCTGACATCGACCGTAAATGGTACGTTGTTGATGCGGAGGGAATGGTGCTGGGTCGTCTGGCCAGCGAAGTGGCAAACATTCTGCGCGGCAAGAATAAGCCGATCTACACTCCCAATATGGATACCGGTGACTATGTGATCATCGTGAATGCCGGGAAGGTCGTTCTGACCGGTAAAAAGCTGGATCAGAAGATCTACTATCATCACAGCGGATATGCCGGCGGACTGAAGGAAACCAAATATCGCAAGCTGCTGGCTGAGAAGCCTGAGTTCGCAGTTCAGCACGCGGTGAAGGGCATGCTGCCCAAGGGACCGCTTGGCCGTCAGATGGCGAAGAAGCTGAAGGTCTTTGCCGGTGCCGAACATGGCATGGAAGCGCAGAAGCCCGAAGCGCTGGACCTGAAAAAGTGACGCGGAAAGGAGTAAATGAAGATGGCTAAGGGAGAATTTAACGCTGTTGGTCGTCGGAAGAAGGCTGTCGCCCGCGTCCGTCTGGTTGCCGGAGATGGCAAGATCACCATTAACAAGCGTGATATCGACAATTATTTTGGCCTCGAAACCCTGAAGATGACGGTTCGTCAGCCCCTGACGCTGACCAATACCGGAAACTACGATGTGTTCGTGAACGTGAACGGCGGCGGCCTCAGCGGTCAGGCCGGTGCTATCCGCCACGGTATCAGCCGTGCGCTTTGCAAAGCTGATCCTGAGCTTCGCGGTACGCTGAAAAAGGCCGGTCTGATGACCCGTGATCCTCGTATGAAGGAACGGAAAAAGTACGGTCTCAAAGCTGCACGCCGTGCTCCTCAGTTCAGCAAGCGCTGATCGAAACTGCAAAATGCTCAAAAGTCCCGGAAACCGATGGTTCCCGGGGCTTTTTTGCACTTCTGCTCGGCAGGCGCTTGTGAACGCTATACGGGATATCTGCTGTTTTACGTTTCAGAACACTCCTGATTATGCCGGATGTGCGTTTATGTTGTTGGGAATGGGATGGATTCTGGAAAAGGATATTCCTGTGTGAGTTCTGCGCAAAGGCGATGAAGCAGTACCGGAAATACATTTTTGATCGGATTCTGGTGAAGGCATTCAGGCTTTCTCCAGTGACACAGCTTGCTTAGTATCCTCTGCCATTTCGAACGATGTGAATACGATCGAAATGGAATCATCGGGCGGCTGCAGAGCGCGGTTCAGATCGGTATTGCATTTGCCATCGGCGCACCGGGCCTGATACTTTGGTGCAGCTTGATGCTGACGCTGATCGACATCGGCTTCTCTCTGCTGCTTGTCATCGTATCCATTGTTCTGCGAAACAAGGCAGCAGCAGATTTCCTCGCCAGGGTGATTCTGACAGGCCACGTGTTCTATTTAATGTATTCGGCGACAGCGTCCTTGGATGCGGAGACTTCCTATGAGGTGCTGGATGCCATTTTGAAGCTGGATGGGCTACATCTGCATCATCGTTACCCACGATCTGGACAAGAATATCCTGCGCAGTTGTAACGGCTTGTTCGCAATGAAGAACGGAGAAGTCCTGGAGCGGGGGAGAGCTTCATTGATCTTATGGAGAAAAAGGTTTTTTTATTCTCTCTTCACCATCTCCCAATGAGAATAAAGCCGGAAGGCTTGTCTCAAATTACCAGCATGACAGAATCCACTGTATTCCGAAATAAATGACAGGGAGATTTCTGTAAATATTATTTTGTATGACACAATAATATTTATGATGAAGTCTTCTCAAAAACGGTCAACGGACATAAAATAGCGTTGACCGATACGGTTAACGGAGGCGCATAATGAACCCAAAGTTCTACGATCTGCCGCAGGAAAGGAAGCAGGCGATCCTGAATGCCGGCTTTCATGTGTTTTCACGGAATACCTACAAGAAAAGCCCGATGAGTGAGATCGCTGAAGCAGCGGGAATCAGCAAATCGCTGCTCTTTCACTATTTCCATAACAAGAAGGAGCTGTATCTCTTCCTGTGGGATACCTGCGCCAAAATCACGGTGGAGGAGATGACCCGCAGCGGCGCCTATGAGCAAAACGATCTTTTCGGGAGTATGGATTACGGAATGCAGGCAAAATTGCGCCTGATGAAAAAGTATCCCGATATCGGGCTGTTTGCCGTAAGAGCTTTTTACGAAAAGGATCCTGAGATCAGCGCGGACATTCAGAAAAGCATGGGAAAGTATCTGGATGCCCATGCGGCGAAAAAGCTGGGAAAGCTGAATCCGGATGATTTTATTCCGGGAATTGATCTTTATATGATGTACAGGGAGATGTACTGGGCATCTGAAGGCTGCCTCTGGGAATATATTCAGCGCGGGGCTTTGGATACCGACGCAATGGAAAAGGATTTCAGGAGGCTTCTGGATTTCTGGAAATCCGTTTATCTTCGAAATAACCGGGAGAAATAATAAAATGACTGAGAAAACATTTATCACCTCTTCCGGTACGATCCATTACTGGACGAATGAGATCCGATATGATCGGGATACCCTGGTTTTTCTTCCCGGACTTACCGCGGATCATCATCTGTTCGACATGCAGACTGAGGCGTTTATAACGGAAAAAAATATTCTGACCTGGGATGCGCCGGGACATGCTGCCTCCAGGCCTTTTCAGCTGAACTTCAGCCTGATGGACAAGGCCGGCTGGCTGCATGAAATTCTGCAAAAAGAGGGAATTACTCTTCCTGTCCTTGTCGGTCAATCGATGGGAGGATATGTTGCCCAGTGTTTTATGGAGAAGTATCCGGGGGAGACCGGCGGCTTTGTTTCCATTGATTCCGCGCCGCTGAAACGCAGCTATGTGACCGGAGCGGAGATCTGGGCTTTGAAGAAAACGGAACCCATGTACAGAGCTTTTCCGTGGAAAGTACTGCGGAAGCTCGGATCAAACGGATGCTCCACAACCGAGTATGGCAGAACACTAATGAACCGCTTTCTTGATTCCTATACGAAGGATGAATATTGCAGACTGGCCGGTCACGGCATGAAAATGCTGGCGGAGGCCATGGAAGCAGCTCTGCCATACGCTGTTGATTGCCCGGCGCTTCTGATCTGCGGTGAGAAGGATCAGGCGGGTTCAGCCAAAAGCTATAACCGAAGATGGGCGAGGAAGGAGAACCTTCCGATCTGCTGGATCAGGGATGCCGGGCATAATGCCAACACGGATAAGCCTGAAGAAGTCAATCGTCTTATCCGTGAGTTTATACTGAGGCTTGGAGATGATTCGAAATGAACAGTAAGCTTTTTATTCAGGCAATTTCACGGTTCCTTATGGGACTGCTGACCGTGAGTCTGCTGATTTTTCTTCCTGCAGGAACCTTTCAGTATCTGCAGGGCTGGCTCCTGCTGACGATTCTGTTTCTACCGATGTTTGCCGCTGGGCTTATTATGCTGAAAAAGAATCCTGAACTTCTGAAGAAGCGCTTGAATGCAAAAGAAAAAGAAGCAGAACAGAAAGCAGTGATTCTTTGCAGCGGGTTCATGTTTCTGGCGGCTTTTATTCTCGCAGGCTTAAGTTTTCGCTTCGGATGGATGATGCTGCCTCTATCGGCGAGCATTGCGGCTGCGATCGTATTTCTGGCCGCCTATGCGCTGTACGCGGAAGTGCTTCGAGAAAACACCTATCTTTCCAGAACGATCGAAGTGCAGGAAAATCAGCAGGTGATAGATACAGGACTGTATGGGATTGTACGGCATCCGATGTATATGGCAACAGTCTTCCTGTTTCTGATGATGCCGCTGGTGCTGGGCTCGGTGCTGTCTTTTATTGTGATGCTGTGCTATATTCCGATCATTGCGAAACGAATCCGAAATGAAGAAATGGTGCTCACAACAGGTCTGCCGGGATATGGGAAATACAAAAAGAAAGTGAAATACAGACTGATTCCGTTTATATGGTAAACAGAATATTTCAGCCGGACAAAAAAGCTGCACTGTTCAGTGCAGTCAGACTGTCGACAAAGTCCGAGGTTAAGGCCTCGGATTTTGTCATATAAAAGTGCCGAGAAGTCAATAAAATCAACACATAGAGGGCGATTTATGGTATAATAAAAGCATAAGGAGTGAGCCATATGCTGCATGAAGAGC
>JAFRLY010000048.1 GCA_017431005.1 Clostridia bacterium
AACGGCCTGATATCTCTGTCTGATGCTGAGTTCTTAACAAATTCAGTTGCAACATCCCCGATAATATCCAGCTCTTTTTTCGTCAAAGCAGGCAATACAGCACTAATCCTTCTAAAGCTCTCCTGCCATTGATATTCGGAACCCGGCTCTGACATGTTCTTCAGCCTCCTTTATCATGCCACTGGTGCCAGGCACCACTGTCATGTTTCGTCTCTATTCTATCCCTTCCTGGCCAGTCTTCCACCGCTCTAATACACATCTTTACTCAAACCAACCACTGGTGCCAGGCACCACTGTCATTTCATATAGCCGTCCCAACTTTTGAATACTTATTCCGTAATTCGTCACTAATCATATGTGCATCACGTTTTTTTCCGTTTTCAGCCTGAGCAATAGAACAACCACTGGTGCCAGGCACCGTTGTCATGTCCTCTATTACTTGTCATTTCAACCTCATGAATTCCCAATTCACCGTCCAGCCATCTTCTCCGTCAGGTCGTGGAGACTCTTATCGTGCTGGGCTTTGCTGATCGCCCCGTGCTCCAGGAACTCATCCAGTAACTTCTTCTGTCGTTCATAGAGGAGTTTATTCTTCTCCTCGTAAGATAAGGAGTTCAACTGTTCATTCTCCACATCGCTATCTGTAAAGTCAATTCTCTTCATCAGACAGCCTCCCGTAATCATTCCACTCGCCAAAAATACGTCCAGCTCGGGTTTCCTCAATCAAATGGTTTAATGCGCGGTCATAAGCTGCCTGATCCCATTTCTTATAGAAAGCAATATTATAGGCACGTACACGCTGATAAAGTGGTGGAAACGATCTGAACTTCGACCAGCACCTCGCCTTCTTCAAAGCTGTTTCAATATCCGGATCGAAACGAAAACTTCTCGGACCCATCGGCGGAAGAACCGCTTGTCCCCTGTCTGTCATCAGACCCAGCCGCTCTAATCGTCTTACCCGTTCCTTGTTCAGTTCCGTCCAGAGTGCATTTTTCTTTCTTGGTGAGAACCGCTGCATCTGAACGCCGTCAACGACTTTCGATGTGCTATCAATCCAGCCATAACACAGGGCCTCCTCCACCGCATCCACATAATAAAACACGTCCGGCTTTTCTGGTCTCCCCCTCTGTACTTCCAGCCAGCATTCGGATTCAGAAGCCGAATGTTCTTCAAGCCATTCTCTGAATTCAGCCCTGTCCTTAGCTATCCTTATATTCTTCATTCCGTCCTGAATCCTCGCTCTTCTTCATCCACAGGGATGATCCGGCTATCCATGTTATCGATCACGATGTATCTGCCAGCATTAATCGCTTGCAGAACCATATCAATCTGCTCTTCCGTCCCCTGGATCTCCATGGTCACAGAACCGTCCCACTCGTTCCGGCACCAGCCTGTGCAATCGTACAGATTCGCCGCATGCCGCGCCCGCCATCGGAAGCCAACGTCCTGGACGGAACCAGTGAAAGTAATGTGTTTGCGCGTGATCATCTATGCTTCAACCTGTCATCCGCTCGCCTGTTGTGAAAAATATACTCGAACCACTCAATGGAGCGGCTGAACCGATGCACGTCCAGACCATCCAAGCACAGCTCGCAGCCACTGGTGCCAGGCACCACTGTCATTATTTGATCTTCTTTTCAAAGTCTTCCAGGAAATGAAAGACAGACACAATATATACCACATCATTCTCGATCCGAAACAGAATAAAATAGTCATGAGATTAAAAGTTTATCCGCTTTAACCCTCTTTCCTGCAACGCTCTACTTTCTGGCTCCGCTATGCTTCCTGCAGTCGTTGCGAGCGAATCACGGGTATTCTTATAGTCTTCCCATACAGCAGTCGCTGCCTGATCATTGGAGTATCTGTCTATAATGTAATGAACTCGATCGTGAATTGCTTTTGCCGCATCTTCTGTTTGAATAACCCTATACGTTTTCATGAATGCAGCATTGCCTCCATCCGCGAGTCAAATTCTTCTGTGTCGACAAGCTGACCAGCCTGAATTTGTGCAAGCGAATGATCAATCTGGGCCAATAATTGATCTTCAGTCTTCGGTGTCATGATATCATTGTCCGCTTTTCTGAGCATAAGAATCTTGGCTACTGACTGTATTGCCTGGAGTTGATCATCGTCCATTTCTTCAAGCAAATCAATCGTTTTCTCTAACTCAGACATTTTTCGCTTCCTCCCGCCACTGGTGCCAGGCACCTCTGTCATGTTCCGTCTCTATTGTATTCTTCCTAGCCAAAGTCCCGCCATTCTAATACACATCTTTACTCCAACCCGCCACTGGTGCCAGGCACCACTGTCATGAAACAATTTCATATTCAACCCATGTCTGAACCCGGTTGCCGGCAAACCGCATCTCTATCTTCATGCGCTTATTCCGCCGGTCAACCTTCAGAATCTCAACCGGAACGCCCCGGAAGGTCTCATCCGTAATGGCAAATCTCCCGTCCGTCTCGATAACTTCCGTTTTTCCAATGATCCCGCCCTTCCGCAGGATCATCAGGGCAAACTCTTCGTCTGCCCCATGCAGCCGGTATTCCATGCTCGTGTCGCGCATGCAGCGGATAATCCGGTCCAGCCGGATCCGCATCTCCTGCGGCTGCAGAATTTCCTCTTCAGAATAAACAAAAACATATCCGGGCAGCAGTTTATGCTCCCGGTTCACATACTGACCCTTATCCCAGGTGTGCTGAATCTGTTTCGGAGAGATCGCCTCGCAGTTATAAACCTGCTTCACTGCATGAGCTACGAAGTCACACTTCTCTGTTTCGCAAAACAGGCAGTATGCGTACATCGTCCTCTCCCCCTTTGGACAAGGCTTCGCCATAGCGAACCCATCCCTCGGTTCGCTTTGCCCCAGATTCAGCAACCCGGCAAGTGACTCGGTATTGCAGCTCAGTAAACATTTTTACTGAGCTGCTCATATTATAGTAAAAATCTGAACTAATTTCAACTATATCCCAGATTTCTACATGACAATAGTGCCAGGCACCGTTGTCAGGCATGACACGAGTGTCAGGCACCGTTGTCAGATTAGAAGAAAGGAATGTATAACGCTATGGAAAAGAATCTCGACTACGTCAAAATCATTCGGGATCTCCGTGAAGACGCGGATAAAACCCAGCAGGAGATCGCGGACGTCCTCCACACCAGCCAGACCATGTACGCCCGCTACGAACGCGGCGCGAACGAGTTGCCGCTCCACCATCTCCTGACCCTCTGCGAATACTACGACGTCTCCGCCGATTACATTCTCGGCAAAGAAAAATGACACTGGTGCCAGGCACCGCTGTCAGACTACTTTTTCGTCGAAATCTCATCGAAATTCACATATTCCGACGATTCTTGACATTCTGTCGAAATCATCATGAAAGGGGTTGACAGTCTCGTCTTTCTATGCTATCATTTCTCCGAAAGTTGGAATTTCGGAATTTCATTCTTTCCGATTCCATACAAAGGAGGCAGATTGATATGGTAACAGTTCTTCGGGCAAAGTCACAAATCACAATCCCCAGTGCGATTGTCGCATCGCTGGATCTCAAGGAAGGTGACCAGCTTGATATCTTCGAGGAAAACGGTTCGATTCGAATCGTCCCCGTCGCGGTCTATCCCAAGGCCTATGTCGATCAGCTTCAAAATGAAATTGCCCAGCTGAAAGAGCAAATTTCCGGCTGGAAGGAGCCATGACACTGGTGCCAGGCACCGCTGTCATGATTGGAGGAAGCAAAAAATGGGCAGAGGATTGCGTCGTATAAGCGTTTCCGGGTATTATCATCTGATCTCTCGCGGAAACAATAAACAGATTCTTTACGAGAGCCCGGATGATTACCGCTATTACCTCTCCAAAATGGGAAAATACAGCCGCGAAGCCGGCGTTGTTATCAATGCGTTTTGCCTGATGGAAAACCACGTCCACATCCTTGTAAACGACCCGCATGGCAACGTTTCCGCAATGATGCGTAATCTGAACGGTTGCTATTCCAAGTATTACAATCAGAAATACGGCCGAATCGGCCAACTTTACCAGGGTCGCTTTCTGAGCGAACCAATTGAAACTGAAACAGCCCTTTTCATCGTATTTCGCTATATTCTGAATAATCCCCGGAAAGCCGGAATCTGTCCCGCGTCCCAGTATCGCTGGAGCAGCTACAAGGCATACTTCGGGAATTATCCTTCCATTGATCTCTCCTTCGTTCGCGATCGCCTTCCCACCGCTGAATCCTATCGGGAATATATAGACACCCCAAATGAAGACGAATGCCTCGAATATGAAAACTTCACGAACCAGGATGACTATGCGTTGGACGTAATCCGGAGTACCCTCGAGATCAAAACCGGCACGGAGCTGCAGTCCTGGGAGAAGAACAGGAGAAACGAAGCTCTCCGTGCCCTGAAAGCAAAGGGTCTTTCCATCCGCCGCCTTGAGCGCCTCACCGGCGTCGGCCGCTACATCATCACCCACGCATGACACTGGTGCCAGGCACCCCTGTCATGTTACAGAAAGCCCCGGCCGGAGCAAGCTGTGCCTCACAAGCATAAAAAACGACCCGGCTGGAGGGGCCGGGCCTAAAAGGAGAATAGAATATGAAGAAGGAAAACGTCGTAAGTTAGTCGAGAGAGAACAGCACCACGCGGTATTCGCGGGCCACGTTGTCGGCAGACAGCGTGTAGCTGTAATTCTCGCCGCTGGCGATGGTGTACCATCCGCGGTCATCGGAGTCGTTGGCTTCCCAGATCAGGCGGTAGCTGAGGTTCACGTCCTGGACCTTCGCGGCCAGTTTGATCTCGTCGCCGTACTTCAGGCTGCCTTCGTTCTTGAGTTCGATTTCGGCCGTGCCGTTGAACTCCATCTGCTCGTAGTTGGTCGTGCTGTTGTTGAACCGTTCCAGCATTTCGTCGGACACAACGCCGGCATCCCAGTCATCCAGGAAGATGGTATCATCGTCTTCGTCGTCTTCGAACTCATCGAAGTCGTCGAAATCGTCATAGTCGTCGAAGTCGTCAAAGTCATCGAAATCGTCAAAGTCGTCGCCGGAGCTCATTCCGGGATCGTCCTGACCGTCGATCTGCTTGCTGACTTCCGCCTGGCGGGCAGCTTCCTCTTCAGCAGCCTTGCGGGCAGCTTCCTCTTCAGCGGCCTTGCGGGCGGCTTCTTCTTCTGCAGCCTTGCGGGCGGCTTCTTCTTCAGCAGCCTTGCGGGCGGCTTCTTCTTCAGCAGCCTTGCGAGCCGCTTCCTCGGCGGCAGCCTGCTCAGCAGCAACGCGTGCCGCTTCCTCTTCAGCAGCAATACGGGCAGCTTCCTCTTCGGCAGCGATGCGTGCTGCTTCTTCCGCAGCGGCAGCAGCCTCAGCAGCTGCGATTTCTTCCGGGCTCGGTCCGGTTACTTCGCCGGCCTCCTCTGCAAGAGCGATGGTTACATTATATCCGCCAGAGAACGACCCGATCATCATCATCAGCGCCACCAGGAAAGCGCCCAGCTTGAAGAGCTTTTTATTCTTAATCATTTGGGATCGTCCCCTCCTTTCCAAGTCTTTCGCATCAGGAACCTGTTTTCCTTTTGCACCATTATTGTACCATATTACGGTTATATAGTCGGTTACATTTGAAAAAAATACAAATGTTTTTCCTGTGACTTTTCTTTTCGAATCATTTCCGCTCACCCTCCCTTCCCGGTCTGTACCCGCCTTTTCGGGCTAAACCCAGCGCCGGTTTCCCGACGCAAGCATATCTTAGAAGAAAAGTTACCTGGAATACAGGGCGGGTTGGGAGAAATAACCCTGGCTATTTCTCCTTTCGGGATTCAAATATCAAAACACGCCCTGTTCGTTCGGAACAAGGCGCTTTTGCGAGCGGGTGATGGGAATCGAACCCACGTGACCAGCTTGGAAGGCTGGAGCTCTACCATTGAGCTACACCCGCAAATGGAGCGGTAGACGGGACTCGGACCCGCGACATCCACCTTGGCAAGGTGGCACTCTACCAACTGAGCTACTACCGCATGCTCCGTGACACGGAGACTGACCCGGAAAGAGTGCGGACGAAGAGACTTGAACTCTTACGCCTTACGGCACCAGAACCTAAATCTGGCGCGTCTGCCATTCCGCCACGCCCGCAGACCTGAGTCGGCGAAAGCATGGAAAAGTGACCCATTGGAGATTCGAACTCCAGACACCTTGATTACAAGTCAAGTGCTCTGCCAACTGAGCTAATGGGTCATCAACTGGGGTGGCAGGGCTCGAACCTACGAATGCGGGAGTCAAAGTCCCGTGCCTTACCACTTGGCTACACCCCAACGCAGGACTTCTGCCAACTTGACACCGCAAAAGAAGATGGGGTGAGTAGTGGGACTCGAACCCACGCTCTCCAGAGCCACAATCTGGCGCGTTAACCAACTACGCTATACCCACCATGCTTGGCGCGCCTGGAGGGGCTCGAACCCCCGGCCCACGGCTTAGAAGGCCGTTGCTCTATCCAACTGAGCTACAGGCGCAAGCCACGGAACAGCTCCTCCTAGGGCTTTGGCGCTCAACGAAAGCGCCGCCTTCGCTGACGAGAACAGATCTTATCACGAATTTCAGGAAGTGTCAATACCTTTTCGCGTATCCCGGACGTCAGAATATACCCGGGAAGCCGGGGTCAAATCGCTGAACGGCTTTTCCCGCAAAGGCGGAAGCGGAATCTTTTTTTCAAAAAAAGATTGTCAATGATATAAAAGTATGGTATACTCCGCGACGTGCGGGATTACCGCACGATCAGATACGGCCAAGTGCCTTGAAAGAAGGGTTTAACGTCAAGCGAGAAAACTGCCTGCAGGCTGTAAGCGCGGAGGTATGGAGGGAGTCTCTCTCCGGTGAAGCGCATTACGGTCCGGAAGGTAAAGTTTTTCCGCTATTTTTTATGCCTGAAACTGAAGGAAGGAAGCTGCGCAGATGGCCAAGGTAAATACGTCATCCCTGGAAACCCGGTGCTCCGGGATCGCAGAGGAAATGGGCTTCGAGCTGGTTGACTTTTGCCTGGACAGGGAACCGACCGGCATCTATCTCCGGATTTATATCGACAAGCCGGAAGGCATCTCTCTGGACGACTGTGAGAAGTTTCACAAGCAGGTCCGGCCGCTGGTGGAGCCGCTCGATTTTGACTTTATGGAGGTTTCTTCTCCCGGGCTTGACCGTCCGCTGAAGAAGGACAGGGATTTTGAGCGTGCGATGGGCAGCGAGATAGAAGTCAGGCTTTTCAAAGCGATTCAGGGATCCAAGATTCTGACCGGTATCCTGGCCGGGCTTGAGAACGGGGAAATTGTTCTTGAAACCAGCCAGGGAGAGATCAGAATTCCCAGGAAAGCTGCAGCGCTGGTTAAACCGGTGGTGGACATGGAAGGAATTGAGGAAGTGGATCTGTCCGGCGACGGGCAGGCGGAAAACTTCGAGGATACAGAAGAAAGCGGGGAAGAAAAATGAAATCAGAAGTTGTCGAAGCAATCCGGATGCTGGCCAAGGAAAAGGAAATCAGCGAGGAGTCACTGTTCAGTACGATAGAAGAGGCGTTAAAAGCGGCATATAAAAAGAATCTGCCGAAGGGAGAAACCGCTCCCAACAACCTGGATGTGACCGTTAACCGCAGCACGGGAGAAATTTCCGTATATGCCCGGAAGCTTATCCTGGAAGACAGCGAAATCGAGGATCCGGTTAACCAGATTTCACTGGAAAGCGCAAAAAAAATCAATCCCACTTATCAGATGGGTGATATCGCCGAGGTGAATGTGACCCCCAACGGGTTCCTGCGGGTTGCCGCGCAGACGGCAAAACAGGTGATCATTCAGCATATCCGGGAAGCCGAACGCGGAAAGATCTACGATGAATACGCAGAAAAGGAAAGCGAAATTCTGACAGGCATTGTTGAGCGGGTCGAACCCAAGGCGGTTTATGTGGATCTTGGCAGAACAGAAGGTGTGCTGGAAAAGGATCAGATGATTCCCGGCGAAGTGCTGCACGACGACGACCATATCAAGGTATATATTCTGGAAGTGCACAAAACCACACAGAGCCCGGGATATACCCCCCAGGTTTATGTCAGCCGGATTCATCCGAACCTGGTGAAGCGGCTTTTCGAAATGGAAGTTCCGGAAATTGCCGGCGGTATCGTGACGATCAAAAACATTGCCCGGGAAGCGGGAAGCCGTACCAAGATCGCTGTTCACAGCGCTGATGTGATGATTGACCCCGTCGGCGCCTGCGTAGGTCAGCGGGGCGGCCGCGTGGACCGCGTTGTTCAGGAGCTGAAGGGCGAAAAGATTGACATTATCAAGTGGTCCAGCAATCCTGCGGAGTTCGTGGCCAACGCACTGAATCCGGCGCATGTGCTCAGTGTTTACCAGGCAAAGGAAGAAAAGGCTTTCCGCGTCATTGTGCCTGACAATCAGCTCAGCCTGGCCATTGGCAAGGAAGGACAGAATGCCCGGCTTGCCGCAAAACTGACCGGATGGAAGATCGATATCAAGAGCCAGAGCCAGGCTGCGGAAATGACAGACATGGGTGATGAAAACGGCGAATCCGAGGAATACATTCAGGTTGAGACGCCGGTATATGACAGCTTTACCATGGACTTTGACGCCAGCCTTGATGGCGACGATGACACAATGTAAAGCCTGACCCCGCATAATCAACGGAGAGTTCAGCATGAAACAGAAGAAAATCCCCATGCGCATGTGCGTAGGCTGCAGGGAAATGAAGGAAAAACGGGCGCTGATCCGGGTGGTACGCGGTCCGGACGGAAACCTGTCGCTGGATCCCGGAGGCAAGAAACCGGGAAGAGGCGCCTATGTCTGCCGCAGCGCTGAGTGCCTCACACGGGCTATACGTCAGAAGCAGCTGGAACGGCAGCTGGAAGTCCAGATGACCCCGGAGGTCGCTTCAGGGCTGAAAGAGGAACTGGACAGGCTGGAACCGGAGAATGCAGATGGATGAAAAAAGGCTGAAAGGGCTGCTCGGCATCTGTGTCAGATCAGGACAGGCTGTCTTTGGGGAGGACAATTGCCGGAAGGCGGCCGTAAAAGGCATATGCGGGCTGGTGCTCGTGGACAGCGGAGTTTCCGTAAATACCCGGAAAAGATACGAAACGCTGTGCCGCGGAGCCGAAACAAAACTGGTGTTTCTGCCGGAGAGGCTGCTGGAGGCGGCCACAGGCAAGGAATATATGGCAATGGCGATCCGGAAGGGATCACTGCTGGATCAGGTATTGATCTGCATCAGGCAGGATAACACATAATTATCAATGACATTATTGCCGGTAACCGGCAGGGGGTACAAACGTCGAATGGCTAAAGTAAACTTGAAGGATGCGACAAAAGAGCTGGTGGAAGGGGCTTCCGGAATTCTTGAACAGGCCACACGGATTCGGAAGGAAGCCGATTTCCTGTATGACTCGCTCAGGTCCATGGATGCGGAGATGAACCGTCAGAAAGAGGAGGAAGCTGCGCTGCGGAAGCAACAGGAACAGCTTCGGGTTCAGTCTGCCCATACCAAAGCTTACACGATGCTGGATGACGATGAGAAGCAGATGATGGAAGCCGCTATGCGGGAGGATGCCCAGAAAAAGGAAGCATCCAGAACGAAGGCGTCTGTTCCTGCGGCTGAGAAGGAAGACAAAAAAGAAGCTGAGCCGCAGCCCCGGAAGGCTGAAACGGCTTCCGCGGAAACATCTGAAGCCGTAAAATCTGAGAAAGTACAGGCCGTAAAGGCTGAGACGGAAAAAGCATCCGCCGCTCAGACGCAGGCGCCTGAGGAGAAGCGTCAGGAGCCGGCGGAAGCCAGTGTGCCGGAAAAGCCTGCTGAAACACAGCCTGAGAAAACGCAGGCGGCTGCAGAAGAGAAAAAACCTGCTGTCAGGCAGGAGCCTGAGAAGGAAGCTCCGAAAGCGCCGGTTCAGAAAAAACCGGTTATCGGCCAGATTATCAGCCGCCCCGGCGATCAGCCGAAGCCTCAGGCCGGTACAGGCGTACGTCAGGGACCGTACGGCCGCCCCGCGGGACAGCAGGGACAGGCAGGTCCTTACGGCCGCCCGGCAGGCCAGCAGGGAGCGTATGGCCGTCCTGCGGGACAGCAGGGACAGGCGGGCCCCTACGGACGCCCGGCAGGCCAGGGACCGTATGGCCGTCCTGCGGGACAGCAGGGACAGGCGGGCCCCTACGGACGCCCGGCAGGCCAGGGACCGTACGGCCGTCCTGCGGGACAGCAGGGACAGGCGGGCCCCTATGGACGTCCGGCAGGCCAGCAGGGTCAGTTTGGACGTCCGGCAGGAAGCATGCAGGGAAACAGGCCTCAGGGAGGCGCTGCCGGAACCCGCGGACAGGCGGGATCCGGACCGCGCAGCCGCACGCCCGAACTGGCTGCTCCCATGGAGAAGGAACGGGTTTCCAATTATGATCCGAACAAGAAAAACTATATCCGCCAGCACGATCCGGAGCATGTGACCAGGAACCGGAAGCAGGCCAGCAAAAACAGCAATTTCAATGGTTACGACGATGAGGTGATCCGCGGCGGCAAACGGGCACGGGCCAAGAAACCCAGTGCGCAGCAGATGATGGCTCCGATCAAGATCGAGTCCGCAACCATGGCCGGCGATACGATTACCGTGCGCGACCTCACCGAGAAGATCGGCAAGCCTGCCGGAGAAATTATTAAAAAGCTTTTTATGCTCGGCAACATGGCGACCATTAACAGTGAAATCGATTTTGACACAGCGCAGCTTGTCTGCTCTGACTTTGATATTACCCTGGAGAGAAAACAGGAACAGACCGCTGAAGCGGCTCTGGTGGCGGAGGACTTCGACGATGCTGAAGAAAATCTGATGCCCAGGCCGCCGGTTGTAACCATTATGGGACACGTAGACCACGGCAAGACCAGCCTGCTGGACTACATCCGCAAGAGCAGGGTTACCGCCGGAGAAGCCGGCGGGATCACCCAGCATATCGGCGCATATACAGTTCAGGTTGATGATGAAAGGCAGATCACCTTCCTGGATACTCCCGGCCATGAAGCTTTTACAGCCATGCGTGCCAGAGGCACCCAGGCGACGGATATCGCGGTGCTGGTAGTGGCGGCGGATGACTCCGTGATGCCGCAGACTGTGGAGTCCATTAACCATGCCAAAGCTGCCGAGGTCCCGATCATCGTTGCCATCAACAAAATGGATAAGCCGGATGCAAATCCCGAAAAGGTCAAGCAGGATCTTACACAGTACGGACTGGTCTGCGAAGACTGGGGCGGCGAAACGATCTGTGTTCCGGTGTCCGCGCATACCGGCCAGGGAATTGATGAACTGCTTGAGATGATTCTGCTGCAGGCGGATATGCTTCAGCTTCAGGCCAACCCGAACCGCCTCGGCCGCGGCGTCATTATTGAAGCCAAGCTGGATAAGGCAAGAGGCCCGCTGGCCACCGTACTGCTGCAGAACGGTACCCTGCATGTGGGTGACAGCATCATTGCCGGCATGGCTTCCGGCAAGGTTCGCGCGCTGATCAATGACAAGGGGGAACGGGTGGATTCCGCCGGACCTTCCATGCCTGTGGAAATCATGGGCTTCGACGATGTGCCCAGCGCAGGCGATGAAATGATCGCTGTCGGAGATGACAAGCTGAGCCGTCAGGTGGCCGATGAACGCAGAGAAAAACTGAAGGCCAGCCGTGAAGCCACCATGGCGAAGATGAGCATGGAGAACCTCTTCTCCACGATCGAAGCCGGCAAGGTGACAACCCTGAACCTGATCATCAAAGCAGATGTCCAGGGCTCTGTGGAAGCTGTGAAGCAGGCCATGGAGAAGCTGAGCAGTGATGAGGTCAAGATCCGGGTGCTTCACAGCGCTGCCGGTGCGATCACCAAGGATGACGTCAACCTGGCTTCCGCATTCAACGCCATCATTATCGGTTTCAATATCCGGCCGGATGCCTCCGCACGGGAGGCGGCGGAAAAGGCCAAGGTGGATATCAGGCTTTATACCGTCATTTACAAAGCCATTGAGGATATGGAGCTGGCAATGAAGGGACTTCTGGAGCCCGAGTACCGGGAAGTGCTGCTGGGTCATGCGGAGGTGCGGAACGTTTTCAAGATCACCGGTTCCGGTATTATCGCCGGGTGCTATGTTCAGGACGGAAAGGTTCAGCGGAATGCCGGCGTAAGACTGCTGCGTGACAATGTGGTTGTGTTTGAGGGCAAGCTGAGCAGTCTGCGTCATCTGAAGGACGACGTAAAGGAAATGGCGGCCGGCTACGAATGCGGCATGTCCCTGGAAGGACATAACGATATCAAGGAAGGCGATATCGTAGAATGCTATACCATGGAGGAGATTCCCCGCTAATATGAGTTATCAGAGAATTGACAGGATCGCTGAGGAAGTCCGGAGGGAAGTGGATGCCATTATCCGGGAGGAACTGCATGACCCCCGGATCAGCGGCACCTTTTCAGTGACCAGGGCAGACGTTGCCGGAGACCTTCGGTACGCGAAGATTTATATCAGTGTTCTGGAGGATGACAAGCGGGAGCCTCTGATGCAGGCGCTGAAAAATGCAAGCGGCTTTATCCGCCGCTCTCTGGGCAAGCGTATGATTATCCGCTACGCTCCGGAGCTTCAGTTTATCAGTGACCGAAATATTGCCTACGGTGTGCATATTGCCAAGGTTCTGGCGGAAGCCGCCGGAACGGAGGAGCAGGGGAAATGACGGAACTGACAAGAAACGCTGAAGCAGTCGCAGAAGCCGTGCGCCGGGCGGAACGTATCGCAGTCTGCTCTCACATCAATCCTGACGGGGATACGATCGGATGCGCGCTGGCCATGCGGCTGGGGCTGATTGCTCTGGGAAAAAAGGTTCAGGTGTTCTGTCATGATAAGGTGCCGGACAATCTGTCTTTTCTGCCGGGAGCGGAGAGCATTCACAGTCCCCGGGACTGCGAAGAGCGGTTTGACCTGCTGCTGGCGGTTGACGTCAGTGATCCTGCACGGCTCGGCGACGGAAAGCGGCTGATGGATCAAAGCAGGCACAGCGCACAGATCGATCACCATCCCACCAATCCGCTGTATATGGAGATCAACAGCGTGGACGGCGCGGCTCCGGCTGCCAGCATCCTTGTTTTTGAACAGCTGAAGGCCCTGAAGGTAACGATAACCCGTGAAATCGCCATGTGCCTTTACACGGGAATCAGTACGGATACCGGGAATTTTTCCTTTTCCTCAACGAACGCTGAGGTGTTCGCCATCATGAGCGAGCTGATGCAGATCGGCCTCCCGCTGAGCGAGATGAGCCGCGTGCTGTTCCGCGAAAGAAGCCGGGAGCAGCTGCTCCTTCTGGGGAAGGCCATTTCCGGCATGAGCTTTGAGGGCCATGGCAGGATTGCCGTTATGAAGCTGACCAGGAAGGATTTCAGCGATTGCGGCGCTTTGAGTGAGCATGCGGACACCCTGGTGAACTTTGGCCTGGAAACCACGGGAACCCGGATGGCTGTTCTGGCCAGGGAAGACGAACCGGGGGAAATCAAATTCAGCCTGCGTGCAAAGTCACCGGAGCGGATTGACGATATCGCCAAAAAACTGGGCGGAGGCGGTCATCCGCAGGCCTCCGGAATCACGCTGAAAGGAACGCTGGATGAAGCGACTCAGATTGTGGTCGCGGCAATGACCAGAAAACTGGAAGAACAGGCATGAACGGTTTTTTCAATGTCATGAAGCCATCAGGAATGAGCAGTGCGGCAGTTGTGGCCGTATTCCGGCACCTGACGGGAGAGAAGCGCGTCGGGCATGCCGGCACGCTTGATCCGGAAGCCGCAGGCATTCTTCCCGTGATGACGGGGAAAGCCGCGCGGCTTTTTGATTATCTGACGGATAAAGAGAAAGAGTATGTGGCGGTTGTCGCGTTCGGAACAAGCACGGATACGCAGGACGCTACAGGAACTGTGCTTGAGACGGGGGATCGCTTTCCGTCCCTGGAAACGGTCCGGGATAAATGCCGGCTGCTGACAGGAAACATTATACAGCGCCCCAGCATGTACAGCGCAATCAAGGTGAACGGGAAACCGCTGTATGCGCGTGCCCGCAACGGCGAAACACTTGTGGTTCCGGAACGGACTGTACGTATAGACAGCATTGAAGTGCTCGGAGAGATGCCGGATCACGGCGCAGAGATACGGGTGCGCTGCGGACGCGGCACCTATATCCGTACCCTGTGTGATGATCTGGGGAAGCTCTGCGGCTGCCCGGCTCATATGAGAAGTCTTCTGCGCACCCGAAGCGGCGTCTTCGGAACGGATACAGCCATCAGTCTGGAGGAAGCACGGAATCTGGCGGAAGAGGGAAAACTGATGAGCAGACTGCTGCCGCCGGATTATCCTCTTGGTCATCTGCGGCGGGTGGATGCTCCCGGAGATCTGCGCGCCAGGATCAGTGCCGGTGCGAAACTGCCCATAAACCGCTTCAGCGACGGGCTTCCGCCGGAGAATGAGCCGCTGCGCCTGTATCTGGATAATGCGTTCTGGGGTATTGTGTACCGCCAGGACGATCATCTGGTGTGGCGCGCTCAGATTGCCCCTGAAACGGAGGATCAGCCATGAACAGCAGGAATCATATCCGGTTAGTCTGGGACCGCACAAAAACTTCGGGACCGTGCGTTCTTGTGCTTGGAATGTTTGACGGGGTTCATGAGGGGCATCGCGAGCTGATCCGGACAGCCGGCAGGGAAGCTGAAGAAAGGAATGTGCCGCTGCAGGTGTGCACGTTCATGCCGCACCCCCTGCAGGTGCTTCGCCCTGAGTCAGCACCGCGCATGCTGAGCACGCTGGCGGAAAAGACTGAAATTTTCCGAAAGCTGGGAGTCGACGAGATACGGGTGCTCCGTTTCACAAAGGAGCTTGCCTCAATGCCCCCGGAGGTTTTCCTGAAACAGCTGCAGGAAATGGCCGCACCCTGCGCCGTATACGCAGGATGGAATTATACCTTTGGCCGGGCCGGATGCGGAACGGCTCAGATGCTGGAGGCTGAAGGTCCGCGTTATGGATTTGAAGCCAGAATTCTTCCGCCGGTTCAGACAGAAGACGGTATGGTTATTTCCTCAAGTGCAATCCGGGCCAGCCTGCTGAAGGGACGCCTTGCCGAAGCAAACATCATGCTGGGGAATGCTTATCCTGTCAGCGGAACAGTTGTGGAGGGAAAACATCTTGGCCATAAGCTGGGATTTCCGACTGCCAATGTCGCGGTTGCTGCGGAAAAGCTGCTGCCGGATTACGGCGTTTATCTGTGCAGCCTGAGGGAAGGACGCCGTCTGTACCGGGGCATGGTCAATATAGGCAGACAGCCGACACTGCCGTCCGGGGAAGTCACTGTTGAAGCCTATCTGCTGGACGCCTCGCCGGATCTGTACGGAAAATACGTCCGTCTCCGGCTGCTGAAAAGGATCAGGCCGGAGCACCGGTTTGAATCCGCGGAATTGCTGAAGGAACAGCTGGAAAAAGACCGTGATACCGCCAGAACATACTTTGGCATGGCGTAGATGGCGTTTAACCCACCAGAGGCTTGTCTTGCACGATATTTATACCGCATGATATAATAATTTGTTCATATTATCAGCGGACATTCATGAATCCGAGGAGGAAAAATATGCCTGCCACGAAGTTTGATAAGGAATCCATTAAAGAAACGATTGTCGGAAAGGTGCAGCGTTATAACGGCCGGACGATCGAAGAAGCCACTCCGCAGCAGATTTACCGCGCTGTGGCTTCCACGGTCCGCGATCAGATCATGCAGAAGGCGATTGTCAGCCGGGAAGAACGGAAGCGCAGCAAGGGCAAAAGGCTGTATTATCTGAGCGTTGAATTCCTGATGGGACGCAGTATGTACTGCAACATGCTGAACCTGCTCTCCACAAAGGAATATACGGAAGCGCTGAGCGAACTGGGCATCGATATCCAGGATGTGCTGAAGGAAGAACCGGAACCCGGCCTGGGCAACGGAGGACTCGGACGCCTGGCCGCATGCTTCCTGGACAGCCTGAGCAGCCTGAATCTGCCGGCGATGGGCTGCACCATCCGCTATGAATACGGACTTTTCCGCCAGAAAATTGTGGACGGCCAGCAGGTGGAGCTGCCGGACAGCTGGCTGGATAACGGAAACGCATGGGAAAATGCCGTGATGGAGGATACCTGCGAGGTTCATTTCGGCGGACATGTGGAGGAAATTGAGATCAACGGGGTCAAGAAATACGTTACCCGTGATTACTACACCGTTGAAGCCGTGCCCTATGATATGCCAATTGTCGGGTACGATGCGGTCACCGTGAACGCACTGCGGATGTGGTCTGCCAGGAGCCCGAAGAAGATTGACCTGGGCAGCTTCGGAGAAGGCCGCTATGTGCAGGCCTCAGAGGAAATCGAACTGGCGGAAGCGATCAGCAAGGTTCTTTATCCGGAGGACAAGCATTATGAAGGAAAACAGCTGCGTCTGAAGCAGGCTTATTTCTTCACAAGCGCCACACTGCAGTACATCCTGAAGGATTTCAAGAAAAACTACGGTCATGATTTTTCCAGACTGCCGGAAAAGGTCGTCATTCATATCAACGATACCCATCCGGGCATGGCTGTGCCGGAGCTGATGCGGCTGCTGATGGATGAGGAAGGGCTTGGCTGGGACGAGGCCAGCAGGATTACCCAGCGCACCATCGCCTATACCAACCACACAATTATGGCGGAAGCGCTGGAAAAATGGCCGGTAAACATGGTCGAAAGCCTGCTCCCGCGGATCTATCAGATCATTCAGGAAATCAACCGCAGACTGTGCGAACGCCTCTGGAACTTCTTCCCGGGAGACTGGGACAGGATTGCCCGTATGGCCATTGTCAGCTATGACTATGTGCATATGGCCAACATGCTGGTGGCTATGAGCTATTCCGTGAACGGTGTCAGCAAGCTGCACGGAGAGATTCTGAAGGAAGAGACATTCCATGACTATAACCTGGTGATGCCTGAGAAATTCTCTGCGATCACCAACGGTATCACACATCGCCGCTGGCTGATCAACTGCAATCCGGAGCTGACGGACCTGATCAATGAATCCATCGGTACCGACTGGATCCGTGAGCCCGAAAATCTCAGCGCCCTGCGTCCGTTCGCGGACGACGCGGCTTTCCAGGAAAAGTTTGCCGCCATCAAGCATCACAATAAGGAACGTCTGGCGAAGCTTCTGCTGGAACGGCAGAATGCTGTGGTTGACCCGGATTTCATGTTCGACGTGCAGGCAAAGCGGCTGCATGAATATAAGCGCCAGATGCTGAATGCCCTGCATATCCTGGTGCTCTACAACCGGATCGTCAATGACGAGAGCTTCGTCATGCAGCCCCGTGTCTTTATCTTCGGTGCGAAGGCCAGCCCCGGTTATTACCGTGCCAAGCAGATTATCCGCATGATCTGCGCGATCAGCAGCCTCATTCAGAAGCATCCGAGAGCCAGGAAGATGCTGCAGGTTGTATTCCTGGAAAACTATGATGTCAGCAGCGCTGAAGTACTGATTCCCGCAGCTGAGGTTTCTGAGCAGCTGTCCACAGCCAGCAAGGAAGCCAGCGGAACCGGCAACATGAAGTTTATGATGAACGGCGCGGTCACGATCGGCACCATGGACGGCGCCAACGTGGAAATCAGCGAGCAGGTCGGTATGGACAACATCTATATCTTTGGCATGCGTGCTGATACCGTAAGAGACATGTATCGGGAGAACAATTACAATCCGATGATGATCTTCGAAACCAATCATGAAGTGCGTGAAGCCATGACACAGATGATTGACGGCACACTGACACCCGGAAACCCGGGCGTGCTGCAGGAGCTTTATCACAGCCTGCTGCTGGGCGGATGGGGATCCATGGGCGACAGTTATTTCGTGCTGAAGGACTTTGGCTCCTATACCATGGCCCAGAAACGGCTGGACAAGGATTATCAGAACAAGGCAAAATGGCGTAAAATGGCCATTACCAACACAGCCATGAGCGGTATCTTCTCTTCAGACCGTACCATTACTGAGTACAATGACCAGATCTGGCATCTGAAGAAGATGACCCTGACCAAATAAACCGCAAAATAAAGGCGGCGGCACGGTACCTTATATACCGTGCCGCCGCTTTTATGGTTTATGGATTATTTGGAGAACAGACCCTTGATTTTGTCCAGGATGGATTTCCCCTCGCCCAGGATATCGCCGGCGGAGTCGCCCAGGGCAGACTGCACACCCTTCACAACCTGGCCGAGCTGATCGGCATCCAGATCGATACCCAGCAGGTCCTTGATGGCATTCAGCGGATTGGCGGTAAACTTGGCAATCAGATCTGTATTGCCGGTCAGTCTGGACACGAGCTCTGAGATGATTTTCTGAATATCCATTTGATTATCCTCCTGTTCAGGTCTTTTAAAAGACCGTTTCCTGTCTGATTATTATAATATTCTGACTATCCTGTGACAAGCTTTTTCTTTCGGGATTGAAAACAGCTTTATTCTCTGATAAAATTGAAGCAGCAGGAAAACTGAAAAGGGGAGGCAAGATATATGGCAGCCAAAAAGGTAGGGGTTCTGATTAAGGAAGCAAGAACTGCGGCCGGACTGACACAGGAGAAACTGGCCAAAGCGGCCGGGGAAGGCCTGACAGCATCTGATATCGGAAAATGCGAAAGAGGATCCGTGGATCTGACAGCCAGCCAGCTGAAAAAGATTGCTGTTGCCTGCGGTGTGACACAGACATCACTGGTCAACGCGCCGAAGAACCTGCCCGCTTCAGCGGCTAAAAAAGCAACGGCTGCGAAGACTGCAGCAGCAAAGACCCAGGCTGCGAAAACCACGACAGCCAAAACAAGTGCATCCAGGAAAACAGCCAAGTCAACAGCAGCAAAAACCACGGCAGCAAAAACCGCGGCTGCTAAAACTGCGTCGGCAAATAAAACCGGAACTGCTCAGAAGACCGGTACCGCAGCCAAAGCAAGCACCCCGGCCGCAGCAGGGATCAGCATGAAGGTTACCGCATCCGAGAAGAAGCTGGTGGAAGCTTACCGCAGTGCGAACGGTGACATGAAAAAGGTTGCCCTGAAAGTGCTGAAAGGGGAGTACGGTGATAAAATCACCGGGCTGCTGAATGTTGTGGGAGGCGGAAGTGTTTCCGGTTCAGCCGCGGACAGCATATCCGATACAATCGGGAATCTGCTCAGCGGGCTGCTCGGGGGAAAATAAAAGCTTCAGGGACAGAAAAAAGGCCGGATTTCGTATCCAATGTCATTCAGATAAGGATGACGGAAAGAGAACTGGAACCGAAACAGGTTCCGGTCTCTTTTTTTGTTAAGAAAATTGCAGAAAAGGGTTGACAAATCGGTCAAAATGTGCGGCCGCTTTCGCTACTGAATCAAAGAAG
>JAFRLY010000049.1 GCA_017431005.1 Clostridia bacterium
ATGTCATTTGCCCTTGATGCGATTGAACATGAATATACCGGTGCGACGGCCGAACACGGAAAAAGAGTGGCATGGCTCTCCATGAAAATGGCGGAGGGAGCCGGGCTGAGCGAGGAACAGCTGGTTGACTTTGTCGGCTGCGCGATCCTGCACGACAATGCGGTGGCGGAATATCTGCAGGAGGAGAGAATCCAACAGACGATTCCGGAATGCCCGCGTAAGGGAGAGAACTATGATCTCAGCAGGCTTGCGCGCCATGCGATCATCGGCGAGCGCAACGCATCGCTGCTCCCGTTTCGCACGGATGTCAAGAATGTGATTCTGTGGCATCATGAGAACGCGGACGGAACAGGCGCGCTTGGCTTAAGCCAGGACCAGACGGATTTCCGCTCGGAATGCATCCATCTGGCAGATGCGGTCGACATCCTGTATGACCTGAAAACCGTGACAGCTGCGTCTTTTGAGAAAATCAGGGAATTCGTCGCGGAACAGGCGGGCCGGCTGTTTTCGGAACGGGCGGCAGCACAGTTTCGGAAGAATCTGTCCTTTCAGGACATGCTGGACCTTCAGGCGAAGGGGCCCGAGGCCCTGCTGAAGGAACGGCTGCCGCTGATCCGGCACGACTATTCCGATGAGGAAATCAGGGCCGCAGCAGCGTTTTTTGCCAGGATCGTCGATTACAAATCCCCCTTCACAACGGCGCATTCTCTGGGCGTTGCCGAGAAGGCAAAAACCATGGCGGAGTACTACGGATGGAGTGCAGAGAAGACGATCCGCTATTATACGGCAGGTGCGCTGCATGATATCGGGAAGGTCGTGATCGGGAATGCAATTCTGGAGAAACCCGACAAGCTGGATCAGCAGGAGTATGCCATCATGAAGGATCACGCCAGGGCCTCCCTGCGGATTCTCAGCGACATTGACGGCTTTGAGGACATTACGGAATGGGCGGCCAACCATCATGAGAAGCTGGACGGTACCGGGTACTCACGCGGGATGGATGCATCCCAGCTTTCCTTTGAAGAGCGCCTGATGGCGTGCATCGATATCTATCAGGCCCTGACAGAGGACCGGCCTTACAAAGCCGGCCTGAGTCACGCCAAAACCATGGCCATCATGAAAAGCATGGCAGAGGAAGGAAAGATCGACGAAGCCATTACCCTGGACATGGATGCGGTGTTTGGAAATGAAGGAGAAAGCGAACAGTATGTGTTCGACACCGCAGCCAAGAAATGGAAATGCACTGTCTGCGGGTATATCTTCGAGGGAGAACTGCCCCCGGATCAGTGTCCGGTCTGCCACTCGGATGTGAGCAATTTCAAAGCGATCACATGAGCGGCGGCAGAATCGGCGAGGCGTTCAAAGACGGGCGCCCGGCGGTTTGCGTTTGCCACTGCCGGCGTTTTATGATATAGTTGTAGGCAGAAGGCATGACAATTCCCCTGCATATCAAAAATGAAGGAGAACACAGGCATGAAAGGTGAGATCAGCGGCAGAAAACCCAGCTACGGATTCTTCAGCCAGAACGCCTACGGAATGGGCGAGTTTCTGGGGGGAGGATGCTTTGTCATCATCAACTCGTTCTTTGCGGTTTTC